>JAAFJE010000019.1 GCA_013298025.1 Cytophagales bacterium | reverse complement strand
CCCGCTTGGTACTCAAATTGGGCATGACCAATGCTTTTACGGCGTAGTTCGCAAAGGTTTTCGATTTGCGAACGCAAGCAATGGCCTTCTTCCAAAAGCCATAATTCCTTGGGGTCGATGTCTTCCGAAAGGGCATATTCTTTCTGATACAGGGCATTTTCTTTGGAAACGTACAAAACCAATTCTTCGTAAAAAATGGGGTATTCCAAAATATGCGGTTGTTGCAAAGGCGTTGCCAAAATGCCTATATCCAAATCATCATTTTTCAAGTGCTGAATCATGCGTTCGGTGGTTAATTCCTTGATTTTTAGTTCAATATTAGGATATTTTTCTAAAAAATCGTTGAGGAATAAAGGCAAAAGATAAGGGGCAATGGTCGGAATTACGCCCAGCCGTACTTCGCCAGCAATGTCGTTTTTGCCCGAATGCACCACTTCTTTGATTTTCATATATTCGGCAAGGGTAATGCGTGCTTGCTGAATGATTTCAGCCCCAATTTGGGTTGTCACTACGGGCTGTCGGCTTCTGTCAAATATTTTTACGCCAAGTTCGTCTTCTAATTTTTGAATCTGCATACTCAACGTTGGTTGCGTCACAAAGCAACTTTCGGCGGCTTGGACAAAGTTTCTGAGATTTTCAACTGCAATGATGTATTCTAATTGGGTAATTGTCATCGGGTTAAGTTGGGCTATAAAGTTTTTCTATACAAATATAAATAATATTGATTTGCTTGAAGAAACTTTTGTCATGACCTTTGTCAGGTCAATAGCAATATAAGATTTTTCTAAGGCTAAACCCTGTTTTTATAGTTAAAAAATATATTGAAATTGTACAATTTTAATAAAAGCAAAAAATAAATTTCAATCATAAATTTACAAAAAAATGGCAAATCGTATGTTAGGCTTGGGTGCAGAATTCCCAGCGTTCAAAAAAGCATCAGTAGTTTCAATTGAAAAAGGTAAAGAATTTTACGACATCACTTCTGAAGACCACAAAAATGCAGGTAAATGGATGGTAATGTTCTGGTGGCCAAAAGATTTTACTTTTGTATGTCCTACAGAAATTGCTGCGTTCAACGCTAAAGTTGAAGATTTCAGCGACCGTGACGCTGTATTGATTGGTGCTTCTACTGATTCTGAGTTTGTACACTTGGCTTGGAGAAACAACCACGATGATTTGCGTGGCTTGAAATTCCCGATGTTGGCCGATACTTCTAAGTCATTGGCTGATGAATTGGGTATTTTGGAAGCAAACGAAAAAATCGCTTACCGTGTAACGTACATCGTTGACCCACAAGGTATTATCCGTTGGGTTTGTGCCAACGATTTGTCGGTAGGTCGTAATGTTGACGAAGTTCTTCGTGTATTGGATGCTCTTCAAACAGACGAGCTTTGCCCTTGCAACTGGAAAAAAGGCGAAGAAACACTTTCGGTATAGTCTTTCTTTATATACCTAAGCCAAGTATTTATGGCTTGGCTTGGGCTTTCTCTTCTTTTTATACAAAATAAAGCGTTTTAAAATTATACAAAAAAGATTTGTTGAGTAACAAGGTAGCATTGTGAATTAGGGCTGTACGAAGGATATTATTTTGTTCAAAAGCGTTCTTATTATTAGTATTTTTTGTTGTAGCAGCAACTCTTGCAGTTGCCACTTCATACAATACTAATTGTTAATTATGGATTAATGTTTTGATTTTCAAAAACTTACAGTTTTTAATTGGAAATTTAATTCACTAACTCACTAACTCACTAACTCACTAATTTAACTTATTTGTATAGTTTTAAGCTATAAATATTTTCCATCATGTTTGGTACAGTTAGCGAAACTAAAAAGAATTTGTTTGCAGAAGTAAATCTTCCTGCCGAACTTGCTTCTGTCTTGCTTGATCGCTTCAATGCAGCAGACCACCGTTATATCAAAGATTTGAAACTGAATGTTTCGAGTGTGTTGAAAGCACAAACGTTGTCAGAAAAAGATGCCACTTTGTTGGCATTAGGTGTGGCTATCAACGAGAAATCAAGTGCCTTGATAGAAGCCCTTGAAGGATTAGCCAAAGCCAAAGGTGTAACAGAAAAAGAATTATTAGAAGTGGCTGGTTGCGTATCGTTGATGAATGCCAACAACGTATTTTACCGTTTCCGTCACTTTATGGACAAAGAAACCTACAACAATATGCCTGCTGGGATTCGGATGTCTATTATGATGAATCCTGTGTTGGGGAAAGAGTTTTTCGAGTTGTTGAGTTTGGTTATTTCGGCTATCAATGGTTGCGAAATGTGCGTAACATCGCACGAAGCTTCTGTAAAAAGCCACGGTGCGAGCGAACAACGTATATTTGACGCAGTACGTTTGGGGGCTGTTTTCAAGAGCTTTATTGTACTGTTGTAAAAAATGCTGTATTGTTTTTGATAGGGCTGTAGTTGCTACAGCCTTTTTTATTGTCCCAATTTAATCCCCCATGTTTCATAGCTATACGAGGTATGCGTTTCGATAATGAGCTTATTGTACGACTCGGCATACGTAATGTTGGGCTGGCTGATAGATACAAAAGGACGTTTGTTGAGGGCTTGCCCTTGCTCGTTGTAAAGATAATAGGCGTTGCCGTTGGCAATGGCATAAAACTTCTTCCCTAAACCTAGGTTATAGTAATAGTAGGTTTTTTTGCCAAAAGGAAGGTCTTTTACCGTAAATAGCTCTTTGTCGTTGGCATCGAGTATCGTAATGGTTTTGTTGTCGCTTCTGATAACGACCCAATCGTTGAGCTTGTCGGAGTGAACGGCTTGGAACTTGTACGCATTGTCGGGTCTGAAAAATTGGTTGGTTTGCGTAATCGCACCAGTGGTATTGAAGCGTGTGAGTTCGCCTCTTGTGCCTACGATGACAATGCTTACTTTACCCTCGTTTACTTCGATGATAGGGTTTGAGTCGGTAATAGACGTATAAACAGGAAAGCCATCGGCCATTTTGCCGTCGGCATCAATCAATTGGGCGATGCCGTTGTCGTCCACGCACAAGGCATAAATATTGCCTTTGATGAGCAGGGTTGGAATGGGCAGAAAAAGCGTACCTGTGTCTTCGGTTACGTGATCTTGTTCGAGTAGTTCTAAGTTACTTTTTTTGAAATGAAAAAATTCTCCGTTGGCATTTAAAAGGGAAAAGTCGCTACTCGAAGCACTTTTTTCAAACAAGGCAATGCCTTTTGCCGTAAGTCCTTCTACGTATTCACTGCTAATCACCGCAAAGCCTTTTTCTTTGTCTTTTCGGGTAAGTTTATACAATTTGTTTGCCGTGGCGAGGAGCAAAATCTGGTCGTGGTCGCCCTTGGTTTTCATAAATTTAGGCGAATCTAAGAGCTTGCTGTCGAGCTTATATTTCCATACATCTTTGCCATCGACCAGTAAATGCAATTGATTTCCTTGGTCTTGAATCAACAATTCTTGCTTTTTACTCCAAGGATTAATGACGCTAAAGGGTTTAAAACCAATATTTTGTGCTTTGCTCGATAACTTCACGAGCGAGCCAGCACTGCCTGTACTGGTGTTGCGTTCGCCTTTGTTGAGGAGGGTTAGCCAGGTATTTTCTTCTGCTCGTTGCTGCACAATAGTATAAGCGATGTTGCCTAGGTTTTCTTCGTTTGAGGCTACGGCTTCTTGGAGGGTGCTGGCAATGATGCTATTTAAGCTTTGGAAGCTTTTGCTATGGTCGAGAATGAAGGTCAAGGCGGCTGGTTTACAGTGCGTTAAGAGTTGTTGGTGTTTCTGGCTGTTAATCCACACTTCGGTTTGGCTAAGGCTTTGTAGATAATCTTGTAAGCATGAAAAATTGCTGGCAATGACCAAGTAATCTTTGTAGGTAGTAAAATAACATTCGCTAAAACCGTAAAAAAGTGGCCCTAGCGTAAGGGCTGGAAACTCTCTGATACCCAAAGAAAAGAGGGTATAGCCCCCAAATTGCAGGGTCATGACCGAGGTATCATTTTTGTCGGCTACGTCTGAGGCGTATTGTTTGAGTTCGTTGGCAAGGCTACTATTTTTAATCAGTAAAATTTTGTTATTTTTATCTGCATAGCCCGTTTCGGTATTGAGCAATAGCAGGTCGCCATTGATACGTTTGGTAAAATCTTCGAGGTCTAAATCAAATTCGTCTTGGGCTTTTTCTGCTAATTTTCGTAAAAATTCATTTCCTTTGATTTGTTGCTGAACGGTTTCTTGCAAAGCCGAAGCGTTATCTATTGGCACATAAAGCAACAAAGCTGTATTGTTGGGTACTACTTGTGCCATGTCGAATGCCTTATCTTGTTGCTTGAATAAGTTGGTTGGACTTGTCGATTTGCTCAAGATTTGGCTTTGTTTCAGTTGTTGGCTATTCCATTGCCAAGAGCCTTGCAGCACTTGTCCTAAATACGGCATAGCGGTGTGTTTTTGTACCAACTGCTTGCCGTAGCGTTCAAAGGCAAGGGGATTGACATGGCTGATGCACACATTGGGACGCTCGTTTAGGACAGGGCTTGCTAAACTCAGCGAACTGACCCACGAGTGATTTTTATGGAGTAAAATTTCTTCTAAACTGAGTGTCGATTGACTAAAAACCAGAATATCGTTGAAAATGGTATAGGCTACCAATAGTTGGGTTTCGTGGTTGTAAATTTCGTGGATTTTTTGCCCTTGGGTTGTGTGGGTGATTTTTCGGTATTGTTCGGCATTTTTACCGATAGATAAAAATTTTTCTAAAAAAGCTTCGTCATCACTATTAAGAGGCAAATAATTCACCAACGACAAGGCTTCTTTGCTTTGTGGTAATACTGCCAAATAAATCAGTTTTTGCTCGAATAATTTATTGACTTCTTCGTTTGTAAAGCCAATATCGGTTAGTAAATGGGCTTGTTCGGGGAGTTGTTGAAGCAGCGGTACAGGCAGGCCTTTTACCGCTTGTTTGAAATCTATCCAGTGACTTGTTTCAATCAATACCAAGGTATTATTGGGTACTAATTCGGTGATGACATAATTGGCAGAAGATGATTTTTTGTAATAAAAGAATCCTCCTATGCCAAGGAGCACCAATAATATAAGAAGTCCTATTTTTTTCATACCGAATCAATAAAATAACATAAGTAAGCGATAACCTTAGTGGTGTAAGCTTTCAATAAGCTTAGGATTTTTACAAAAATAAGATGATTTTACTAAAATCTATTTTTTCGTTACAGTAAATTCCACTCTTCGGTTGAGTTTTCGTTTTTCTTCGGTAGCGTTACTGGCGATGGGTCGGGCTGGCCCCCAACCTTTGGTTTGGATGCGATGTTCGGCAATGCCTTGTTTGATGAGGTAATTTTTCACTTGTTTTACCCGCTCTTCCGATAGTTGTAGGTTGAGATAAAAATCACCTTGGTTGTCGGTATGTCCTTCAAAAAGCACTTCAAGGCTCGGAATTTCCTTCATCGCTTGGGCAATGCGTTGGAGGTCTTGCATGGCTTCTAGCGACAATACCGATGAGCCTTGGGCAAACGAAAGACTGTTCAGTACGGCTTTGTTGCCCGCTTCTAAAGGCATCATATAGAGGTTTTTACGCTCTTCTCGGTAGGTGTTTTCTTGGCGTAAATCGAGCCATTCGCTAATGGCCAAATATCCTTTTTTTCTAGGAACAACCTGATAGGCTTGTTGCAGGGGTAAAATCAACTGAAATTTGCCTTGCATGGGGTCGTAGTTGGCAAGGATATTTTTGGAAGTATTGTTTAGGCTAAATACCTGAATTTCACAACTAATAGCTTTTTGGTCGGTAGTACTCAGTACGTCGCCTTTCCATACATATACGGGTTCGGGGCGTGCTGCTTGTGGCAACAGCAGTCGGTAAATGTCTTCTTTTTCGGCCGCCGTGTTATAGGTACACATATAAGCATAATCGCCTTTGGCTGGTAAGGTAAAAAAGCCGTCCCAGTTGGGGGTATTGATGGCCTTACCAAGGTTTTCGGGTTCCGACCACGTAAGCCAAGTGTCGTCGAGGCGTTGGGTTTTAAATATATCGTTGTCGCCATAGCCCGGAAAGCCCCTTGTAGAAAAATACAGGGTTTTGCCATCGGCAGCAATAAAGGGCGTTACTTCGTGTTCGGAGGTATTGATGACAGTCCCCATGTTGCGAGGCTCTGTCCATTCGTTCGTACTTTTTCTAAAAGATACATATAAATCTCTTTTGCCTTGGGTAAAATTGCGTTGAATAGACATCACCATGACGTTGCCATCGCTCGACAGCGTGAAATCGGCATAAGGATTATAGTTATAAAAATTATCTATTTTTACATCTTCTGGAAACGACCATTCGTTGCCTTTGCGATAAGAGCGAGAAATGCCAGCACTCATTTTACCATTTTTCAAATAGGTATTGAGGAGCAAAACCTCTCTTCCGTCGGCAGAAATAGCAAACACAGCGTTGTCGTCTTCGTTGTTGAGCGGAATGCCTAAGCTTTGGGCTTTGGTCCAATTGCCCTCGGCATCTTTGGTACTAAACCATATATCTTGGTCTTTGCCTTTACCAAAAAGCGAAACGTAATTGCGTGTATAATACAAAGTATTGCCATCGCTCGAAATGACTGGGGCAAATTCTTGGTGACGAGAATTGATGGCTTTGCCCATATTTTCTCTGATGATTTCTGTAGGGGCATCGGTTGCCACACGAATATCGCCATCTTTCACTTGGCTTTCAGTAGAAATCCCAATGGGTTGACTGGGCAAAAGGGTATGAAGGCTATTGGGGTTCATCACCAAGCGAACTTTCTGCACCATGTAAGGTGTAGGCGAAGGAATGACATAATGCAAAAAATGTTGGGAGCGAAAAAAGCTTCCCCAACTGTCGTCTTTTTGGTAAAGGGTATGATTGACTTGGCGGTTATCTGTCACCACAATTTGTCTGATGCCTTCTTCTTCGATACCTTTTTTGAAAACTAATTGTTTGATAGGCATAGGGTTATCGAAAATCACCTCTAAGAAAGCCCCGTTGTTGGGCGAAGAGGTGATAGCCGGTTGGGTTTTATAATCTCGATGACCCGCTTGGGGTAAGATTTTTTCGGAAGAATAGGCTGCTACTCCGCTCATCCACTGGATGTTCTGTGCTTGTGCCTTGTTGCCAATGTACCACATAAACACCACTAAGTAGCCCAACATCTTGCGAAAAATGCTCTTTGAAAATATCATATAATAGGGTGGATTTGACCAAAACAAGTAATATATTACAAAAATAATACCAAGGATTTTTCGTGTAATTTATTCTTTTACTACCAATACTTCTACTCGGCGGTTGAGTTTTCGTTTGTCTTCCGAATTGTTGCTTGCAATCGGGCGAGAAGGGCCATAGCCTTGTATTTGAATGCGTCTTTCTGCAATACCATGTGCTACCAAATATTTTCTTACTGCTTGTACCCGTTGCTGCGACAGTTGCAAATTGGCATTCCAATCGCCTTGGTTGTCGGTATGTCCTTCGAGCATGATTTCTAAACCTTGGTTTTCACGCATGACGGCTACAAGGGCGTTGAGTTCATTGTACGATTCGGGTAATAAATCGAATTTACTTTGGTCAAACAAAATACTTTTCAAAATAGTACGTTCGCCGGCTTTCATCGGAAAGATAAAAATATCTTTTTTCACTTCTTTATAAGCCTCGTCGGTCGTAAAATCGAGGGTTTCTACGGAAGTAAGATAACCTTTTTTGCTGGCCGAAACGGTGTATTTTTTCTTCGTAGAAAGCATTACTTTGTAGTTGCCTTCGCTAGGGTCGTAGGTAAAGCACACGGTATCGTTTTCGCTCTCGGCTTGTATTTTGATTTGTGCTTGCAAAGGCTGCTTGTCGGTGGCACTAAATACGCCACCTGTAAGTTGAATAACGGCTTCGGGTTTGATAGACTGCGGTAAGGTAAACCTGAAAATATCTTCTTGTCCGAGCGAGTTTTCTTCCGAACAAATGTAGCCATAATCGCCATTGGCCGAAAGAGAAAAATAGCCATCCCAAGCAGGCGTATTGATAAGCGGGCCAAGGTTTTCGGGTTCCGACCACCGTTGCCAAGTGTCGTCTAAACGTCGGGTGACAAAAATGTCATTGTTGCCATAGCCCGACCATCCTTTCGATGAAAAGTACAGGGTTTTGGTATCTGCTGCCAAAAACGGGGTCGATTCATCTTCGGCTGTATTGACTTTGCTACCCAAGTTGATGGGTTCAGACCACGAGTTGTTGTCTTGCAGAAATGATACGTAAATATCTTTATTACCTTCGGTGTTTTTTAGTAAAGCTGTTAGAATCAGGATTTTGCTATTAGGCGATAACGAATATTCAGAATATTCAGAAAGGTTGTCGAAGTTTTTGATGTTGAGTGGCATCGGAAACGTCCAGGCTTCGTTGGTGATGCGTTGGGCAAGCGAAACGCCCTTGGTCATGCTTCCATCTTGCAAATAGATATTACTCAACAAGATTTTTTTACCATCTAAAGAAATGCCACATACCGCATTATGCAAATCGTTGTTGATAGGCTGCGGAAATTGCTTGGCTTGTCCCCACGTGCCATTAGCTTGTAGTTCGGCATACCAAATATCTTGATTTTTTAGCTCGCCCAAGTTTCTAGGATGTAGCCAACGGGTGAAATACAGGGTTTTTCCATCTTGTGAAATCACGGGGGCTATTTCTTTGTATTCCGAATTGACTCCTTTTCCGAGGTTTTCTTTTACGATTTTCGTAGGTAAATTTTTGGCTAAATTAATGGTAGCCGTAATCGGAATACTCGATTGCGAAATACCAATGGCATCTATTTGGTTCCAGCCTTTTACTTTGGCAGTATTGAGCGATACCCGAATGCTTTTTACCTTGAAACTGGTCACTTGATTGAGGATGATATTGAGCATTTTCCCTGTTTCTCCACTAGGCGAAGCGTTGTTGCTCCAGATGGGTTTAATCTGAAAACGCTCGTCGAAAGCGTCGATGCGGGTGATACAGCCCTGTCCAAAATTCTCGGCTATCGCAATTTGTCTGATAGGCATGAGCGTATCGAAACTCACGATAACATATTCTTCTTGCAAAGAGTTGTCTTGCGTTAAAGGTTGCCATGCACAGGCACTATAGCCAATTTGAGGCAGTTTATTGGGTTTTCCTAACACCTGAACAGCCCTATATTCTTTGGTAGTTTTGGTGTCGGCATATTCGCTTGAAAAAGCCACGATTTTAGAAGCCCAAAAAGTTTTTTGGGCCCATGTTGTCAAACACATTAAACAACAAACTACACAAACACAGACTTGTTTCATAAGTCGCTGATAAAATTATATAGGAAAATGATTGTTGGATTAAAGCGTCTTTTTTATAAAATCGTAAGTAAGTGCAAAGAAGTTATCTAGTAAGGACTAACAATGAGTTGTCAATGAGGGTTGTACGAAGGTTTTTTTGTTCAAAATCATTCTTATCGTTAGATTTTTGATGTTGGCAACTCTTGTGGTTGCTCTGTTGAATGCGGCAACTGCAAGAGTTGCCGCTACAACATCAATTTTATTTTAAAGACAAAGCCAAACTTTCATACAAGACTCATTATTATTATTATTTGTGAAATGAAAGCATTTAATTTGTAAATCACTCAATCACAAATCACTCATTCGCTCAATAGCTGAGTTATAGCGTTTTTAGTTGAGCAATGGTGTCAAGAGGATTACTGGCATTGAAAACAAAGCTTCCTGCTACCAGTGCATTAGCACCTGCTTCGAGGAGTTTTGTACCTGTTTCAAAGTTTACCCCTCCGTCAATCTCAATAATAGTGTTTAGTCCTCGGTCGTCTATCATTCGACGCAATTGCCTTACTTTATCATAAGTCGATTCGATGAATTTTTGTCCACCAAAACCTGGGTTAACCGACATCAAAAGTACCATATCGCAGTCTTCTATTATCGCATCAAGTACATTGACAGGCGTGCCGGGATTGAGTACCACACCAGCCAAACAACCAAGCGATTTGATTTGTTGTAAAGTACGGTGAATATGCGGACAAGCCTCGTAGTGAACCGTAATATTACTGGCACCAATACGTTTAAATTCTTCTAAATAACGCTCTGGTTTTTCAATCATCAAATGCACATCTAAGGGTTTTCTTGCATGACGATTGATTGCTTCAATAACGGGCATTCCAAACGAAATATTGGGTACAAATGCACCATCCATTACATCAATATGAAACCAATCGGCTTGTGACTGGTTTACCATCTCAACATCGCGCTGAAGATTGGCAAAGTCTGCGGCTAACACAGACGGTGCTATGATTACATTTTTCATAGCACAAAATTACGCTTTTGTTGTTGAAGGAAAAAATAAAAGCGATTTGGAATAGGAAAAAGGCATGGCTTCATTATTGTCCCCAAGGCAACAAATAGGTAAGCCCAATGCTCCAAGCGGCGAGTCGGTACGGGTCGCCTCCCAAAGATGCTGGTCTTTCCCACACTGTGGCAGGAAACACAACCCTCAACTCTGCTCCTAGTTGTTCGTTAATTTGGTAGCCATAGCCTATAATACCTCCAATATCAAAAGGCTTTTTGTCGGGAAGAAGGTCGTTTTTCGTAATTTGGTAGGAGGCAAATGGCCCAAATATAAAGTAAGAAATACCCTCTCCAAGTGGCAGTTTGCCTACAAGAGATAAGTCGATAAAGCCGTCACTTATGTTATTACCTCCGCTTCTAAAGCCTTTGATGGCATAGGTCAATTCGGGACAAAGACGAACTTCATTATAAAGATACGTTTCGCCAAAAACACCTATATGATAGGCTGGTAATACATTCGATGGGTTTCGGAAAAGTCCTAAACCAGAGGCATCACTGGCATTAAAGCCTGCTCGAACGCCATAAGACCAATTTTGAGCAAAAACACTTGCACTACAACATAACATGAGCAATAAGCCCATCATTCTAAGGGTGGGGGTACAGTTTTTCATTACTGGCAGGTAAAAGTTTTTAAATTTTTTTAAGCAAATTTGCTTAAAAACTAATGTAACTTAGACGAAATTTAAGGCTAAAATTAGAGGAATGCCTTAAATTTAGCTGACGTTTTGTAGAAAATTTTCTCAGAAATGTGAAGATTGCATAAATAACCATTTGCATAAGCCCAAATATTCGATGAATCCGCAAGAGCAAATAAATGATTTGATTGAAAAAATCAATTACCATAACCAACTTTATTACATGAGTTCTACGTCTGAAATATCAGATTATGAATTCGACCAATTATTAGAGCAACTACAAGCGTTAGAAGCTCAGTACCCCTCTTTGGTGCGAGACGATTCGCCTACGCATCGTGTCGGTGGAACGGTTGCCAAGGGGTTTGAGTCGGTTACGCATCGTTTTCCAATGCTTTCGTTGGGCAATACTTACAATGCCCAAGAACTGCTCGATTTCGACCAAAGGGTACAAAAAGGCTTGGAAGGACAAACCTACGAGTACATTTGTGAGTTGAAATTTGATGGCGTTGCGTTGTCGGTTTGGTACAACAATGGCGTAATGGTGCGTGGGGTAACACGTGGTGACGGCGTGCGAGGCGACGACATCACGGCCAATGTAAAAACGATTCGTACCTTGCCTTTGCGTGTTGACGCTACAGGAATGCCCCTAGAATTTGAGATTCGAGGCGAGGGCTTTTTGCCTTTGTCGTCGTTTGAGGCGATTAATAAAGAGCGAGAAGATATTGGCGAACCTCTTTTGGCAAATCCTCGTAATGCGGCTTCTGGTACATTCAAAATGCAAGATTCGGCGGTGGTTGCCAAACGAAAACTCGATTTTTATGTGTATCAGTTTTTGTCGGAAACTGCGGTTTTTGCTACGCACGAAGAAAGCTTGCTATGGCTTCAATCGGCTGGATTCAATGTTTCTGCTACGTGGAAAAAATGTACGTCTATGAATGATGTATTGAATTTTATCGAAAAATGGGAACAAAAACGCCATGCGTTGCCACTCAATACCGATGGCATTGTGATAAAAATCAATTCTTTTTCGCAAAGAGAACAATTAGGTTTTACGGCAAAATCGCCTCGTTGGGCGATTGCCTATAAATATAAAGCCGAATCGGCTACAACGGTTTTAGAGTCGATTAGCTACCAAGTCGGACGTACCGGCAACGTTACGCCTGTAGCCAACCTCACACCTGTATTATTGGCTGGCACGGTTGTAAAGCGGGCAAGTGTACACAATGCCAACGAAATGGCTCGCCTAGATTTACACTTAGGCGATACCGTTTTTGTAGAAAAGGGGGGCGAAATTATTCCTAAAATTACGGGTGTCGATACCAGTAAAAGAACGCCTGATTGTTTGCCTGTCGTTTTTCCATCGGTTTGCCCCGAATGTGCTACGCCATTGGTGCGAAAAGAAGGCGAAGCCAACCATTATTGTCCCAACGAAAAGGGCTGTCCTCCGCAAATCATGGGTAAAATTGAGCATTTTATCCAACGCAAAGCCATGAATATTGAAAATATTGGCAGCGAAACCATCGATTTGTTTTACCATAAAGGACTGGTGCAAAGTCCTGCCGATTTGTATGTTTTGCAAAAAGAAGACTTACAAGGGCTAGAAGGTTTTAAGGAAAAATCTATTCAAAATATTTTAAATGGCATTGAAAAGTCGAAGGAAATTCCGTTCAAACAAGTACTTTTTGCCATAGGCATTCGCTTTGTGGGGGCTACCGTTGCCGAAAAACTGACGAATCATTTTCTTACGATAGAGGCATTGCAACAAGCCAGTTACGACGAGTTGATACAAGTGCCAGAAATTGGCGAACGCATCGCCCAAAGCATTCTTGCGTTTTTTGCAGACGAAGCCAATGTGCGTTTGGTAGAAAGGCTCAAAGCGGCTGGCTTGCAGTTTGTCCATACGCCTACAGAAATACTTGTAGAAGGAAACGCATTAGAAGGAAAAACTTTTGTAATTTCGGGCGTTTTTCGACATTTTGGTCGAGACGACCTCAAGCTCAAAATAGAAGCCAACGGCGGTAAAGTATTGAGTGGCGTTTCTAAAAAATTAAACTACCTTTTGGCTGGGGCCGAAGCAGGGCCATCGAAGCTAGAAAAAGCGGAAAAATTAGGCGTAAAAGTAATTTCGGAAGAAGACTTTTTGTCGCTGTTAGCCATAAACGAGTAACCATTGTCAACGTACCTAAAACATGGCAGAGCCATGTTTTAATCAAACACAATTTTAGAATGAGACCAAAATTTCATGGGGTAGCACCCGCATTAGTGACTCCTATGCACGCAGACGGGAGTATCGATTTCGACGGATTAAAAGCATTAGTACAACACGTAAGCGACGGAGGAGTAGATTATCTGGTTGTACAAGGAACTACAGGCGAATCGGCTACCACATCAAAGGATGAAAAGAAACGGATTTTATCATTTATCCAAGAAAATAATGTTAAAAATCTTCCTATCGTGTATGGCGTAGGAGGAAACAATACGCCAGAAGTGGTAAAACAATTGCAAGAACTCGACTTGTCGGGCGTAGATGCCATTTTGTCGGTTTGTCCGTATTATAACAAACCGGGGGCGAGAGGCGTGATAGCCCACTATTCGGCGGTGGCAGATGCTTCGCCAGTACCTGTGATTATGTATAATATTCCGGGGCGTACAGGCATCAATATGGCGGCGGCTACAACGTTGAAATTGGCCGAACATCCGAATATTATCGGGGTGAAAGAAGCTTCTTGCATCATTGAGCAATGTATGGAAATTTATAAAGATAAGCCCGAAGACTTTTTGCTTATCTCTGGCGACGACGTGCAGGCTGTACCCATCATTGCTTGTGGAGGCGTAGGCGTAATGTCGGTGATTGCCAATGCTGTACCCGTGAAATTTACCCAAATGATTCATGCGGCCCTCGATGGCGATTTCGCAACGGCACGCAAAGCATTGGGCGATTTCTTGGCTATCGACCCACATTTGTATGAAGAAGGCAACCCTGTAGGCGTGAAAAAAATCTTAGAAATCAAAGGCATTTGCGGTTCGGATGTGCGTTTGCCATTGGTAAAAGCCTCTGACGAATTGGGCGAAAAAATGAAAGTGGTATTGGCGAAAGATAATTTGTAAGCACCAGTATAAAGATGGTCGTAAGGCTAGTTGTTTGTCTTGCGACTATCGTTTTGTTATATATTGATGGATAAAAAAGGTAGTACCCTTTTAAAATAACCCTTTTTAATCACTTTAAATCCAAAACCATGTTTGTTCATATTGTAAATTTCTGGTTGAAAGCAGATTTGTCTGCCGACGACCGCCAACAGTTTGTGGCAGGTGTTCAGTCGCTCGGTGCGATTGAAGGTGTCACTGTATTCAACGTAGGTACGCCAGCCGATACCGACCGCCCTGTGATTGACCGCAGCTATGATTATAACCTTTTAACAGTTTTTAACGATAAAGCTGGGCATGATGCGTACCAAATAGACCCTATCCACCTTAAATTTGTAGAAGAATGTAAACATCTCTGGGATAGAGTACTGATTTATGATGCAGAAACCATTTAATAAACTTGTTTGCTTGCTTGTCACGATTGCCTTGTGTAATGCCTGCAACAAACCTTTACAAACCAGCCAATATTATAAGCCAAATTATGAAAAAGGAGGCTATGATTCGGGGGTGGGCTTCGATTTTGGAGGTAAAGACAAATATCCTATCGAAATTTTGCAAGGCACAGACCGGCCACAAAGTAAGTTTGTTGAGATTGAAAAATTGACCATTTCGGCAGAATATCCTTTGACATCAGACCAAGAATACAAAGGTAGAATGTTGAAACGTGGCAATGATGAACAACAAAAACGTGATTTGATGAACGAGCTTGTCGCTAAAGCACAAGATTTGGGTGCAAGTGGACTGATGAACGTCAATTACAAGGTGTTTTCAACGGCTACAACGTCGGGCTATATCCTGACGGGCGTGGCGTTTAAGTATGTTGTTCGATAAAATTATTGATTTAGTTAGTGAATTGTTAATGAGTGAGTTAGTGAATTATTTGTGATAAAAACAGGTAAATACTGAAACTTATGTATCTGTTATTCTGTCAACTCACTAACTCACTAACTCACTAACTCACTAACTCACTAACTCACTAATTCACTAATTCCCTACCATAAACACTGCATTACCGAAAAGGAGTTTGCCGTTTTGCCAAAAACCTCTGAACAAAGGGTTGTTTGCCATATAAATAATATGACCTTGTCCAAACTCTACATCGCCAAAAATTAAGGCGTTTTTCAGTTTTTCTTGGGCTTTTACGCCAGCAAAACCAGCCATCAAATCTTTTCCTTTGGTTATACCCACATTCCAGCCATCTGATAAATACTGATAGCCTGTACCTTCCAACACAAGGCTAAAATAGGTACTCGGATACCCAAAAGCCAAGGGGTGCGTAGTGTCGAGTGTCACACGGTAAATGCTACCCGATGTTTCTTCCGATAAAGCTTCTCGTTCGGCATTACCATAGATTTTAAGCTTACTTTCGTCGGTTTCTTTTTTCTTGTCGTCTTCTTTGGTTTTTAAATCAAAGCCTTCTTTTCCTGCAAAAACTTTAAGGGCATTTTCTATAGCAATAAGTTTACCTCCTGCTCTTACCCAATCTTTGAGCTTGTTGAGTTGGGTATCGTTGAGCGACCTGTAGCCTCCGCCTGGTAAAATCAATACATCATAAGCACTCAAATTGGCATTGCCAAGGCTATTGTCGGGTAGCACCGTGATAGGAAAACCGATTTGTTGGTCGAAAAAATGCCATACTTCACCAAAACCTGTGGCCGAAACGCCATCGCCAGCAAGGGTAGCAATGCGAGGTTTTTTGAGAAATACCACATTTTCAGAACCAAAATCAGAGCCTTTGCTTGGCATACCTGTGTTTACGGGAACAAGATTGACTTGCAAGCGTTGGGCTTCGTCGAATACAATTTGGTCGAAATTATTGCCTAAAGCTTCGTTGCCTGTACGGGTGATAATCAATGTGCCAGCAGGATAGCTTTGGTTGTCTATTTCAAAAGATTTTACGGCTGCCCGAACTTTAATGCCTTTTTGCATCAGACT
Organism: Cytophagales bacterium; assembly: GCA_013298025.1. GTDB lineage: Bacteria > Bacteroidota > Bacteroidia > Cytophagales > Spirosomataceae > Flectobacillus. The sequence goes on along the minus strand of JAAFJE010000019.1, from coordinate 68,758 downwards.
TGCCAAAAATTTCAAATCAGTAAAAGATTGCCATTTGGCTAGATAAGCATACGCATTTTCGTTTTTACTAATACTTGTTTTAAACGCCACTTTTCCCGCAGGCATCAAGCGGTCTTTGAGTGCGTAAGCTTTTAAACCATAAGCATAAGGCAACGACCACGCCGTAATGTCGTAGGTAAGCGAATCTTCGACCATTGTTTTAGGTTCCATCAAAATTTTCAAGAGCGTAGAACGAGGCTGGTAAAGACTCAACACAATGTCGTCGGCCTCGATACGCAATGATGAGGTTTTGTCTTCGTTGTAGCCATAAGCCACCGCCGCAACCATATCTTTACCGGCTGTACCATACTGAAATCCTTCTTTGTCGAGGTACGTGAGAAATTCTTTTACCCTTGATTCTTCACCTTTTGTCTTGATAATAAACGTTTTATAAGTGCCTACAGGATTGCTGATGGCATTGCTATGAAACTTGTAAAATTCGCTTACGGCTTTATCGGCATTGGCTGAAATGGCATCTAAACAAGCAAATGAAGTACTGAAATGGTGGTCGATGCGTTGTTTGAGGGTAAGCGTATCGCCATCTCTTTTGGCAATACCCAAGCCTGCTCTACCCGAACCGCCTTGTTCGTAGGTCATGCCAAAAGCACCATTATAGGTTGGGTAGGTGTCGCCATACGAAGGATAAAGTAAATCGAAACGTTCTTTCGAGAAATACAACCAGCCATTTTTATCAAAATCTTTTTTGTTATAATCGCCAATGATTCGTTGAAAATCACGTTGCCAAGTAGTGATATCCTCATGATACGGTTTGGCTGCGGGCGAAAAATAATAGGGCGATTCTACGCCTTGTTCATGAAAATCGGCATGGAGTTGGGGCATCCATTGGCGGTACAAAGCCATACGAGCCTGCGATTCTTTTTGTACTTGCCAAGCCCAATCACGGTTGAGGTCGAAAAGATAGTGATTGTATCGTCCGCCTGGCCAAGGTTCGCTGTGTTCCCATGCCGCTGGATTAGCATTGAAGGTTGCCCCTACCTTTTGGTTATACCAGTTGGCATAACGGTCGTAGCCATCAGGATTGATAGAGGGGTCGAGAAGTACCACGGTATTTGCTAAAATAGCTTTGCTACGGGTATTATTAGGATTGAGCAATTCGTGCAAAACAAAAGGAGCGGTGTTTGTGCCACACGACTCATTGCCATGTACGTTGTAGCTCATCCATGCTATAGCAGGTTGCTTGCGGTCGGTGGGTTTGCCATCGAGCAAACCAATGGCTTTGAGGTTGTTGGTACGAATTTCTTCTAAATTGGCAAAGTTTTCGGCCGAAGCAACAACGGCTACCAATAAAGGACGACCTTCGTTGGTGCTGCCGTATTGAATAAGTTTGACTTGTTTCGGAAATTGGGCAGCTATGTATTCATAATAGCTTACAACTTGGTGATGACGTAAAAATCGTTGTCCTTTTTTAAACTGTAAAAATTCTTCTGGCGATTGTATCGTCTGGGCAAAAAGACTGCTACAAAACAAGCAAAAGAATAAAATGTTGATGAATCTTTTGTTGTACATACGAAATAAGTTTTTGTGTAAGAAAAGCCAAATATACTCAATAATGCCTGATAACGATAGCCAGCTTGGCAGACTCTTGCAGAGAATTTTATACATTTTAGCGAAAATTTTGTAAATAGGCTCTTGTCAAGAATTACTACTTTTGTGCGTAGCTAAAGTAATTTTTATGGAAACAACAGCACATCAACAATGGCAAGTCCCCGTAACGGGCATGACTTGTGCCGCTTGTGCCAGTAGCGTCGAGCGTGTACTAAAAAAACAGTCAGGCGTACTGGCTTGTAGCGTCAATTTTGCCAGTGAAACGGTGCGTTTAGAGATAGATGCCAAGCAGACCTCGTTGGCTCAACTGCGTGAAAAAATACAGGCGGTGGGCTACGACTTGATAGAGGCTACGCCCGAAACCTTGGCCGAAACGCAAGAACTGCACCAAGCCGACAAACTGGCTCAATTACGTACCAAGGTGATAGGAGCAAATGTGTTGGCTTGGCCACTGATGGTCGTTGCAATGTTCTTTATGCACCAAACGTGGGCTAATTGGGTCGAATGGGCATTGGCTACGCCAGTGGTTTTTATTTTTGGTAAAACATTTTTCAAAAATGCCTATTTACAAGCCAAACATCGTACTGCCAACATGGATACCTTGGTGGCTGTCAGCACAGGCATTGCTTATTTTTTTAGCGTTTTTACCCTATTTTTTCCGCAATACTGGCACACCAAAGGGCTACATGCACCGGTGTACTTCGAGGCTTCGGCGGTGGTGATTGCCTTTGTTTTGTTGGGTAAATGGCTGGAAGAAAGAGCTAAGTCGCATACGGCAGGGGCTATCAAGCAACTGATGCAGATGCGTCCAACAAAGGTATGGTTGATTGAAAATGGGGAAGAAAAATGGACGGATTTAAGCGAAGTAAGCATAGGCGATAGGCTGATAGTAAAAGCTGGTGAAAGCGTGCCTGTTGATGGCAAAGTCCTTTCGGGGCATTCGTTTGTGGACGAAAGTTTGCTCTCTGGCGAGCCTGTACCCATAGAAAAACAAAAAGGCGACAAGCTATTTGCTGGAACAATCAATCAGCAAGGGCAATTGAAACTGTTGGCGGAAAAGGTAGGAAGTCATACGCTTTTGTCGCATATTATTCGGCAGGTGCAGGAAGCCCAAGGCAGTAAAGCACCTATTCAAAAAACGGTAGATAAAGTGGCATCGGTGTTTGTGCCGATTGTTTTAGGAATAGCCTTGCTGACGTTTATTATTTGGATGTCGATTGGCGGAAGAAATGCCCTAAGCCATGCCTTGCTCACCTCTGTTTCGGTGCTGGTCATTGCTTGTCCTTGTGCCTTGGGACTAGCCACGCCTACAGCCATAATGGTAGCCATTGGTAGAGGGGCTGGTATGGGCATTTTGATAAAAGATGCCGAAAGCCTCGACCTTGCTCACCGCATAGATGCCATAGTCCTAGACAAAACAGGAACAATTACGCAGGGTAAACCGCAAATGGTAGCAGTACATGGTTTACAAAATCCAGAAAACAAGGCTGTACTTTTAGCCTTAGAAATGGCTTCTACGCATCCCTTGGCGGAGGCAATTGTGACATACCTGAAAAGTACCCAAACCAAGCCTGTGGTGCTTGCTTCGGTGGAAACCTTGGCTGGAAAAGGCCTAACGGGCCTGTATGACGGACAGCGTTATTATGTAGGCAAATTGGCTTGGATGAAAGAATTGGGTATTGCCTTGCATGATTTTGATGTCGAATCTTGGCTACAACAAGCCTATACGGTGGTTGCTTTTGCCAACGAAACACAACTGTTGGGGGTTGTGGCTCTCGCCGATGCCCTGAAACCCGATGCCCAAGTAGCCCTTCGGCAATTGCAAGCCCAAGGCATTGCCTTATATATGCTCACTGGCGACAACGCCTCGAATGCGGCCTGTGTAGCCAAAGCAGTAGGTATTACACAGGTAAAGGCAGAAGTAATGCCCGACGAAAAAGCCCAATTTGTACAGGCCTTGCAACAAGAAGGAAAAATAGTAGCCATGATTGGCGATGGCATCAACGATTCGCAGGCGTTGGCTCAGGCAGATGTGAGTATTGCAATGGGCAAAGGAGCGGCGATTGCCATGAGTGTAGCCCAAATGACCTTGACCAACGCCCGTTTGTCGAGTATCGCTCAGGCAATAGCTTTGGCTCATCGGACTCAGCAGATTATTTACCAAAATTTGTTTTGGGCATTTATTTATAATATCATTGGTATTCCGATTGCAGCAGGATTACTGTATCCGTTCAATGGTTTTCTGCTCAATCCGATGTTGGCAAGTGCAGCAATGGCGCTTAGTTCGGTGTCGGTTGTAAGTAATAGCCTCCGCTTGTCGAGGTTTGAGAAAAAAGACATAATTCATTTATAATTCACACACAATGGAAACACTACAATTCAAAACCAACATCAACTGTGGTAACTGTATCAAAAAGGTAAGTCCTTTTTTGAATAAAATAGAGGAAATTGAAAACTGGAAAGTCGATACCGACAATCCAGACAAAATCCTGACAGTTACGGGCGAAGCAATGCTTGCCGAAACTATCTGCGAGGCGGTTGCGGAGGCAGGCTTCGACATAAAATCACTTGTCTGATAAAGTGTTCTATTGCCTCGCCTGCCAGCGGGGCAATTTTATTCTAATGCCTTTTTTCATAACTTCATAATTCTATCTCTACTGACACTTTGGGGCATTGATAAATATGAAGAAAAAAAGGATTTTATGGATTTTACTGTACAGCCTAAGTATGGGTGCAGTGATGGGGCAAAAAGATTCTTTACAAAAAGACAATAAAGCTCAAAAAATTGTACAAATTTTTACGACGAACAAATATTTGGTTTCGCCTTTTGTGTTTTATATGCCCGAAACCAACTGGGTTGTAGGCGGAGGCATCAAGCGGTTTTTCAACGGTGGCGGTTCTGGCGACTCGCTGACGAGGATTTCTAATACGTCGGTTTTTGCCCAGTATTCGCTCAACAACCAGTTGATGTTTGAGCATAATTATCAAATTTTTACCAACAAAGAAAAATATTACTTGGTGGGTTTTTATGGCTTCAATCGTTTTCCTGTCAACTATTACGGAGCAGGCAAAGACGCAAGTCTTGATAAAAAAGAGCTGATTTCTTTCGACCATATTCGTTTTGAAAACCTTACGCTTCGTAAAATTGCTACTGGCTTTTTTGCAGGACTAGGCTGGCGTTATTTCAAGACATTTCATATCCAAGGACAAAATGGCATACTCGAACAATCGCAGATTGCAGGATTTCAAGGCTCTGAAATTTCGGGTCTGAATGTTTCCGCTTTGTTCGATAACCGTGACAATGTACTTACGCCTTCTACAGGTACTTTTGCCCAAATAGAATGGAGTACGCATCGAACATGGTGGGGCAGTACGCATCGTTTTGATAAAACGGTGATTGATTTGAGGCAATACTGGCGTGTCAAACAGCGTGCCGACGTTGCGGCTCTTCAAGCTTATTTCCAACTCATGAATGGCGATATTCCTTTCAATGAGTTGTCTCAATTGGGAGGCGATATGATTATGCGAGGGTATTATTTGGGGAGTTTTAGAGATAACAATTTGTTGGCACTCCAAGCTGAATACCGTTGGCAGGTACTCAAACGTTGGGGACTTATTGGCTTTGCAGGCTTAGGCGGTGTAAACAACTCGTTGGCATTGGCTCAGTACCAATGGAAGCCTAGCTATGGCGGAGGCTTGCGTTTTAAAATTAATCGGAAAGAAAACGTCAATGTGAGAATCGACTATGGCTTTGGTGAAGGACAGCAAAATGTATATTTCTTTATCGCCGAAGCATTTTAACTATCTTGTCGTTTGCTGTGTACAAACTATAGGAAAATAGCATATTTGAGTATTTGTACGATAAGGTAAAATACTTATAAATGGAAGTCCAGTAGTCTAACTTTACGCAAAATTGTTCAGAATGTGTAATTCTGAACTTATTTCAAACGAAAAAAGCACCATAGCGTATTGAAAAATACTATTTTTGCTTGTACAAACTATCACGAAAGTTATCTGTGAAGCAAACATTTGTAAATGGGCTTCATTAGCTATACTAAAAATTTAATATAAAGTAAGGATGTAAAAGTGAAAGTCTATCGGGCGTGTTCTCGTTAGGCTTTTTTGTTTTTGTAAGGTTTGTTTTTTTTGTATATTTACCATCATAAACAAGTTGCCTGCAAGCTTAAAAGACGAGCATAAGGATTAATTTTACAGAAATAATAAGATAGATTTATATGCTTAATAGGAGTTAGTGTTTTAACCCCAGAGGCACTTTGCGTAAGTCTTGATAGGATTAATAAAATGGCTAAAAAGAACCAATCAACAAGATTGACAACCCAGCATAAAGAATCGAAAGGTGTAGTGGGTATCTTTGGTGAGGAAGCAAAATTACACGACTTAACTGTTGGAGAAATATCAAATCTTGTCATTACGCAACTCGAAAAAGAATATCCACAATTGACGTTTCGATTTAATACTAATTTGTGCGAGAATAAATTTGTTCAGCATAAGAACAAGACAATTATGCTTCAAGCAACATCTATTTATACGCAAGGAAAGGGAGAAAAGTGGAATAACAAGGAAATGTTTGATATTATGATTGAAATTTCAAAAACCTCTCTCAAAGTCCTAGGAAGTGATTTATTTAATCAGATAACTAAAAAGTAAGGCGTAATTATGGCAAGAAACGCAACCAATAAATTACTGCAAAAGGCTAAAAAATCAAAAAGTGATGAGTTTTACACACAACTTTCCGATATAGAAAGTGAATTACAACATTATAAAAATCATTTTAAAGATAAAGTAGTTTTTTGCAATTGTGATGATGCTCGTATTAGTAATTTTTTTAAATATTTCGCTTCTAATTTCAAGGAATTAGGACTAAAGAAATTGATTACGGCTTGCTATCAAGAACAAAAAAATGATTTGTTCAATATAGAAGAAGCTGAAAATGGTTTTTTCTATGAATATACAGGTAAAAAGGAAGAAAAAGACAAACCAAATGCTCATGATATTGTTAAGTTCAAAGGTGATGGAGATTTTCGTAGTGCTGAAAGTATCGAACTATTAAAGCAATCGGATATTGTTGTGACAAACCCTCCCTTTTCGTTATTCAGAGAATATGTAGCCCAATTAGTAAAGTATGATAAGAAGTTTTTAATTATTGGTAATATCAACGCAATTACATACAAGGAAATTTTTAAACTTATCAAAGAAAATAAAGCTTGGTTAGGAATAAATCTTGGTAGAGGTGTTTCAGGCTTTATTGTGCCAGACCATTACGAACTTTATGGCACAGAAGCAAGAATAGATAGTTTTGGCAACAGAATAGTATCTCCAAACAATTGCTTATGGCTCACAAACTTAGATAACTTCAAGCGTCACGAAGACATTGAACTAACAAAAAAATACGTTGGAAACGAAGATGAATATCCAAAATATGACAATTATGACGGTATAAATGTTGACAAAACAGAGGACATACCTTTGGATTATGACGGACATATAGGAGTACCCATAACATTTCTACATAAATTTAATCCTGAACAATTTGAAATAATTAGATTCAGAAAAGGAAACGATGAAAAAGACTTATCAATTGATGGAAAATGCCCGTATTTTAGGATATTAATCAGAAACAAACGAGTACAAAACTTATCACAAGAAGACAAAAAAGCCATCAAGCAACATCAGTTTGGCAATATGGTGGCAGACCTGCTTCTATAAAACCTTTGTGAAAGCAGTAGTAATTCTATTGAACTTTAGTGCAGCAATACCCAAGTAGATTATCCGTAACAAATAAAATTCCTTACTTACCTTTAATACTATGAACACGCTCGCAGAGAACAGTGTGATTGTAATGGGCTTTGCTGTATCGTTTGCGATGCTGGCAAGCAGCATCTGGGTTTATCGGCAGTTTTTTCATCAAGGTAAGGTATTTTTGAGCCTTATTTTGGTGATATGGGGAATATTTTTATTGGCTACAACCATACTTTTCGCTCCTCTCGATACTTCAATACAGGCTTTGATATACCGGGTGGGTATGCCTTTGTATTTTGCGATGCCAGCCTTGGTTTACTTTTATGTGAATAGCCTTATTTTTCCAGATTTCATTTGGAAGCCTCGTTATTACCTGCATTTTTTGCCCGTTTTAGTGGTAGTTATCGACTTACTGCCTTATTATAATCTACCATTTGAACAGAAAATAAGCTACCTCGAAACCCTCAAATTAGATATTAATAAAATTTTTGAAGGACGAGATGGCTATTTGCGTAGCGATGTGCGAGAAGCCATGCTTGTATTGCAACTGATTGTTTATGTGTTTGTTACATGGGCTAATTTAACTACGCTCAATAAAAACCAATGGAAAGTGCCTTTCCCTGTTATTAAATGGAGCATATTTTTGGGGGTTGTTATTACGGTAGTCATGGGAATGAAGTTGATTTTTCTAGGACTGTTGCAGATAAACCTTGGTGGAGGAGAATTGCGAGCGGTATTTGCACAGGTCATTGTGGCGAGTACCTTGTTGTTTTTGGTATTCTTTGCCTTCTTAGCTTTTCATTTCAAATCACTAAAATATGCTCATGAGGTAGAACCAACAACCGAAGAAGAGGGAGAAGAACCGATTGCGTTTGAAGAATCAATTGTAATAGACCCCGAATTACTGGCCATTTTTGAAAACAAAATCTTTCAAACACAACCCTACCTCAAAGCCAAATACACCTTGGCCGAGTTTGCCCACGATATGCAATTGCCTACCTACCAAATTTCTCAGTTGCTGAAATACCATTATAAAACAAATTTTAACGATTTTATTAATGGATTACGAATAAAAGAGGTAAAAAAACACCTTGAAGGCGACGATTTCCAGAACTACAGCATCGAAGGTATTGCCAAAGATTGTGGATTTGCAGCTAAAAGTACTTTTTTTACGGCATTCAAAAAACATACAGGATTAACCCCGATGGAATACCAAAAACTGATACAAAAAAATAAGCAACAAGCTTAAAGCAGTACAGAAAAACTATTTTTGCTCTCTATTTTTGGGTAAAAAAAGGAAAAAATAGGCTTTAGCAAAGTAGGTTTTTAGCTATTGAGTTGATTAATTTCTGATATTTATGGACTGTTTGAAACGTATAAAAACTTTACTTGGCGTATGGATTGTTGTAGGAATGCTCGGGATGAGCCATTTGGTACAAGCACAAGCAGATACGACTATTACGATTAAAATACTAGGAGGCTTGCAGTTTGATACGCCTCGCTTGGCGGTAAAACCCAATACCAAACTGACAATTATACTCGATAACCACGACGATATGGCACATAACATGGTTGTCACCAAGCCCAATGCTCGCTTGAAGGTTGTCGAAGAAGCCGCCAAACTAGATGACAAAGGAGCAAAAATGCACTATGTCCCCAACTCTCCCTTGGTGATTGCTCACACCAGTATTGTAGAGCCTGGACAAATGGAAACCTTTTCCTTCGTACTCGATAAACCCGGTATTTATCCTTATGTATGCACGTACCCAGGGCATGGATATGTGATGTACGGGGCTATTTATGTAGGACAAGTGAGTATTCCTTCGCTCGAAAAAGATACCAATATTCCCGAAGGACAACGAGGTATAGTGGCATCTTCGCCTTCGCCTCATGCCCATCACCACGACATCGCTACGCCTTCGCCGCATCCTTTTCCTTTAGAATATCCTTTATTGTATCGTACATTTATGCCAGAGGCAGGCCCTGCTGCTATCGTTGTTGGGCTTACACCCACCGAATCGTATTGTTTCGATGCGGGTAAATGTTATTTGCGGTATGCTTGGACGGGCGGTTTTGTCGATAATTCGGAGCAATGGAAAGGCAATGGAAGCAAACTTTCAAAGATTGTAGGGGAAGTCTATTGGCGAGAAAATGAGCCTTTCCCTTTTAGAATAAAAAACTTACAACAAAAACCAACGGTGGCGTTTAAGGGTTATACCTTGCAAAAACGTTTGCCTACTTTTCACTATTGGCTCGGTGCTGTTAAAGTAACCGAAACGCTACGCTGGGACGAAACCCAAACGGCCTTGGTTCGGGAATGGACTTTTTCGGCTCATGCGTACCCTTTGTTTATTCATTTACCGCCACAAACAGGCTTGAGCTACCAAATAAGCGGAGGCAATAGGCAAAACGAATGGCTAAAGATTCCTGCCAAAACACAAAAAGTACGTGTGGTGATGAAAAGATTATTATAAAAGATGATGAAAAGACTCTTATTTGCTATATTTTGTTTGTTTAGTTGCTCAATTTACGCTCAGACTTCGCTACCCGCCGACTCGGCAGCGATGTACTATGAGGTAGAAAATATCCAACTGCCCGATGGGCTAGTGGCCGAAACGGGAGCCATTGGCTTTATGCCAGATGGGCGTTTTGTGGCGTGTTTTCATCGGGGAGAAGTGATGATGTACAACCCGAAAACAAAACAATGGAAACGTTTTGCCGAAGGCTTGCACGAGCCTTTGGGCTTGCTGGTTGTCAATAACCATGAGCTACTTATCATGCAACGCCCCGAACTTACAAGGGTAAAAGATACCAATGGCGATGGCGAAGCCGACTTGTATCAGACTGTCACCGACGATTTTGGGCTATCGGGTAATTACCATGAATTTGCCTTTGGCCCGATTGCCGACAAGCAAGGCAATTTGTACATTGCCTTGAATCTTGCTTCCAACGGGGCAGGTATTCGTTCCGAAATAAGAGGCACGTATGATTCGCTTTCTCGACCGGGGCGTATGTACTCGTGTGTGCCGTATCGTGGTTGGGTGATGCGTTTAGACAAACAAGGAAAATTGCATCCCTATGCCGTAGGCTTTCGTTCGCCCAATGGCTTGGGCTTCGATGCCCAAGGGCGTTTGTTGGTTTCCGACAACCAAGGCGATTGGCTTGGCACAAGCAAATTATATCATGTAGAAGAAGGAAAATTTTATGGACATCCAGCAGGATTAATCTGGAAAAAAGGCTTTCCTAGGGTTGTGCCAATCAATTTGCCTGTAGCCCAACTCGACAGTATGCGTACCAAGGAAATTGTACAATTTCCACATGGATATTTTGCCAATTCGCCTACACAACCAGTGCTAGAAAACACCCAAGGGAAATTTAGTATGTTTGGCGGACAAATGCTCATTGGCGACATGGATCATAAATACTTGATTCGGTTGATGCTCGAAGAAGTGGGCGGTGCTTTGCAAGGGGCGTGTATTCCGTTGGAGGTTGGTAATAAATTGCGTATTGGCAACAATCGTTTGGCTTTCGCTCCTGATGGTAGCCTGTGGGTCGGACAAAACGACCACGGTTGGGTAGGAGCAAGGGGCATTCAACGCATCCAATGGAAAGGCAAAAAGCACCTAGACATCATGGCAATGAACCTTACCAGTACGGGTTTTGAACTCACTTTTTCAAAACCTCTTGATGCAACTTCGGCGATGAATCTTGCCAATTATCAGGTCAAAAGATTTTATTACGAGTACCATCAAGCGTATGGTTCTAAGCAATTTGATGTAAAAAAAATAACGGTGGATAAAATTACCCTTTCGCCCGATGGACTGAAAGTAAAAATTGATTTAGCCGACATGCAAGCAGGCTATGTGTATGAGTTTCGTTTAGGAGATATTCTTTCTGCTCGAAAAGACCAAAAGCTTATCAACAAAATTGTATGTTATACCCTCAATCGCTTGAAATAAAGGAGTTTGATGTGTTTTGAATATTTTTATTAAAAATCAGGAAAGACTTCTAGCCCAAAGGCAAAGGCGTTATGGGTGTCGGACGGAGAACCTAGCCAATTATTGGCATACTTACTACGCCAAAGCGATAGCGTAGGGGCTTTTACCAGTGGAATACTGACTTGTACACTTTCGTCGTTGGGTTGTGGCGTATAATCGGAATAAGGAATAAATTGATTGGGTTCTAAAGTATAACCCACCGTTTCAAAGCCAATAAAACAGCCTGTTTTGGGTAAAAGAATGGGTTGAGTAAGGTTTATAAAAACTGAATGTTTACCTTTGGGAACATCTACCGTAAGGTCATGAGGCAATAATTCAAGATGAGGCTTTCGCTTGCGTGCGTCTTTTATGTGAGGTCTAATTTTAAACGATTCAAACGTTTTCTTACGATAACCTCTAAGGGCTAATTTAATCGTCTTGATATACCATTGATGTGAGGTGTCGGGATTGGCAATAAAAGTATAAAACTCATATTTTGCCTGAGCGGCAAAAGAAACCCAAGAGTTTTTCTTGAAAAATCCTAAGGCTTGCGTAGCTATTTTGCTCGCTTGAGCCGTTACTTGCACGGTTGGTAAAACGACTGTTTGGGCTTGCATCCGAACGATTTCTTTATCAAAATAAACGGTATCTGTAGCATAACCAATACAAGAAATCACAAAAGGCTGTGCCAAGTCGCCTGCTACATATATGCGTCCATGTGCATCGGCATAGCCCCCTTTGTGGTCGTGAAGCCCAATAAAACCAACAAAAGGAATAGGCTGATTACTTTTGGCATCAATCACCGTGATAGTTTTAGCAGAAAAGAAAAGGAGTAAACAGAAAATAGTGTTCATTGTAATGCAGAATTGTGAATTAGTCAATTGTAAATGAGTTGGTTTTTAGTGATTCACTTTTTTTAATCAAAAGTAAATTTGCACGATTATTTAAGTAATAATGTAAAATTATAAACTATAAATTATGAGTTATGTTTTTTATTTTCAGCAAGTTATGATTACTTTTGATTAAAATGGGTTGTCCTTGGCTAAAATCAAACCACTAATTCACAATTCTGGATTAGCACTTAGTGGCTCTTTTTTACACTAAATAAAAGTAATCTCATGCGTTTGCCCTTTAGAAGAACTGATGTTTTAGAAATATTGTTCATTTTTAAAAAACACTCATCTTAATGAATGCACTAACAATTCAAAATACAGGAAACGAGATGCTCATCAGGTTCGACCGTAGCATATTCGATGAAACCTACCTGATGGCACTCATCAAGCGTTTGGAGATAGAAGCTACCGCACAGGCGGCACAGGTTTCGCCTACTATCGACCAAATGGCCAACGAAATAGACAACAGTTGGTGGGCAAAAAACGGGGATGATTTCTTGAAAGACGTAAAACGCTGATGAAGAAAAGTATCATTATAGATACCAATTTGATTTTTTCGGCATTGCTCTCCAATGCTTCTCAAATCAGAGAAGTATTACTGGATGATGCCTTCACTTTCTACGCCCCCAACTTTATCATAGCCGAGATATTTAAGCACCAACGCAAAATGCTTAAACTCACCAAACTCGATGAAGTTGAGTTTTTTACGTATTTCAATGCCATTATCGAAAACGTCAAATTTATTCCCCTAGACTTTATCAGTACTCCAAGTAGGCAGCAAGCATACGACCTTTGCCACGAAATAGACCTCAAAGATATACCTTTTGTAGCGCTTTCAATCGAACTAAAAATGCCATTATGGACAGGCGACAACAAGCTAAAGAGAGGTCTTCTGGCAAAAGGATTCAATAATTTCTATCCGAATACATAACCATTTTTGTAATCTAATTAGCTCATGTCCATCAAAGTAATTGCTTTCGACGCAGACGATACGCTTTGGGTAAACGAACCCTATTTTCAAGAAATAGAACACCGCTTTTGTGAACTGATGGAAGACTACCTTCCTCAGCACAGCGTTTCACGAGCACTTTTACAAGTAGAATTAGCCAATTTGCCTTTGTACGGCTACGGGGTTAAGGGCTTTATTTTGAGCATGATAGAAGCTGCTTTGCAAATAGGAGGGACAACGATAAGTCCTTTGGCGGTAGAAAAAATCATTGCTTTTGGCAAAGAAATGCTCGAAAAACCCATAGAACTTCTACCACAAGTAGAAGAAGTACTCACAGCCTTGCAAGGCAACTACCGTTTGGTGGTAGCAACCAAGGGCGATTTGCTCGACCAAGAAAGAAAGCTGAAAAAATCGGGCTTGGAATCTTTTTTCCATCACATCGAAATCATGTCTGATAAGCAAAATGCCGATTATCTAAAACTTATCAAGCATCTCGATATTCAGCCTTCCGAGTTTATGATGATAGGCAATTCGCTGAAATCTGATGTGTTGCCCGTATTGGCGATTGGTGGCTACGGTGTACACATTCCGTATCATACCACTTGGGTGCATGAAACCGTCGAGCATCAGGTGAGCCATCCTCATTTTAGCAGTGTACAAAACCTCAAGGAAGTACTTGCGTTGGTTGTATAGGTTTTAATGATAGTTTTATCAATAATATCAATTTGTTCAATCGTTTTGTATGGTGTAAATTTGGTAAAAATACAAATTTATCTCTGAAAAGTGATTTTTGTAAAACCACTTGTGGTACAAAACAATTTATGATTGAAGTAAAAATGAACAGTCTCGAAGCTTTCTTTGGGACTGTTTTTGTTTGGTAAATGCTTGCATTAGCCGATTGATTGGGGTCATTGGTCGATGAATTTTGCCCATTGCGAGTATTATCAACTATTTTCTGTAAATTGAGGCAGAACATTCCTTCAATCCAATTTTAACCTATGAAATTATTTTACTTCAAACGCCTACTCTTTTGGGTAGTGCCGTTTTTTTTGGGTATTTATCCGATGTACGCACAGCAAACACATCAAAATCCTAATCCTACTTTTTATACACTTTCTGGTAAAGTTTCGGTAGTAGGCTCAGAACTCCCCTTGGTTGGTGCGACTATTTCTTTAGATTTTAAAAAATCGGGTTTTATTACGGATAGTCTTGGCAATTTTAAAATATACTTGCCATACGGCGAATATGTGATTAAAGTGAGCCATGTAGGCTATAAATCGTATCGCAACCGCATTTTGTTGTCGAAAGATACCGAATTGAATATTATGGTAGAAGACATCAGCAAGACGCTAGAAGAAGTGATTGTATCGAGCCAAGCTACACGCAAAAGTATTCAAACGCCTTCATTGGGTGTAACGTTGCTGAATATCAAAGGAATTAAGAAACTGCCTGCCATGATGGGCGAAGTTGACATTATGCGGTCTATTCAAACCTTGCCGGGGGTATCGTCGGTAGGTGAAGGTGCAAACGGCGTGAATATTAGAGGAGGCAATGTGGACCAAAACCTCATTTATGTGGATGATATGCCCATTTTTAATCCTACGCATTTGTTTGGATTATTTTCGGTTTTTACTTCCGATGCCATCAGAGAATTAGAGTTGTACAAAGGTGGGATTCCTGCCCGTTTTGGTGGGCGAACCGCCTCGGTTTTAGATATTAAAATGACCGAACCTAATACCGAAAAATTCAAAATGACGGGCGGTATTGGACTGGTTTCAAACAGGGCGATGGCCGAAATACCCCTCATCAAAGAAAAACTATCTATCTTGGTCGCAGGGCGTTTTTCATTCAACGACTTCTTATTCAAATGGTTTGCTCCTGCCAATCTGTATCATACCAAAGCCAATTTCTATGACTTGGCAAGTAAGGTGTTTTTCAGACCTAATAAAAACAACACTTTTTCGCTGTCGATGTACATGAGTAAAGATTTCTACCAAGTCGATTCTTTGTTTAGCCTCGAAAACGTGGTAGCCAAGCAAACGCAGTTTAAGTATGGACATCAAAACTTAGCCTTGCATTGGAGTCATTATTTCAATCCGCAATGGAGCATGGAGGTGTCGGGTATTAGCAGTATGTACAAAACCTTGACCTACTCGCCCGATACGGTTAATACGATAGATTTATCTAACAAAATTTTTTACAATAACCTCAAAGTCAATTTCGACTATAACCCCAACGAAAAGCATAAAATCAATGCAGGCTTGAGCGTAATTCGCTACGACATCATGCCCGGAACGCTCAACAAAGGCGTAGTATCGAGGATTGCAGCGGTAGAACTGCCCAATGAGCAAGGCATGGAGTTTGGGGTATTTGCTGATGATGAAATTAAAATCAATGAAAAATTTACGATTCAAGCGGGTTTACGCTACAGTCACTACCTCGCCCTAGGTGCTGGCACGGTGACACGCTATTTGACGACTCAGCCCAAAAGTGCTGCGTCAATTATTGGTACGCAAACCTATTCTTCGGGTGAGGTGATGCAATCGTATGGCGGTTTAGAGCCTCGTATTACGATGAAATATGCCATCAACGACGATAATACCCTCAAGTTTGGCTACAACCGTATGTATCAGTATATGCAGTTGATTTCAAATAATACCACGCCACTGCCGACAGCCCGTTGGAAATTGGCAGATGAGTATATCAAGCCACAGCAAAGTGATTTTGTGTCGTTGGGGGCGTTTAGGGCATTTGACGATAACAAATGGGAGTTATCGGCCGAAGGATATTACCGTAAATCGCAGCAGATTTTAGATTATGTTTCTGGAGCAAACTTACAACTCAACAAAAACCTCGAAACACAAGTAGTGGCTGGCGAAGGCAAGGCGTATGGGTTGGAATTGATGCTTACCAAGAAAAAAGGCGAAATGAGTGGCTGGGTGAGTTATACTTATGCCAGAAGTTTGCAACAAATCAGAGGAGATTTTCCTGCCTTACAACAAATCAGTAATGGCGATTGGTTTCCGTCGAATTATGACAAACCGCATAATTTCAACCTCATGATGAATATTCAGCCGTCGAAGCACCATAGTTTTTCTTTTACTTTTGCTTATCAAACAGGCCGACCTTTCTCTTCGCCTGTAGGGATGTACACCCTCGAAAACAAAAAGTATCCTGTGTATGAGGCACGCAACAATGGCCGTATTTCCGACTATCATCGCCTCGATTTTTCTTGGACAATCACCAATCCTTCGATGAAAAGCAAGCGTTGGGAAGGCAGTTGGACTTTTACGGTATATAATATTTACGCCCGTAAAAATGCCTATTCTGTGTTTTTTAAATCGGTCGCTTCGGGGCTAAAGCCTTATGAATTAAGCGTTTTTGGTGCACCATTTGTATCGTTGACGTATAATTTTAAATTTTTGTAAGCAATATTTTTATACTCCAATTAGCATTTTATCAAGATGAAAAATATATATAGGCTGTTTTATGTAGCTATTCTTTTGTTGATTCAATATGCGTGTATCAATCCTGTAGAAGATTTTACGCAAGTGGCATACAAGCGTTTTTTAACGGTAGAAGCCGTGCTGACCAATCAGGTTGGACCTTACAAAGTAAAGATTTACCAATCGGCCGATAAAATCAGCGGGGCTAGTGCATACGTTCCTGAAATCTTGGCAAAAGTGTATCTGACCACTGCCACAGGCAATACTATTCAGCTCTCAGAAAGTGCTACCGCAGCTGGCACTTACCTTACGCCCGATGCTTTTGTGGGAGTTGTGGGCGAAACATATACCTTACACATTGTATTGAGCAATGGTAAAGAATATGAATCTTTACCCGAAAAAATGAAAAAAGCTCCTGCTATCGACAACCTCATTACGCAATTTGAGGTAAATGATGCCTATTATAAGGGCGATGTTCGACGTGCAGGTTTTAATGTATATATTGATTTTCAGGACGATGCACAGGCAGGCGACTATTACCAATGGTATTGGAGGCATTACGAAAAAGCACCGTATTGTGCTACGTGCTATAATGGAGCAAAATATAATTTTACGAAAAACTATTGCGAGCCACCCAAAAATGCTACCGAAGATATATGGAATTATCTGTGCAGTTCGCCTTGCTGGAACGTTACCTTGCCAAGCGAACTAAATCTTTTTTCTGATGCCCTCATGAACGGTAAACGCATCACGGGCCGACAAATCGTGCGTGTGCCTTTTACGGATTATTCGCCTTATTATGTATTGGTAGAACAACGGGCGATTACAGAAGATGCCTACAACTATTACCAGTCGTTGGTAGCTCAGGTACAAAACACGGGTACGCTATTTGATGTACCTGCCGAAACTCGTTTTAGCTTGAATATCAAATGTAAAACCGACCCTTCCGAAAAAATCTTGGGCTTGTTTGATGTGTATTCGTTAAGTAAAAAAGTCATTTACGTTGACCGCATGAAGGGCGTACCAAGCACCGAAGCCCCTGTTACTTCGATTATTCCCGGACAAGTTTATACCTGTCCTGTGGGTTCGCCTCCTACCTGCCAAGAGAAAGTGCCTTGTTTTGAAGGTATCAATCGCACGCCTTTCAAACCCGAAGGTTGGGTAGATTGATGTCGTTTGGGTGTTTTTGATGTTGGGCTTTATTGCGTACTTTTGTCAAACAATTAGGAGAAAAACAAGTTAGGTCTGTAACAGCAATGCTTGTACTGATGGTAAAGGCTTGTTTTTAGCAAGAAGTGAGTGCATACTTCGAGCAGGTCAATGTAAATTTTACGTAAATTAAAATGTCTGATAATCAAACTATTTCAACAAAAACTACTGTCTTCAAAACAGGCGTATTGCTCGTCAACCTCGGTACACCCGATTCGCCCAATACGCCCGATGTACGTAAATATTTGCGTGAATTTTTAATGGATGGCAGGGTGATAGATATTCCTTTTGCTTTTCGTTGGATGCTCGTCAATCTGATTATTGCTCCTTTCAGAGCACCCAAATCGGCCAAAACTTACCAAGAGCTTTGGGAAGAAAGAGGTTCGCCACTCAAATTTTATGGCGAAGACGTAGAAGTCATGTTGCAAGCAAAACTTGGAGAGGCATTTGATGTTAAATTGGCGATGCGTTACCAAAACCCATCCTTAGACCAAACCCTCGAATCGTTTCGGAAGGCAGGCTATCAAAAAATCATTGTGATTCCTTTCTTTCCACAATATGCCTCGGCAACGACTGGCTCGGTGTATGAAAAGGTGATGAAAATTGTATCGGGCTGGCAAATTATTCCTGAAATTAAATTTGTCAATACGTATTACAACCATCCCAACTTTATTGCCCATTTTGCGTCGGCTGCACGTAACTATATGCAAACCGAAGATTTCGACTATTTCATTTTTAGTTATCATGGCGTACCAGAGCGACAAATCCGCAAGGGCGACTGCACAGGCAATACTTGCCAGTTTGGCACTTGTTGCGACAGCATCCATGCCATGAATCAATATTGTTACCGTGCCCAATGCCACGAAACTACCCGTTTGTTGGCCAAAGAATTGGGCTTGGCAGAAGGCAAATATCTTACCACATTTCAATCTCGCTTAGGCAAAGACCCTTGGATTCAGCCTTATACCGAAGACACCATCAAACGCCTAGCCAAAGAAGGCAAGAAAAGCGTGTTGGCTTTTTCACCTGCTTTTGTGGCCGATTGCCTCGAAACAACCATCGAAGTAGGCGAAGAGTACAAAGAAGTATTTGAAGAAATGGGCGGCAAGCATTGGCAATTGGTAGAAAGCCTCAATAATTCACCCATTTGGGTATCTTTGCTAGAAGATTTGGTTCATAAAAATAGCTAAGGCATGATTGCACTGTTGTTGAGTATTGTTTTTTCAGTGGCTTTATTGGTCAATTTTCGGCTGCATCCTCGTTGGCAGATAGATACCTTCCAAGCCATTGTTTTTAATTATCCTGTGTGTTTTCTCACAGGTTTGGCTTTTTTACCGACAGGTCAACACTTTGAGCTAAGTCAGCACGAAAGCACTTATTATGCTTTTTTGTTGGGTGTAGGCTTTGTGCTAACCTTCCTTTTGTCGGGCGTTTCGACGCAAAAAATGGGCATGACAGCCACTTCGTTGGCAAACAATATTTCGTTGGTTGTACCCGTAACGGTGAGTTTGTTGTTTTGGGGAAAAAGCAAAGATTTCGACGGCTTCAATTATATGGGTTTGGGCATGGCATTGGTGGCGGTGGTGATGAGTACCCTAAAAAAAGAAGCCGATACGCAAGCTTCTCGCTCGAAAGAATGGTTTTTGCCTGTGGGGGTTTTTGTGATGTATGGCATTACCAACACCACGTTCAATTATCTGAATGCCCAATATGTTACGAAGGCAGGTGCTACCATTCCTTTTACCCTAACCATTTTACTGGGGTCGATGCTGTTTGGTTCAATTTTTTGGACGATTCGTTTATGGAAAAAACAACTTACATGGCATTGGAAAAATGTAGTAGCAGCGATTCCTTTGGGTATTCCCAACTTTTTGTCGTTTTTGTATTTACTCAAAGCCTTAGATGTGTATGACAACAACGGGGCTTATGTATTGCCTTTGTACAACATTGGCGTGATTCTGGGATCGAGTTTGGTAGGAGTATTGATTTTCAAGGAAAAATTATCTTTGGTCAATGGGTTGGGTTTGTTGCTTGCCGTACTCGCCATTGTACTTTTATCGTATCAGGCATTTATCTAAAAATAAAAAAGGCTGTCTCAAAAAGGAAAGGCAGCCTTTTACTTCTCTATTTTTTGCTCCTCAACAAAGCCAATCCCAAGGCTGTGATTGCTCCGTTCAATAATAACTTTTCAAATCCAAACTGATAGCCGCCCAACCAAGCTTTTGAGTTGGCATCAATAACGAAAGTCAGGATAGGTGCGGCAACGCAAACGTATGGCACCAACTTATCATGAATGGGCGTTTTTGTAAACAAGCCAAAAGCAAACAAGCCGAGCAATGGCCCGTATGTATAACCAGCAATATTAAATACTGTTGCAATAATCGACTGCTCACTATAGGCTTGAAAAATGAGAATGACTACAAAAAAAAGTACCGAAAACCCTACGTGTACATAATGCTTGATGGTATTGCGTTGTTTTTCCTCAAATTTTTCAATATTCATAAAATCGATGCAAAAGGCTGTTGTCAACGCCGTTAGGGCAGAATCAGAACTGGCATAGGTGGCGGCGGTGATGCCAAGCAAAAAAGTAATAGCTGCCAACGTACCAAAATGTCCACCCAAGGCTAGGGTCGGATAGAGTTGGTCTGTTTTGCTTGGTAGCGTAAAATGAATATGGTCGGCATAAATGTACAACAATGCCCCTAGGGCAATGAAAAGCAAGGTGACAAGGGCAAAAGTACAGCAAAACCAAAACATATTTTTTTGTGCTTCGCCAATGTTTTTACAAGTAAGGTTCTTTTGCATTAAGTCTTGGTCTAGGCCCGTCATCACAATAGCAATAAATATTCCTGATACAAAATCTTTGACAAAATGATGTTTATAAGAAAAATCATCAAAGAAAAACATTTGAGCATAGTTGCTTTGATTGATGGCTGTAAGCATTTCTCCGAAAGAAAAATTGAGTTGTCGGTTAATCAAAATAATGGTAAGTACCAACGCCGTAAGCAGGAAAAAGGTTTGGAGTGTATCGGTGACAATAATCGTTTTTACGCCTCCTCGGTAGGTATAAACCCAGATTAAGCCAATTGTCACCATAGCCGATACCGCAAAAGGAATATGCCAGCCATCGAAAATAGCCAATTGTAATACTTGTACCGCCAAAAATAAGCGAGCCGCCGAGCCAAGGGTACGAGCCAATAAGAAAAAGGCCGAACCTGTTTTGTACGACCAAAAACCAAAGCGTTTTTCTAAATATGTATAAATAGAAATCAGGTTGAGTTTATAATACAGCGGTAGCAATACGGTGGCTATCACAAAATACCCGACCAAGTTGCCCAAAATAATCTGATAGTACGAAAGCGATACTTTGCCTACATCGCCGGGTACAGAAATGAACGTTACGCCCGAAATAGATGTTCCAATCATACCAAAGGCAACCAACCACCACGGCGATTGCTTGTTGGCCGTAAAAAATGCCTGCGTATCGGCTCCTTTGGCCGTAAAATGAGCTACCAAAATGAGCATCAAAAAGTATAAGGCTAAAATAAAAAATGCTAAACTTGTGGTCATTGGCTATTAGGGGCTATAAATGAGTGTTTAATTAAATAGAATTATTGTTGTAATCTATGGGTTGTTATGAGGCAAAAATACATTAAACCGATATTTTTAGTAAATTTGTTGTAAATAACTTCTTGAAAAAAGACGGTAGAATGACTGGCGGTGTTTGCCTATCAACTGCCAACAAAGATTAAATATAAATTTAGATAAAAATTACGAGTCATGCGACCATTTGAACAATTTGAGGAAGATGTACAGGTAGAAGTTCTCGACGAGGTGATTGATGTAGAGCAATATGACCTCGTTGTATTTAATGACGATGTAAATACGTTCGACTATGTGATAGAAACGCTCATCGAAGTATGTGGCCACACGCCCGAACAAGCCGAACAATGCACTTTGTTGATTCATTACAAGGGGAAATGTTCTGTAAAAAAGGGTTCGTTCGACGAGCTTGCTCCTATGCGTAATGATATTTGTCGTCGTGGCATTGCTGCGGAGGTCATGTAAATATCCCAGCATTCAATCACTTATGCTATGAATTATCCATCGAAGTTAATAGAAAATGCCATCGAAGAAATTGCCAAATTGCCCGGTATTGGCAAGAAATCGGCTTTGCGGATGGCATTGCATTTGCTCAAACGTGACGAAAAGCAAACGCTTCGCTTGGCGGAGGCACTTACGGCTATGCGTACCCAAATTCGCTATTGCCAACAATGCCATAATATTGCCGATGCCGATTTATGTGGGATTTGTGCCAATACTAAGCGAGATGTTTCGTTATTATGTGTAGTAGAAGATACTCGTGACGTACTGGCTATCGAAAACACAGCTCAGTACCGTGGCTTGTACCACGTGCTTGGAGGAATTATTTCACCTTTGGAAGGCATTGGCCCTGCCGATTTGAAAATTGATTCGCTTGTACAACGCATCGAAGCTCATCTTGGTACAACCCAAGCCGTACAAGAAGTAATTCTCGGCCTCAGCCCCACGATGGAGGGCGATACCACGGCTTTTTATTTGACCAAACGCTTAAAGCCGCTTGGGGTCAAAATATCAACCATTGCCAGAGGTATTCCTATTGGAGGCGATTTAGAATATGCCGACGAAATTACGCTTGGACGTAGTATTATTGGTCGGGTGGCTTATGACTAACTATCGTGGTGGCTTTTGTCATTGAACAATGTAACTGTTTTTTCAATTATTTTTATAACTAAACTATGAATCGTAAAAGCTTTCTCAAAAGTACTCTTGCGTCGGCATTGGCACTTACTAGCATAAAATCTTGGTCGTTTGGTCGTAGCTATAACAGCAAATTTCCTGTGATGTCGCTCGAACAAACCATGTTGGAGGTTGCCCCTTTTTCATTGCCTGCCTTGCCTTATAGCCCCGAAAGCCTAGAGCCTTCCATCGACAAAACGACAATGGAAATTCACCACGGTCGTCACCATAAGGCTTATGTCGATAACCTCAACAAAGCGGTGGTTGGTACTGCCGTAGAAAAAGCTTCTTTGCTAGATATTTTGAAAGAAGCTGGTAAGCAAAGCCCTGCCATTCGCAACAACGCAGGAGGCCACTGGAACCACACATTTTTCTGGAATATCCTTTCGCCTAAAGGCGGAGGCGTACCAACGGGTGCTTTGGCCGATGCCATTACCGCAACGTTTGGTTCTTTCGATAAATTCAAAGAAGAATTTGCGAAAGCGGCTACGGGTCGTTTTGGCTCTGGCTGGGCTTGGTTATTGGTGCAAGATAAAAAATTGGTGATTAGCTCAACGCCTAACCAAGATAATCCGTTGATGGATGTTGCCGAGAAAAAAGGTGAGCCTATCCTTGGACTAGATGTTTGGGAACACGCTTATTACCTCAAATACCAAAACAAACGTGCCGATTATATCGCTGCCTTCTGGAACGTGGTTAGTTGGGATGCTGTAAGCAAAAACTTTGAAAATGCTGTCAAATAGTTTTTGAAGAATCATAACTTAATTAGACCTTTGTACTCCCAAAAGCTGAGTAAATATACTTGCTTTTGGGCGTTTTTATTTGGTACATAGTCGTAAAAATCAACAAACGTTTCCTATAAAATGACTGATACAGCAATACTTCACGACAGCATTCCTCTGCTCGATTTGGCAGATTTTGTATCGGGCGATGCCCTAAAAAAACAAGCTTTTGTACAAGACCTTGGCAATGCCTTCAATACGATCGGTTTTGTAGCGGTAAAAAATCATGGCTTGACCGACGAATTTACCGACGCTTTATATAAAGCCGTACAAGCATTTTTTTATGCCCCCGACGACCTCAAGCGTCAGTACGAAATACAGGGCATTGCTGGGCAACGAGGATATGTCGGCAAAGGAAAAGAAACAGCCAAGGGATTTAAAGTAGCCGATTTGAAAGAGTTTTACCACATTGGTCAACCCAAACAAGACGATGGCGATGTGGTTTGGAACGAATACCCTGCTAATGTTTTTCCTACAGAATTTCCCGATTTTGAAACTTATACGGTAAAAGCTTACCAAACACTCGAACAAGCAGGTAAAACTTTACTCAAAGCCATTGCCCTTTATTTGAATTTACCAGAAGATTATTTTGAAGATAAAGTAAAAAATGGCAATTCAATCCTGAGAGCCTTACATTATTTCCCTGTACCCAATCCCGATGAAATTCCCGAAGGAGCGGTGCGAGCGGCGGCGCATGGCGACATCAATTTGATTACACTTTTGATGGGTGCATCGGCAGAAGGATTAGAAGTGTTACGCCATGATGGCAAATGGATTCCGATTACGTCTTTACCCGAATATGTGGTGGTAAACGTAGGCGATATGCTCGACAGACTGACGAATCATAAGCTTAAATCAACTATCCATCGAGTAGTGAATCCGCCGAGAGAAAAGCTGAGTACTTCTCGTTTTTCGATACCGTTCTTTATGCACCCACGTTCTGAAATGGACTTGACTTGCCTCAGTTCTTGTGTAAGTGCTAGTCATCCGAAACTCTATGTCGATATGACGGCTGGAGAGTTTTTACATGAAAGATTGGTAGAATTAGGACTAAAAAAACAATAAATAGTAATTTAGTGGCAACAAAGCTATTTGTTTAATCCATACAATTTTCTGAATTTCGCAGCAGGTTTGGTTATAGGGCTATAATCGAACCTGTTTTTGTGAAGAGGCTTCTAACAGTATAGGCATGAAAGGATTAAAGCATATTGATTTTTTGAAAGATATATTACTATTGGCGTTTACAACTTTTGGTGGGCCACAGGTACACCTAGCGATGTTTATCGACCGACTGGTTAAAAAGAAACAATACCTCACCGAAGAAGAACTGCTCGAAATACAGGCATTGTGTGCCATTTTGCCGGGACCTACCTCTACACAAGTACTCACCGCTATTGGTTATAAGCGAGGAGGCTCTAACTTGGCTTATCTTACGTTGCTGATTTGGGTTACGCCTGCGGTGATTATTATGACTGCCGCTGCCTTGGGCATGACTTATCTTAGAAACCGAGATATTATTAAATTTATCCAACCCATTGGTATTGCCCTGATTATTCATTCTGGTATTTTATTAGGAAAAT
Organism: Cytophagales bacterium; assembly: GCA_013298025.1. Taxonomy (GTDB): domain Bacteria; phylum Bacteroidota; class Bacteroidia; order Cytophagales; family Spirosomataceae; genus Flectobacillus. The sequence continues at coordinate 43,778 of JAAFJE010000019.1, read as the reverse complement.
TAGTTCTGAAAAAACAATCAGGTTATTGGCTCATGTTGTTGTCGGCAGGTTTTTCCTTCTATTTTCAGTCACCTTGGGTTTGTCCTATTGCCTTGATTATTTGCGGTACATTTACGGCCTTAAACTATAAAGATTATCCTGAGCAGAACAAACACAAAATGGTTATTCCTTGGTCGAATTTTCACCTTTTTTGGGGATTTCTGGTTTTTTTGGCTTTATTAGGAAATGTGACGCAGGCAACGCCTATTCTACTTTTTGAAAATTTTTACCGTAACGGAAGCCTTGTATTTGGCGGAGGACAAGTACTTGCTCCGATGCTTTATACCGAGTTTGTAGAGTTTAAAGAAGTCATCAGAAGCGACGATTTCCTTACGGGCATGGCTTTGTCGCAGGCTTTGCCGGGGCCTGTTTTTGCGTTTACCTCTTATTTGGGTACACTTGTCTTGAAAGGTGAAGGATTAGGCTATGAATTGTTGGGAAGTGCAGTAGGAGCTTTAGGAATTTTTCTGCCTGGAACGTTCCTGATTTTCTTTGTGTATCGCATCTGGGGGCAACTCAAACAGTATAGAGCGATTAGGGCTTCTTTAGAAGGCATCAATGCAGCATCGGTGGGTTTAACGTTGTCGGCGGCTGTTACGTTTCTGATGCCCATTGCTTCTAAGGGCGATTACGTAGGAATGCTGACCATCGCCATTACTTTATTGGTGGTACGTTATACCAAAATACCAACCTTCTTTATTTTTCTCGGCGGATTACTCCTTGGTTTGATTCTGTATGTATGATATATCAATGGTGAATTGTGAATTAGTGTTTTGCTTTTCAGGAATTTTCATCAAAAATAGACTATAAGCTATTGTAAATTAAATCACTAACTCGCTCAATCACTAATTCACTAACTTACTTTAGCGTTTCGCTACTTTTTCTTGCCAACGCCAAGCATCACCTAGGGCATCTTCCAAGGTTTTCTCTGTTTTCCAGCCTAATACTTCGTTCGACTTGGTGCAGTCGGCATATACTGCGGTTACGTCACCAGCTCTTCTTGGCTTGATGGCATAATCTACTTTCAAACCAGTGGCTTTTTCAAAAGCTGTAATCACTTCCAACACCGAGCTACCAGTTCCTGTTCCAATATTAAAGATGTCATAGTAGGCAGGTGCGTCACCTTGCTTAATCAACAACGCTAAGGCCGAAACGTGTGCTTTGGCTAGGTCAACTACATGGATGTAATCTCTTACGGCGGTGCCGTCTCGCGTTGGGTAATCGTCGCCAAACACTGAAAGTTGCCCTCTAAGTCCGGCTACTGTTTGTGTAATAAAAGGAACAAGGTTGGCAGGTACACCAATAGGCAATTCGCCAATAAGTACCGTTTCATGTGCCCCGATTGGGTTGAAGTATCGCAACGAGATAGCACGTAAACCTTTTTGCGTAGCTACGGTGTCTTTGATGATTTCCTCACAAATTTGCTTGGTATTGCCATAAGGCGAGTTGGCAGGCTTGATAGGCGATTGCTCGGTTACGGGCAGGCTGTCGGGTTCGCCATATACTGTACAAGAAGAAGAGAACACAAGGTTGCTTACGCCATATTCTTGCATCTTTTCAATCATGAGTACTGTTGCCGCTACGTTGTTTCGGTAGTATTTCAAGGGGTTTTGTACCGATTCGCCTACAGCTTTGTTGGCGGCAAAATGGATGATACCATCTATTTTATTTTCTGTAAAAACTTTATCCCATGCGGCTGGGTCATTAATATCGGCTTCGTAATAGGGCGTTTCTTGTCCGATAATTTCTTTTAAACCATCTAAAACAGCTTTTTCAGAATTAGAAAAGTTGTCGAGAATTACCGATTCATAACCAGCTTTGAATAATTCTACCACTGTATGAGAACCGATGAATCCGGCACCGCCAGTAACGAGTATTTTCATGTGTAATGGGGTTTTAATGAGCATTAATGCAACAAATTTAGTAGAATCTATATCTAAAAAAAATTATATTTTCTATTTGTGAGCAAACGGTATTTTTAGAGAAAAAAACACAATTTATTTGTAATTAATTTATAAACATTTAACTTAAATAATTAAAAAAAATGACATAGAGAACGCTTATGAATGTAGCTGAAATCAAGGCGCTAGTTTCTTTACTAGATGACGAAGATGTGGAAGTTGTATCGTTGGTCGAAACCAAAATACGCTCGCTAGGAGGTGAAGTGATTCCCTTTTTAGAAGATAGATGGGAAGACTCGTCGCTAAGTCCTGTGATGCAACGCAAAATAGAAGACATCATACACGGTTTGCAATACCAAGCCTTTATTGGGCGTTTGCAGGCATGGTACGAAACGGGTGCAAAAGATTTGCTCGAAGGATTGTGGGTGATTGCTACTTATCAATACCCAGAACTTTCTTTAGAAAAACTACGCACCGACCTCGACCAAATGTATTTTGATGTATGGCAAGAGTTTAGAGATAATATGCACCCTATGGACGAGGTGAAGACGCTGAATGCCATTTTCTTCCAAAAGTTTAAATTTGGAGCGAATACCAAGCATTTTCATGCGGCTTCTAATTCTATGATTAATGTGGTGATGGATGCCAAAAAAGGTAATCCTATTTCGCTGTGTGCCATTTATATGCTTATCGCCCAAAAAATTGGGATGCCCATTTATGGCGTAAACTTACCCAGTTTGTTTATTGTCACCTACAAATCGGAGCGATTGCAATTTTATATCAATGTTTTCAATAAAGGCATTGTTTTTAGTAAAAGCGATATTGATAATTATTTAGCTCAACTCAATTTAGAGCCTAACGATACTTTTTACGAACCTTGTAGCAATGCCGACATCATTAGGCGTGTTTTGCGTAACCTGATTCTTTCTTTTGAAAAAGTAGGCGACCACGATAAAGTAAAAGAGCTAGAGCAAGCACTTCAATATTTGCTAGATTGATGCTTTGGGCAAACACTTGCACTAAAATGCCTTTGTATCGTATAGGTGTTGCTTGGTGGTAGTCAGAATGTAATCTTCTATGTAATATACTCCAAGCTGATGAACGCTATGCCGATGGTCGGGGGGCATTACTTGGGCTTGTAGCAAGGAAGCATTTTGGGCAAACGGCTCAATAAAGATATGTTCTTTAAAACTCAGATTTTTGAGTCCATGCCATTTGTACAAACTTTCTTTGGCACACCAATACACACATAGTGCTTGCAGGTCGTCGCTGTGTTGCTCATCGGGATGGAGGTATTTGTGTTTTACTTTTAAAAATTTGGTAGAAACTTTTTCAATGTCTAATCCAATGGCTTGCGTGGTATCTATGCCACACGCCACATAGCGGTCTGTATGGGTAATAGAGATTTGTGCCGTATTCGATAGCAACGAAGGATTGTTGTGCTGGTCTTTGCTTACGCCCGTAAAAGGAATGCGCATGGCTTGGCATAAATATTTGAGGCAAGTTCTACTGGCGAGCCATTCTAATTGCTTTTGTGGATGCGTAGCATTGCTTTGTGTTGCCACTTGACTGGGAGCAATGTCAAGAAAATCACAATAAAACTGCGTTGATTCTTCTATCTGCCAAATGGCTATTTTACCAGTAGCATGAAGGTCGTCACAAAAAGATAATGCCATATTGATGGGGGGATTGTTCGATAGACAAAATTACAAATAAAACTGACTTTTGTTGGTAGGTTGAAAAGCTGTATTTTTGCAGACTTTAAGACAGAAATTTACAGGATGCACATACAAGTTGAAAAATTAGATACTTTCTCAGGACACAGAGATGGCGTGTATGCCCTAGCTGCTAGTGGCGATAATGCCCGTTTTTTCTCGGCGGCTGGCGATGGATTAGTCGTTCGCTGGAATCTTCAAACGCCAGACGTGGGCGAACTGATGGCACAAGTACCTGCCTCTATTTATGCACTCGGCTGGGATGCCCGCCGTGAATATTTATGGATAGGACAAAATTTCGACGGCATTCATGTAATTGATGTACGGGATAAAAAAGAACTGGCGGCTACCAAAATTACTTCTGCGGCTATTTTTTGTATTGTAATTGTCGAAGATACGGCTTACGTTGGCTTGGCTGATGGGACGATTGTTGTAATGGATGCTCTATCGTTTGCAGTGCGTAAGCATATCAAGGCTTCTGATAAAAGTGTGCGGAGTATAGCCGTAAATCAAGTAGAACAGCATTTAGCCGTAGCGTATAGCGACAATACGATTAAAATTTTCAGTCTTGAAGATTTTTCTTTACAAAAAGTGATAGAAGCCCACCAAAATTCTGTATTTTGTATAAAATATTCACCCGATTACCAGTTTTTGCTCAGTGGTAGCCGAGATGCACATTTAAAAGTATGGGATGTTGCCAATAACTATGCTTTACACAAAGACATTGTAGCACATCTTTTTGCAATTAATGATATTTGCTTTAGTCCAGATGGGCATTTTTTTGCTACGGCTAGTATGGATAAGTCGATTAAAATTTGGGATAGTCAGCAATTTCGTCTGCTCAAAGTCATAGATAAGGCACGCCATGCGGGTCATGGAACGTCTGTCAATAAGCTTTGGTGGTCGTCGCACAAGGGTTTACTGGTGTCGGCTTCCGATGATAAACGGGTGTCTGTTTGGAAAATTGAAGTAAAAAACTAAATTTTTCAAGATTGCTCTAACAATTTGATAATAAATAACTATATTAATTTATACCTTTGTGAGAAGATTGGTCTGTGGGCCTAAAACAACCAATGGTTCTCTTTACGAAAAATGTAGAAAAATATGAGAATTACTCCTTTAGAAATCAGACAACGTACTTTTGACAAAAGCTTTAGAGGGTACGATGCCGAATCTGTCGATGCTTTTTTGCTTTCGCTTTCGCAAGAGTGGGAACGAGTAGGCGATGAATTACGCATGGCAAAACAGCAATTGGAAGCGTCTGAGCGAGAAATCAATAGAATCAAAGAAATTGAAAGTAGTTTATTTAAAACCATCAAGGTTGCCGAAGATGCACAGCGTGAAATCAACGAAAAGGCACAGCTTGAGGCAAATAAAGTGATTGAAACCGCCCAAGCCGAAGCCGATTATATAGTAAAGCAGGCAACGCAAGAGGTAGAGGGTATTCATACCGAAGCCAAACGCCAAGCTAATATGGTGCTTTCTGATGCCGAAAATAAAGCGGCATTTATGGTTGAGGAGGCAGAGCATCGCCTACAGTCGCTTGAGCGTGATACCAAGGCTTTGGAGCGTTACAAAGAATTGTTGGTGAACGAACTCAAAAAGTTTGCCAGCGAAACACTTGAAAAAGTGGCTAAGTTTGAGGAAAGAACCAACTTGCCTGTTGCCACAGCAGAACCAGTGGCAGTACCTGTGGCTACGGTCGAGCCAGTCGTAACAGTACCGCCGATAGAGGCGGTATTCCCAATTGAGGAACAAACAGTAGGTGAACCAACAGCCGAGCAATCTACATCAGACGTGGAGGCAGACGAAGAAGTATTTGAATTGCCAACGGTTTCGACTATCTTGCAACAAGAAGAATTGCCTACAGCCGACCTTCCTTCTTTCAATACGTTTTTGCAAGAGGAAGCTAATTTAGATGAAAGCTATTTGGGACTTCCGCCTATTGCGTCTGTGCCAACTGCACTGGTAGATGAAGCGTCAACTGCCGTAGAAGAAGAAAAAACAGAACTGAAAGATGAACTCAAAGAAGCCAATGCTTTAAAGTCGAAAATTAAGAAAATCGCTAACAAAGATGTGGGTTTACCTACCGTTTCGTCTGTAATGGAAGAATTAAAAAAGGACAGTCCAGGCAATATTTCCAATGGCGGAGGCTCTTTCTTTGATAATTTTTAATAGAAATTTCTATACAGAAAGACAGGTAGCAAACAACTACCTGTTTTTTTATGTTCGTGTATCAACAACACTATTATAAAAATTAAATAACATGGGAACGATTGCATTGGAAGGATTAGAGTTTTTTGCCTATCATGGTTTTTATGAAGAAGAACAAAAAATTGGAAATAAATACCAAGTAGATATACAGATTACGACCGATTTTACCCAAGCTGCCGAGCAAAATTTGCTCGATGCTACCGTTAATTATGAAGACTTGTACCGCATCACGGCAACTGTGATGCAACAAAAAATAAAGCTTTTAGAACATATTGCCCAACAAATCATTCAGCAAATACGGGTTCAATATCCACAAGTGCATTCGGTTGAAGTAGCTGTAAGTAAGCTCAATCCGCCTATTGGGGGACTTTGTAGTAGAGCAAAAGTTACCCTAAAAGGATAAAAAGCTTATCTTTGATTTGTATATTTGTTTATAAAAACTCTAATTTAAACTTCAATGGCCCATCAGGTTACAATCAAAGACATTGCTCGTCACTTGAAAGTTTCTGTTGCAACTGTTTCAAGGGCTTTGCGTGATATGCCCGACATCAAGCCGGAAACACGCCAAGCGGTATTGGACTTAGCAAAAGAATGGGACTATCAGCCTAATGTGCTGGCAACTAGCTTAGTAAAAAGTAGAACTAAAACATTAGGTGTTATTGTGCCAGATTTAGGCTATCATTTTTTTGCGTCTGTAGTAAAAGGAATTGAAGCCGAAGCCATTGCAAGAGGCTATAGCGTATTGCTTTCGCAAACGGGCGAGTCGTATGAGCGAGAATTGATAAGCCTACAGTCGTTATCAAGAGGGCAAGTAGAAGGGTTTATCATTTCGCTGTCGCAAGAAACCTCTAATTACGAGCATCTCAAACGCCTGCAACGCAGAGGGATTCCAATGGTTTTTTTCGATAGAGATACCCCTGATTTGGATGTATCGAAAGTGATGGTCGATAATGTGGGGGCGGCTTATGAAGCTACCATGCACTTGGTGAAAAATCAATGTAAACGCATTGCCCTGCTGGCTGGGCCTAAAAATGTTTCGGTGAGCAACCTACGGCTAGAGGGCTACTTGAAGGCTCTGCAAGATGCTGGCTTTGGTATCGACGAATCGCTGATTATCCACGGAGAATATAGTTTAGAAAAAGCCATTGAGTCAACCAATCATCTGGTACGCCTGAGCGAGCCACCCGATGGCTTGGTGGTGGTAAGTGATAGATTGGCGGTGGGAAGTATCAAGGCTTTCAAACAAAACAATATTCGTGTGCCAGAAGACATCGCTTTGGTGAGTTTCAACGACGAACCCATCTGTACCTTGGTCACGCCAGCCATTAGCAGTGTGGCACAACCAACCTTAGACATCGGGCGTACCGCTACGTCGTTGCTCATCGACCAAATTGAAAATCCTAAAGAAAATACCTCCCAAGTAAAGGTTTTAAAAACAGAATTGATGATTCGGGAATCTTCACGCAGAAATCTAGTTAGTGGTAAAATTGATTAAAAATCTGATTTTGAGCTAATTATTAGCTGATTTTCTGGATAAAAAAGATAGGATTATTGTTGAAATACTACAAAAAATAGCCTAAACATACAGGTTTAGGCTATTTTTTATGGGCTAAACTCGCTGAGAATCGCTTATTTGTGTGCTTTCTGTAGGAGTGATGGCGGTGTTCGATTCTCAGACGTTAGGCATTTCGACTAATTTTCGTCTTCGTAAGAGATGCCAATCGTTTCTAAATCTTCGATAGCCAACTCGGCTGGTTCAATGACAATCGACAACGTTTTTACGTCGTCGGTGCGTTTCCATTCTTCTGCGGCATCGTCTAAGATGGTCAGGATAATCTCTCGCAGTTCGTCGTTTTCTTCTGCCAAAAAATCATCATAATTTCTAAACACTAGAATGATTTCTTTTTCGTCGAGCCAATCCAAATCATTGATGATTTCATCGAAGGCATCGAGGTTTCCATTGAACGTTTCTGGATAAGCCAATTGCGTAGCCAATACTTCATAAAACTCTTCTTCGGTAGTGGTATCGTAGCCATCAATTATCACTACTTTACGAAGGTGGTCAGCGCTTTGGTTGTAAGCTTGTTTGGTAAGTAAGAAATTTGCCATGATTATTTTTTGGGTTGTCGAGGCACAAGCGTAAAAGATTGATAATGGTCGTTGGTATAATACGCATTGCCATCCGAGCCAGTCACCAATCGCTCTTTGCCTCTGTTTTGTCCTTCAATTTTTGGGTTTACGTCCCATTCTTGGTATTCAATCGCTTTACCAGTAGCATCGTATTTAGGCAGTATTTTTTCATAATTGCCAAAACGCCTACCACCCACATAGCCTTCTTTGGGTCTTCCATTTTGTTGAATATATTTGAGTACCTCAAATACTTTCTTCGGAATTTCGCCGTTAGTGTTGAGTTGCGGGCTTTTTTGTTGTTTTTCGGTTTGGTACTTTGGATAGGTTTTCTCTTTTTGGGCAAAGCCAAATGCTGTGCCAGTCAGGAGCAGGAGCAAGGTTAAGCAACTGGTAAGAATGCGATTCCACATAGCAATGCTGGGTTTTGAAAGATGAGTAAAATACGTTTTTTGCCTACAAAGCTACAAAAATCAAGATTCAAACAAACGTTTTTACAGAAACTACTTTCCTACAAAAGTACTTTTGATACAAACTAAAAAGAGATTTGCAAACCCCCGAAAAATTCACGAAATTTGTATAAATAGCCTAATTTTTGGTATTAAGTTCATGGGAAAAAAAGCTTTTTTGAATTTTACCGTGATTAGCAGAACGTCCCTGCTCCATGCTTACAGCAGTGTAAGGAGGTAGGCTTAGGGCAAGCGTTCACAATTTGTAATCTAATCTTATGTCAGAACAACTAAGTAACATTATCCCCATTAACATTGAAGATGAGATGAGGGGAGCTTACATTGATTACTCAATGTCGGTTATTGTGTCACGTGCATTGCCCGATGTGCGTGATGGTTTGAAGCCAGTGCATCGTCGTGTGTTATATGGAATGGACGAATTGGGCGTAAACTACAACAAACCTTACAAAAAATCTGCACGTATAGTAGGAGAGGTGTTGGGTAAATATCACCCACACGGTGATTCTTCTGTGTATGATACGATGGTTCGGATGGCCCAAGAATGGTCGCTGCGGTATCCACTGGTGGATGGACAAGGAAACTTTGGGTCGATTGATGGCGATTCGCCAGCCGCCATGCGTTATACGGAGGCTCGATTGAAAAGAATTGCGGAAGAATTATTAGGCGACATCAACAAAGAAACGGTTGATTTTCAGCCTAACTTCGATGACTCTCTGGATGAACCAACCGTTTTGCCTTCAAAAATCCCTAACTTATTACTCAATGGAACGTCTGGTATCGCCGTAGGGATGGCTACCAATATGGCTCCCCACAATTTGCGTGAGGTGGTCGATGGTATCGTTGCTTATATCGGCAACCGAGATATTACCGTGGCCGAGTTGATGCAATACATCAAAGCCCCCGACTTTCCTACAGGAGGTACTATCTACGGGGTACAGGGTATCAAAAATGCCTTTGAAACAGGTCGTGGACGTATTGTGGTGCGTGGTAATGCTACCTTTGAAACGTCTAAAACAGGAAAAGAGCAAATAGTCGTTTCTGAAATTCCTTACATGGTCAATAAGGCTTCGCTTATCAAGCAATGTGCTGATTTGGTAAATGAGAAAAAAATTGAAGGTATTTCTGAAATTCGTGACGAGTCTGACCGCCAAGGAATGCGTATCGTGTTCGATTTGAAACGTGATGCCGTTCCGAATGTGGTATTGAATAATTTGTATAAATATTCTGCTTTACAATCGTCGTTCAGTGTCAACAACGTGGCGTTGGTGAAAGGTCGCCCGATGACCCTCAACCTCAAAGAGTTGATTCATTACTTTGTCGAGCACCGCAACGAAGTCGTGATTCGTCGCACACAATACGATCTGCGTGAAGCACAAAAAAGAGCCCATATTTTAGAAGGTTTTATCATTGCACTCGACAACCTCGATGCCGTAATCAAACTTATCCGTGAATCTCGTGACCCCAATACGGCTCAAACTGGTTTGATGCAGTCGTTTGGTTTGTCAGATGTTCAAGCCAAAGCCATCCTCGAAATGCGTTTGCAACGCCTCACAGGTATGGAAAGAGATAAAATCTTGGCAGAATACGCTGAAATCCAAAAGCAAATCCAAGATTTACAAGATATTTTGGCTCGCCCCGAGCGACAACTCGAAGTAATCAAAGCCGAACTTTTTGAAATCAAAGAACGCTACGGCGATGCTCGTCGCACGCAAATCAACTTGACCGACGATGAGTTTTCGGTAGAAGACATGATTGCCGACGAAGAAATGCTCATTACCATTTCGGCACAAGGCTATATCAAACGTACTTTGCTTTCTGAATACAAAGCCCAAAGTAGAGGGGGCGTTGGCTCAAGAGCTGTAGCAACCAAAGATGCCGACTATACCGAGCATTTGTTTACGGCAACCATGCACAACTGGCTGTTGTTCTTTACCGAAAATGGTAAATGCTACTGGTTGCGTGTGTATGAAGTGCCAGAAGGCTCGAAAACAGCCAAAGGTCGTCCTATCCAAAACTTGATTAATATTGAAAATGGTGACTCTGTTCGCTCGGTTATCAATGTGAAGTCATTGACCGACGACGACTATATCAATAATAATTACATTGTGATGTGTACCGAAGATGGTACGATTAAAAAGACTTCGCTCGAAGCTTATTCTCGTCCTCGTCAAAACGGTATCATCGCCGTAACCATCCGTGAAGGCGACCGCCTGCTCGATGTGTCTTTGACCAATGGCAACAACCATATTATTATAGCTACCAATTCGGGTAGGGCTGTACACTTTGAAGAAAGCCGTGTGCGTCCGATGGGTCGCTCGGCGGCTGGGGTGAAAGGTATTTGGCTCGATGAGGAAGAAACAACCGAAAAAGTGATTGGTATGGTTTGCGTAGCTTCGCCCGAAACACAACAATTGTTGGTGGTTTCTGAAAAAGGCTTTGGTAAACGCTCAGATGTAGAAGAATACCGTTTGACCAACCGAGGTGGTAAGGGCGTAAAAGCCTTGAATATTACCGAGAAAACGGGTAATTTGGTTGCCATCAAAGAAGTGACCGACAACAACGACTTAATGATTATTACGAAAGCAGGTATCTTGATTCGTATTGCAGTAGCTGATTTGCGTGTGATGGGCCGTAATACCCAAGGTGTAAAATTGATACGCTTGAAAAATGAATCAGATGAAATTTCGTCGGTGACAAAAATCGAAAAAGACCCCGTTGAACCAAGCGAAACGAGCCAAGATGTTGTCGTAAATCCAGACGATATACCAACAGACACTGTCGAATAAAGGATAAAAAGGGTAGGAGTAGATCTTCTCCCTTTTTTCTTAATGTATTGATAATCAATGCTAATTTGTTTTCTTGTAAAATTTTAAGCTGAATTTAAGTACAACTAATGGCAATTTTGCCGAAATAGCCTTTTCTTTGAAAAGCTATTTTTCTTATTTATAATTAACAAACCATTTACTAAACAATGAGAAAACTCACATTTGCTCTGTTTGCCGTAGTAATGACATCAGGAGCAACGTTTGCACAAGCCGACAAACTCATGCAAGAAGCACAGCGCAAAGCTTTGTTGGAAGCAAAAAAGAAGGCTGACGAAACTGCAAGTAAAAAAGATTCTTTGAAAGCAAAAACATGGTTGACCAGAGCAGAAGCGTACATCGACTTGGCCATGTCGCAAGACAAAGAAATCATTGCACAAACGCCTGATGCACCTCACCAAGCAGTGTCATTTTTACAAAAGGCTATTAGCCTCGATGTAAAAGAAGGTAAAGAAGGCCCTGTAGCCGCTTCTGCTAAAAAATATTTGGAAGTAAGTTATGGCAAAGATGGTAAACCAGAGGCTGAGGGTGGATACAAATTGTATAACGCTTTCATGAGTACGGGTATCGCTAAATACCAAGATAAAGATTATGCAGGTGCTTTGAAAGACCTCCAATGGGCTTCTAAAGTAGGTACAAAAGATACCACGGCGGCGATGTACACGGGTATCATTGGTCAAATGGCTAAAAACGAAGATGCTGCCAAAGAAGGATATGAAAAATATATCGCTTTAGGTGGTAAAGATGCAGGGGTATATTATGGTTTGATTCAAATTTATAAAGACCGTAAAGACGAAGCTAAAGCTATCGAAACGATTGAAAAAGCCATCAAAGCCAATCCGACTAACAAGGATTTGGTAAACGAGAAAATCAATATTTATTTGGCTTTCAAAAAGATTGATTCGGCTATCGAAGATTTGCAAAAAGTAGTTGATAAAGATGCGTCAAACGTTCAAACGGTACTCAACTTGGCGATTCTTTATGACAACAAAGCCGAGCAAATAGGAGGGGAGATTCGTGAATTGAAAGATAAAGTAGCTGAGTTTAATACCGATGATTTGAAAAAGAAGATTGCTGCTAAAAAAGATGAGGTTGATGCTTTCGATGGAGAAATCAAACGTTTGAATGATAAATTGAAAAAAGACCCTAAGTCTGCGGCTGCTACGAAAAAACAAATCGCTGATTTTATAAAGCAAAGAGACCAAAAGAAAGTAGAACTAGAGGCTTTGAATGCCGACTTAGCTAAAGCTTCTGCCAACGCCGCTACAGTAGCCGAATTAAACGCTAAAATAGCACCGCTTGAAGCAGCACAGAAACAAGCAAAAGCAAGTGCCTTGGCCAACTACGACAAAGCCTTGAAAGCCGACCCGAACAATTATGATGTAAACTATAACTTGGGCGTTATTTCATTTAACGAAGCTGTTATATTGAACAAGAAAGTAGGCGATATGAGCATGGATGAGTACAAAAAAGATGGTAAAGCTGCCGAAGCTGTAAGAGATGCCAAATTTAAAGAAGCTGTTGGCTATTTCGAGAAAGCGTACTCAATCAAAAAAGAAGACGATGTAAAAGAAAACTTGAAAAACTTGTACAAGTTGCTCAAACAAGAAGATAAATTGAAAGAGCTAGGAGAATAATTGCTCATTCAAATCAATCCAATAAAAAAGCCCCACAAACAATTGTGGGGCTTTTTTATTGGATTTGAAAATTTGAAGATTTGAAAATGTGGGTGTTGGAATTTGAAAAAATAAGACTAGAGCAAGAAAAACCAATATCTCACCGAATAGGGTGGTTTTAAAAAAGTTTATTTAACATAATATAAATTATACAACTAATATTTTTTTTAAAAAAAGACTAAAAATAAACAACTACCTGTAGGGGACTTTTTATAAGTAAAGTGTTTATAATGAATGATTTATAGTGTTATCAAGGAGCTTACCAAAGAATTTGTAAGCAAGAAATTTGTGCAAAACCATTTGATAAGCTCCTTGTAATTATTGAAGAATTTCCTTGAGATTGGCTGGCGAATACTTGACCGATTTAAGGATTTTATTGTCACTTTTACGATATACCAAGAATTGCTCGCCATCAGGCTCAATAAAGGCTTCTGTACCGTCTTTTTGTAGGTAAAAATCGACCGTCGCTTGGGCTTCTTCGAGGGTTTTGCAAGCCTTGCTCATGTTAGAACGCTGTACTTCGTTGAATAATTCAACAAATTTTTCACCCAAACCAAACTCAAGCACCGCTCCTGCCAATACATACTGGATGTCGCACAAGGCATCGGCAATTTCTACAATATCCTGATTTTTAATTCCTTCCTCTAGCTCTTTCAATTCTTCGGCTATCAAACTTACCCGCAATTGGCATCGCTCGGCACTGGGTATGCTTGGTGAGGGTAAAACGGGGGCTTTAAAGGTTTTATGGAACAAGGCTACTTGGTTTAACGAATCGAGTTTTTCCATGCAATTGATATATATTTTGGGTTTAAATATGCAAGTTACGTTTTTCTCAAGAGAAATAAATAATATCAAGATAAATAGCATATAATATTCAATATAACACCTATTTTCTTCTTTTGTGTATAAATTACCTCCTATTTGTAAGTGTCTGATTTTCAGTTAATTATATATTCACGTGGAACATCTCTGAAAACTAGCTTGTTTTCACGAAAATACACAAAAAAGTAGGGTTGAAGATGTTTCGACGTTAAGATAATATAGGTAGTGAATAAAATAAATAGGGGACAAAATAGCAGAGAAGGATACTAGAAAGGAAATAGGAAGAGGGTGTACCTGTTCAAAAAATGAAGTCCCCTCTCCCATTTTTATTTTTTGATAAAAAGTAAAATGAAAAAATATTCATTTTTGGCAAATAAGCCCTCGAAAAGTATTCAAAGATAGCTAAGGACGATTGGGCGAAAAACGCCCCTCTCCTGCCCTTGTTTGGAGAGATTAGGGTTTGTTTTGCCATCATCTAAAGAGGTAAATTTGGTTTTTTCATAAAATTGATTAGCAAATATATAATAGACGAAACCCTAAAGATAGAAGCTTTGTGGGAGGTAGCTCATGCCTTTTAATCACCCTATACACATAAAAGCAGGAAACGCATGAGGCATCTCAATACCAAAAATAACTTTCCCATTTATGTCGGGCAATAATTGCAGGGTGTTGCTGCCGTTCTTTCAATAGTTATTTCGCAGGTTTATATTCCATAAATGTACCGTCGGAATAAAAAATCAAAATTCTATCAATCGTTTTTTCTTCTGGTTCTATGGAAGTGGGTACAATGGGGCGTTCTATTTTTCTTTTGACCGTATTTTGTACGGATTTCTCTTCGGATTGAATCATTTTAGGCGATTCTCGGAGCGTTCCTGTATGCCCAATTGTAGGGTTAATTTGCTGATTATAAAGTGTTTGAGGCGTATTTTCAGGGCTTGTAATAGTGGCGCTTTCTGTGTCAAAAAGTAGCCAATCTCGGTCTAAATCGGGAAAAACCCGTAAAATACGCTGAATGATGTCTAAACTAGGCTTATTTCGTCCTGAAAGTATGTGAGAAATATTACTTCTTTGTACGCCAATGGTATCGGCGAAAGAACTTGGCGACATACCTTTGCTGAGAATAATTTGTTCTATTTTTTGGTTAAGCTCCATGTGTTTACATTTGTAGTTTTTGAAATATTTACATACAAATGTAAAATAAAGAATTGTAAATTACAAATGTAAATCAATATATAAAGGAAGTGGTTATTTACAAATGTAATTTACAAAAGTGTTTTAGGGATTAATTCAGTTTGATACAATTGTTAACAATGCTGATTTTCTGTTCTTTAAGCAACCCTCCGACAGCTTTCTTAAAATCTTTCTTTGACATTTCTAAATAGGCATAAATGACCGATGCTTCTGTTTTATCATGGAGTGGTAAACTACCTTCGTGTTGTTGAAGTTTGTCAAGAATGATTTGTTTACAATTGTTAATCCGTTCGTAACCGACCTGTTCTAAGCTTAAATCTATTTTTTTATCCTCTCTGATTTTTTTGATAAAAGCTTGGTAGGTTTCGCCGAGTGTAATTTTCTTAAAGGTTTCATTTCTATAAAGAATCCCTAGGTATTGCTCTTCGATGAGGCATTTGATAGCCATGTCGGTAAACTCATACGGCATTACTTGCACGGCTTGTCCAAGCTCGAATGTAGGCATTTCTGCTTGCAAGAAGCGTTCTATTTTGGCCGAAGCCACAATGCGATGGCTCTTGTCATCTACATAAATACGCACCAAATATTTACGCCCGACAACCATCTTTTGGTTTTGTTCACCAAAAGGAACGAGCAAATCTTTGAGCAACCCCCAGTCTAAAAATACGCCTAATTTGCTTACTTGTTTGACTTCTAAGAAGGCAAATTCATCTACTTGGGCCTTGGGGACAAGCGTTGTGGCGATGAGTCTATCTTCTGAATCTCTATAAAGAAATACATTTAACGTATCGCCTATTTTGGTTCCTGCCGGAATATAGACACGAGGAATAAGAATTTCTTCCTCGTAGCCATCGAGGTACATACCAAAATCTAGTTCTTTTATAACGGATAGCTGATTGAATTTCCCTAGCTGAATTGTTTGTTCCATGTGTTGTGTTATTGTGATTCTAGTACAAAAATGCACCAAGATTCTCAAAATGCCTAATTCTGCCCCATTTGAGCAATAGATAAGAGTAATCCATCTTGTATATACAAGTTTGTTGTATCTGTATTTAACTTGTATATACAAATAGTAGAAGGCAGATAATAAGGCACTTTGATGTTTTTTCTGAAGAGCTTCAAAGTAAGGTAAAAGACCATACGGGCTTGATTGGCGATTTAAGCGAAGATAATGTTTGTGTTGACCCAACGCTCATGCAGCATACCAAACGTGTTTGTATGGGCAATTAAAGGCATAAAAAAAGCGAAAGAGTCTATCTCTTTCGCTTTGGTATTATATCATCAGAAACTGGATTATAGTAGCGTATTTATATCGCAACATTGTTTTCTCTAAGGGCTTGGTTAAGAGAAGTTTTGAGGTCGGTGCTCTCCTTGCGTTTGCCGATAATCAAGGCACAAGGCACGTTGTATTCGCCCGCAGGGAATTTTTTCATGAATCCGCCAGGAATCACTACGGAGTTTTCTGGAACGAACCCGATGTATTCAATTGGTTCTGGGCCAGTTACATCAATGATTTTAGAGCTACCAGTAATGGTTACACCAGCACCCAACACAGCCCTCTTCCCTACCCTAGCACCTTCTACCACGATACATCTTGAGCCAATAAACGCACCATCTTCAATAATTACAGGGGCAGCTTGCGGTGGTTCTAATACGCCACCAATACCTACACCACCACTCAAATGCACATCTTTGCCAATCTGAGCACAGCTTCCTACGGTTGCCCAAGTATCAACCATTGTGCCAGCGTCAACGTATGCCCCGATATTTACGTAAGAAGGCATCAAAATAACACCTTTAGCAATAAAAGCCCCGTAACGAGCTACGGCTGGAGGCACGACTCTTACGCCAAGCGAAGCATAGTTGCTTTTCAACTTCATTTTATCGTGGTATTCAAAGATGCCCACTTCTTGTACTTCCATTTGGCGGATAGGGAAATACATCACAATGGCTTTTTTTACCCAGTCGTTTACAGTCCAAGAGCCGTCTTCGTTGGGTTGAGCCGTTCTTAACAAGCCTTTATCTACTTGCTCTACCACGTATTCAATTGCGGCTTTGGTTTCGCTATTCGCGCGCAAACTTGAATCTTCCCAAGCCTTTTCAATAATTTCTTTTACGTTTTCCATGAATGAAACTTTGCTTAATTTATTTAGGCTACAAAGGTAAGAGATTTTTCAAATCTATGTATCAACTGCTACGAAGAGTTATACTTAGGGTTCACCCTCGTTGTGTGAAAAACGTAGCTACAAATAGTTCTTATGCCTGAGTACGCAACTTCATTCAATAGTTTAGCATCAAATACTTTATTTTTTGATTTTAAAGTAGTTACGCCTTTGTTGAAAAGGGATATGCTAGGCTTGCCAAATTTTATTTTGCGTAAAAAAAGTGTTTTTTAAGGGAAAGAAAGACTTTGTATGAAATCTACAAACAAGGAGAAAATCTGTGGGGATGTTTTGTAAAATGGCTGATATACTCTTGAAATGAGTCTTGATTACTTTAAACAAAGTAACAAAAAAAAACTGAAAATTCCTAGTTTTTTCTAGGTTATTTAATCAATTGCTTTTTGTTCCCTACACTTTTTGAGTGGGAGAAAATCGTTAAGTCAGAACGCTTCCAAAACCTTAGACTTCTGCTCATTATTCTAAATATCGTTAAACCAAGATATAGCTAGAATGTCTTGCTAAACCCTATTCTTTCTATTGGTGTAAGGGCATATTTGCTATCAACCGCTTATTCCTCTCACTTTATTGTATTGATGCAGACAAAGGGAAAGAATCTATGTGTGACATTTGTTTGGCATCGAATAAAGGGTGTGCTTCCATCAGGGTATGGATGTTATGCTATAAGTAATTTATTAGTATAATAAGAGATAAACACTACTAATTTTAGTAATTATATGCTAATTTGCTAAAATTAGCGACAGTTATATTAGTATTTTACTAAAATATACCTTATAATGCTAATATCATTAACAATACTCTTGCCCGTTTATATTTATTTTTTACCTATCATTTTACATATTCCTTGCAAATAGCCTTAATAAACTGTATTTTTGTGGAGTGTTTAAACAATTATCCCTTATAAAAAAATGGCTAAAATTAAAGTTGCAATTAATGGCTTTGGTCGTATTGGTCGATTAGCTTACCGTCAAATCTACAACATGCCAGGTATTGATGTTGTTGCTATCAACGATTTAACAAGTCCTTCTACCCTTGCACATCTTTTGAAATACGATAGTGCACAAGGAAGATTCAATCAAGAAGTAACATCAACCGATAATAGCATTATTGTAAACGGTGAAGAAGTAAAAATTTATGCACAACGTAATCCTGCCGACATTCCTTGGGGTTCACACGAAGTAGATGTTGTATTAGAATGTACAGGTTTCTTTACAGATAAAGACAAAGCAGCCGCTCACTTAACTGCTGGTGCAAAAAGAGTAATTATCTCTGCTCCTGCTACAGGCGATTTGAAAACAATCGTATTCAACGTAAACCACAATATCTTAGACGGTAGCGAAACAATCATTAGCTGTGCAAGCTGTACAACGAACTGTTTAGCACCTATGGCTAAAGTATTAGACGAGAACTTTGGTATCGTATTGGGTAGCATGACAACGGTTCACGCTTATACCAACGACCAAAATACACTTGATGCCCCCCACCCTAAAGGAGACTTGCGTCGTGCAAGAGCAGCCGCTTCAAACATCGTTCCAAACAGTACAGGTGCTGCCAAAGCAATCGGTTTGGTTCTTCCTTCATTGAAAGGTAAATTAGACGGTGGTGCACAACGTATTCCTACAATCACAGGCAGTTTAACAGAACTTACAGTAGTACTTGACAAACCTGTAACACTAAGCGAGGTAAATGCTGCGATGAAAGCTGCAAGTACAGAAAGCTTTGGCTATACAGAAGATGAAATCGTAAGTAGCGACATCATCGGTATTACTTATGGTAGCTTGTTCGATGCTACTCAAACAAAAGTAATTACTGTTGCAGACAAACAATTGGTTAAAACTGTAAGCTGGTACGACAACGAAATGAGCTACGTAAGCCAATTAGTTAGAACTGTAAAATATTTTGCAGAGTTGATTAGCCAGTAATCAGTTGATATTAGCCAGAAAAAGGCTCAATTCAAATGCTTATGTATAGAAAAAGGGAGGTTTTAGCCTCCCTTTTTGCTTTGTCAAACCTATCGCAACTCAAAAGATGCCGCTGAGATTCGTTTATTTATCTATTAAATCAACTCTCCTACTGTTTATTCAAACGACAAGCCAAATATTTAATGTCAAATCCTTTGGCTGTAAAGAGTTCTTCAAAGCGTGTCTTAATACCATAATGTCTTACGTTGAGTTCAGAAGCATAAAGATTATCGGTGTAAATCAAATCCTGTACAGCCATTTCCTGCAAGACCTCCAACGAATATTCAAATAATAAAGTACTGTCTGTTTTCAAATGAAATAAACCCTCTGCTTGCAGGATTTCTTGATACAATGCCAAAAATCTCGGATAGGTCAACCGTTTTTTGATGCCACTTTGCAAAGGATGTGGGTCTGGGAATGTCACCCATATTTCAGCTACTTCGTTTGGAGCAAAGAAATGAACTAAATCGTGGATTTTCGTCCGAAGAAAACCAACATTAGACATCTGAGCATCAAAAGCCTTTTTAGCTCCCACGGCAATTCTATCGCCTTTGATGTCAACACCAATAAAATTCTTTTCTGGAAATATACCAGCCAAGCCCACAGTGTATTCTCCTTTGCCACAACCCAACTCCAAAACAATCGGATTATCATTTTTAAAAAAATCTTGTCGCCAATGCCCCTTGATTTCTTCAAAGAGTGCTTTTCCTGGCTCTAAAACATTATCTAAGCGTTTGCTTAACTCAAAACGAGGTGTTTTTTTTCTTGACACAGTGCTATTTTTAACTTAATTTTTTGTAAATAATTTACTTTATATCAATACCTTATCTTGATTTTCCATCAAAATAAAGTCGCTGAGAATCGCATAAATCTTTTCATACGTACATTTTATCAGAAAAATGTGCTGTAAAGTCGCTCATAAATGTGCAATTTCAGCCACCACAAAGGTACTCCCCCCTATATAAATTACATCGTCGGCAGTAGCCTCACCTTGCACATACGCAATGGCCTCATTCACATCAACAACTACTTTACCAAACAATCCGAAGGGTGCTGCCATGCTTTGTAACAAACTAGCCGATAAAGCCCTAGGTATGCTGGCTTGACAAAAAACATAAGTGGCTTGTTGAGGCAGCAACGACAAGATACCCTCTATGTCTTTGTCGTTGACAAAACCCAATATCATCCACAGACGACCCTTATACTGCAAGCTCCTGAGTTGATGAAGAACCGCAGTAATTCCTGCAAGGTTATGTGCGGTATCGCATATCATCAGGGGAGCTTGTTGTAAGATTTGCCAACGCCCTTTGAGTCCTGTATTGGTAACTACCTTGGCAATTCCTTGTTCGATGGCTTTCTCTGTAATCTCATGTCCTTGGGTTTGCAACACTGCTATCGCTTGTAAAACACCCATCAGATTCGTTGCCTGATAATTCCCCACAAGCTGTGAATAGTACGTGTGGTTAACTTGTTTTAGATGGTCAAACACTTCAATTTTTAGGGAATTTTCAACAAATGAACATTCATTCAATTTGTATCTATCTGAGGAGTAATGAATTATAGATTCACAATCATTTGCCTTTTGATTGAATACCGCCGCTGTTTCGGGTACTTTTTCCGTAATAACTACGGGCGTATGGGGCTTTATAATCCCTGCTTTTTCGGCGGCAATCGCCTCAAGCGTATCGCCAAGGATGTCGGTGTGGTCGAAACTAATATTGGTAATCAGGCTTAATGCTGGTTGAATAACATTGGTAGAATCTAAACGTCCCCCAAGACCTACCTCTATTACCGCTATATCTACGTTTTGCTTGGCGAAATAGGCGAAAGCGAGTCCAACAGTGCATTCAAAAAAAGAAGGTCTTAAATCGACAATAAAGGCTTGATTATCGGCTACAAACTTCACAACCTCGGCTTCTGGGATGGGCTTTCCATTGATTCTGATTCGTTCGGTGAAAGACTTTAAATGTGGAGAGGTATATAAGCCTACTTTATACCCCGCTTCTTGCAAAATAGAAGCTAAAAAATGGGAAGTACTTCCTTTTCCATTGGTGCCAGCTACATGAATAGATTTGAACTGGGTATGAGGATTACCCAAATGTACACATATTTGTAAGGTATTATGCAAGTCGGCCTTATAAGCCTTTTTACCTTCTCTATGAAACACAGGCAATAATTGATACAAATAGGCAATCGTTTCTGAATAAGTCATCATAAATATTACTACATTAAACCTGCTGATACCTCAGCCACTATACTATCAACAAAAAAATAAAGTAGTGTTTGTACACTACTTTAGCTTATTTCTACAAATAACTATCAACACATTAATTGGTCACAATCTGGAAGGTAACAGAACCCACCGAAAGTGGAGGCATATCGCCACTGCTTGCCACAGGACGAAAGGAAATTTTCATCACTGCTTTTTTGTATTTTTCGATAACAGAAGGCGAAAAATTACCTCTTTCCGTAGGTACAGCCGAACGTACAATACCATCGGAGTCAACCTTTATCTTAAAAGTCAATGTACCAGATTCGTCTGTATCGTCATCTACACGGGGCTCTCCGTTCCATACCCAACCAGCCAGACTATAAGAAGAACCACCCGAGCCTCCTTTGCCTTGTCCGCCCGTTCCTACAGGTCGGCGTTCATACGTACCACCCTTAACGGTATTGCCATTGCTTTGCCCTTTGTTGCCTTTTACATTATCGTCACCATCGGCACCGCCTCCTGCATTGCTGTTGCCTGTTGTACCATTAGGGGTATTTTTAGCCCTCGATGGCAAAAGTGAACCATTCAAAATAGTTTCTTTTTTGGGCGTAACCGTGGGGGTTTTACCTGTTTTATTATCAGTAGCCAGTTTAGTGTCTTTCTTTTCTGTGATTTTTACCGCACTGGGCTTGGTAGAAGTAATCACATTCGCTTCGGCACTTTTTTCACTGATACGGGTATTGTTGGGGTCTGGTTTGCGGGTAGCTTTAGCGTCGGCAGGTTTAGCCGCTTCATGAGCATCCGAAGGCTTGGTATCAATGGCAACACGGTTGTTGCTTGCATGATTTTTGGTATAAACTTCCCCCGAACCTTTGGCATCTGTCCCAAAATTCACCACAAAACCTTGGCCTCCTACAGGTTCATTCAGTAAGTTTTCTTCGGCATTCCAAACGGTAATATACCGAAAAAGCCCCAACATAGAAGCATTAAAGACCGTAGCCAACAAAAAGGCTGTACGAGCGTTTGTATTAGTACTTTGTTTTTTTTCAATTTTAATAGCCATACATCAGTGCATTGTTTTGAATACCCAAGTTGTAGTACTTAATGTTTTTTGAAATTCGGTGGCTTTGCTACGAGCAAGGTTTTCTTCTGTATAAACAGCGGCTGCCACTTTGAAGAGTTTTTCGTTGTGGGTTGGTACAATAATCAATGCCTGACTAAAGCCTTCTTCTTTGATGGCCATCAAATATTTCTCGGCATTTTCACGGTTCCCAAAACTCCCTACAATAACGAAATATTGCCCTACTTTGGTATCATTGCTTGTTTTTTCTTCCACCGCTTGAGGCAATGGCTCGCTTGGGGCTTCCTCTGTGGGCTTGTTTACCTCCGCTTGAACATTGCTTTTCTCACTGTCTTGTGTGGTAAATGGCAATACCGAACCCAAGTTGGTACGATTCACACTCTTGCTTCTCAACGACCATACCCCTATCAACACTGCCACCAACAAGGTAGCAACAGCAGGAAGAAGCTTGATTTTTTTACGAGGATAGCTCGGCACTACTGGCTGGCGGTCGGTCGTAATAAGAGGCTGCATACTGGCTGGTAAGGCAGATTTTACCTCGGCATGAACAACCGGTAGCGATACAGGCTGCGACCTACGTTTGGGGGCAAGAATGCTTGGCAAACCAAAACATTCTGCGTAAAAATTCAAGCCATTATCTGGGAAAAATACCACTTTATCTTCTTGATTGGAAGAGAAAGAACCAATTTTATTGAAGGTAACTACCTGTTTTTCATCTAGGTTAGTTTTGATTCCATCAACAAAGGATTTAAGATGCTTGCTGGCCTCCTCTCTGCTTACATTTTCTACTTTGGCAATATAATTCGTCAATAGACCATCATCTGTATTCAATAACCCATTGAATGCCACCCAACGAGAAGTAGGGCTGATTTTCCCTTCCTCTAACGTAGCTTTTTTATAATTGGTAATAAAACCGCCAAAATTCGGCACAACTACACAATCTTGCTCAAAGAGTAAGTTGAAAATGTGATGATCGATTGATGACATAGCCATATAGTTTTACGATATAAACAAAAATCGTGTAATACCTTGATAGTCAATTACCTCTAGCAATTATCTACCGACGTATTACACGAATCAAGGATTTAAGCCTACAATTTAAAAAGAAAATGACAATCCTGCAAGGAAGTTTACGCCTTGTGTTGGATAATAAGCATATCTTTCATATTTTTTGTTAAAAAGATTATTAGCCGAAACGAATGCCGTAAACTGGTCATTGATAAAATACGTAAATTTCAAGTTTAAGTCATAAATGGCAGGTAACTTGATTTCGGTATTGCTTACATAGTTTTTTGCCTGTAGCCCCGTTAAGAAATAAAAATCTGATGTGACCAATAGTTTTTCTTTCAAAATAAAACTATTCGACCAAGTAGCCTTCATCGTAGGGCGGTGCCATGCTTTCTCTAAATTGCCCAAACTACTATACATCATGCCTTCTACCAACAATTGTGACTTCCAAATATCTTGCAGGTTATAATGCACACGACCCGATAAAGTAGTTACGTGTACCTTGGTGTCTTCGTTGCTATACAATACCTCAAAGCGGGTGGTATCGGCTTTGGCGTTGTTGAGTACATAAAAGTCTTTGTATTGTGCATAGCTTCCTTTCACCTCGGCTGTAAGGGCGTTGTCGAGGGTAATTTTTGCTCCTGCATAAATCTCCGAAACCTTACGTGTGGGCTTCAACGTAACGGCTTTGGCCAACCATTGGTTTTCTTGTAAAAGCCCTGTAAGGGTGTTGGCCGTAACATCTCCTTCAAATCCACCAAATAGCGTAAGCCCATTCAGCAGCTTGTAGTCGGCACTTAGCACAGGGTAAAAGAAATTTTCGCTTTGGGTGCTTCTTTCACGACTAGCCACCAACATGAGTCCTAAACTTACACTAAACTTATCTACTTTATATTTAAAACTAGGAATGACCTTCACTAAATTGCGGTAGGTAGTGGTCGAATCTTGGGCTTGTGACAATAAAACATTAGCCGACAAGTTGGCCGACAATTCGTTAGTGAGCGGGTAAGACCCTTTCAAGTCGCCTTGCCAAATAAACTCTTTTGCCTTGAGTTTGGTAAATAAATATGATAAACCCGTATTGAATACATAATCAACCTTAGCCGATTTGTTGGCATTGGCCACCACAGCATTAAACCCTATTTTATTCCAAACATTAAAAATTTGTTCTTTGTCGAAATCAGTCTTAGGGTTATAGGCATAATAATAAAAGCCTCGGCGTTGCCAGTCTAAAGCCCCTTCTAAGCGAATCTTATTGAGCATCACCCTGCTATAGGCTTTGATTTCGTTGGACGACTGTCCAGAATAATCATTGCGAACAGGCCCGCTGCCAAAAGCATTATGTTTGAGATAAATCCCATGATAATTGGTTTGTCCCGTCACGATTCCCGCATGACCTTCCAAGAAGGTGTGGCCATAATTACCCAAGCCTGCTCTTACAATATTATTGTATTTGCCTAGTTTGTCGTTTTCGGTATTGGGATTCAAAGGCAAATACACCTGCGGAATAATCTCAGGCATTTTTACGGGTACTGTCACCTCCGAATAATTGAAGGTAAGGTGATTGGCTGGTGGCGCTGCTACCTTGATGCGTTCAAAGATACGGTTGGCTCCTGTAATATCTATTTTAAGGTTTTTCTCTACTTTGATGACCTTATCGGCCAACGTGCCTTCTTTTTTAGGTGTTTGGGCCAATACTTGCTGCGTCAATGGCACAAAGCCACAAGTCAGCGCAACGTAATGTATGAATGTTTTTTTCATGAAAAGCAATGTTAAAATATAAAGACAACTACTTTTTATCGAGGGTACGCAATTTCAAGCGGGCTTGTTCTACGGCATTTTCGTCGGGTAAATTCGCAATGATTGAATTGAGCGTTGCCTTGGCTTGGGTAATATTGCCCAAAGCAATAAAATCATCGGCCATCAGCAAATACGCCCTGCCCATCAAAGCATCAGACGCTTTCGCAAACTCGCCTGTTGCCCCAAACTTCAAGCGTAATATATCGCTTGATTCTTTGTAGCGCTTGGCATCGTACAGCATTTTGGCAATCATGATTTGGGCTTCTGCCCCAACGTCGTCTTTGGCAATCACGATGGCTTGGTTGAACATATCCTCGGCTTTGCCATAGTCTTTCAACTGCATATAAATTTTACCCGCATACAGATACGCCTTATTCTTGGCATTGGGCTGAATGTTTTTGTCGTTAATCATCTGCTGGGCATACGTCAGCGTAGAATCGGTTTTGGGGGTATTATAATACGACTCCACCAAACCAAGCAAGGCAACTTGCGTTTCTCGTACCTCTTTGGCACTGCCCAACAATGTTTTATAACTGGTAATTGCCCGTACAAAGCTATTGCCCTCAAACTCAATTTTGGCGGCTCTTTCGGCAGCTTTATTGGTATTCTTATATTTGCGTTGCATCACCAAGTGATAATACTTCAAGGCTTCGGGCAAATTGTTGCTAAAGAAAAATGCCTCCGCTGCTAAAAATGAGCCTTCTTCACTTTCGGGTGCATTGGGATATTTGGTTACGAAATCTCTCAACGCCAAGGCTGCTTTATCATATTTAGGCACATAGTACAAGCTCTTGGCGGCTTCGTATTCTTTGGCTACCAAACTAGGGTCGGAAGGATTGGCTTTTTGTTGCTCGGCTACCACAGCTACAAATTCTTCGCTACGGTCGTTGTTTTCAAGCAAATCTTGTAAGCCATCCAAAGCATTGCTGGCATCTTCGGTATTCGGATAATGCTTCAATACATACTTATAATCGGCAATAGCCTCCTCTACGTATTTCTTGGCATCGGCACTTTCAAAAGCTCCTGCCCGTTTGATATAGGCTTGGGCTATCAATGGACTATTGGGGCGGTCGTTGATTAAACGTGTATAAGCCGTAATAGCCGTATTGTAACGTCTAGCCTCGGCTTCTTTTTCTGCAATCTTAAACCAAGCTTTGTCCACATAGTTCGACGAAGGAAACACCTTGGTCAGTTCTTCTAAGGTTTTCTTGGCGTTTACGTCGTCGCCTTGGGCATAAAAAACAATACCTTTTTGGAAGAGGGCATAGTCTTGGTTTATCTTATTGGTACGATAGGCTTTATCGTAGGTACTCAATGCCGATTTGTAATCTTTTTGGGCATAATACGTATCACCCAAACGCAACAAGGCATCTTGGTAAGCCTTCGAGTCTGGATTGGTGGCTAGTCCTTTTTCGGCATATTCTTTGAAATAGGCATTGGCTTTATCGTATTCTTTGTTGGTATAATACGAATACGCCACGGCGTATCTACTTTTTTGCTGCAAATCGGGCAAGCTCTCCGTTTTGTCATTGGTTTTGATAATACCTAAATACAAAGGGATGGATTCTGGATAACGCTTGAGTGCTGAAAGGGCTTCGCCTTTGCCAAAACTGGCTTGGTAACGCAAATCCAAATCAATGGGCGTACTGAGCGATTTATCAAAAAAAGTAATAGCATCGACAAAGCCTTCTTCATTGAAACGCTTCACGGCTTGTCGGTATGTGTTTTTTTGATACAAAGCATTGATGGAAGGACTACGCTGGGGCAGGCGTTCTATGTAATTGACGGCAGCTAAGTAATTGTTTTCGGTAAAATACGACTCGCCAAGTAATTGGTCTGCCTCCGCACGAAAAGCCCCGCTAGGATAATTTTGAATAAACCCTTCTAAAGCTTTGGTGGCTTCTGGGGCTCGTCCCAATTCCAACAGTACTTTCGCATAATTAAGTGCAGCCTCTTCTTTGATGGGTAAACTAAAACTCAAGCGACTTGCCTTGTCGAAAGAAACCAATGCTCCTTGAAGGTTATTGGTGCGTTGCTGACAAATGCCCATTACAAAAGAGGCATATTGAGCCAAGGTGTCTTGGGCAGTGGCAATGGTCTTGAGTTGGTCGGTGGCTGGCTGAAATTGATTGATTTTATACAAACTATACCCATAACGATACGAGGCCGCAGGCAACATAAGCGTTTTGAAGTTTTTGTATAGTTTATAATAATAAGCCGACCGCTCAAAGTTATTGCGTTGAAAATACACCTCCGCCGTGAGCAATGAAAGGTCGTCGAGTTTTTTCCCCGAACTTCTTTCTCCGAGTACTCCTTCGGCATAGGTCAACATTTCGTCATATTTGCCTTGCTTAAAATAGCTATTGGCAATCCAAGCTGGAACTTCCCCCCGCAAGTTGGGCGACTGCTCTGCTACCTTGAACGCAGCAATGGCATCGTCGTAGTTGCCCGCACGGTACTGCAACACCCCAGCGTAATAGGCCGCACCGGGACCAAACTCTGGGTGCGTACTGTTTTTGAGTCGGTTGAAAATAGCCATCGCTTGGGCATCATTTTGTAGGGTAAAATGAGCTACCCCCAAACGATACTGCGCCGCTTCGTCGTTTTTACCACTTTTCGATAAATAATCTACCGCCCGTGCATAATCGCCATTATCGAAAAAGTAATTCCCAATTTCTCGAAAAATATACCCTGCAATCGGATGCTCAGGGTAAGTTCTAACAAAACGGTCGGTCATCAATTCCGTTTCGGGCCTATCCATGTACAAGCTACACAAGATAATGTAGTATTCAGCCCAAGGAATGTTGGCATCTTCTTTGTCTAAAAAAGTGCGATGCTCGTCTAAAAACAACTGAAACTCGGCACGAGCAGCTTCATAATGTTTGAGTTCAAAGTATTCTTGAGCATTCCGAAAATGGAGGTTGGCGGTTTCGTGATTGAGCGTTTGCTGTGCATACAACGCATGATGAGAAACACTACAAGATGCCGCCAAAGACAAAAATACTATCGAGGGTAATTTTTTCATTAGGTATGTTTTTTGAAATACTAACTACTTACCAACTTGTATCAGATAAGTTAAAAAATATTTGTTTAACAAGTGAGCCTTTCCTACTTTCACAATTCAAACGTAATTACAGAGTTTAAATTATGAAAAAAAACGCAATTTTAGCGATTAGCCTGTTGCTAATTAGCTTGCTTTCATCAGCAAAAATTAATGCCCCTCAGCCTACCATAACCTATACGCTGAGTATGCCTGCCCCTCAAACCCATTACTTCGAGGTGACAATGCAATTAACCAATATTGATGCCCTAAGCCAACAAAAAGGCTACCTCGATTGCAAAATGGCTGTTTGGACACCCGGTTCTTACTTGGTGCGAGAATACGCCAAAAATGTGGAAGGTGTATCTGCTTTTATTGGCAATGCCTCCGCCTCCATCAAAAAGATTAGTAAAAATACTTGGCGTGTTTCGCTCCCCAAAAAGACAACAGAACTAACGCTAAAATACAAAGTTTATGCCAACGAATTATCAGTTCGGACATCTTTTTTAGATGATTCTCATGGCTATCTTAATCCTGCCAGTGTTTTCCTTTATGTAAACGAATGGAAATATTTGCCTTCTAAACTCATCATTCAGCCTTATAAAGATTGGAAAACCGTTTCTACGGGTTTACGCAAAATCGACGGATTTACCTACCAAGCCGATAACCTTGATAACCTCATTGACTCACCCATCGAAATTGGCAACCAAGCCTTGCTTCAATTCGATTTGAAAGGTGTACCCCATACCATTGCCATGTATGGAGAAGCCAAATACGATGCCCAGAAAGTAAGCAACGATATAAAAAAGGTTTGTGAAAATGCCCTCACGGTGGTAGGCGAGCATCCTTGCAAAGATTATACTTTTTTGATTCATAACCTGCTGTCGGGTGGTGGCGGACTCGAACACCTCAATTCTACCACTTGCCAAACCTCTCGCTCGGTGTATGAAAGCGACTTGGCTTACAAGGGTTTCCTCAGCCTGATTGCCCATGAGTATTTCCATCTTTGGAATGTCAAACGTATTCGCCCTAAAGCCCTTGGTCCTTTCGATTATGAAAACGAAAACTATACCACCATGCTGTGGTTTTCGGAAGGCTGTACCAGTTTTTACCAAAGTTATATCCTCCGCAAAGCAGGCATCTATACGCCAGACGAATACCTCAATTCTTATATCTCCGAAATCAATACCATCGAAAACCAACCGGGCAATGCTGTACAATCAGTAGCAGAAGCAAGTTGGGATGCTTGGATTAAATACTATCGCCCTAACGAAAACTCTCGTAACAGCACCGTGTCGTATTACGACAAAGGAGCGGTACTCGGGGGCTTGTTGAATTTGGCTATTTTAGAGGCAAGTCAAGGACAAAAGAACCTCGATAACCTCATGCAAGTGCTTTACCAAAAATTCTACAAACAACTCAACCGTGGCTTTACCGACGAAGAGTTTATTCAGGCTTTCAACGAAATGGTAGGCAAAGACATGACAGCCTTTTTCCAACAGCATATTTATGGCACAACTGAGCTTCCTTACAACCAATTGTTCAAAGCTGTTGGGATGCAATTGCGTGATACCAATGCTGGCAACGACAGGGCGTTTTTAGGGGCTGATGTCCGCAGTAATCGGGTAGTGGCGGTTCGCAGAGATTCGCCTGCCTTTGTGTATGGCATCAATGTAGGCGACGAGCTTCTCAGTGTCGATGGCAAAAAGCCCGAAGAACTCACCAGCTTGCTCAACAGCAAAAAAGTAGGCGAATCGCTAGAGATAAAACTCAAAAGAGATGGGTTAGAAAAAACCTATACGGCTATTCTCAGCAGCAATCCTATCAAATACTATAAGTTAGAACCGCTTCCTAACCAAACAGAAGCCCAAAAAGCTTTGTACAAAAAATGGCTTTTTATCCAGTAGGAAAACGTATGGATAACAAAAAAGCGGTTGGGGTTTCCAACCGCTTTTTTACTTTTAAATCAAGGTCATCAAGGCATGATTCATTTGCTCAAATCTTTCTACAACGCCTTCTATCAAGGCTGGAGCAATAATTTCACGCACCTCGGCTTCTCCGCTTACGTCCGTTTCAGGAATCTTAAACGTTTGTTCTAAGGTAGCGGTTTCAAACTTAACAAAATACTTGTTGTTCCATCGGTACAATGAAATTTTACAAGCAGGGTGAGGAATTTCTCCAATAAAATACATAGTGTTCGAGAGATAAAAGCTATTCTTCTTCAATAATCGTAATGCTGATAATCTTATCGCCTTGGCGAATCGCATCTATAACTTCTACCCCTTCAATAACCTTGCCAAAACAAGTATGGCGACGGTCGAGGTGGGCAGTATTTTTACGACTATGACAAATAAAGAACTGCGAGCCTCCCGTATTGAGTCCACGGTGTGCCATGGACAATACGCCACGGTCATGGTATTGATTATTGCCCGTCAATTCGCAAGGAATGGTATAGCCTGGACCTCCTGCTCCTGTACCCGACGGGTCGCCTCCCTGAATCACAAAATCTGGAATTACCCGATGAAAGGTAAGCCCATCATAAAATCCTTTTTTCGATAAATCAACAAAATTCTTCACATGAATAGGGGCATCTTCTTCAAAAAAGGTAATTACCATTGGTCCTTTTTCGGTCAACATCTCTGCTTTTAACATAATCTTTTATTTTAAAGTGATAAATTTCGGCTTGCAAAGTTAAGCGTTTCTCTTACAATAAAAATAAGCCTCTGTAATTTTTCCTTGGCTTTTCGCTGCGATGCCTCTAACTTTACCGCTCAATCTGATTCAATTCAATACGCTATGAAATACTATCATTTATGGATGCTCCTGCTATGGGGGCTGTGGAGTTGTGGCAACAATCAAGAACAAGAAGCAGCGATGTTTTTTGTAAGAGGCAATGCCAAATTGAAAGAAAAAGAATACCAACAAGCCATTCATTGGTTCAACGAAGCCATCGAAAAAAAGCCTTCTTTCGCCGATAGTTACAACAACCGTGGACTCGCCTACCAAGGGGCTGATAAGCACGAAGAAGCCCTTGCCGATTTCGATAAGGCTATTTCGCTCGATGCCAATTTTTGGGAGGCGTATTACAACCGTGCCGATTTGCTCTTGCTCTTGGGGCGGTACGAAGCCAGCCTACAAGACCTGCAAAGCATTGCCAAGGCTTATAAAGATTCGAGCTTTTATTACGTGACGCTAGGCAATGTAAAAACCCAACTCAACGATTTGTCTGCCGCCACGGCTGCTTATGAAAGGGCTCTGTTGCTCGACCCCAACAATGCCGAAGCTTATTCTAACCACGGCTATTTGTATTTCCAAAACAAACAATACGATTTGGCTCAAAAAGATTTTGAAAAAGCCATTGCACTCAACCCCCAACAAGACTTTGCCTTGAATAACTTGGCGTTTATTTTAAGTGAAAAAAAACAATTCAAACAAGCCCTTGTGTATGTAGAAAAAGCCTTGGCACTAAAGCCTACCCAACCGTATTACCTCAACAACCAAGGGTATATTTTATTGCACCTTGGTCAGATGGAAAAGGCAAAACAAGCCATAGAGCATTCTATTCGTATCGACGAGAAAAATGCCTACGCTTATCGCAACCTAAGTCTTTATTATCAAATGACAGGCGATAAAACACAAGCCGAGCGTTTCAAAAAGCAAGCCTTGGCTCTTCAAGCAGACCTTCAATGGTAGTAAATTTTAATATATTAGAAAAATACAATTAACAAAAGTGTTTTATCGAAAAAAATGGCACAATCTATTAAAATATTCATATTTTTAATATTTTAATAAAATACTAAAAATAACTCATTTACATATTTTTAATAAAATTTATACTATTTTTTATTAAAAAAACAACAAAAAACACCTATAGCAAACCGCCTGAGAATCGCACAAAACAAGGGAGTGTATCAAAAACAATCCTCTGTTCGATTCTCAGGCGGTTGTTTTTTTGTATTAAGACAAGTGGCTAAAGCCCTTTTTGAAAGCCTTAAACACGGCGGTGTTCACCGAGGCTTCAGTATGTATTTCAATAAGCCGAGGTTTAGCAGCAGTACTTTGCCATTGGACAAGTGCTTCTTCTAACTCCGCCAAGCTCCGAACGGCATCGTAGTGCATCCCTGCTTCTTGGGCCGTAAGTTGAGCCGTATAAGTCTGCTTGGTTTCAAAATACGTTTCAAGCTCAGGTTGCTTGCTTGGGCCATCTATCATTCTAAAGATATTTCCTCCGTAATTATTCATCAGCACAATATGTAAATTTGCTGGCAAATATATATTCCAAAGCGCATTGCGGTCATAAAAAAATGCCACATCGCCCACCAGCAAATATACGGGTTCATCGCTTACCAAGGCAGCCCCAACCGCCGTACTCACACAGCCATCAATACCACTTGTACCACGATTGGCAAATACCGCTATGCCATGTTGGGCAGCCAACAGCCCAATGCAATTGGCATAACGCACAGCCATCGAATTGGCCACGTGCAATTGCCCTTTGGAAGGCAACCAATTGAGTAAGTATTTATAGGCTTGTAGCTCATTCCATGCCCAGTCGCTGAAATCAAACTGCTCTAAATAAATGGTAGCCTTGCGGTCGATGTGTTCCCATAGCGACAAATAGTGCATATCGGGTTCGTCTTCGCCTGTTTTGAAGGAAGTATATTCTAAATCGTCTAGGAGTTGTTCAAAGAAATACGAAGCTTCTACGGGCAATACTTTGGTCAGCGACTGAAACGTATCAATCAAATGTTCGCCTAGTTGTAAATGCCAATGGGCTGTAGGTTTATTTTTTCTTAGAAAGTTTTTGAAATTTTTTGAAATAAACGATTGTCCAAAAGTAATCAACAAGTCGGGAGCATAGGATTCCGACAAATCCCCATCGACAAAAATGTCTTGTTTGCTAATAAAACCCGGCACATTAGCAATGATGTCGCCAACAACCACAAAGCCATAATTTTCTTGTAAAGTCGCCAAAACTTTGCACAAAGCGGCATCTAAACGCCCTTGTCCAACCGCTATCATTACTTTGTCGTAGCCTCTCAATTCTTCCAAAAGCAAGTCCCAAGTAGCTGTCGATAAATTTCTGTTTTCTACTACTCTTTCAATCACACGAGATTTTTCAAAAACCACGGTTTCGGTTTCGGTCGGATAAAAAGGTTCTCTCAGGGGAATGTTGATATGCACAGGACCAAACGGAGGCGTAGTAGCCAAATTGACGGCGTGGTTTACGACCCGTGCTATATGCCAACGGGCATCGGGATGGGCGTAGTCGGCCCCTACTTGAAACGAGCCTTTGACGTGTTTACCAAAAATATCCTGTTGGTAAATCGTTTGTCCATCGTGTTGGTGAATCCATTCGGTTGGGCGGTCGGCGGTAAGCACCAGCAAAGGAATTTCTTGAAAAAAGGCTTCAGCCACGGCTGGGGCATAATTATAAGCCGCCGAACCAGAAGTACAGCACAAAGCCACGGGCTGTTGGCTCACTTGTGCCATGCCCATAGCGATAAAAGCCGCCGAGCGTTCATCAGAAATCGACCTTGTTTCGATGTGCGGATGCCGAGCCAAGGCAATCGTAAGCGGTGCATTTCTCGAACCGGGCGAAATAATTGCCTGTCGCACACCTTTATCAGCCAGCAATTGAGCGATATTAAAAATGGGTTGTAACAATGCCATAATGCTACGCAGTTGAATCGAACAAAAAAAGCCTCTAAAAGAGGCTTCGTATAAAAGAAGAGTATAAGCTTATCCCAAGTAAGTTTTCAAAGCCTTACTGCGAGAAGTATGTCTAAGCCGACGAATCGCCTTTTCTTTGATTTGGCGTACCCGTTCACGAGTTAAGTTAAACTTTTCGCCAATTTCTTCCAAAGTCATGGCGTGTTCACCATTCAAGCCAAAATACAACGTTACCACGTCTGCTTCACGTTGGGTTAGCGTTGACAAAGCTCTTTGTACCTCACGACGCAGCGAGTCGTTGATAAGTCCTGAATCAGGTTTATCTTCGCCATCGTTTTCGAGTACATCCAAAAGCGAGTTTTCTTCACCTTGTACAAAAGGGGCATCCATTGATACATGGCGGCCTGATATTTTCAGGGTGTCAACCACTTCGCCTGTAGTGATTTCAAGTACTTCTGCCAATTCTTCGGGCGTAGGTTCACGTTCAAATTTTTGCTCTAATTCTGAAAAAGTCTTAGAAATTTTATTGAGTGAGCCTACACGGTTGAGAGGCAAACGCACAATACGAGATTGCTCGGCCAAAGCTTGCAAAATCGACTGGCGAATCCACCAAACGGCATAAGAAATAAATTTAAAACCACGGGTCTCATCGAAACGCTGTGCAGCCTTAATCAAACCTAAGTTCCCTTCATTAATCAAATCGCCCAAACTTAACCCTTGGTTTTGGTATTGTTTTGCAACAGAAACCACAAAACGAAGGTTAGCCTTCGTTAATCTTTCTAACGAAAGTTGGTCTCCTTCACGAATCTTTTGAGCTAAAATAACCTCCTCCTCTGGCGTTAGCAAATCAACCTTGCCAATTTCTTGCAAATACTTATCGAGCGATTGACTTTCTCGGTTGGTAATCTGCTTACTGATTTTTAGCTGTCTCATATTAATTACTTACCTTGATGTTCTAAAGATTAACCTTACAATGATATTACGAATAAAACGCCAATCAATTGTAATTAATCCATACAATATTTTAATTCACACATCGAAATATAGCATATCCCGAAAAGCCAGCTACCAAACAAATATAAGTGCGAGGCAGTTTTAGGCATATTCATACTAAACCTGCACGAATGCTTATAATTGTTTGGTAGGAAACGAAAAACGGTATTCGTGTGCTATCTATAGAACACAAATACGGGCGTGTTCGTTCTATTTTTTCTCTGGTTTTGGCAACAAAGCTTTTCTCGACAAGCGGTATTTACCTGTTTTCTTATCAACTTCCAGTAATTTCACTTTCAGTTGTTCGCCAATTTGCAATACGCCGTCCATTGTTTCGAGGCGTTCCCATTTAATTTCGGAAATATGCAACAAGCCATCTTTGCCTGGCAAAAATTCGACGAAAGCACCAAATGGCATAATCGACTTCACGGTGCCATCATACACTTCGCCTTCTTCTGGCACAGCTACAATGCCTTTTACCATACGCACGGCAATGTCCATCGCAGCTTTATTAGCAGAGAAGATAGACACATAGCCACCATCTTCTTTTTCTTCAATCGTAACAGTCGCACCCGATTGCTTTTGAATATCTTGCACCACTTTACCACCAGGCCCGATTACTGAACCAATCTGTTCTTTCAAAATCTTGATTACAGAAGCACGAGGCGTTTGAGGTTTGTAGTCGGCACGAGGAGCTTCGATTGCTTCTTGCATTTTACCAAGAATATGTAAACGACCTTGTTTGGCTTGTTCTAAAGCTTCGGTCAATACATCATACGAAAGACCATCCACTTTAATATCCATCTGGCAAGCCGTGATACCATTGGCTGTACCTGTTACTTTAAAGTCCATATCACCCAAGTGGTCTTCATCGCCAAGGATGTCAGACAACACCGCATATTTACCCGTTTTAGGGTCGGTGATAAGTCCCATCGCAATACCCGATACAGGTGCTTTGATAGGCACACCAGCATCCATCAAGGCCAATGTACCCGCACACACGGTAGCCATCGACGATGAGCCGTTCGATTCGAGAATATCAGATACTACACGAATGGTATAAGGATTTTGGGCATCGGGAGGTAATACTTTTTTCAAGGCACGCATCGCCAAGTTACCATGACCAATTTCACGACGACCCGGTGCACGGTTAGGTTTCACCTCACCTGTAGAGAAGCCTGGGAAATTGTAGTGCAACATAAAGCGGTTGTAGCCCGAAGTCATGGCTTGGTCAACAATCTGCTCATCAAGTTTTGTACCCAACGTAACCGTTGTAAGAGATTGCGTTTCTCCTCTTGTAAACACAGCCGAGCCATGCGGAGAAGGAAGGTAATCGACTTCACAAATAATTTGACGGATTTCGTTGAGCTTTCTACCGTCGAGGCGATAACGTTCGTTCAACACCAATTGGCGAGCGGCTTCTTTCTCAATATCGTGGAAATACCATTTTGCCAAACTTTTATTTACAGTTGTATCTTCAGGCAAAGAAGCGAAGTATTCTTCTTCAATTGCTTTAAAGCTCTCTTTTCTACCGTGTTTGCTAGGATTAGCCAATTTAGCTACCTCATAGTAACGAGTAAAATACGTATCCCAAAGCGATTGACGTAATTCTTCATCATGTACTTCATGGCAATATTCACGTTTCTGTGTTTTGCCAGTAGCTTCTTCCAATTCTTTCAAGGCAGCACACTGCAATTTGATAGCCTCGTGTGCGGTACGCAAAGCTTCGAGCATTTCAAGCTCAGACACTTCGTTGGCTTCACCTTCTACCATCAAAATATCATTGGCATTCGCTGCTACAATCAACTCTAAGTCGGCTTCTTTCAAGATGCTCGTCACAGGGTTGATGATATACTCGCCATTGATTTTGGCCACTCTCACTTCTGAAATAGGGCCATTGAAAGGAATATCAGACACCGCAAGTGCCGCCGCTGCGGCCAAGCCTACGTAGGCATCGGGCAATATTTCGGCATCGGCAGAGATGAGGTTAATCATCACTTGTGTATCGGCGTGAAAATCGGAAGGGAAGGTCGGACGCAAAGCTCTGTCCACCAAACGGCTTACCAAAACTTCGTAGTCAGATAATTTAGATTCTCTTCTTAAAAAACCGCCAGGAATTTTCCCAGCAGAGGCGAATTTTTCTTGGTAATCTACTGAAAGAGGAAGGAAATCGACTCCTTCTTTTGCTGCTTGACTAGCCACAACGGTAGCCAAAAGCATCATATTTCCGCATCGCAATACCACAGCACCATCAGCTTGCTTTGCGAGCTTGCCTGTTTCGATGGTAATTTCTTTACCATCAGGCATTGTGATTTTCTTCGTAATAACGTTAAACGACATAAATTGTTTGCTTAGTACCTTTTCCTTGATAAACTATCGGTTAAAGGATTTTGTTGGATTTGCAGTCATTAATAGTAGGCCTATTGTTGCCAAGCGTGTAGTAAAAATAGGAAAGGCTTATTTTACGAGCAACATAACCATTAACTATTAACGAAGACCCAAAGTGAAGGGAAGACGAACTACACCAAACGACAATCAGGGAACTCTACAAATGAGAGTTCCCTGACGTGAAAGTATTACTTTCTGATGCCGAGTTCAGCAATGATAGCTCTGTAACGAGTGATGTCATTTTTGATTAAGTAATCTAATAAGCTTCTACGCTTACCTACTAATTTCAAAAGACCCAAACGAGTAGAGTGGTCTTTGTGATTTTTCTTCAAATGCTCAGTCAAGTGATTGATTCTGTAAGTAAAAAGTGCAATTTGCGACTCAGCAGAACCAGTATCGATTTTAGACTTAGCGTGTCCACGAGATTCAAAAATCTCTTGCTTTTTCTCCGTTGTTAAGTACATCGTCAACCAGTTTTATTTAAAAAAATTTATAAACATGCAAAAATAGCGTTATTTTTGGCTATATGCAAATTTGCCCTAGGTTTTGCTCAATATTTTTCTTCGCAGGGTACTGTTTTGCCAACTCATCTTGATTTTATCTAAAGCCATTACATATACGTCTGATTCAAACAAGCGGGAATCGCTTTTGGCTTTGCTAAAGAAATACATCCCAATGCCAAACAAAATAAAATCGGAAGCCCAAGCCCCTATTTGAGCTAATACTTTTCCTTCTTTGGCCAGTTTATCGCCTTGCTGGGTCATGACGTACATCAAGATAAAGAAGAAAATGGCTACCACCACGGGCATTCCGAAACCTCCTTTTTTAATAATCGCCCCAAGCGGTGCCCCAATCAAAAACATCACAAAAATGGCAATGGCATTGGTAAACTTATGGTGCCATTCGAGGGTAGTTTTGTGCAATTCTTCTAAACGCCCCGTGAGTGCTACTTCGTTGCTTTCGGCAAAAGAAATGAGGTTTTTGGTTTGCGAAATCGTTACATCGTATTGAGTATAAGGCTGTTTGTCTATTCTATCATGAATCATTTTACCTACCCAATTGCCTTCGTTGCGTAAAAGTTTCTTTTGCGAAGGGTCTAGCACCTTGGGCAAGGTTTTAAGGCTATAGATATAATAGCTTTTCACCGCTTCGTAAAATCCTTTCTTAAAATCGACATTTAGCTTTCTGAGCGAATCCTCATCTTGGTGCAACTCTACCACATTACGCATAATTTGATGGTGCTTAAATTGGCTCTCTTCCGTTTTTTGCATATCAAAAGCGGCAAGGCTCATCACCAACTTACTTTTGGTAAAACTATGGGCCACGTGGTCGGTTACGTCTAAGCCCGAAGTACGGTCGGCATCTTCTACGTAGTCTTTGCCATTGAAAAGCTCAAACACCAGGTATTGCTTATTTTTGATGGTGTACATCAAGGCCGAATCGGCCAAGGTTACGTGTTTGTTGCCATCGTTGCGGGTATGGTCATAGATAATGACATTTTTTAAGGTTTTATTATCAGGGTATTTTTTGGCCACCTTGATACTATAGCCTGGCAAATCGTCATAGAAAATCCCTTCTTTGATATTGAGGGTTGTTTTGGTTGTTTTAATATCATACAGCAAACGATAGCCTTTGAGGTTGGCCCAAGGCAAAGCAATATTATTAAACCAAAAAGCAAAAGTGGTAATCAGCACCGCTACTGCCAAAATAGGCCGCATGGCTCTTCCCATCGAGATTCCCGCACTTTTGATGGCCGTTAGCTCAAAAAACTCGCCCAATTTACCGTAGGTCATCAAGGTAGAAAGCAACATAGCCAAAGGCAAGGCAATAGGAATGGTAATAAGGCTAAAGTAAAAGAAAAGCTCTATGTACAAATTAACGCCTAAGTCTTTGCCAAAGAGGTCGGCAAAGTAAACCAAAATCAGACGCATCAGGAAAATAAAAATCACCACGGCGAGCGTAAGCACAAAAGGCCCCCAGAATGCCTGTAACACCAACTTATCAATCTTTTTCATGAAATCTATCAAATACACAACCTTGCACAAGGCAAGTGGTACAAAGTTACCAATTTTGTTTCAAAGCAACAATGAAGGGAAAATATTAGCAAGCCCCATACAGAAGGCTTTGGGGAGTCTTGCAAATGATAAGCGTAATACAAGAAGAAAGAAGCTAGTTGATAGCTACAAAACTCAATCAACTAGCTAAAGTTTAGTTACCAACAATTTCTTTTAACTTATAGATTAAATCTTCCCATAGTTCGGTCAATTCCTCCTCATCCGAATTACTCGAAAAATCAATGATTTTCAGGTAGGTTGAGCCTGTTAAATCACTAACTTCCATTTTAAATTCAATGTAATTATGGTCTCTTTCGTCGGTACTGCTTGGAACAAAATCAAACTTTGCGGATTTATTTAATCGTAACTGAGACAATTTGGCAAGGTGGCTGTCGCCGTCCCATACAAAATCGAATGTAGAGCTGTCTTTCATGGTTACTTTTTCCGCAAACCATTGCTGCAAACCCGAAGCAGAACTGATATAGGGAAATAGTACCTTGGGAGAGGCCCTCAACTCAAACTCAACGACAAATTTGTGCTTACTCATACGCAAGAATTTAAAATTACCTTTTGACAAAGGTATAATTCTTAGATTAATATGCAAGCATTTGTAAAATCTTTCCTAGTATAATACGTAAAAAAAAGTTTAAATAATTGATTATTAACTATTTGTAAATATTGATTTAGGCTAACTTCCCTAAGCTACAATTGCACTTTTATTGGTTGCCATAAGCCTCTGACAGCCAAAGAGAAAAGCATATCACTATAAATTATTTTTCCTTTTTTATTGCAATACACTTGCCTACCATAGATAATTTTTCTAATTTTGCACCACAAATCACGGCGGGGTAGCTCAGATGGTTAGAGCGTAGGATTCATAACCCTAAGGTCGGCAGTTCGATCCTGCTCCCCGCTACCAATAGATTTGTATATTCCCCTGGCGGGGTAGCTCAGATGGTTAGAGCGTAGGATTCATAACCCTAAGGTCGGCAGTTCGATCCTGCTCCCCGCTACTCGAAGCTCCTAATTTTCAATTAGGAGCTTTTTTTGTATGTAAAATCCTTTTTTACTGCGTACATCCCATAAATTACCCGTACATGAATAGACCCGATTTTCAAGATATTTTTATGGAGTTGGCCATCAACTTGGCCAAACGCTCGCATTGTATCAAGGCTCAAGTAGGTGCTGTCTTAACCAAAGAAACCCGTATTATTTCGATTGGCTACAATGGGCCTCCGGCAGGCACACATAATTGCGACGAAGAATTTCCAGAAGTAGGCTGTGCCAGAGATGCCAAAGGCAGTTGTTCCTTGGCTTTACATGCCGAAGAAAATGCTATTTTATTTGCCGTAAAAAACGGCACTGAAGTAGCGGGGGCAACCTTGTACGTAACCCTGTCGCCTTGTATTGCTTGTGCTAGGATTATTTATTCGATGAAAATTGCGAAAGTGATTTATTTGCATTCCTATGCCCAATACAAAGGATTAGCCAAAGACGAAGGCGTGGAGTTTTTGAGAAAATTTGGCGTAGAAGTCGTTCAATACGACAAAACAAGGTTATTGTAAGCTTTGTCGTGCAGCGTCGATAACCCTGCACGACAAACACAGCTTAATGGTGTACGCCACCTTCGCCATGTACATGACCGTGGTCGAGCTCGGAAGCCGTGGCTTCTCTTACCGAAAGGATTGTACCAGCAAAATACATTTCTTTATCGGCCAATGGGTGATTAAAGTCCATTACTACCACCTCTTCGGTCACTTCTACAATTTTACCTTGTAATTTATTACCTTGGTCGTCGCTCATGGGTAAATAATTGCCCACTTCGAGCATTTCTTCTACCAATTCGCCATCTACTTTGAAAATCTCTTTCG
This sequence comes from Cytophagales bacterium, assembly GCA_013298025.1. GTDB lineage: Bacteria > Bacteroidota > Bacteroidia > Cytophagales > Spirosomataceae > Flectobacillus. The sequence goes on along the minus strand of JAAFJE010000019.1, from coordinate 2,540 downwards.
GTAGTTCTACTACAGCTTCGGGGTCGTATTCGCCATAGCCATCTTCTGCTGGAATAGCAAAAGCAAAGTTATCGCCAGCTTGCAAGCCTGCTAGTTTTTCTTCAAAAGCTTCTGGTAAACCACTCATTCCGTATAGAAAAACCATAGGTTGTTCTTGCTCGACGGTTTCTACTAACTCTTTCTCTCCGTCTGAATCGGTCACTGTCAATTCGTAAGTCAATGACACTACTTTTGCATAAGAAATTTGCATTGAATTTAAGCTATTTTTAACCAACAAATGATTATATACTTTCGGGCAGCGTGTTGGTGATACTATACGAAAGTGTGTTTGCCTATACAGATGTAGGCTAGATTTTTTACAAACGTAAGGTTTTTTCCTTAACTTTAGTTCATTAACATCAATTTTCTGAAAAATTTGAATTATTTAGCACATATTTACCTCTCTGGCAACAACGAAGATATTATTTTGGGCAACTTCTTGGGCGATTATGTCAAAGGCAATTTGCAGAAACTCAGCCAAGATAGCTTTCCTGTAGGGATTGTCCAAGGCATTGCTTTGCACAGGCAAATCGACAGCTTCACCGACACCCATCCGATTGTCAAGCAAAGTCTTTATCGGCTACAACCTCATTTCCATAAATTTTCGGGGATTGTGGTAGATATGTTTTATGACCATATATTTGCCAAAAATTTTCAGCAGTACTGTCCAACGCCACTGCCTGTGTTCAGCCAAGCATTTTATCAATTGCTCGAACGAAGAAAAGAAGCCATTCCGCCAGCCCTCGACAGGATGGTGATTTCGATGACCACACGAGATTGGCTGACAAGCTATGCTACAACCGAAGGCATCAGTTGGTCGCTGAAAGGAATTGCCTCAAGGCTCAAATTTGAGTCGGGTATTCAACATGCTGTCAGTCATTTATTAACCGACTACGATTTATACGAAGCAGAATTTAAGGCTTTCTTTCCTGAAATACAGCAACATTGTGCCAACTTTTTAGCAGAGAACGCCCTGCGTACAAATTGACAACCCAAAATATTTACAAGCTATGCCCAAAAGCGTTCAAGATACGTTAAAAGAAATCAAGAAAAAGAAATTTCATCCTGTGTATGTATTGCACGGTGATGAGCCTTATTTTTTGGATAAAATCAGTGAGCAAATCGAAGCCAATGCCCTGAACGAAGCCGATAAAGGTTTTAATCAATATATATTATATGGTAAAGACCTCAGCGTACCAACGTTGCTGTCGTATGCCAAGCGTTATCCGATGATGTCGGAGCGTCAGCTTGTATTGGTGAAAGAAGCCCAAGGTATTGCTGGACTAGAGCAAAAAGAAATGCAAGTGCAGTTGGAGTATTATGCCAAAAATCCACTTCAATCGACCATTTTGGTGCTTTGTTTCAAAGACAGCGTGGACGAAAGAAAAGCATGGGTAAAAGCTTTCGACCAGCAAGGAGCCGTGATAAGCTCAAAAAAAATGTATGACAATAAAATTCCAGATTGGGTGATTGAATATTGTCATGAACAAGGCGTAAAAATCAGTCCGAAGGCAGTGCAGATGTTGGTCGAAAACGTGGGGAATGATTTAAAAAGATTGGCTTCGGAAATTGATAAAATCATCATCAACCTACGAGTAGATGAAGAAATCAATGCGGCGGTTGTCGAGAAATTTGTGGGCATCAGCAAAGAGTATAATTATTTTGAATACCAAAAAGCCTTGATTCAGAAAGATGTGGTAAAGGCCAATCAGATTATCAACTTTTTTGCCTCTAATCCGAAAGATAATCCGCTTGCCCCCATTGTGCTGTTGCTTTTTAATTTCTTTAGCAAAGTATTATTGGCTCATACACAAAGTGATAAATCAGAAAAAGGCATTGCCAGTGCCTTGGGTATCAATCCTTTTTTCGCCAAAGATTACCTCGCCAGTATGCGTCAGTATAGTTTGCCCAAAGTACTACAGATTATCCACGACATCAAACAACTCGAACTACAAGCCAAGGGGATTGAAGCCAATTCGAGTACCGACGCTGAACGCCTGAAAGAACTGACGTTTAGAATTTTACATTAATTTGATAACAGATTTACCAAATATTTTTGGACAAAATTTCATAAAAAAAGAGAGGCACATAGCTGTACCTCTCTTTTTTGTGATCCCGCTGGGACTCGAACCCAGGACCCATACATTAAAAGTGTATTGCTCTACCAACTGAGCTACGGAATCAGGTGATTTGGCACGTAGCCTTTTCACGCAAATATAATAAATGCTTCACGCTGGAAGCGAAGGGAAGATTTACCACTGGTAATCTTCAGTGATCCCGCTGGGACTCGAACCCAGGACCCATACATTAAAAGTGTATTGCTCTACCAACTGAGCTACGGAATCGGTTTGCACGCAAAGCCGAAGCATTGCCTCGGCTCTACAAATGCACATTATTTTCAACATCGGCTCGTTTGCCAATCTCGGTGATCCCGCTGGGACTCGAACCCAGGACCCATACATTAAAAGTGTATTGCTCTACCAACTGAGCTACGGAATCGG
>JAAFJE010000018.1 GCA_013298025.1 Cytophagales bacterium | reverse complement strand
GTTGTCGATTTGGGTTGCGCATAACAGAGAGTTTAGTCTTGCATAGTATTGTATGTAATCTTTGTTTTATACAAAACTCATTTGTTATAAAACAAAGATTTTGTGAGGTTTCGTTTTGCCGATTAATCTTGAAATCATAATTGAGCCTTATTATTTTTTTTAGTTAAGGTAAAAAAGCAGATAACAAATACATTCTTGAACCAAACAAACCCTGTGGTTGTTTGACAATTCAATATACTATTTTGTTTGTTTGGAAACAAGTCGGCTACCTAATTTTTGGCTAAATACCACCACAATGCCTTTAAATTAATTAACTTTGTAAGTTGGAGTTGTACGAAGATGAAAATACAATGACAGTTTACAGCACTTTGTACAATAGTTGGAAATAAGCATGGACGGAATACAAGAATATACCTTGCCCAACGGCATACGGTTGGTGCATAGACAAGTAACACATACGGCTATTTCGCATATTGGCATTATGCTCGATATGGGAAGCCGAGACGAAAAAGCCCATCAGCAAGGGCTTGCCCACTTTTGGGAACATTTGGCATTTAAAGGTACTAAAAAACGCTCTTCTTTACAGATTATCAATCGTTTAGAAGTAGTAGGGGGCGAACTCAACGCCTACACTACCAAAGAAAAGGTTTGTTTTCATGCCTCGGTACTTACACCGCATTATGAAAGGGCTTTAGAATTATTGGCCGATATTACCTTTCATTCGACTTTCCCCGACAAGTTGTTGGAAAGAGAACGAGGGGTTATTTTAGAAGAAATGGCGATGTACTACGACTCGCCAGAAGATGCCATCCAAGACGATTTCGACGAATTGGTTTTTGCCAATCATCAATTGGGCTGTAATATTTTGGGTACGCAAGAAAGTGTAAAAGGCTTTACCCGACAAGATTTGCTTGATTTTATCGCCGAAAACCTCGATACGCATCGCATTGTATTTTCGTCGGTGGGCAATTTGCCTTTCAAAAAAGTGAAAGCCTTGGTTGAAAAATACATGAAAGATTTGCCTTCCAAACGCTCGTCGCTCGTGCGGATGCCACCGCCTTCATATCTGCCACAAAAAGTGTCGGTCAACAGAAGCATTACCCAAGCCCATGTAGCCATTGGTCGTACTGCATTCTCGCTTACGCACCCCGACCGCCTGCCATTTTTCATGCTTATCAATTTGCTTGGCGGCCCAGGCATGAACTCTCGTCTGAATTTGGCAGTAAGAGAAAAAAATGGCTTGGTATATTCTATTGATGCAGGCTATACGCCTTTTGTCGATACGGGCTATTGGGGATTGTACTTTGCGACCGAACCCAAACATTTGCCCAAAGTGCATAGCTTGATTGATAAAGAACTCAAAAAACTGCGAGAACAAGCCCTCACCAAAACCCAATTGCATCATACCAAAGAGCAATTGATGGGACAAATGGCGATGTCGGAAGAGGGCAATATGAGCTTTATGCTGATGATGGCCAAAAGTATTTTAGACATCAACCGCATTGATACGCTGGAAGATTTGTTCGGACAAATCCGCCAAATCACAGCGAGCCAATTGCAAGACTTAGCCAATGAGCTTTGCAGGGAAGAAGACCTAAGCTACCTTAGCTTTCTTCCTGAAAACTAGATTTTAACCAATTCGTTATAAACATGAATGCCCCCTCAAGGCGGGCATTCATCCCTTATCCATGACCAAACAAGAGTTATTCGGACAAATTCAGGCAAAAAAATCTTACCTCTGTGTAGGACTAGATACCGACATCCAAAAAATTCCGACACATTTATTGAAGGAAGAAGACCCCATTTTTGCATTTAATAAACAAATCATTGATGCCACTCATCAATATGCCGTGGCCTATAAGCCTAATATTGCTTTTTACGAAGCCTTGGGAGCAAAAGGATGGGAGAGCTTAGAAAAAACCTTGGCGTATATACCCAAAGAGTGCTTTACCATTGCCGATGCCAAACGAGGTGATATTGGCAATACATCGGGGCTTTACGCAAGGGCATTTTTCGATAAAAATGCTTCGGGCTTAGATTTCGACTCGGTGACGGTTGCACCGTACATGGGCGAAGATTCGGTAACGCCTTTTTTACAATTTGACGGCAAATGGGTCATTCTTTTAGCCTTGACCTCCAACGGCGGTAGCCGAGATTTCCAGACACTTGCCGTAGGCGACGAAGCCCTTTACGAAAAAGTCTTACGCACCTCACAAGCTTGGGGCAGCGATGAGCAACTGATGTACGTAGTAGGAGCAACCAAGGCCGATATGCTGGCTCATATCAGAAGTATTGTCCCCAACCATTTCCTGCTTGTACCGGGGGTAGGAGCACAAGGAGGAAGTTTGGCAGAAGTATCGCAATATGGTATGAACAGCACCTGTGGCTTGCTTGTCAACTCTTCTAGGGCCATTATTTACGCTTCATCGGGCGAAGATTTCGCTCAAGCGGCTGCCCTTGAAGCCCAAAAAGTACAACTCGAAATGGAACAATACCTCGCTGCGTATTTATAAAGCTTGGGCGTTTCAAAACGCCCAAGGCTAGTTTACGCATAAAAAAAGCATCTTCTGCAAAGAAGATGCTTGGTAGTCCGTACGGGAATCGAACCCGTGTTTCATCCGTGAAAGGGACGTGTCCTAACCCCTAGACGAACGGACCAAAAGGATTAGATGAATACGCTGTTGCGTTGTTCGTGATGCAAAAGTAGAAAGAATTTGAAGGAAATCCAAATGTTTTGCCTCCGCCACCCTTCACTGTTTATGGGTAAAAGGGGGTAAGTTCTTCAAAACCAAGTAGAAAAATTTGTTTTTTTTTGAAAATTATTTTGAAAAATAGGTCGATACCTACAAAAATCACAGCATTGGAGCAGGCATACACAACAATCGTATTCACGGTTGGAATCGTTGATGATAGCCCCACATCCCCGTTTGCACAATGCCTACAGTGCTTGTGTCTTGACGAGCATCGGCTACATGATGAATAAAAAAGAGGCGGTTTGGAATGTCGATTCGAGGCTCAGTGTCGATTCGGGCTTTGATGGTGTGAAATTTTTGAGCCGAAGCACTGCATGAGAAAAGGCATATTATTGCCCAAAGAAGAAATTTATTCATAAATGTAGGAGTTGTTTTTTTTATAAAAATAAGATTTTTGCTTTAAAGGCAATATACTAAATGTATTTTCTGAGAATATAACGACTTTATCAAAACTGTTCCACCATAAATCATTATCATACCTCTTTATTCATTAATTTTGCATATTATGCCAAAAGAAAGACGAACAAGTCTCAAAAACCACTTCCCGTTCGTTTATTCATTTCAATAATCCATCTGATGAAAAAGAAAATAGAAATACTGGCTCCCGCCAAAAACTTGTATCAAGGCATGGCTGCTATCAACGCAGGGGCTGATGCAGTATATATTGGGGCTCCGCAATTTGGGGCTCGTACCAACGCCACCAATTCGGTAGAAGATATTGCCGAAATGGTTAAATACGCTCATTTGTTTAAAGCACAGGTTTTTGTGGTAATCAATACTATTTTGTACGATAATGAACTAGAGCTTTGCCGAAAGCTTATCTATGAATTGTATGATATAGGTGTAGATGCCATCATTATCCAAGACATGGCAATCATGGAAATGGACTTGCCGCCAATGGTGATTCATGCTAGTACCCAAGCCAATAACCGTGATGCCAACCATGTGAAGTTTTTGGCCGATGCGGGTATCAAACGGGTGGTGTTGGCCCGTGAACTAAACCTCGATCAAATCCGAGAAATTCACGAAGCGACCGACGTAGAACTAGAGTTTTTTGTGTCGGGGGCTTTGTGTGTGTCGTTTAGTGGCAATTGCTACATGAGTGTTGCCAATGGCGAACGCAGTGCCAACCGTGGCTCTTGTGCCCAAAATTGCCGCTTGCCGTATCGCTTGATTGATGGCAATGGCACAACGCTCATCGAAAATAGCCATTTGCTTTCTATCAAAGACCTCGACCTAAGCGACCAATTGCCCAACCTGATTGAAGCAGGGGTGTCGTCTTTCAAAATAGAAGGACGCTTGAAAGATATTGTGTATGTAAAAAATAATACGTCGTATTTGCGTAAAAAATTAGATGCCTTCCTCGAAGCCAATGCCGATAAATACCAAAAAGCGTCGTCGGGAAGAACGTTCTATAACTTTGAGCCAGAACTAGACCGAAGCTTCAACCGTGGTTATACGGCTTATTTTGTGAATAAACGCAAAGAGAAAATTGGCTCTTGGGAAAGTCCCAAATCGAAAGGGCAATACATTGGAAAAGTGCTAGAAATTAAAGCAAATGGCTATGTTATAGAGCATTACGAACAACTCAATAATGGCGATGGCCTGTATTTTGTCAATGAAAATGGCGAAGCCGATGGTGCTCAAATCAATATTATTTTCAACAACATTGTGATTCCTAATACCTTCAAGCCATTGGCGATTGGCACAGAAATTTACCGAAATTCTGATGCTGAATTTAATAAAATGGTAGAAAAAGAAAACAGTGCTGTGCGTAAAATTGGGGTCGCTTTGCGTTTTGCCGAAACACCTAGTGGCTTCGAGTTGTGGGCTACCGACGAAGACGGGCATCAGGCACATCTTGGCTTGGAGGTTGCCAAAGAATTGGCCAAAAGCCAAGAATCGGTGATTCCAAATATCAAAAAGAATTTAGGCAAAACAGGCAATACGCCTTTTGTAGTAGATGACATTATGGTCGATTTTACACAAAATTGGTTTTTGCCCATTTCTAAAGTCAATGAAATTAGAAGAGAGGTGCTTGAGCAATTGGTAGAAGTGCGTATCAAAGAATATGACAGAGCAACAAGCCAACTAACGAAAACAAACCATTCTTACCCTGTCGATAAGCTTGATTTTACTTACAATGTCTCTAATAAAATGGCAAGAGCTTTTTACAAAAGACATGGGGTAACTGAAATTGAAAAAGCCTTTGAATTGCAATGGGCCCCTGGCAAAGCACGTGTGATGACTACCAAATATTGTGTGAAATACGAGCTTGGGAAATGTGCTAGATTCCAGCGTGATACCATGGGAGAAAAACTGGTAGAACCCCTAACGTTGAAGCATGGCGAAAATGAGTATAAACTCAAATTCAATTGCAAGCCTTGTGAAATGGAGATTTGGGAAAAAGATGCCGAACTCGAATTTGAGGATGAAGACGAGCAAATTGGCTATGTTTCCAATCGGAAATAGTAAAAAACATTTATTCGTCATAAAAGTTTTGTTTGAGGGCTATGAAAAAAAACACCATTTTACGCATTTTATTGGTGGACGACGATGCCGACGATTATTTTTTGACGAGCGACCTTTTACGAAAAATAGAAGGCACGCAGGTCTTGATTACGTGGGCAAAGTCGTTCGACGAAGCCCTCAAATATTTAGATAATCCAGCGTTTGAAATCTTATTTTTTGATTATAAAATTGGTGGAAAAACGGGATTAGACCTATTGCAATGGGTAAACCAACGGCAAATTTATACGCCCGTGGTGATTCTGACGGGGCGAGGAGATAAAGATATAGACGAAAAAGCCATGCAATTAGGGGCGATGGATTACCTCATCAAAGGTGAGCTTGATACGGAAAAGCTAGAACGTTGTATGCGATATTCTTTAGAAAAAGCTAAAACACTCAAAAAATTAAAGGAAAGTGAGGCTTTTTATAGAGAAATATTTCACGTTATCAAAGAGCCAATTGTGATTACAACGCCCGAAGATGGTACGTTGCTGTATTGTAATCCTGCCGTTACGGAGCTTATAGGATATACCTCAGACGAACTGAAAACCATCAAAACGCCTATTGTTTTTGGCTCGCCAGAAAAACGCCAAGCTTTTGCCCAAACTATTCTAAATCAAGGTTATGTAGAAAAGTACGAAGTATGGGTCAATACCAAAAACGGAGAAAAAAAACTGTGTCAAATTGATGCCCAATTGCGTACCAATAGCCAAGACGAAAAGTATTTTGTAGGTGTAGTACACGACATAACGGCCATCAAAAAAGCTGAACAAGAAGCCTTGATTGCAGAAAAAATTGCAGCGATGCGTCGTTTGGTTAAAACCTTGGCACACGAAGTACGCAATCCGCTTACCAATATCATGCTTTCTACCGAGCAAATTCAAGCTGAATTGACCGACAGCGAGCTCCATATTTTTATTGATATTATCAAACGCAATACCAACCGTATTGGCGATTTGATAGCCGAATTGCTCAATTCGCACCGTCCAAGCGAATTGAGTCTTTCGCAACATTCGGGGGTAGCGTTGATTGAAGAAAGCCTTACCGAAGCCCTCGACCGTATCAGCCTGAAAAATATTACTTTATACAAAAACCTCCAACAAGATGCCTTGTTGGAGGTGGACAAAGACAAAATCAAAATTTCCATCCTCAATCTTCTTATCAACGCTATCGAAGCCATCGAAAACGATAAAGGCGAATTGCGTATTACCTGTGAAATACAAGCGAATTGGTTCGTGATTCGGATAGCCGACAACGGCGTAGGCATTAGTCCCGACCATCTCAGCCGCTTGTTTGAACCCTACTTTACTTCCAAACGCAACGGTCTTGGCCTTGGGTTGTCGTCAACGCTCAACATTGTACAAGCACATCAAGGCAAAATAGAAGTCGATTCAGTACCAGGGCATGGAAGTAGTTTTGCTATTTTATTGCCTTGTCTATCAACTGCTCTGTAAGTGCCAACTTGCCTGCATAGTTGCAATGATGGCAAGGTTTTTGGTATGTAATCTATAAAAATACTCCTACTTTATTGTCCCATATACAATCTTTACGTATCCATAAATCTTATATCGTAGCTATTTTTTTGTATGGCAATCAGGTAGAAATTAAGCAAAAATCTATCCCTATTGGTAATTCTTACAAAGAACAATTATGGCAATTATTAGGTTTAGAGGAATAAAGGCTTGACTAATCATCACAAATTTTATACGAAAAATACTATTATGTTTCGTTTGTAAAATATTACAAAAAAAAGAAGTACAACTTTTCTAAAATCCTCATTGAAGACTTGTATCGTTTCAATTTGTTAGTTATATTTCATACATGATTGTCGTAAAAGACGGTTGAAAGTGTTTTTGTATAATTACCAAATGGTAATATTAGTGCCTGTTTTTATTGTACTTAGGTGAGATTTCTACATATTTGTTCCAATAAAAAAATCCAATATAATTCCCTAACCATGAATATGTTTTGCACGCCCGTAACCCTTACTTTATCCTGATGAGCAACATGTAAAAGATTATTGATTTATGCACAGTAGTAGAGAAAATACCATCTGGGACGACCCTTTCGTAGGTGTATGGGACTGGCATATTCCGACCAATACCCAAGTGTGCAATGCCACATTTGCGGCTATGTTGGGCTACGACACCAGTGCCTTACCTGTGATGCCAATGTTTTGGCTCGACAAGCTCGTTACAGAGGATTACGTTTCTTTTGTAAGACATTTAGAAGCGTTTTTGACCGAACCACAGCCCATTTCTTTCCAAACAGAACTTCGCTTTCAAACATCACAAGGAAAAATTTTATATACTAAAGCAGCTTTTAGGGTGCTAGAACGAGAGCCTTCGGGTATCGTCAATCAACTGAGGGCTAGTTTTTTAGATATAAGTTTTACCAAAGAATTATCCACGCTTTTACAAAACAATGAATTTCTACAGGCAAAAGCCAACCACTTGGCAAGCATTGGTGGCTGGGAATACGACTTTGTAGAAGAATCGTTTTTTTGTACCCAAAAAACCCAAGAAATCTTTGAATTACCGTCATCGCCTACTTGGGCAACTTGGTTGGCGTGCTTCCAGTATGAAGCCGATAGACAACATTTTTACATGCAGCTTTATGCTGCTTTTCAGGCAAAAAAAGCCTTTGTCTTTGAATGTTACATTACAACGCCCACAGGCAATAGCCGTAAAATTAAGCTAGAAGCCGAACCTGTGAGTACTGGCGAGCAATGTCGCAAAATGCTGGGCTATGTGCAAGACGTTACGCCTGTAGCCCCGTCAATGCCCAACGATATTGCCCCAGACCAACGCAAGGCTTTTATCGAATACGCCCCCGTGGCTTTGGCAATGTTTGATACCGATATGCGTTATTTGGCGGCTAGTGGCAAATGGAAGCAAATTTATCAACTCGAAGGCCTCGACTTGAACAACCAACTATGCTATGAGGTCATGCCCCATCTGGCAGAGCATTGTCGTCCTTTTCACCAAAGGGCTTTGCAAGGCGAAGAAGTACACGCCGATGCCGAACGCTACATTGGTGCCAATGGTAAAGAAGAATGGCTCAAATGGATTATTCGACCTTGGTATGCACCCAACAATACCATCGGAGGCATTATTATTTTTACCGACCTCATCACCGAGCAACAAGCAGCCAAAGAAGCTCTCATCAAGGCAAAAGAACAAGCCGAACAAGCGGCTATTGCCAAAACGCAGTTTCTTTCAACCATGAGCCATGAGATTCGTACACCCATGAATGCTGTGATTGGGATTACGCATCTGCTCATGCAAAATGCCAGAGAAGACCAAGAAGAATACCTCAAAATCCTGAAATTTTCGGCAGAAAACCTCTTGGTTTTGATTAATGATATTCTCGATTTTAATAAAATAGAAGCAGGAAAAATAGAATTTGAAGAAGTTGACTTTAACCTAAAAGATTTGCTGAGTAATATCAGGGCAGCGTTGCTACAAAAAGCAACTGATAAAGGGATTCAGCTAAAACTGATGATAGACGACGACCTCCCCACGGCTGTGAAGGGCGATTCGGTGAGAATTGGGCAAATTATTACCAATTTGGTGACAAATGCAGTGAAATTTACCGAAAAAGGAAAAGTGACCATCACGGCTTCTTTGGTTAAAAAAGATAAAGATACAACCACGATTAATTTTGAAGTAAAAGACACAGGCATTGGTATTCCCAAAGATAAATGGGAACAGATATTTGAGAGCTTTACGCAGGCGAGTTCCGAAACAACCCGCAAATTTGGAGGCACGGGTTTAGGCTTGACCATCACCAAACGCCTCCTCGAATTGCAAGGAAGCCACATTCAGCTTGATAGTACGCCCGACGTTGGCTCGAAGTTTTTCTTTGATTTAACCCTGAAAAATAGCAACCATCAGTTTAAAAAATCGGATACTATTTTTACCGAACAGCAACAACGCTCGCTCAAAGGACTGAAATTGTTGATTGCCGACGATAATCAAATTAATATTATCGTAGCCAAACAATTCCTCGACCGATGGGACATTACTTGCGATGTAGCCGAAAATGGATTACTCGCTTTACAAATGGTACAACAAGCCCATTACGATTTGGTACTGATGGATTTGCAAATGCCCGAAATGGACGGCTATCAAGCCACCAAACACATCAGACAGCTTGGGAAAGAGTATTTCAAAAAAGTACCTATTATTGCCCTAACGGCCTCGGCAATGCTCGATATTAAAGACAAAGCCTTTGCCGTAGGAATGACCGATTATATCAGCAAGCCGTTTAATCCAGACGAATTGTATCGGAAAATCGCTTTACACAGTGGGCAATTGGCTTCGATGAACTAAAATGTTGCATACAAAAGTTATGCTTTGTAATTTGCAAGCCGAAGATTTTCCTGATTGCGGAATTTATTCCATCCGCTATAACTGTTAATGAATACAACGCTTGAACTGGATTACAGAAGTAAAACAATGGTTACAAACAGCAGGTATCGAATGTAGCGAAGAGCCACTGCGAGAGGCTTGCCCTGCATTCGATACCCTTTTTTTTACAGCCCATCACTTCGGTTTGGTCTTGATAGACCTCGACCGATGGCAAGCTTCGGGCTTACCATCGACCTACTGGATAGACCTACTCAACACCCTTCAACAGCCCTGTGTATTGCTTTGGCAAGACCAATGGCTCACCGCCCAAGCACTCGTCAAGGCTCGTTTGCAAATCAAATTAGGGCTTTTTCATCGTATTCATGCAAGGCATACATACACGGCTAAAATAGACCAAACAACCGCTGAGGCATTTTTACAACAACACCATTTACAGGGAAGTACCACGGCAAAAATCAAATATGGACTTTTTCTCAAAAAACAATACGTTCAAAAATACATTCATCAACCAGTATTGCCACTCAACGATACCCTTGTGGCGGTGGCGACTTTCAGTGCTGGACGAACGATGAAATGGGGCGAACGCCGCAATACTCGCTCGTATGAATTGCTACGCTTTGGCTCTTTGCAAGGATACGTGGTTGTGGGTGGTTTCGATAAATTGTTACAGGCATTTATCAACGAATACCAACCAGACGATATTATGAGCTATGCCGACAGAGATTGGTCGGATGGCAAAAGTTATACCAAACTTGGCTTTGAAGCCATCGCTCAACCAGCCGTACCTCATGCTTACTGGGTGCATCCTGCTTCTTTTGAACGGCATTTTGCCAATCGCATAGCAAAGCAATACGACCCCGAGTGGCTACAACAACAAGGCTGGCACAACATTTGGAATGCTGGAAGCCTGAAATTTATTAAAAAAATAAGTTACCAATCCTAGTCAACATGGCTCAAATTTATTAATACAAAATGGTGAATGCGTGTTTTGATTTTTAGTAAATTATCTTAATCAAAATTAGATTACGAAATCATTCTTGTAGGTTTTTGAAATTTAAAAACTTGATCTATAATTCACAACTCGCTCATTCACAAATCACTAACTCACTCAACTATGTTAGCACTTCCGTTCCAACTCATCACCATTATTGGTCCAACGGCTTCGGGAAAAACCAAGCTTGCTGTACAGTTGGCGGCCTATTTAGGTGGCGAAATCATCAGTGCCGATTCCCGACAAGTGTATAAAGGCATGGATATTGGCACAGGCAAAGATTTGAACGAGTATTTTTATGAAGGCAAGCACGTTCCTTATCATTTAATAGATGTAGTTGAGGCTGGCGAGTCGTATCACTTGTATCAGTTTCAACAAGATTTCCAAAGGGCATTCGACGCTATCAGACAACGAGGCAACATAGCCATTCTTTGCGGAGGCAGTGGCTTGTACGTCGAGTCGGTTTTGAAAGGGTTTCAATATACCGCCGTTCCGATTGATGAGCCACTTAGGGCTAGTTTGTCCACATGGACGCACGAAGCTTTGGTACAATATTTTCAAAGTATTCCCAGTGCCTACACCGCCTACGCCGACCTATCAACGCACAAGCGTTGCATCAGGGCGATAGAAATAAGTACATTTTTACGCCAAAACCCAACCTTTGAGCTTCCCACACAAAGCACCTTGTCTAATATCATTTTTGGGCTAAATCCTCCCACAGTACTTCGCCGTGAACGCATCACCCAACGACTTCACCAACGCCTTGCAGAAGGCATGATACAAGAAGTAGCCCATTTACTCGAATCGGGTATTTCTGCTCAAAAACTCAGTTTTTATGGCCTCGAATATAAGTTTATTACGGCCTATTTACTAGGCGAAATGCCATACGAAGCAATGGTTGAAAAGCTCAATATTGCCATTCATCAGTTTGCCAAACGCCAAATGACCTACTTCCGAAAGATGGAAAAAGACGGATTAGCTATCCATTGGCTCGAAAACGAACCGTTTACTAAGTTAATCAACTTTTTAGAGGAAATTTCTTTGAAATAAAGTAGTTTTGAAAGGTCATCAGAGCAAGACCAATGACCTTTAAGTAGCAATGCTTAGGTTATTTTATAAGAAAAAACACTTAGAGAATATATCTTATTCGTTGTTTGTAAGGCATTGACAAATAGTATCATACATAATAAAAAAAAACCTTTATGCAATCCGTCTAAGGCTAGATTTCGTTTATATAATGGAGAACCAATACAAGTCAACAAAAGGGCTTTGTTTGCTAGAGAGTAGTACGATACATTTTTGTAAAACTGTAATCGTTGGTGAGTTTGTGGCGAAAATATTTTTGTAATTTTTATACATCGTAATAAGGGGAAGCTTGCGTTCGATTGTCTTCGATTTAACCTATTTTTTATCAACACTATCTTTATCATTTATCTCATTCTATCATGGCTATCGTTTTATTCGCACTCATTTTGTTAGGTATGGGAGTATATCTATCATTTGTAGTGAATGGGTCACAAAAAGACAAATATTATAAATAAGCTTATCTAAGCTTTGCTGACTCCATCCTACTTTGTTTGGCTTAAATTTTATTAAGAAAAAAGGGCTGCTCCTTGTCAAGAGCAACCCTTTTTGTTTTAGAACACCAACCGTTTGCCTTGTTGCGGAAAAATCAAGCGTAAGCCCAAGGGGTTGTGTGCTTTGAGTTGTGCCACGATTTTTTGTTCATTAGCAAGAGGTGGTTTTTGGTGCGTAATAACTACAGGAAAACCTTTCAACGACTTTTCTCCCACCAGCGATGCCAACACCTGCATTTCTTGCATCAACCAGTGTGGCGTAAGATGTCCAAACAAGAACTTATCGGGTTGTTCGTTGGGGAACGATACTTCGATAAAAATGCCTTTCAGCTTTTGGGCTTGAATCAAGGGGGCAATGGCACGCCAAAGTGCCAACAATCGCCCTCCTTGCTCTACTGCATCGGGGCCAGTATCGCCCAAATACAAAAGGTAAGCATCGCCGTTGCGAACCAAAAAGGCGGTACTTTCATAAGGATGCACGTGGCTCAAGACAAACGGCGTAACAAACATACTTGTGCCTTGAAGTGCAATTTCTTGGTTGGGAACAAGGGTTTCAAAATGGTATTTTTTTAAGAAATTGCCTACGCCTTGGTCGCCGAAATTAGCCCATGTTTTGTCGTTGAAATAATGCTGTTGCATCAAGTTCATACAAGATGGTAGGGCATAAACTGTTTTGTTGGAATCGGCAGGCGAATTGATAATCAAACCCGAAACGTGGTCGAGATGGGCATGAGAAATACAGTACCCTTTGATATATTTACGCAAGGCTTGTATGGCTGGCACAGCAAATGTTTTTTGCTGTACAGCTTTATCAAGCCCTGCCTGAATCGTGCCTGCATCGAGGGCAATGTACTGTTTGCTACCAGTTGCAGCGACCAAATAAGAAGAAAGGTTGCTTTCGTCGTTGCCACCTTTGACCCCCAGTGGCACAACCTCAAAACTACTCGTTTGACCTACCATGCTTGTCGCTTGAATCATACAAAAGATGATTCCGACATAAATCCGTTGAAGAAACATAAAAGAAAAAGTTAAGTAAATGATACCATCAATAAGCTGCTCATAATCATAAGGCTTGCCGAAACAATAGCCTGTATTTTCGTAAAAAAATCACTTGTATTGCTCTCTGTTTCTCTTCACTTAAATCGCTTACAAGCGTTCAATTTAACAAAAAAATAGCTCAATTATTAGGATAAATGATATTAATGCACTAGCTTGTTGAGGCTATTTGTTCGGTATTCCGAACGCCCTTGTCATTTTTGGATACCCAAAATTACTAATCACACAGAACTATTAACTCATAACAATCATTTACTTATGTTTTTGAAACTGTTAAACAAATTTTTAAGTCTGATTGTACTCCTCAAACACGGAAAGCTTACGCCAGATGTACGTTATTATTACCGACATACCTATATGTGCAAGCTTACGCAATGGAAATACATTTTGAAAGATTATGTTTTCAAGAAACCTTACAAAGAAATTGTATTCGACGGTGAATTTGCTCCTGAATTAGAGTTTGTCCTTCCTTTTGCTTATTGGCATTACAAAAACGGTACGCTAAAAAGTACCAAGGGAGCTTTATACACCAAAGAAATGTACTTTTTCTCGCCCGACCACGAGGAGGCTTTCGACACCAGAACCAACGAAGGCAACTATAATTTTGAGATGCCACGGGTGTTGTATAGCCAAGATTACGACATGAAAAAATGGCTGAAAGTACCCCTAAAAGCCCATTACAAAAACGATATTTATGTGTTCGACAAGCCCATGCTGATGATTGCCAACCGCTATAATATGGAATGGGGCGGGCCACCTATCAGTTTTTACAGCATTGAAGACCTCGATTTTATGATTAGTCATTTGAAAAAAGACTATACCATTGTATATAACCGTCCTCGTCCGCAGAATATCACCAACGATACCAGCGATATTTACGATTTGAACGACTACGAATGGTTGGCACAAAGCCATCCGGAAGTTGTGTTGATGGAAGATTTGTACAAAGAAAACAAGGCAAATGCCCGCAACTACAACCATTTTCAGTTGCTTGTGTATGCCAATTGTGAGCGTTTTATTTCGATTCATGGTGGAACAGCCGCTTTAGCAAGTTATTTTGAAGGCACTAATATCATTTTGTCGAAAAAAGGACCTGAGCATCATTTTGGCTGTTTTTATAAATTATTCCCCATGCTTTCGGGAGCAACCATTCATTTGGCCCGAACCAACGAGCAAGCCCGAAATTTGGTGTATGAACATTACGTAAAAAAAGCCTAAGCCTCAACCCCAATTTTCCTTTATAGTACCAAGCAATCTCTATTTTTATGGCAAACAACTATTGGCTCAAATCAGGTTTTCTTAATATTTTACAAAGTTTAACCAACGTTCTTTTCGGGTTTGGCGGTTTTTATATGTTGGTGCGAGTACTCGATAAAAACCATTACGGCTCTTGGACGCTCTTTCTTACAACTTCGGCCATTTTAGAGGCGATTCGGAACGGGCTGATTGGCAATGCACTGGTGAAATTTCTTTCGGGGGCTAGTTTAGACGAAAAGCCCAAAATTATTACGGCTGCTACCGTTATTAGCTTGTCTATCAGTGTTGTATGTGTATTGGTCAACTTTGCTTTTGCGGGTACGCTGAGTAATATTTGGAAATCTCCCGAACTCGAAGCTGTATTTTATTTGCATAATATCACCTTTATTTTATCTGGCATTTTGGCAGTTTTCAACAACGTAGAACAAGCCCATCTTAATTTTGAAGGCGTGTTTATTTCTATGTTTGTTCGTCAATCGGTACAGTTTGCTTATATCGCTTATTGCTTTTTTAGTAGTTATGCCACGCCTTTAATTTATATTGTATATGCTCAAATTATTGGGGTAGGCGTGAGTACTGTTATCGGTTATTCATACGCTAAAAAGAATTTGATATACAGTAAAACGATTGCCAAAGAATGGGTAAGTAAACTCTTCAATTTTGGTAAATATACCTTTGCTACGTCTATCAGTTCGATTATTTCAGGAACAATCGACCAAATGATGCTAGGGGGCATTTTGTCGCCAGTGGCATCGGGGGCTTTCAACGTAGCCATGCGTATCACCAATTTGATAGAGATTCCGACCAACGCCATTGCTACCATTGTATTTCCTCAAAGTGCCAAACGAGCCAAAGAAGGACTCGACGGAGTACGCTATTTGTATGAAAAATCGGTAGGAGCTATTTTGGCTATTGCCATTCCTTCTATTTTATTTATCTATATTTTTCCTGATTTTATCGTAAATATCATTGCTGGAGGCAAATACACCGATTCGGTAGCTCTGCTAAAAATCACCTTGCTCAACTGCTTATTTATTCCTTTTGGTCGTCAATTTGGTATTGTGGTTGACTCCATTGGTAAATCGAAGGTGACATTTTTTGTAGTGGTGCTTACGGCTACGTTCAATATTTGCTTAAACTATCTGATGATTAGTCACCAAGGCGTGTTGGGTGCGGCCCGTGCTACGTTGATTTCTAATATTGTGGGTTTCGCCTTCGGACAAACCATTTTGTACCGAGAACTCAAGGTAAATGCCTTTCACCCTTTTCTATATGCCATTCGGTTTTATCCAGAGTTTTATTACCAACACATCAAACCTAGGTTGTTTAAATCGAAGTAATTTAATTTGAAAATTTGGTAATTTGAAGATTTGAAGATGAACAGATGGGTTTGAAAATTTGGTAATTTGAAGATTTGAAGATGAACAGATGGGTTTGAAAATTTGGTAATTTGAAGATTTGAAGATGAACAGATGGGTTTGGAAATTTGGTAATTTGAAGATTTGAAAATGAGCCTTTTTCTATACTAATAAAACAAAAGAGCCATCAGAAATACGCTTTGTACTTATCTGATGGCTCTTTTTTTATTTAGGCAAAAAACTTATGGTTAAGTTTTATACTTTTTGTCCAAACAACATCTTCGCTACTGTTCCCGTAACCACCACCCACAACACCAAACACGTAATACGATACACAAAATTGAGGTCATGAAAGGTAAGGATATAGTTGATTTTTCGGTGAACCGTGTCGAGTAAATCTTCGATATGATAGTGCATCAAAAATAGAAAAAGTTGTCCGCCAATTAAAATTGCAGCCGTAAGGTTATAAAAGAGTTGTTGCGGCGATTGCGGTAAACTTTTGGTATAATACGCATAGATAATGAATACCAACATGCCAAAAAAGTTGAGTTCATGTGCAAGCGAATGCGTAATAACTCCCATGTCGAAGCTCGAATCGACGGCTTGTCCTCCAATCGGAATGACAACAAAAGCAAAGAAAGCAAACATCCCCCACCATATAGCGAGCGATAGTACGGTTATTTTATAAAGCATATTTTTTTAACTGTATGTGATTTTAGTTGAAAGTTAATGCCCATGTTCGAAAAGATAGAAGTTTAACAAGATTCTTATAAGTCTTGCTTATACAATTATCTTCGTAACAAAAGTAAAAACTTTTATTTATAAGTTTTTATTTATGTTTTTGATGAAAAACATAAATATATCTTATTATTGGTGTTTTCACTACAAAGGTAAATCTTGGTGTATAGGCTCAAAGCAATCAAAGATATGTGCCAAAGCCTCCGCCACCTGGAGTTAAAATAACTAATTGCTCGCCTGCAAGGAGGTCTTTGCCATCAATACCTGCCAGATATTCGATTGTTCCATCGGTTTTAATGATATACTGTTCACCTGTTTGTCCTGCTTCGCCTCCTGCCAAGCCATAAGGTGCAAAACGCCTGTGTTGGGTCAAAAGAGATAATTTGACAGGTTTCAAAAATAAAAAATGTCGTTTGATGCCTTCGCCTCCTTTGTATTTTCCCTTACCGCCAGAGCCTTCACGCAAGCCAAAATGCTTTAACACAACAGGATAGCGTCGTTCGAGGATTTCGGCATCGGTAATGCGGGTATTGGTCATGTGTGTATGCACACCCGATGCCCCGTCAAAGCCCTCGCCGCCACCGCTTCCTCCGCAGATGGTTTCATAATAGCCAAATGATTCGTTGCCAAACAGCGTATTATTCATCGTTCCTTGCGAACACGCCACAACGCCAAAAGCTTTCAGTAACGTATCGGTGAGGCGTTGGCTCAATTCTACGTTGCCCCCAACTACCGCAGGGCATTGGCGTGGGTCGTCTGGAAACGACGGATTGAGCAAGGTATCGGGTGGAATGTGGAGGCGAGCTACACGCAAAATACCATCGTTCAGAGGAATATTGCTGTGCAAAAGCAACCGCAATACATAAATCACAACCGAGTTGACAATGGCTTCATTGGCATTCAAATTGCCTGCATGCACACCGCCAGTGCCTGTAAAATCAATGGTGCATTGTCCTGCTCGTAGTTCTACTCGCACACACAAAGGCGTATTGTCGTCTAAATATTCGGTTGCCTCATACACGCCATCGGCAAAGGCTTGTAGGCGTTTTTGCATTTTTTGTGCGGCATAGCTTTTCAGCAATTCCATATAATAATGCACTTGGGCTAGGCTATATTGTGCAACCAATGCCTGTAATGCTTTCGTTCCGTTGTAGATAGAAGCTAACGCTGCTTGCAAATCTGCCAAGTTTTCGGCTAATGCACGGGTAGGATAGGGGGCGTTTTGTAATAAATGGGTTATTTCATCCCATGCAACTTGATGATTTTTTACTAAAAAAACATGAGGCAATACCACGCCTTCTTCGGCTAAATTTTTGGCATTTGGAGGCATCGAAGCGGGCCGAATCCCCCCGATTTCAGAATGATGACAACGATTGACAACATACCCAATTAGCTCGCCTTTGGCTGTGTGTACAGGAGCAACCAAGGTGACATCGGGCAAATGCGAACCCCCAAATTTAGGGTGATTGGTCACAACTACATCGCCAATACCTATAGATACTTGTTGGAGGAGTTTACGCACACAAACGCCCAAACTTCCCAAATGTACTGGAATATGCGGTGCGTTGGCAATAAGCTCGCCTTGGGCATCGAGCAAGGCACAAGAAAAATCTAGTCGTTCTTTCACATTCACCGACAAAGAGGTGCGTTGGAGCAGCACGCCCATGTTATCGGCTATGCTCATAAACCGATTGGTGAATAATTCTAATTGTGTAACTTCCTGTATGTCTTCTTGTTGAGAAAAATATTCGGTTTTGGTAATAATGGCTGCTCCTTGGCTATCTAGCTGCAAAGTCCAACCTTTTTCAATGACTGTTGTACTAAATTTATCCAAAAAAAGAGCGAAACCTTCTAATATCGCCCCTGCTTCCAGCGATTCTCTCGTAAAAACAGGTACAGTTTGCCATTGATTTTCGACCCATGCACTGATGGTAGCTGTGGGCGAGGGCTTGTAAGCAACACTCGTAGCATTTGATGGTGTATCAGATGGCTTGGCTTGTTCTCCTACAATGACCCTCGCACTTTCTACTTCTATCGCCCTATTGCTTGTCCAATGCCCATACATTTGCACATATTTTTCTTTGAAAGTACGCACAATCGTATCGTAATCTTCCCAAGGTACTTCAAGGCTTGTATCTTGTCCTTTGAGTCGAACAAATAATAAGGCATTTTTGACAACCGCTTTAGTAGCAATGCCGTCGTTTGTCAACTGTGCCAAGGCTTTTGTGGTGAGTTGTTGGCGTAAATAGGCCAAAGGATATGTTTCTTGAACCAAATTTTGTAAAACCGTAGCTTCGGCAAAACGTTCTACGAGGGCTTGTGCAATGCCATACGCCGAGAGCAAACCTGCATCGAGAGGCAATAATACCTTGCGGATGCCCAACAAATCGGCAATGCTGCAAACGTGCAAACCGCCTGCACCACCGAAGGCAACCAAGGCGTAGCTTTCGGTGGCGTACCCTTTGGCGATTGAAATTTTACGGACTGTATCGGCCATTTTTTCATTAGCAATCCGTCTAAACCCTTCCAATACTTCTTCTGCTTGTGGGCGTGTGCCAGTGGTTTGGGCAATTTGCTCGACGATGGCATCTAGCCTTTTTTGGGCTTGTTCGGGATAAATCGGAATGCCGAATTGTCGGCTATCGAGCCTACCTAAGAGTACATTTACATCGGTAATAGCCAATGGCCCGCCGGCACCATAGCAAGCTGGCCCCGGACTAGAGCCTGCACTTTCGGGGCCTACGCTGAGTTTAAAACCATCGAACGAGCAAATAGAACCGCCACCAGCGGCAACGGTTTCGATAGCCAATGCAGGACTGAGAATTTGGGCGTTACCAATTTTTTGCATAAAACGATATTCCAAACCTCCATCGTAGCGTGCCACATCGGTGCTAGTACCGCCCATATCGAAGGCAATAAATTGGCTGATTTGGGCTTGTTGGGCAACCGCCGCCGCCCCAACAACGCCCCCAGCAGGGCCAGAGAAAAGGCTGTCTTTCGGATAAAAATGAGCATAATTGACCAAACTGCCTGCACTGGTCATCACACGCATATTGCTTTCGCCAATTTTTGAGGCAATATTCGATAAATAGCGATGAATCACAGGGGCTAAATAAGCATTGACAACCGTAGTTTCGGCACGGTGTTGGAAATGAATTTGCGGACTGAGTTCGGTAGAAATATTGACGTAGGTAAAATGCTGACTAAAAAAAGCTTTAAGGCTTTGTTCGTGGCTAGGATTGAGGTAGGCATTTTTCAGACAAATTGCCACCGATTCGATATTGGCAGCTTTGAAACGTGCTACGATTGCTTCCAGCGTATCAAGTTGAAGCGGAATTTCTTCTTCTCCTTTACTATTGATATAGCCTTGTATTTCAGCTACTTCTGCGTAAAGTGGCGTAGCTTGTTGGATGTGCAAGGCAAAAATATCGGGTCTTGCCTGATTGCCAATACGGAGCAAGTCTTTGAAACCTTGGCTCACGACAAAAGCCGTTGCTGCTCCTTTCAGTTCGAGCAAAGCGTTTGTTCCCTTGGTAGAACCCACCCGCAACGAAAGCGAAGGAAAGGGTTCGGATAAAGCGGTGTCAGTTATCAGTCGAACGCCCAATACGGGTGCTTCTTCAAAGGCTGTGAGTGCAAAATTACTTCCTTGCAAAAGCTTTTCGGGCAGTGCATCTGCCAAGGTCAAAAGGCTTTCGCTAGGGTCGAATGCGATGACCTTAGTGCTAAAGTTTTCGGTCAATAATTGAAACGTATAACCTTGTAAAATATCTCGGGTTAAATCCCAGTTTTGTACAATAGTCAGTTGTGTAGCCGTAATTCGTTGTAGGCATTTGCCTCGCAACGAGCTATTCGATAATATTTTTCTTCTATAAATCTTGCCTGTTTGGTCGCTTGCGATGCAATCTGTAAACGTGCCTCCTGTATCTATCGCTATCTCAAAATGTCTGCTCATGCCTTCAAGAAAATTTGGTTTGCTAAAATTCAAATTTACCAAAATTTGTCCTTGAATCTGTCTATCAATGATAAATTAGCTCAAACTAAACCAGCAACCGACGACAACCAACGATATTCGCTTGCTTGCAAATCACCCAAATGAAGCGAGCCAATGCGTGTTCTTTTGAGCATAAGCACTTCATAGCCAAACTTATAACACATACGGCGGATTTGACGGTTAAGCCCTTGCACTAAGATGATTTTAAAACAATCTTCGCCCAATGCTTCTATGCCACAAGGCAAGGTTTTTTGTCCCATAATTACAACGCCATTGGCCATTTGTTGCAAAAAGTCTTGGTTGATGGGCTTATCAACTTTTACCCAATATTCTTTTTCGGTTTGGTGTTCTTTGCGTAAAGTTTTATCGAAAATACGTCCGTCATTGGTGAGCAAAAGTAGTCCTTCGGAAGCTTTATCGAGGCGACCTACAGGAAACAGTTCTTCCCGATTCGGTAAAAGCGAAAGTAAGTTGTTAGGAATATCAGGATTGAGGGTTGTTTCGATGCCAACAGGTTTGTACAAAACCAGGTATTTCAGTTGTTTACCTTCTTGCACGAGTTGGTTTTCAAACCGAATGGTATCGGTGAGTGTAAAGGGACAGTTTTCATAAACGACCGTACCATTGATACTCACCAATCCTTGTTGGATAGCAGCTAAAGCTTGTTTGTTGGATAAACGAAGGCGTTTGACTAATAAATATTGAATACGATGACGAAAAGTCATGAGGATACAATTGAGCTTATTGGCTTTGTTATACTAAATCTAAATGCACATTAATCCACTCGTCGTCGAGTCTTGTGCCTAGTTTTTTGTAAAAATTAATGGCTGGTTCGTTCCAATCAAGCACTTGCCACATCAATCCCGTGCAGCCTGTTTCTTTGGCAACGGCAATGGTGGCTTGAATCAAGGCTTCGCCTATGCCACGCCCACGCATCGCTTCTTGAACAATCAAATCTTCTAAATACAAGCGTTTGCCTTTCCAAGTAGAGTAGCGAAAATAGTACAGCGACATCCCGACGATGCTACCGTTTTCTTCTGCCACAACTGCCCCAAAAATAGGATTTTCGCCAAAACCATCGGCCAACATTTGCTCGGGCGTATTGTTTACTTGGTCGAGGGCTTTTTCATAAATGGCTAATTCTTTCACTAATTCAAACATCGCAGGTACATCTGCTGGCGTACTTTTTCTAATAATCATCTTGACGAAAACACTATTTTTACAATATTTCGACAAATGTAATGCCTTTGTATGAATTATGCTCCTGCATTTTCAGAATAAGTACTAATGCAAAATGGTGAATTAGTCAAGGGGGATTAGTGTTTTGTTAATTGTGAATGAGTGAATTGTGAATTAAAATAAATTGTAAATTACTTAAAGTTAAATAGTTGGATGATTCACAACTCTCCAATTCACAATTTACTCACTCACTCAATTTGATGTTTGTGGCTAATAAAAAAAGCGATTTTACAGCTACGACTGGCTGTAAAATCGCTTATAAGAGAGGCATAAGAAACGGAACTATGCGTTTACGCCCATCAAAAATTATAAATGATTTCACCATTCATACCAATAAAAATCCAGCCTTTTTGTTCGAGGTCTTTGATTACGGTATGCGGATTAAATGGCGTATCGCTGCCTCCAATGAGGAAGGTAGCAATATAATTTTTCAAAGATTTAGCTTTTTTGGGACGTTTACTTCTGTCAATCCCTGCTAAATACGCTACGAAGTCGTCAATTTCATTAACAAAGGCATTCATGGCTTTTCAAGAAGACTAATTGTTATTGATAAAAGAACCTAATACAGCAATGCTGTGTTCATTGATTACTGAAAAACTTCGTGCAACATAAGCAGTAGGAAAGCGTAGTGTTCCTGTGTGGGTGCGATACGGAGTATCGTTGCCTATTTGTTGATGTTAGAAGATTTTCATCTTTCAAATAAACAAGGCACTGCCTTTTTTGTTATGCAAAATAAAAAAATATTTTATTCATTGTTCACATAACCATCCCATTTTTGTAGCAATTCTTGCATATCTTGTGGTATTTCAGAATCGAATTGCATGAATTTTCCTGTTGTCGGATGCACAATGCCCAGCGATTTGGCGTGAAGGGCTTGTCTTGGACAAACCTTAAAGGCATTTTCCACAAATTTTTCATATTTAGAAAAAAGAGTACCTCTGAGAATTTTGTCGCCGCCGTAGGTTTCATCGTTGAATAAAGGATGCCCCAAATATTTGAAATGTGCCCTAATTTGGTGGGTTCTGCCCGTTTCTAAGTTGCATTTGACCAACGACACATACCGCATTTTTTTGATTACCTCGTAATGGGTAATCGCCTCTTTGCCACTGCTGCCATCGGGATACACCGCCATTACTTTGCGGTCTTTGATGCTACGCCCGATATGCCCCACAATAGTCCCTTGGTCGGTTTTGGGTTCGCCCCAAACAACAGCATAATACGTGCGTTCGATACTATGGTCGAAAAACTGTTTGGCCAGGTGCGTCATGGCGTACTCCGTTTTGGCAATTACGAGCAAGCCAGAGGTATCTTTATCAATTCTATGCACCAAGCCGGGCCTAATTTCGCCGTTGCGGTGGGTTGGCAAATGCTGAAAATGATATACCAAGGCATTGACCAACGTACCTGTCCAGTTGCCATAAGCTGGATGCACCACCATGCCCGCAGGTTTATTGACAATCAGCAGTTCTTCGTCTTCATAGACGATATTGAGGGGAATATTTTCGGGTAAAATTTCATTTTCTCGTGGCGGATGTGGCAACGAAATCGTAATCACATCGAGGGGTTTTACCTTGTAACTTGCCTTTGCTGTAGCTTCGTTTACTTTTACCAAACCTAGGTCGATGCCATTTTGGATTTTATTGCGTGTGGCATTTTGCATTTTAATCATCAAAAATTTATCCAAACGCAATAAATCTTGCCCTTTGTCCACCACAATACGATGATGTTCGTATAATTCGTCTTCGTCTTCTTCCAGTTCTTGCATCATAAGCCTTGTTGCTCTTATTCGATTGGGCGGCTTGCTTGGGCAAGTGCCAATCTGATTTAATTCTTTATTTTTGCAAAATTATTATTTTTTTCTCAACCCTCAGCTTTTCTTAGATGTTTGCTTTACCACCTTCGCCTTTGAGTGCCGTACATTTACCCATTTTTGTAGAAAAACGCCTACAAGTTTGGATGAAAAGAGATGATTTGTTGCATCCTGAAATTTCGGGCAACAAATGGCGAAAAATGAAGTACAACCTCATTGAGGCTCGTCAACAAGGCTTTACGAGGCTTATTACCTTTGGTGGAGCTTATTCCAATCATTTGTATGCTACGGCGGCGGCAGGCAAGGTGTTTGGGTTTCAGACCTTGGGCATTGTGAGGGGCGACGAACTCCACAGCGAATCGAGCAAAACCTTGGCATTTTGTGCCGCTTGTGGTATGGAATTACATTTTGTGAGCCGAACCGCCTACCGTGACAAACCCCAAGTATTGACAGCCATACAGCAGGAAAATCCTGTTTGGCAAGAAGCCTATTTTGTGCCAGAAGGCGGAAGCAATGCTTTGGCAATCAAAGGCGTAATGGAGCTTACAGCCGAAATTTATACCGAACTACAACCCGATTTTATTTGTACAGCCGTCGGCACAGGCGGAACACTGGCAGGACTGTGGGCTGGGGCCGCAGCCCCTACGCAGGTTTTGGGTTTTTTAGCCTTGAAAGGGGCTTTGGGGCTTCAAGATGAGGTAGCAAAATTACTACAAAACACAGGCATACAGCCCCAAGCAAGCATGGCTTTACGCCCCGATTTTTGTGGCAAAGGCTATGGTAAATACGACCAAGAATTGATAGATTTTATTCATTTTTTTGAACAAAACAATCCTGCTATACGCCTCGAACAAGTTTATACAGGCAAAATGATGCAAGGCATAGCCTCCTTGGCTGCACAAGATTTTTTCCCTGAGCAAAGCACCATTGTTGCCATTCATACGGGAGGTTTACAAGGGCGTGTCCATTTAGTGAATTGTGAATGAGTTAGTTAGTGATTTGTATTGTTGATAATCATGGTTAAAGCATCGCTCAAATGAAGCCTATTACTTAATTTTCTATTTCTACAATCAGTTCAACTTCTACGGCGGCGTTCATGGGCAAGGCATTGACACCAATGGCACTGCGGGCGTGTTTGCCTTTTTCGCCAAAAATCGTCAGCATCAATTCACTGTAGCCATTCAATACCTTGGGTTGGTCATAGAAACTATCGCTTGAATTGATAAAGCCCAATACTTTCACGATACGTTTGACTTTGTTGAGTGAACCAAGTTCATTTTTTATCACCGCCAGATGCGTTATCGCCACCCACTTGGCTGCTTCGTAGCCTTGTTCGATGCTCAACTCTTTACCCAGTTTACCCGTAATATATGTGCCGTCTGGCTTTTGTGCGATTTTGCCAGAAAGGTACAGCAAATTGCCCACCCGTACCGCATTGATATAGGCTGCAATGGGCTTTGAAATACCCGGAAGTTCGATTTTTTGGGCTAAAAGATTTGCTTCTGCATCTTGGGCAAAAGAAGAGCTACAAATGCCTACAAAGAGTAAGGAATAAAAGTAAAAAACAGCTTTTTTCATGCGTTGTTGATGGTTTATGTGATAGTATTCGATGAATAACAATTTACAAACGAAACGCCATATCTTGTTTTTATCGTGATAAATAATCATCTATCAAAAAGACATTAGTTGGTTTTGTCCAATTTTTTCTTGGAAATATTTTTTATTTTCAGGGTAAAACTTATATTTGTACAAAAGCGAGCCTAGCGAACCACTAGGTTGTTTTTGAAAAACAACTATATTGTACTCAATCATTTAACCAACCAAACCATTTAACGTTTATGAATCAAATTGTTTATCTAGTACCTGCTTTCGGATTAGTAGGATTATTGTTTACATTTTGGCGTTTTAATTGGGTTTCGAGCCAACCTGCTGGCGACGCAAACATGCAAAAGTTGTCGGGATACATCGCCGACGGAGCGATTGCCTTTTTAAAAGCCGAATGGAAAATTCTTGCCTATTTTGCTATACCTACGGCTTTATTATTGTTTTGGCTAGGTACTGACGAAGGAACGCCAGAGCATCCTATTCATTCTTCTCCCATTATAGCCGTTGCCTTTTTGATAGGGGCTATTTTTTCTGCTACGGCAGGGTATATAGGGATGAAAATTGCCACAAAAGCCAATGTGCGTACTGCCCAAGCAGCCCGTACATCCTTGGCCAAAGCCTTGCAAGTGTCTTTTACGGGCGGTTCTGTGATGGGCATGGGCGTAGCAGGCTTGGCGGTGCTAGGCTTGGGGGGCTTATTTATTGTATTTTACCATCTTTTTGCCGAAGGACAACCGCTTACGTCTGTCGAAATGAAAAAAGCCATTGAAGTACTAGCTGGCTTCTCGCTTGGGGCTGAATCTATTGCCCTTTTTGCTCGTGTGGGCGGAGGAATTTATACTAAAGCCGCCGACGTGGGGGCCGATTTGGTTGGGAAAGTAGAAGCAGGGATTCCAGAAGATGATGTACGAAATCCTGCAACCATTGCCGATAACGTAGGCGATAACGTAGGCGACGTGGCTGGCATGGGTGCCGACTTGTTTGGGTCGTATGTAGCAACCATTTTGGCAACAATGGTGTTGGGACAAGAAATAGAAGTACAAGACCACGTAGGAGGCTTTTCGCCCGTATTGCTGCCTATGCTGATTGCAGGTGTAGGTTTGTTGGCTTCGCTTTTCTCTACGTTTTTTGTCCGCATCAGTAGCGAAACGGCTTCTGTACAAAATGCCTTGAACCTTGGCAACTGGATGTCTATTATCATCACATTTATGGTATCATTTTTCTTGGTAAAACACCTTTTGCCCGAAACAATGGTGCTAAGAGGCTTTACATTTACCTCTAGTGGGGTGTTTTATGCCATCATTGTAGGCTTGGTTGTAGGAGCATTGATGTCGGCTATTACCGAATATTATACCGCTATGGGCAAACGTCCTGTGTTGTCGATTATCGAAAAATCTGGCACGGGTCATGCGACCAACATCATCGGTGGTTTGGCCGTTGGGATGGAATCGACGGTATTGCCTATTATTGTATTGGCGGCTGGTATTATTGCTTCGTATAAATTTGCTGGTTTGTATGGCGTATCCATTGCGGCGGCTGGCATGATGGCAACTACCGCCATGCAGTTGGCGATAGATGCCTTTGGCCCGATTGCCGACAATGCTGGGGGCATTGCCGAAATGTCGCAATTGCCTTCGGAAGTACGGGAGCGTACCGACAACCTCGATGCCGTAGGAAACACGACTGCCGCTACGGGTAAAGGCTTTGCTATTGCCTCGGCAGCCCTTACGTCGTTGGCTTTGTTTGCCGCTTTTGTGGGTATTGCAGGCATTCAAGCCATTGATATTTACAAAGCCGATGTATTGGCAGGCTTGTTTGTAGGTGGAATGATTCCATTTATTTTCAGTGCCTTGTGTATTTCGGCGGTAGGAAAAGCGGCGATGGAAATGGTAAACGAGGTGCGTCGGCAGTTTAAAGAAATTCCCGGTATCATGGAATACAAAGCCGAGCCAGAATATGAAAAATGTGTGGCGATTTCTACCGAAGCTTCTATCCGACAAATGATTTTGCCGGGGGCTATTGCCATCATTGTACCCGTGATTGTGGGCTTTACATTTGGTCCAGAAGTATTGGGCGGTTTGTTGGCTGGTGTTACGGTATCGGGCGTATTGATGGGGATGTTCCAATCGAATGCTGGTGGTGCTTGGGACAACGCCAAGAAGTCGTTTGAAAAAGGCGTAGTGATTAATGGCGAAACCTATTACAAAAAATCAGAGCCACACAAAGCTTCTGTCACAGGCGATACCGTTGGCGACCCATTCAAAGATACGTCTGGGCCATCGATGAATATTTTGATTAAACTGATGTCTATTGTATCGTTGGTGATAGCTCCTTATATTGCTCATCATTAAGGACTTATTTTCTCATTAGCGGGCAAATTAATTCGCCCGCTAATGAGAAATAGGTTGTGTTGCAATTTTCGTATTTTTCTCCCAAGTTTCCGTCCTTACAGGACTTTTGATTCCAGTATCTGCCAATTTTCAGTCTTCGTGTAGTGTAATTTTTTTATCTTTTTCATGGAACAAGCTATCTTCAAGATAAGCTAGGTTATGTTTTAGATAGAAATTTCCCTCTTTTTTATGGAACAAGCCATCTTCAAGATGGGAAAGGTTATGTTTTAGATAGAAAATCCTCTCTTTTTTATGGAAAAAGCCATCTCCAAGATAGACTAGGCTATGTTTTAGATAGAAATTTCTATCTTTTTCATGGAACAAGCTATCTTCAAGATAGGCTAGGTTATGTTTTAA
The DNA here is from genome assembly GCA_013298025.1 of Cytophagales bacterium. Taxonomy (GTDB): domain Bacteria; phylum Bacteroidota; class Bacteroidia; order Cytophagales; family Spirosomataceae; genus Flectobacillus. Next base: position 101,425 of record JAAFJE010000018.1, on the reverse strand, counting down.
ATAGAAATTTCTATCTTTTTCATAGAACAAGTTATCTTCAAGATAGGCAAGGCTATGTTTGAGAGGGAAAAACCTCTCTTTTTTATGATGTGCGTACTCATGGCATGAGCAATTCATGCCATGAGTTTGTCGTGTTTTGCTCCAAGTAACGGAGCATTTTGACCGATAATGGTCAACGGATACACCGATAACAGAATTAATCAGTTGATAATTTTTCGTCGGATTGAAAATCCGTGCTACGGAAGTGTACACCGATAACGGATAACAGATACACCGATAACAGAATTAATCAGTTGATAATTTTTCGTCGGATTGAAAATCCGTACTACGGAAGTGTACACCGATAACGGATAACAGATACACCGATAACAGAATTAATCAGTTAATAATTTTTCGTCGGATTGAAAATCCGTGCTACTGAAGTGTACACAGATAACGAATAACGGATATACCGATAACGGATAACAGATACACCAATAACAGAATTAATCAGTTAATAATTTTTCGTCGGATTGAAAATCCGTGCTACGGAAGTGTACACAGATAACGGATAACAGATACACCGATAACAGAATTAATCAGTTGATAATTTTTCGTCGGATTGAAAATCTGTGCTACGGAAGTGTACACAGATAACGGATAACGGATACACCGATAACAGAATTAATCAGTTGATAATTTTTCGTCGGATTGAAAATCCGTGCTACGGAAACACCGATAACAGTCAACGGATTTTTAGCAAAAAAACACTAAAAAGCTTGTTTCATAAATATAATTTTTCCATCATTGGAGCTATAATGTGACTACGAAGTTCACCTACAAGTGTAACGATTATAGTTGCTGTCGAGTCTTGGAAAAGTATATCAACATAAGTTAAACAACCTTGATACCCACAAGTAAAAAACCATGAAAAAAGTATTGTTGTACCTATCATTTCTACTCTTGCCTTTGGGCTTGCAGGCACAAGGAGATTGCTCTTTATTTAAAACTTATATGGACAAGGGCGATGCAGCACTAAAAAAAGGAACGGAAGCCGATATTAAAAAAGCCATTGAAGCCTTTACCAATGCGATGGTGCATTGCCCCTCAAAAGCCGTTGAAGCACGCAATAAAATTTTGAAAGCCTTTGATGCCATTAACAACTTAAAAACGCAAGCCGAAATTGCACAAAAAAAAGCCCAAGCTACCTTAGACAAAATCTATTTTTATGAGGGTAAATTTGCTCTAGCTTATGATAAAAACAGATGGAGATATGGCTTTATTGATAAAAATGCACAACCCAAAGTGGCTTTTAAATATGAGGAGCCTTTTTATTTTGACAATGATGGCTGGGCAAAAGTAAAAAGAGACAATAGGTATTATTTGATAGATACTACAGGCAGAGAATACGCTTTAGCCACCAAGCTCAATCAGCTAAATACTACAATAACAGCCTTGGATTTACGCAACAAAAATTTGAGCGAAATTCCGAAGGCTGTATTTGCGCAAACACAATTGAAAGTATTATTGTTGAGTCATAATCAAATCAAGAAACTCGAAGGCTTAGGCAAGCTTACTGCTTTAGTAACACTTGATGTTTCATCAAATCAAATCAGTAAACTCGAAGGCTTAGGCAAGCTTACCGCTTTGCAAACACTTTATATTTATAATAATCAAATCAGTAAACTCGAAGGCTTAGACAAGCTTACCGCTTTACAAACACTTGATATTTCAGAAAATAAAATTAGCAAACTTGAAGGCCTAGACAAGCTTACGGCTTTGCAAACACTTTATATTTATAATAATCAAATCAGTAAACTCGAAGGTCTAGACAAGCTTACGGCTTTACAAACATTTTATATTTCAGGAAATAAAATCGGTAAACTCGAAGGCTTAGACAAGCTCACGACTTTACAAACACTTTTGATTTCAGGACATCAAATTATCAAATCCGAAGACGCAGGAAAACCTACAGCTTTACCAAGTACTTTGTTTGCTAGAAGCATCAAAGTTGACCACTTAGAAAAATTTACGACAATTACGAAACTCGAAGGCTTGGAAAAACTTACCTCTTTACAAACACTTGATATTTCAGGGAATCAAATCAGTAAACTCGAAGGCTTGGAAAAACTTGCCTCTTTACAAACACTTGATATTTCAGAAAATCAAATCAGCAAACTCGAAGGTTTAGAAAAACTTACCGCTTTACAAGAGCTTTATATTTCAAGCAATCAACTCAGCAAACTCGAAGGCTTAGACAACCTTACTGCTTTACAAACACTTGATTTTTCCTATAATCAACTTATTAAACTCGAAGGCTTAGACAACCTTACTGCTTTACAAGAACTTTATATTTCAGATAATCAACTTATTAAACTCGAAGGTTTAGACAACCTTACTGCTTTACAATCACTTGATTTTTCAGGAAATCAACTCAGTAAACTCGAAGGCTTAGATAACCTTACCGCTTTACAAGAACTTTCTGTTTTCGGAAATCGACTTATTAAACTCGAAGGCTTAGATAGCCTTACCGCTTTACAAACGCTTAATATTTCAGAAAATCAAATCAGCAAACTCGAAGGCTTAGACAAGCTTACTGCTTTACAAGAACTTAATATTTCAGGAAATCCAATCAGCAAAGAAGAAGTGGAAGAGCTAAAAAAAATATTGCCTAAGTGTGAGGTTTCTTATTGAAAAAGAAGTATAAGTATCGCTCATACAGTTGTATTGCAAACACTCAGCTAAACATTAGCTTTTAGCTGAGTGTGTGAGTCTTCGTGCAGTGTGATTTTTCTATCTTTTTATGGAACAAGCTATCTTCAAGATAGGCTAGGCTAGGCTATGTTTTAGATGGGAAAACCTCTCTTTTTTATGGAACAAGCTATGTTCAAGATAGGTTAGGTTATATTTTAGATGAGAAAATCTCTCTTTTTTATGATGTGTGTATTGATGGCATGACTCAAAGTCATGCCATCAGTTTGTCGTGTTTTGCTCCGAGTAACGTAGCATTTTGACCGATAACTGATACACCGATAACGGAATTAATCAGTTGATAAATAATGGGTATCGAAACAGCTATTTTTCGTCGGATTGAAAATCCGAGCTACGGAAGTACATACTGATAACGGATAACCGATATACAAATAACGGTCAACGGATACCCAAGCGCTTATCTACCCTTTTTTTGCTCAAGCAAATATATCATACCATCGTTGATGCCTTGTTGATAAGTATATTCAATCAAAGATTTATCTTTTGTAAGCCCGCCCATTTTCAACTCTTTCGGACAAATTTCGTGTATTTTAACGTTCTGATAATCGGCTCTTAACGCTTCAATTTGAGCATTATAAACAGTAGGGTGACTTAATATTAATTCTTTGAGTGCCTTATGCTTTGCAAAGAATTTACTGCCAATAATGGTTTTAAGACTTTGTTTTTTAACATAAGAAAACTCTTGACTACGTATGACCAAAATTTCATTTGAACCCATTTCAATAGCCTTTTTAATAGGAAGTGGGTCTGTAAGTCCTCCATCTACATATTGCTTTCCCTCTATCAAAATCTTATTTTTATAGAAGACAGGAATGGCACAGGACGCTTTCAGCACTTCCATCCAATTATCTAATGATGGTTGAAGATAGTCTGGTAAACCAATTTCTAAGTTAGAAACCACTGCCAAAAACTTCTTATTATTTTGACTCAGGTAAGAAAATGCAGCTTCAACATCAATTGGATTGTATTTTTGGTTTACCTCCCATAACCAATCCAAATTCATAAAACTTTTGCCTTTTAATACATTTTTAAAAGAAATGAAGTTTTTGCTACTCATCAACCAAGAATAAGACCTGTAATCTCGATGTTGTTGCTTTGCTAGAAAAGAAGAAATATTACATGAACCCGCAGAAATACCGATGTACAGACTATATGGATTATAGCCCTGTTCTTGAAATGCTTGTAGAACGCCCGCAGCGTACACGCCTCTCATACCTCCCCCTTCAACAATAAGTGTTTTCATAAATAATATGATGATAAAATATAAATGAAATATTTTGAGTGCAATACTCATGGTATGACTCAAAGTCACGTCGGATTGAAAATCGGTGTTACGGAAGTGTACACCGATAACTGATATACAGATAACAGAATTGTATCAAATATTGATATAATTGATTGGATTTGAGCTACCTTTTTTGAAGTACTCTTGAACACTTTTACCTACGTATTTTGCTCTGATACTTTCTTCTGCCAACGTTCCTAAAAACTCTTTACGACCTGTAATATTTACATCATCACGAGTAGTATAATGGGTTGTTCCTGCTGGATGCCACGAGTCTATTTTGTAAACCTCTAAAATAAAGCTATTGGCAATAGCAAAGGCATAATCAGCCTTTTCATACCTTCCATTTGCTATCTTCCAAACTCCTCTGGTTGACTCATAGAGATACGTTGCTGACATATTCTCTTTATATCTTTTTGATATTCTAATTAGAATCCCTTTTTCTGTAATCTCTAAATCCTTACGCATAAGCATGATAGGTTTTGTTGGAATAATAACTTTTTTCTCGCTTTTATTCATTTTGTCCAGTAATCAGATCGAAATAGCTATTTTTCGTCGGATTGAAAATCCGTGTTACAGAAGTGTACACCGATAACAGCCCCCAATCTTACTCAAACCCAAGTACCGTTCTCACTCTTTTGATGGTAGCCCGAGCAATACTTTCGGCACGTGCTTCTCCTATTTTGAGCTTGGCTTCTAGTTCGGGAATGTTTTCCATATAATAAGCAAATAAACGACGTTCCTCCGCAAATTCTCTTACCAATACCTCGTGCAAGGCCTGTTTGGCATGACCATACCCAAAGCCTCCAGCCAAGTATTTTTGTCGGATTTCGGCTGTTTCTGCCTCCGTAGCAACCAACTGATACAGCTTAAACACATTACAAGTATCGGGATTTTTAGGCTCTTCGAGAGGCGTAGTGTCGGTTACGATTTTCTTGACAACTTTTAACAATTCTTTTTCTGGTAAAAATATATCAATATAATTGCCATACGACTTACTCATTTTTTGTCCATCAATACCCGGAATCGTCATCACTTGCTCATCAATTTTGGCAGTTGGTAACACCAACACTTCTTCGTTGTATTGTCGGTTAAATGCCGCAGCGATGTCTCGGGTCATTTCCAAATGCTGGCGTTGGTCTTTACCTACGGGCACTACATGGGCATCGTACAACACAATATCTGCCGCTTGCAACACTGGATACGTAAACAAACCAGCGTTTACATGGGCCAATTTCTCCGATTTTTCTTTGAAACTATGGGCATTGGCGAGCATCGGAAAGGGCGTAAAGCAATTGAGGTACCACATCAATTCGGTGTGAAAACCCGCCAAACGTGACTGACGGTAGAAATAGTTATGGTCGGCATCGAAACCACAAGCCAACCAAGCCGCCGCAATGGCGTAGGTATTTCGCTTGAGTTGCTCGCCATCTTTCAAACTGGTAAGCGTATGCAAATCGGCAATGAACAAAAATGATTCATTAGAAGGGTCTTTAGAAAGCGTCACCGCCGGACGAATCGCCCCCAATATATTACCCAAATGTGGTCGTCCAGAGGCTTGAATGCCTGTTAAAATTCTCATTATTTCTCAGTTGCCCAGCAGATTTTACCTTCTGGGCGTTCGTTTCTTGTAATACGTTTGAATTAATATTTGACAAAATTCTACAAATTCCTCCAATCCATCAAATCGTGGTTCAAACATTTTATGTAATTTCAACGGATAAATTCGGAAGTAGTACAGATAACAGGCAATTCTAGCACAATGGCAATAACGCAACAGACTTTAGATTTTCTTCGTGAACTAGCCGCCAATAATACAAGAGAGTGGTTTCAGGCAAACAAAAAACCGTATGAATCGGTGAAGGCTTCTTTTGAAGAAAGCATTCAACACTTGATTCATCTGATTGGTACATTTGAAAATATGTCGGGGGTAAAAGTGAAAGATTGCAACTATCGTATCGCCAGAGATGTGCGTTTTTCACTTGATAAATCGCCCTATAAAACATGGCTTTCTGCCAGTTTTTCGGAAGGTGGGCGTAAATCAAACCGTATGGATTATTACTTGCATATCCAACCCAACAGCGAGTCGTTTTTGGGCGGAGGGATGTATGCCCCGACACCTGCCCAATTGGCAACGTTTCGACAAGAAATTGATTACAATGCCCAAAGTTTGAAGAATATCATCTATAATCCTACCTTTGTCGATATGTTTGGCACAGGCGTAGGCGAGAAGGTCAAAACAGCCCCCAAAGGTTACGACAAGCAGCATCCAGATTTAGATTTATTACAATACAAACAATTGTTTTTTTGGAAAAAATTTACGGATGCCGAAGTCTTACAAACCGATTTTGAACAAAAAGTAGGGGAGTATTGTAAAACTTTGAAGCCTTATCTCGACTACCTCAATGCCATTTTCTTCGACCACGAAGAGCCAGAAATTAGCTTGTAAATGCAACGCTAATACGGGTCGTTCCTATCATTCATCATTCTGTTTAACGCTATGCAATTCAGTCATTTACACTGCCATACACAGTATTCCTTACTCGACGGAGCATCGAAAATATCGGGACTTTTCGCCAAGGCAAAAGCCGACAATATGCCTGCGGTGGCCATTACCGACCACGGCAATATGTTTGGGGCATTTCAGTTTGTGGCCGAAGCAGGCAAACACGGCGGTGCAGTAAAACCTATTGTTGGGTGCGAATTTTACGTGGTAGAAGACCGCCATAAACGTACTTTTTCTAAAGAACAAAAAGACCGTCGTTTTCACCAACTGATGTTGGCAAAAAACCGCAAAGGCTATGAAAATTTGGTCAAATTATGCTCGCTTGGGTATATAGAAGGACTCTACGGCAAATACCCCCGTATCGACAAAGAACTGATTGTAAAATACCATGAAGGGCTCATTGCCACCACGTGCTGTATTGGGGCATCTGTGCCACAGGCGATTCTAAAACATGGTGAAGAAGCAGGAGAAAAAGAGTTTTTGTGGTGGCTCGATTTGTTTGGAGAAGATTATTACATAGAGGTACAAAACCACGATATTCCTGACCAATTGAAGGTAAATGAGGTGTTGTTGAAATTTGCCAAAAAATACAATGTAAAAGTCATTGCCTCCAACGACTCACATTACCTCGACCAAAAAGATGCCAATGCCCACGATATTTTGCTTTGTATCAACACGGGAGAAAAGCAATCGACCCCAACCTACAAAGACGTGGACGACGGCGAGAGCGTAAAAGGAAAGCGTTTTGCTTTTTACAACGACCAATTTTATTTTAAAAATACGGCAGAAATGACCCAACTATGGAGTCATATTCCCGAAGCCATCGACAATACCAACGAGATTGTAGGAAAATGCGACCACCTCAAGCTCAAACAAGATATTTTGCTGCCCAATTATCAAATCCCTGCGGGCTTTGTGTCGCAGGATGATTATTTGGAACACCTCACTTGGGAAGGAGCGAGAGCGAGGTATGGCGAAGCTTGGGAAGAGCCACATATCAAAGAACGCCTCGCATTTGAATTGCACGTGGTTCGGACAATGGGCTTTGCTGGATATTTCTTGATTGTACAAGATTTTATCAATGCGGGTCGTGACCTCGGCGTATTTGTGGGCCCAGGGCGTGGCTCGGCGGCAGGTTCGGCGGTGGCGTATTGTATTGGTATTACGAATATCGACCCTATCAAATACAACCTGCTTTTCGAGCGTTTCTTGAATCCCGACCGTAAATCAATGCCCGATATTGATACCGATTTTGACGACGAAGGTCGCCAACGGGTGATTGATTACGTGGTAGATAAATACGGCAAGCAACAAGTGGCACACATTGTTACGTATGGTACAATGGCCGCCAAAATGTCTATCAAAGACGTGGCTAGGGTGCTAGATTTGCCCCTCAACGAATCGAACGAACTTGCCAAACTTGTACCCGATAAGCCCGGTATTTCGCTCGACCGTGTCATGAACGCCGCCATTACGGGTGAAAAGTCTTTGTCCGAAAAAGAAGGATTGCCAACCGAAGATTTAGAGAACGTAAAAAGACTGCGTGAAATCAGGCAAGAAGGTTCTTTACGCTCGAAGGTATTGGAAGAAGCCTTGGTTTTGGAAGGCTCGGTACGTGGCACGGGCATCCATGCGGCAGGGATTATCATTGCCCCCAAAGATTTGTCGGACATTTTGCCCGTTTCTACGTCTAAAGATGTAAACTTGCTCATTACGCAATATGAGGGCAAAATTATTGAAGACGCAGGCGTAATTAAAATGGACTTCTTGGGGCTAAAAACCCTTTCTATCCTCAAAGAAGCCCTGCGACTTATCAAGCAAAACCATGGTGTGAGCATCGACCTCGATACCATTCCGCTCGACGACAAACTTACCTACGAACTGTACCAACGGGCTGAAACTAACGGCACGTTTCAGTTTGAATCGGTCGGGATGCAAAAATACTTGCGAGAACTCAAGCCTGACCAATTTTCCGATTTGATTGCCATGAACGCCCTGTATCGACCCGGGCCATTGGAATATATTCCCAACTTTATCAACCGTAAGCACGGCAGAGAAGAAATTACCTACGACCTTCCCGAAATGGAAGAATACCTTGCCGATACCTACGGCATTACGGTTTACCAAGAGCAGGTAATGCTTCTTTCTCAGAAATTGGCAGGCTTCTCGAAAGGCGATGCCGATGTACTACGGAAAGCAATGGGTAAAAAAGATAGAGCAACCCTCGATAAAATGAAGGGTAAATTTATCGACGGGGCTAAAGCCAAGGGACATCCAGAAGATAAGCTCAATAAAATTTGGACCGACTGGGAAGCTTTTGCCCAATATGCTTTCAACAAATCGCACTCGACTTGTTATGCTTTTGTGGCGTACCAAACGGGCTATTTAAAAGCCCATTATCCTTCCGAGTACATGGCAGCCGTGATGTCGAACTCGTTAGGACAAATCGAAAAAATTACCTTCTTCATGGAAGAATGTAAACGCATGGGCTTGCCCGTATTGGGCCCAGACATCAACGAATCGGAGCGTTCTTTTGCGGTGAACAAAAAAGGACAAATTCGTTTTGGTTTGGGGGCAATTAAAGGCACGGGCGATGCAGCCGTAGAATCTATCATTGAAGAAAGAGCCAAAAACGGGGCTTACAAAGATATTTTTGATTTTGTTAATCGGGTAAACCTACGAACGGTCAACAAAAAAACGCTTGAAAGTTTGGCGTATGCAGGAGCTTTCGATTGTTATCCCGAAATTCATCGAGCGGTGTATTTCGACGAAACAGAGGGCAGTACTTTTATCGAAAAACTGATTCGTTATGCCAACAAAATCAGTGAGTTAGCTGCTTCTTCGCAAGGCTCTCTCTTTGGTATGCTTGGCGACGGCGGTGGCGATGTGCCTACGCCGAAAATTCCTAGTACCGAAAAATGGTCGCAAATGGAACGACTCAAATTTGAGAAAGAAGTAGTAGGAATTTATATTTCGGGGCATCCGCTCGATACCTTCCGCCTCGAACTGGAAAGCTTTTGTACTTGTACGCTCGATAGGGTGTTAGAGCCAAGTTTTAGAGGAAAAGAGATTAGTGTAGGTGGCATTGTGACCAAAGTGGTTGAGCGATTTTCAAAAAATGGGAATCCATTTATGCTTTTTACTTTAGAAGATTACAATGGTTCTTATGAGTTTGCTTTGTTCGGTGAAGATTTTGTCAACCTAGCCAAATATGTTTCGATGGATAGGTTTTTGTTTATCAAAGGACAAATTAAAAATCGTTGGGGACGACCCGACGAGTGGGAATTTAAACCAACGGCTGTGCAATGGCTTTCTGAAATTAGGGAGAAATTTAGCAAAGAACTCCGCATTACGCTTGGTTTGCAGTTGGTCAATGCCGAACTCATCGCAAGGCTGAACCAACTTTTTACCCAAAATCAAGGCAATTGTAACTTATCGGTTGTGGTCATCGACCCAGAAGATAAAGTAGAATTGAGTATGCTTTCTCGCAAAACTAAAATCTCGCCTTCCAACGAACTCCTCGACGAGTTGGCAACGATTGCAGGGATTAGTTATAAGTTGAATTAAAGGGATTTGAAGATTTGAAAATTTGGTGATTTGAAAGTGTGGCAATTTGAAGGTGGAAAAGTTTCTACATCTTCACATCTTCAAATTCTCAAATCTTCAAATCCTCACATCTTCAAATCTTCAAATCCTCAAATTTTCAAATTACCAAATCATCACTTCACTCCTTCGGTAGTCATAACAATGCGTTTCATACTGCCATCTTTGTTGTAATACAGCCTATCTACGCACACCGAACGGTGAAAACTAGCTGCATCTGCCGCCAAAGCACCGTTGTGATAAATAAAATAAGACTTTCCTTTAAAGTCGATAATGGCATGATGGTTGGTGTTGCAATTGCCCGCCAACTCGTTGAGAATGCCTTTGTGTTGCCAAGGCCCATTGATGGACTTACTCATGGCATACACGGTTTTTTCAGGAAATTCGGTAGAATACGACAAATAATACCATCCTTTACGTTTGTGAATCCACGGGGCTTCTGTAAATGGGGTTGACAAATTTACTTTCATAATGGGACCGTCAAGCTCTATCATATTAGGCTTCAATTTGGCATAATAACAAACGGTATTGCCCCAAAACAAATACGCTTGTCCGTCGTCGTCGATAAAGACAGAAGGGTCTATGTCATCCCAAAAAATCTTTGTTTCAGTTGTCATGTTGTTGGTAATCAAAGCACTGCCTCTGGCATCTTTAAATGGTCCCGTTGGGCTGTCGGAAACCGCTACCCCAATCGCTTTGCCAGGAATAGTACCATGCTCAACCGTTACATACCAATAATATTTATCTCCTCGCTTAGTCACCTGCGAAGCCCAAGCGTCGGCTTTTGCCCAAGCAAAATCTTTGACCGATAATGGGCTCGGATGAGCCGTCCAATGCACCATGTCGCTCGTCGAATAACAAAGCCATTCGTTCATCACATAGTGCTGCTGCCGTTCGGGTGCTTCGTCGTGTCCTGCATACAAATACACTTTGTCGCCATCGACCAAAGCCGCAGGGTCGGCTGTAAATTTGTCTTTAATAATTGGATTGCCCCCCTGTTGTGCCCACGCCGATAGGCTCAATACATGGGCTAAAATAAGTCCTTTGATAATTGTTTTCATAATTGTGTTAATTCGACACAATATTACAAATTTATTTTGAATTTTTAGAAAGGTTTGCTTGAAAACTAGGTGTATCAACAACGTTTGTATCGTTAGTTTTTGAGCTTTTAGGTATGTTCAACTGTTGTTGGTTGTCTGTCTAGTGTCAGGATAAATGAGATTATGCAAAAGCTTTTTTCTTTATGTTGAAGAATGGGCAACTTTTCCATTTTGACAAAAACCTTTTCATTTTGAAAAGGTTTTTTTTGTGCCTTATTCTGATGGATAAAAATAAATAATAGATTTTCAGGGGTTTATGTGTATTTGGGGTTGCTTTTTTTTATTTGGAATAAGTTTTGGCATAAGCTATACAAACAAACCTAAATCTCATTATCATGTTCACTACAGTTTTGTTACTGCTTATTGCAATAGTTTGCTTTGGCATTTTTTATTTAGCAATTGATTTTTTTGAAAAAATTTAACACGCATGATGACATCCCTTTTTGTGTTGGCTTTGGCCGTATTTGGCTACCTCACGTATGTGCTTTTAAAACCAGAAAAATTCTAATGTTATGAATACAGAAATTGCAGGCATTGCATTTACCTATTTTCTTACGGTAATTCTTGCCATTCCTTTGGGCAAATACATCGCAAAAGTATATGCAGGCGAAAAAACCTTCCTCGACTCGGTACTTGGCCCTGTAGAAAACCTCTTTTTTCGTTGGTCGGGTATTGCCTATAAACAAGAAATGAATTGGAAACAACACCTACAAGCCTTGCTTACCATCAATGTATGGTGGTTTGGTTGGGCGATGTTTGTGTTGATGAACCAAGGTTGGCTGCCTTGGAATCCCGACCAAAACCCTTCCATGTCGCCTGATTTGGCTTTTAATACAGCCATTTCATTTTTGGTTAATTGCAACCTACAACATTATTCGGGCGAAACGGGAATGTCGTATCTAGGACAAATAGCCTGTTTGATGTTTCTACAGTTTGTTACGGCTGGTACAGGAATGGCGGCTTGTGCGGTGGTATTCAATGCCATGAAAGCACGCACTACCGACAAACTGGGTAATTTTTACAATTATTTTGTCAAATCTTGTACCCGTATTTTGTTGCCCCTTTCCTTTGTTTTAGCCATCATTTTATTGTGGGAAGGCACGCCGATGAATGTGGCAGGCAAAGCAAGCATCACCACCTTGCAAGGCGATACCGTACAAGTATCACGAGGGCCAGTGGCGGCTATGGTTGCTATCAAGCAATTGGGTACTAATGGCGGAGGCTTTTTTGGCGTAAACTCGGCTCATCCGCTCGAAAATCCAAGCTACCTAAGCAATATCCTCGAATGTGCCAGCATCGTACTGATTCCTATAGCCATGATTTTTGCTTTGGGGTATTATCTTCAACGCAAACGTTTAGCCTATATCGTTTTTGGGGTAATGACGGTCGGTTTTCTGCTGTTTGTAGTGCCGTCGGTGTATCTTGAAATGCAGGGCAATCCAGCCCTGACACAGATGGGCATTGAACAAAACTTGGGCAGCATGGAAGGCAAAGAAACACGCTTTGGAGCAGCTTCGTCGGCTTTTTGGGCGGTGGCTACTACGGTTACTTCCAATGGGTCTGTCAATGCCATGCACGACAGCCTTACGCCACTGACGGGGATGTTTGCTTTGTTGGGCATGATGATTAATGCCCTTTATGGTGGCGTTGGCGTAGGCTTTCTGAACTTTTATGTATTCATGATTATTGCGGTGTTTATAGCAGGCCTGATGGTAGGACGAACGCCAGAATTTTTAGGTAAAAAAATCGAAGCCAGAGAAATGAAAATAGCCTCTATCATTGCTTTGCTGCATCCCTTGCTTATTTTGGCAGGTACGGCACTGGCTTCTTTTGTATATGTGGGGCATCCCGATTTGCCTTGGCTCAACAACCCCTCGTTTCATGGATTTTCAGAAATGTTGTACGAATACACCTCTTCGGCAGCCAACAACGGTTCGGGCTTTGAAGGATTGGGCGATAATACCCCGTTCTGGAATATCAGCACAGGCATAGTACTGATACTCAGTCGGTATTTGCCTATCATTGGACCAATTGCCATTGCAGGAATTTTGGCTAATAAAAAATTTGTTCCCGAAAGTGCTGGTACGCTCAAAACCGATACAGCTACTTTTGGACTGATGGTTTTTGCGGTTATTTTCATTGTAGCGGCGCTTGCCTTTTTCCCAGCCCTTACGCTTGGACCACTTGCCGAATATTTTACTCATAAGTAAGAAAAAATATAGCTGTTAATTAATCAACAAGATGAAAACGCAACCTTCTTCGCTTTTTCAAGCAACCTTGGTAAAAGAAGCTTTACGTTCTTCTTTTATCAAACTCAATCCCGTTACGCTCTTTCGCAATCCGGTGATGTTTACCGTGGCACTCGGCACAGTCGTGATGCTTGTGGTGAGCCTATACAGCCTTACTCGACACGACCAAGGTACTTTCGGCTATAACTTTCTTGTTTTTTGGGTATTATTTTTTACCCTATTGTTTGCCAATTTTGCCGAAGCCATTGCCGAAGCCCGAGGCAAAGCCCAAGCCGATTCTTTACGCAAAACACGGGAAGAAACACCTGCCAAACTGGTGCAAACCTCCGATGAAATACAATTGGTGAGCTCGGCACAATTGAAAAAAGGCGATGTTTTTATCTGCGAAGCTGGCGATACCATTCCGAGCGATGGCGAAATCATCGAAGGCTTGGCTACCATCGACGAATCGGCTATTACGGGCGAGTCGGCACCCGTGATTAGAGAGGCTGGCGGCGATAAATCATCGGTTACGGGAGGCACAAAAGTACTGTCCGATAAAATCAAAGTTATCGTTACGACCCAACCGGGCGAGAGTTTTTTAGATAAAATGATTGCCTTAGTTGAAGGGGCTTCTCGACAAAAATCGCCCAACGAAATAGCCCTTACCATTCTGTTGGCTAGTTTTACCCTCATTTTTGTGATTGTCTGTGTAAGCCTCAAGCCTTTTGCCGACTATGCCCATACGCCCATTACCATCGCCGCTTTTATTTCGTTGTTTGTTTGCTTGATTCCTACCACCATTGGGGGCTTGCTTTCGGCCATTGGTATTGCGGGCATGGACAGAGCTTTGCGGGCCAACGTAATTACGAAATCGGGAAAGGCAGTGGAAACGGCTGGCGATATAGATGTGCTATTGCTTGATAAAACTGGAACAATCACCATTGGTAATCGCAAAGCTACCAATTTTTATCCTACGCAAGGCGTTGCTCCTGAGCGGTTTGTGCAGGCAATGCTGCTCAGTTCATTAGCCGACGAAACCCCCGAAGGAAAATCTATCATTGAGCTTGCCCAAAGCCAAGGGCTGAGTATTCCTAAACTTCCAGTGGGTGTTGAATGGATTAAATTTACGGCAGAAACACGCTCGTCGGGAGTCAATATGCCCAATGGCTTACGTGTCCGTAAAGGAGCGGTAGATGCCATGCGTCAGATGAGTGTAAAGGCTGGTTTTGTTTTTCCAGAAGACATGACGCAGTACGCCACAAACATTGCTAGTAATGGTGGTACGCCTTTGATTGTGACAGAAAATGAAGTGGTACTAGGAATTATCGAGCTGCAAGATATTATCAAAGTGGGTATCCAAGAACGTTTTGAACGTTTACGTAAAATGGGCGTAAAAACGGTGATGGTAACGGGCGATAATCCTTTGACAGCTAAATATATTGCTCATAAAGCTGGTGTAGATGACTTTATCGCCGAAGCCAAGCCCGAAGACAAAATGAACTATATCAAAGCCGAGCAAGCCAATGGCAAGTTGGTAGCCATGATGGGCGATGGTACAAACGATGCCCCAGCCTTGGCCCAAGCCGATGTAGGAGTTGCTATGAACTCGGGTACTGCCGCCGCCAAAGAAGCAGGCAATATGGTGGACCTCGACAACGACCCTACCAAGCTCATCGAAATTGTAGAAATCGGTAAGCAATTGCTCATGACCCGTGGCACACTTACTACGTTCTCTATCGCCAACGATGTAGCCAAGTATTTTGCCATTGTACCAGCCTTGTTTATCAGCAGTATTCCCGGTTTGCAAGGACTCAACATCATGCGTTTGCATTCGCCCGAAAGTGCTATTTTGTCGGCTGTGATTTTTAACGCCTTGATTATTCCTGCCCTGATACCTTTGGCACTCAAAGGCGTAGCATACAAGCCCATTGGTGCGAGTGCTTTACTTCGACGCAATTTATTGGTGTATGGACTAGGCGGTATTTTGATTCCTTTTATAGGCATCAAGCTGCTTGATATAGTAGTAGGTATGTTTTTTTAGTGAAATAGAAATAACCATTTTATCATAAGTAAATCAATAACTCATTCCATGAAAACGCATTTGTTGCCAGCCCTTAAACTTACAGCTTTATGTTTTATGCTGTTTGTTGTGGTGTATCCTTTAAGTATCTTGGGCATTGCTCAATTGATGCCCAACCAAGGAAATATCGCTTTTGTCGAAAGTCAAGGCAAAATGGTAGGCGTTGCTCACATCGGACAACGATTCGACCAAGACCGCTATTTCAACGGTCGCTCGTCGGCAGTCGATTACAACGCTGCGGCTTCGGGTGGCTCAAATAAAGGGACTTCCAACCCTGCCTATTTAGCCCAAGTACAGGCTCGTATTGATACCTTTTTGGTACATAATCCAGCCGTACAACGCCACGAAATTCCTGCCGAATTGGTCACGGCTTCGGGCAGTGGACTCGACCCCGACCTTTCTGTGGCAGCCGCTTTGGTACAAGTAAAACGCATTGCTCATGTCCGAAAAATCCCCGTAGCACTTCTTGAGGCACTCGTGCAACAACACGTCCAAGAACCCTTGTGGGGATTGTTTGGCCCAAGGCATATCAATGTATTAGCCCTAAACATCGCCTTAGACAAACTTTCTACAAAAACTTTGCAATAAATGCTCTTTCAATCTTTTGTACAGTAACGCAAACCATCCTTTGCTCATGTCACAAGAATCATCTTCGGCTGCGTATTTCCTCGAATTGATTCGGCAATCGAAACGAGGCAAGTTCAAAATTTATATAGGCATGAGTGCAGGCGTAGGCAAAACGTACCGAATGCTGCAAGAAGCCCACGCCTTGCTCAAAAACCATATAGATATAAAAATTGGCTTTGTCGAAACCCACAACCGAGCCGAAACTCAAGCCCTGCTCGAAGGCTTGCCCGTTATTCCTCGCAGTGCCTTGTTTTATAAGGGTAAAGCGATGGAAGAAATGGACTTGGCGGGCATTCTCAAGCTGCACCCCGAAGTTGTAATCATAGACGAATTGGCTCATTCCAATGTACAAGGGTCGAAAAATGAAAAACGATGGCAAGATGTCATGGACATTCTTCATGCAGGCATCAATGTGATTTCGGCGGTCAATATCCAACACATTGAAAGCCTCAACGAAGAAATCAAAAAGATTACAGGCATAGAAGTAAGCGAGCGGATTCCCGATTGGGTATTGCAACAAGCCGACGAAGTAGTAAACATCGACCTCACTGCCGACGAGTTGATAACCCGACTCAAAGAAGGTAAAATTTATGATTTGGCAAAAGTAGAAACTGCCCTACAGCATTTCTTTCAAACCCATCATATTTTACAGCTACGTGAATTGGCACTCAAAGAAGTTGCCCATCAAGTAGAAAGAAAAGTGGTCAGTGTAGTAAACCCGCAAAAGCTTGTCAGCGAACGCTTTTTGGCTTGCATTGGTTCTAATCATCAAGTAGCCAAGACAATTATTCGTAAAACAGCCCGTTTGGCTTCGCATTATGATTCTAAATGGTTTGTTTTGTATGTGCAAACCTCGTCGGAAGCAGGCGACAAAATCAATTTGGCTACGCAAAGACACCTGATTAATAACCTGAAAATGGCGACAGAATTGGGAGCAGAGGTAATTCGTGTGCAGAGCGACTCGGTGGCAAAAGCCATTGTTGATACGGCCGAAAAGCACCAAATTACAACGCTTTGCATCGGCAGACCTCGCCTGCGTATTTGGCGTATTATTTTGTCCAATAATTTGTTTAGTCAATTACTCCAAAAACTTACAGCAGTACCTTTAGATATTGTTATTTTATCATGAAAATTAAAGCTAAAATTCGCTTAGGTGTATCGTTTCTATTTGCGATGGTTGTCTTGTTGGGTGGACTGAGCATTTACTACCTCAGCGTACTCAAACAAGAAGCGGCGGCTGTTTTGAAAGACAACAACGAAACCCTTGGCTATTTGGGTCGTATCAGTCATTTGCTCAATACCCAAGCGGTATCGCCAGTGCAACTCCAACAAATAGATATTTTACTCAAAAAACAAGAGCAAAATATCACCGAAGTGGGCGAGGCAGCCGCTACAGCAAAGATGCGGAGGAGTTTTGAAGCTTTCCGACTAACGCAACAACCGCAGTATATGCAAGCGTTCAAACAGGCCATCGACGAGGTAGGCGAAATCAACCGCATGGCTTTGGTGCGGAAAAACGACCAAGCCCAACAAACAGCCGAAAATGCGGTAAATATCCTCAAATACATCAGCATTGTGTGCTTGCTGATTTCGTTTACTTTTATCCTTAATTTTCCGTCGTTCGTAGCCGACCCTATTCTACAACTTACGGCTGGTATTCAGCATATTACCATGAAAAACTACGAGCAACGCTTGCATTTTAGTTCCAACGACGAGTTTGGTGCTTTGGCAAAGGCGTTCAATACGATGGCGGAGAAATTAGATGAATACGAACACTCGAATTTGGCAAAAATTCTCTTTGAAAAAAAACGCACCGAAGCCCTCATCGACCACCTCAACGATGCTGTGATTGGCTTAGATGCAACCCAACACATTTTGTTTGTCAATAAAGTTGCCCTCGATTTGCTCCACCTCAAAGCAGAAGATACACTTGGCAAATACGCTCCCGACATAGCCCTTTACAACGATTTGTTCCGAACTATTTTACCCGATAAGGGCCAAGAACAACCCTTAAAAATTTATGCCAACGAACGAGAAAATTATTTTACGAAAGAAAGTATTGCTATTCAAAACGATGATACATTGGTAGGGAAAGTGATTTTATTGAAAAATATTACGCATTTTCATGAACTAGACGAAGCCAAAACCAATTTCATTGCGACGATTTCGCATGAACTCAAAACCCCTATTGCAGGCATCAAAATGAGCTTGATGCTACTCGAAAATGCCAAAATCGGCACGTTGAATCCAGAACAACAAGAATTGGTAGCCCATATCAAAGCCGATACTCAACGCCTCTTGCGTATGACTGGTGAACTGCTCGATTTGACGCAATTGGAAAGTGGTAAAATTCAATTGCAAGTAACCGCCGTTAATCCTACCCAAATGATAGTATATGCTCTTGGGGCTGTAGAACAACAAGCCCAAATGCAAGACTTATCGTTGGTTGTAGAATTGCCTGAAAGCCTTCCTTGGGTAGCCGCCGATGCTGAAAAAACGGCTTGGGTATTGGTCAATTTATTGACAAATGCCATGCGTTACAGTCATTCGCAAGGGAAAATTATCATCGCTGCCCAATGCCAACGAGAACAAGTGATTTTTTCGGTACAAGACTTTGGGAAAGGAATCGACGAAGCCTATCAAGCCAAAATATTTGATAAATATTTTCAAACGCCAAACAGCCAAGCAGGAACGGGCTTAGGCTTGGCTATTTCTAAGCAATTTATCGAAGCACAACAAGGGAAAATTTGGGTAGAATCGAAGTTGGGAGAAGGAGCAAAATTTATGTTTTCTTTGCAACAAGTTAAAGGAAATTTGTGAGTCATAAGACTTATAACCTATTTAAAATAAATGTGTTATAAGTCTTACAACGCACTATTCTGTACGAGAACTGTACGAAGGATTGATTTTATCTTTCAAATAAAATTGCAGTAGTGGCAACCCTTGCGGTTGCCATGTTGAGTTGGGCAACCGCAAGGGTTGCCACTACGCCAAAAAATGCGAATAATAAGAACGCTTTAGAACAAGATAAAATCTTTCGTACAGTATTATGCTATCGTTTTTTCAAAACTAAAACCACTCGAAAGGAGCTTGTGTACACGTTCTTTTCTAGCAGGTTCGGTTTCGTTGTTGGCTACCGTTTCTACCACTCGGCGGTCGTCGATGCTCGACAACGCTGCTACAGCGTTGATGCCCATTTCAGCCGCTACCTGACCAATCGCTTTTTGCAAAATAGTCGCTGCTCCTTGAATACCTCTGTTTACTGATAAGTCCACACGCAAGGCACTACCGCCAGCCGAATAAAGGATTTTGTTTAAAGGCACCGCTTGTCCCAATACCGACACCGTTGCCGTTGGAGCTAAAGCCTTGTTAACATACTCGTCCAAAGCAATTTGTACTTGGGCACGAATCATTTCTCTTTCAAAACCAGCCGCAATAAACACGCCTGTCAATTGTAAATTATTGGCTACTTCACGGTAAGCATCATCGCCTTGGCGGCCATTAGCCACAAAAGTTGTACCCGAAATATCAATGCCGTATTGTCCGAAGCACTTGTTGAATGCCGACGCATTGGCACTTTTAAAACGTTGCAATACACGATTCAAAGAAGCTCCTGTAGCCGTAGAACCTGTAAATTGGATAAAGCCAAACGAGAAAATAGCTTTATCGTAGCTGTTTACAGCATCGAAACTTCCTTCATTTTTACCAATATATTGCAAAATATCGCCATAAAAAGGTTTAGGCAATAAGTCGTCGAACTGACCTCTTTGGCTATCGAAGCTCGATTTTCCAGCATAACTTACGCCAAGCGGATTGACACAATAAGCCGATTTTACGTTGTCACGCATCGGATTCGTTTTGTCCATACCGTTGGGTCCTGGGTAAGAAATAATCACATAACCTTTGGCATCTCTTGTTACTTGGAAAGCACTAAGGCCACCACTTGGAGCTGGAGCCGCTTTAGGAGCAGCCGGTGCAGGAGCGGGTGCTGGAGCTGGTTTAGCTGCCGCTGGGGCAGGGGCTGGGGCTGGAGCAGGTTTGGGTGCTGGCGTAGGTGCTGGAGCGGGACTGTCTGAGAAAAAGCTACTACCACCGCCAGAAGCAGTACTAGCAGAAGCTCCTGCCGCTAGAATAAGCGTTTGTCCTACAGCCAAGCCTGCATCTCCTAATCCATTGAGTTGCTTGATGGTATCTACCGAAACCCCATATTGTTTAGAAATACTATAGAGGGTTTCTTTGGGTTGCACCGTGTGTGTCATTGTAATCTGGGTTCTAAAATGTTAGTATTTTTAACAATAATACAAAAATATCTAAATGAAACACAAAATTTACGTGTTTTTTGTAAAACTTAGTAAACGGTAGAGAAACTGCACAAGACCAACCCTACTACAGCATTTTTGTACAACACTATCCTGAAAACTTTTGTATAAATGTTATAACCTAGTACTTCGCAGGTGTACCAAATTTGGGAATAGATTTACGAATGAAAATACGCAAATCTTCATTGGCTTTTTCCAAATCATCTCTTCTCAAATACATCATGTGACCAGACTGGTAGCCTTCCCAAGACAAACGGTCTTTGAGCTTGCCACTGGGGTCCATTTGCCACATCGAATATTTGGCATTAAAATAATCGCAAGCCCCGTCGTAATACCCCGACTGAATCAAGACGTGCAAATAAGGGTTTTCGGCCATAGCATCTCGTAGGTCGTAGCCTGTGCGGTCGTTGCTTCTGTCCCAAGGATGAACAGGCCCAAACATATTGTATTTCAAATCGGTATTATAATGCAATTCTTCTCGTAAATACATATTAATCGGTGGCGTAAACGAATGCAACCATGATGTAAGTTCGGCATTATAATCTACTTTTTCACCTGCGTCTTTGCTGTCGATGCCCAAATAACGAGAATCTAAACGCCCAACCGTAAAGCCTTTATCACGAAGCAATTCTTTCCAAAAAGCATTAGTCGAAATATCTAAATTGTTTTGCAACACAAATTTTTCAGACAATCCGGCATAACGAGCGTATTTTTGGGCAATGGCTTTTCTTTTTTCTACGGGTAAAAATCCACCCTGACTTATCGCAGGCAATAATTCTTGTAAGGTAAAATTCTCCACTTCTGGCAACATCTCTTCGAGCTTTTTGTTTTGCAAGCTTGGCTCTAAAACCTTGTGGTACCAAGCCGTAGCGGCAAAATAAGGCAAACGCAGACTGGCATCCATCGGCCCTTCACGCTTGATGCCCAAGTCGGTTGGCGATACCAATACTACGCCATTGAGGTACATCCATTGGCTTTCTTGCAAAGCTTTTGCCAAGCCCGAAACCCTTGTTGTACCATAACTTTCGCCAATGAGAAACTTAGGCGAAGCCCAACGATTTTGGCGATTGACAAAGGTACTGAGCCATTCGGCCAAATACTTGATGTCGGCGTTTACCCCAAAAAAAGTCGATTTAGGAGCATCTTTGTCTAAAATTCTCGAAAAGCCCGTATTCACAGGGTCGATAAAAACAATGTCGGCTACGTCGAGAATAGAGTAGGGGTTGTCTTCGATGCCATAAGGCTGCACAGGATAACCCTCTTTGTCGATTTTCAAAATACGAGGCCCTGTATAAGCAATGTGCATCCATACCGAAGCCGAGCCAGGGCCACCATTAAACGAAATCACCAAAGGGCGAGTGGTTTTGTCTTTCACGTCGGTTCTTTCGTAGTACGTATAAAAAAGCGAAGCAATCACCTTGTTGTCTTCATTCCAGACAGGCATTGTACCCGTTTGGGCTTTGTACGGCACTTTTTGCCCTTTGATGGTCACTTCGTTACGCACCACCACAAAGTTGTCGGCAGGCAAGCTACGCCCCGCAGGAGTCATGGTAGTTTTTTCCTCGACAGGAGCAGTTTCTTTGACAGGTTTTTGTTGGGCCAAGGCAGGCAATTGAGCTATACCCAAAAGCCCCCAGAGAAGGAGTTTTTTGTTCATTAATTTAGTTTGTTGATTGGTGAAAAAAGAATTGATAAGATACACTGGCTAATTTAGCGAGTTATGAAGAAATACACAAGCCTTGTTGTGGGGGAAATGCTATGGTAATATACAAGATTTCTAGGTGAATCTCCATTCTTTCAAACACTCATAATCAGTCATTTTTCCAACAGGTAGTCGTCCGCCGTTTGCTTTTACTGTTTTGATAAAGCTATCACATCTAGCTTCATCAAAAATATGATGTTGAAGAGCATAGCAAAGAAAGTGCATCGTTGTCAAATACACAATATTATGTCGTTCGCAATAGGTCTTTATATCTCTCAAGTTATTACTCGCAATAATGTTTCTACTGATTTTGGCTACTGCCAAACACGCACTTTCGCCATCTCCGTAGAACATTACTTTTTTAATCCAGAGGTATTCTTTCACAATTTCATGTTCTTTTTCTGGAAAATCCATTGGATTAAGTAATTTCAAATTGATTAAATTATCAACTTCTTGCTTTCTGTTGGGAAAACGTTCTAATTCTTTCATTACCTTGTCAAGAATGTAGATTTTGAAAGGAAATATTTTAGGTAGGTATAAAATTTCACCCGCTTGGATAAAATGTGAAACAACATCAGCGTCTATTAAAATGATTTTCTCTCCGCTACTCATCTTATTCAAATTTTACTCCTAGGTCAGACATTAGTTCATAGTAATGGCTTTCTGAAATTTTTTCAGCATCGTACAACTCTTTCGCCACAAGTCCATAATCACCTAAATACCTATCTGCGTTTCCTTTCTCATAAAGTTTGGTGTCAAAGCCATACAGGATTGCGTCATTTTTGGGATTTGCTTTTAACTTTTCTGCATATTCTTTACTAATCAATCCTAGCTCTTGTAGCCTAAAAACTAAAGCGGTTCTTGAACAAGAAAAATACTGTTCTATTTTTAAGACGGTTTCCATACTTATTCCATCTTTAACGTCTATTTCGTCCCAACCAACGAGGTTAATGATACCATCATGAGGCATTAGTAAGTACGCTGCAAAAATATCTGCATTATATTCTTCTTTGTCTTTCCCACTGAATGTTCCTGTATTGCAAGTGGCAAAGCTAAAATGCTCCTGAATGAACAAGTGGTACAGTTCGTGGCATATTGTAAAATGTTGTCTGCCCAAGGTATGATTACTATTCACCAACATAAAACGATTTATCTCTTCTGCTGAACTAACTTTAATAGCCATACCAGAGAAATTAGTACTCATGGGTTTAAATAAGGTGACAACGCCTAAATTTTGTAACAAACTTTCGAGATGAATACTTTCACGACCATTTAATCCCTGTTTTTGGCGAAAGTCTAATGCTTTTTTTTCAATAAGTTTATTTTTCATTGTAATAGAAAAATGCCTACTCATTTACAAGTAGGCATAGGGCTTTTAAGCATTTCGTTTAGCAACTTCTTTCATTTTAAGGTAATTTCTTACCACTTTCCGAAAGGTCGCAATACCAATCATATCTTCTTGCTTTAATTCTTCTGCTCTAAACGCAAAAGCAATCATACTTTGCTGATTAACAGGACTCTCATCCAATAAATCATAGGCATCAATTCCAAAAAAATCAGCTAGTTTCTCTATATGCTCAAGTGCAATGCTTCTTTCTCCTGTTTCATAATAACTGATAATTGGACGAGCTACGCCTAGGTAATTGGCTATATTTTCTTGTGACAATCCATGCCTTTGACGCAGTGCTAACAGGTTGTTGGCAACGTTTGTTTTGGATTCCATGATTGAGGATTTCAATTAGTGAGAAATGAGATAATTATGTTACAAATATATGGAAATTATTTTTAAAATGATATTTTTGTAACATTGATTTTTAAAGTTCCCTAAAATATGCTTACGCTATTTTCGTTAAAAACATAGATTAGACATCGAACAAACCTTCTCTATACAATATCAATTTTGCTGGTATCAAATTCGCTGGATTATTAGGGTCGTTTACTTTTACATCATTTATCAACAATTGACTTTCACTTTGTAAATACTCAATTTTACTTATACTTTCGAGGGGAAAACTATTGTATTTTAATAATGGAATAATGGCAACTAACTCAAAAACACTTTCCGACGACTTGTATAAGTAGCTAAAAACTCTTCTTGGGTTTTGAATTTGCCACATACCCCTGATTCTTACATTCGTAATTCCTAATGGGTCAACTCTATTGACTCTTCCCAATTCATTGGTTTCTGCAAGTTCTACATTCGGAATCTCGTTTATACCCGTAGTTATTTTCTCTTTAATAATTTGATAGGTTTCGTGATGAGCTGCATAAATATTTCCATAAACCATCCACAAAGAATTGATGGACTCATCTGACGTATGACCTACACAATAAATCAAATCTTTTTCTGTCCACTCTTCACATATTCTACAAGCCTGTGTAATCATTGAACTGTTTGCCTGCACTGTTGCTTTAGGATAAGAACTATTCAAAGCTAAATCAGAATTGGCACTTTGTGTCTTCTTTACTTCTATTGCATCTCCTTGTCTAATCATCATATCGGGGGGATGGTTTTGATTCCCTAGCCACGAAAATATCTGATTATACTTTTCCATTTTTTCTACTTGACTTTCCAGTTGAATTGTATCGGCGAAAGCATCTTTAATAAACAGTTCTAAGGCTTCTCCAACATTATTTACCCGATTTCGTCCAGTATAATGTTGTTTGACTTGATGTACTGGATTTTTGACGATATTGACGATTGCTTCTAAAATATTGGTCATACAATAACAGCTTCTTTATGATGTAGTGTTTTTTTACTTTTGCTCTGATTGGCAAGCAATTGTTCTTTAATACTTTTTGCTAAATAATATGCTAAATTGACGGGAACAGCATTACCTATCATTTTATAACCAGCAGCAATATTGTCGTAATGAAAAATGAAATTATCAGGAAAAGTTTGTATTCTAGCACATTCTCTTACGCTCAATCGCCTGTAGAGATATTCATAGCCAGGCTCAAAAATTCGTACATTTTGCTCAATAAATTTCATTTTAGGTGCTTGTGGATGAATCGGAGCGTGTCGCCCCCCTGCTTGTATTGTAAAAGACGGTTCATCCCAACTACGAACACGATTTCTTGACATAAAAATCGTAGAAAAACCTCCTGTCATATACTCATGATTGGGTACGATACAATCTTTGCCATTTGTTTTATTGGTTGATTTGGCAGGTAAAACCGTATCTTGTAAATCTACAATCGCATCTTGTAGGGTTAATTTGGGAAAATGAGGTTGTGTAAATTGATAGGTAAAACCTAAATCTTTGCGTATGCCAACAAATATAACTCGCTTTCTATCTTGTGGTACATTATAATCACAAGCATTAACCATTTCAAAAGACAATTCGTAACCAATGCCAGCACTTCGGAAAAGCTCCTTGATATTATCTAAAGCTGATGAATGTCTATCTAATAACATTCCACTCACATTTTCAGCTAGAAAAAATTGAGGTTGTTTGGCTGCTAAAATTCTAATAAAATCAAAAAATAGCTGTCCTCTTTTATCTTCTATACCTTTCAAAGCACCAGCTTCGCTCCAACTTTGACAAGGAGGACCACCTATAATTCCATCACATTCAGGCACTTCATTTGAAGGGACATTGACGATACTTCTTGTATCTAAAAATGTGTGAGTATGGTTTTTTCTATACGTTTCCCAAATTTCTTTGTCATATTCATTTGCCCAAATTACCTTAAAACCCGCTTTTTCAAACCCAAGGTCAAGCCCTCCTGCTCCCGCAAAAAATGATACTATATTCATTTTATCATTAATTTTTTAGATTTTAAATATGCAACTTTCTCTTCGGCTAACAATAATATTTGTTCATCACAGTCGTTCTTGTAAATTTTTTTAGCAATTACATCACTAAAATACTCTGTTTTTACGACTGATAAATCCAGTTCAAAAACTTGTGCCAGTAAGACTAGCTTTTTTTCGTCAAACTCCCGTTTATTATTTTCTATTTTACTCAAATTGGCAGAATCGAGGTCAAGCCTAGCTGCTAATTGTGTCAAGGTGAAGCCTTTTTTTACTCTTAAAAGTTTCACATACTCCCCAAATGTTTCTTTCATTTGACTTGTCATTTTTTGACAAATTTAATAAAAAACTTTCTATTAACAAAAAAAAAGGAAGCCTTACGCTTCCTTTTTCCATCCTAATATTTTACTTAAAATCTCCAAACGAAGCTGGAAAGTCTTTTTCCTGTGTGCCTCGCTGGGTGTTGGGTTGTGTGAGCATATTGAAATCAATGACTGTCCCTTTTATCAATGCTGTATGACTAAGCCAGTTTTTGCTATAAACTTTTCCGTCGATTTTAACACTGCCGATGTATTTATGGTTTTCTGAATTGTTCGGTGCTTGAATCAGTACTTTTTTACCGTTTTCTAAACTTAACGTAACTTTTTTGAACAAGGGCGTACCCAAAACATATTGGTCTGTTCCCGGACAAACGGGGTAAAAACCTAAAGCCGAAAATACATACCAAGCAGAGGTTTGTCCGTTGTCTTCATCGCCACAATAGCCGTCTGGCGTGGGCTGATACATACGGCTCATGACTTCTCGTACCCAATATTGTGTTTTCCAAGGCTGCCCTGCATAATTGTACAAATAAGGCAAATGCTGAATGGGCTGGTTGCCGTGTGCGTAGTTGCCCATGTTCATGATTTGCATTTCTCTGATTTCATGAATCACAAAGCCATAATACGATTCGTCGAAAACAGGTGGCACAACAAACACCGAATCGAGCATTTGGGCAAACATTCGCTTACCGCCCATCAAATCGGATAAGCCTTTGATGTCGTGAAATACGCTCCAAGTATAATGCCACGCATTGCCTTCGGTGAAAGCATCGCCCCACTTAAATGGGCTGTAGGGTGTTTGAAATGTGCCGTCTTGGTTGCGTCCACGCATCAAATTTACACTGGGGTCGAATACATTGCGGTAGTTTTGACTGCGTTTGGCGAAACGGTCTATTTCGCTTTGCGGACGATTGAGGGCTTTGGCCAAACGATACAAGCAAAAATCGTCGTAGGCGTATTCCAAGGTTCTGGCGGCGTTTTCGTTGATTTTTACATCGTAGGGTACATAGCCCAATTGGTTGTAATATTTCACGCCTTTTCTGCCAACCGAACTGAGTGGACCTTCGTTTTCTGAGTTTTTGAGCAAAGCTTCGTACAAGGTTTGAATGTCAAAACCACGCAATCCTTTCAAATACGCATCGGCAATTAATGAGGCAGAATTTGAGCCAATCATACAATCTCTGTGGCCCGGACTCGCCCATTCGGGCAAGAAGCCACTTTCTTTGTACGCATTTGCCAAGCCTTCCATGATTTGGGTATTGAGTTGCTGGTGCATGAGGTTGAAAAATGGAAACACCGCTCTGAATGTATCCCAAAATCCATTATCCGTAAACATATAGCCAGGCAATACTTGTCCATTGTACGGACTATAATGAACCACTTTGCCTTGGGCATCTAGCTCATAAAACTTGCGAGGAAAAAGCATAGTGCGGTACAAGCACGAGTAAAAAGTACGCACTTGGTCAACGCTACCGCCTTCTACGGCAACACGTCCGAGCGATTCGTTCCAAAGCTTGGTGGCTTGGGCTTTCACTTGCTCGAAACTGGCTTGTCCGATTTCTGCCAAATTGCGTTCGGCTTGTTCGGCACTGATAAACGACGATGCTACTTTTGCCGTTACGGTTTCTCCTTTGTTGGTACGAAAACCAATCACCGCACCAACGTGATTGTCGTTCATTTCCAGTTGTTTAGCATAGAGTTTTTTCCCCGACCATGTGGCGGTATAAGTAAAAGGTTTACTAAACTGTATGATAAAATAGTTTTTAAAATTGGCTGGTACGCCTCCGCTATTTTTGGTAGTATAACCAATAATACAATTTTTTTCTGGTATGATTTTTACCATAGAACCTTTGTCAAAAGCATCGACTACAACAAAAGAGCTATCGTTTTGAGGAAAGGTAAAACGCATAGCGGCGGCTCTTTCGGTCGGCGTAATCTCGGTTGTTACATCGTGGTCGGCCAAATACACCTTGTAATAGTAGGGCTTTGCTACTTCTGCTTTGTGCGAAAACCAACTAGCACGCTCGTCTTCTTGAAAACGCAACTTACCCGTAACAGGCATAATCGAAAATTGCCCATAATCATTAATCCAAGGACTCGGCTGGTGGGTTTGTTTGAAGCCCCTGATTTTATCGGCATCGTAGGTATAAGCCCAGCCATCGCCCATTTTGCCAGTTTGAGGCATCCAAAAATTCATGCCCCAAGGCAAGGCAATAGCTGGATACGTATTGCCCGTAGAAAGGCTGTGTTTAGACGCTGTACCCATCAACGGATTTACCCAGTCGGCCGGATTCGTCACTTTTTTTACTTCTTGGGCTTGTAAACTGCTCGTGCTCGCAGCAAGTAATAAAGCCCATGGTATCATTTTTTTAATAAGAAAATTGGACATAAAAATATAAAAGTTTGAAATGATTTGTATTCAGAAATGAGGCGGTATGCAAGAACTTAAAATTTTTTAAAATTACTTGAACAAAATTAAAGCCTTACACTTTTTTATCTGATAAAAGGGTGTAAATTTGACATTATATCATAAATAGCACTAATAAAAATGCAATTTTGAGTATTTATACTTATTTTATATTTAGATATTTATACTCAACTTTGTAGCATAAAAAGTGCTTTTAGAAAGAGAAACAAGACTTCATGAACCACACCTGTGGTTATCATAATAATATTTGGTGTAATGTAGGATAGCGTATCCAATTTCGGTGTACGCTATTTTTTTTTTCCGCATTCTTTCCTACCTTTGCTCACAGTTGATGGTGCTTGAGTTTATGCCCAACGTAAACCTCAAAGCTTAAAAGGGAATCTGGTACAAGCCAGAACTGTCCCCGCAACTGTAACACCCACACAAGTCATCTCATCCCTCATAACCACTGAAGGCACTTCGGGAAGGTTTCGAGATAGACGGGTGAAGTCAGGAGACCTGCCACCGACCATTCTTGATTGAAGCCTACGGCGGATGGGCAACAGTTGAGCGTTCGCCAATCTTTTCACTTTTTCTTTTGATAGCAGCAAGCAAAGCTTGTAAAAATGTATTTTCAAAAGTAAAATGAAAATCTTTTATTCATGTTTAAAAAATCTTATTTAGTTGCAAATCTGGCACTTATCTTTACAAGTGCTGGCATTGGTACGGCTTTTGCCCAAACCGAAAACCCTTCGAGCCTCCTCGATGAGGTAGTCGTTTCGACGAGTAAATATCCTCAAAAACAAAGTGAAACTGCCAAGGTTGTCACGGTTATTTCTAAAGAAATTATCCAGAAAAATGGCGGAAAAACCCTCACCGAACTCCTCAACCAACAAGCAGGTCTTACCATTATTGGGTCTCAAAACAACCTAGGACATAACCAAGATGTGTATTTGCGTGGGGCAAGTGGAGGCTACACCGTGATTTTGATTAATGGCTCGCCTGTATATGACCCCTCTAGTCCGACCAATGCTTTCGACATGAACCTGATTTCATTAGAAATGATAGAAAGGGTAGAAATCTTGAAAGGAGGACATTCGACCCTATATGGCTCAGATGCCGTGGCTGGGGTTATCAATATTATTACAAAAAAGCCTGAAAATCAACCCCTACATTTGTCGGCTGGCTTGGCAGGAGGTAGCTATAACACGTACAAAGGAAATGTTGGCTTGGCAGGAAAAGTGCATCAAACCTCCTACAGTCTTCAGTACAATTACCTTACCTCGCAGGGCTTTTCGGATGCTACGCAACCAGCTAATAGCACAAAAAGTTTTGACAACGATGGCATCAAGCAACACAACCTCAATCTTTTTGTAGAACAACAATTGACTAAAAAACTTACGTGGAAAGGTCAATTGCTTTGGAGTCGCTACAAAACAGACTTAGACTTGGGGGCTTTCCAAGATGAGCAAGATTATACGTTTACCAGTAAAAATCTGTTTTGGGGTACTGGCTTGGTGTATCAATTTGCCAAAGGAAAACTGACGCTCAATTACAACCAAAACAATAACGACCGTCTTTTTCTAAACGATTCTACCTTTCTTAGTTCAACGAAATTTTCGGAAGGAATTTACAAAGCACAAAGCAATTTTATAGAAGCTTATAGCAATATCGACCTGAGCAACCTTTGGGGGCTATTGGTAGGCGTAGAACACCGTTGGCAAAACACCGACCAAAGTTACCTTTCTGTCAGTGCTTGGGGCCCTTATGCCACAGAGCCACTCAACGCCTCTACTGCCCAAACGAGGTTGTTTAGTGCATATGCTTCTTTGAGTACACTCAACAGCCAGCAGTTTGGCTTAGAAATAGGGGGGCGTTACAATAATCACTCTTTTTATGGGAACAATTTTACTTATACCTTCAATCCTTTTGTGCTAATCAAACAACAGCATAAAGTGTTCCTCAATGTGTCGTCGAGTTTCAAAGCTCCTTCGCTATACCAATTGTACTCGCCCTACGGTACGCCCAATTTGAAACCAGAAGTAAGCCGCACGATGGAGTTTGGTACACAGGTGTTTAGCAAAAATAAAAAAGCTAATCTTCGTGTAGTTTATTTCGACAGACAAGTAAAAGATGTAATTACGTATGTTTCGATTACGCTAGACCCTTGGGGACAATACGTAAACTTCGACCAGCAACACGATAATGGTGTAGAAATTGAGGGACAATGGAAACACCAAAAATGGACACTCTCAACCAATTATACGTATGTAGATGGGGCTATCAAAACCAAAACAAGTGCAGGCAAAGACACCACTTATATGAATCTTTTCCGTCGCCCTCGCAGTAGTTTCAACGCATCGGTGGGGTATCAGGCTTTAGCCAATTGGTACGTTCAAGCTTCAGTACGCTCGGTTGGCAAAGCAGCCAGCGGCCCCTACGACGACCCAAGCATTACGTTGGGCAGTTATACAACCCTCGATTTGTACCAAGAATTTCATGTTGCTAAAAAATATAAAATCTTCTTAGATATAAAAAACATTACGAATCAAGAAGTAATCGACATTCCAGGCTTCAATGCACGAAAGCGTAATTTTATGTTTGGAATAACCTATCAGTGGTAAGTTAGGCAGCGTTGCAGATACTATCTGCAACGCTCTTTTTTTGTGATAACTTTTCCTCTCCTTTTGTTTTTTTCCCTTCCCTTTCTGAAAACTTATAACTTTGTAGGCTTATAACTTTTAAAGAAACATGGCAACAATTCTGATTGAAACATTAGGCTGGATTGGCTCTGTGCTGATTGTTGGGGTATATTTTCTCAACATACAGGGAAAACTCAAAGCCGAACATCCGTATTATATTTGGGGAAATTTGCTCGGAGGAATCTGTTTTATCGTCAATACGCTTGCACATAAAGCCTATCCTTCGGCGTTGGTCAACGTGATTTGGGTAGTGATTGCGGTTTATTCACTCTGGAAAAGTAGCCAAAAAGTAAAAAAATCTTAAAACGCCATTTCTCCCGATTTGATAGGAATATTCGCTTGTTTGGTCGTTTTTTCCTGAAATACCTATCAAGTTGTGTATCGAAGACAAAGAATCTTCGTTTTCTTTGAAATCTAAATAATCTTCAATACGTATTAAACCCGTATTCATCATGAAAAAAATCGTTTTACTTGCGTCGCTAGTCATGGGAACAATGATTGCTAGTTATGCCCAACAACCGCAAACTACCGACCAAACAGCACCTACTGAAAAGAAAAAAGAGGGCAAAGGCAGAAAAAAACCTAAAGACGGAGAAGCCCCCAAAGACGGAGAGGAGCCTAAAGATGACAAAGGTCCAAAAGGTGAAAAACCACCCAAAGATGGCAAAGGCCCAAAAGGCGAAAGACCTCCTAGAGATGGTGAAGGACCGAAAGATGGCAAAGGCCCGAAAGATGGCAAAGGCCCAAAAGGCGAACACAAAGGGCCTAAAGGCGATAGAAAAGCTCCTAAAGATGGTGAAACCCCTAAAGATGGAGAAACGCCTAAAAGCAATAACTAATTGATTGGTTGAGTTAGTGAATATTTTTTCACTAACTCAATTATCACAACTGGCTCAAATAGCTCGGAAACATCTCTTTCCACGTAGCCCAATCGTGTGTTCCGTGTGGGCGTACATCGAGCCAATGAGAAACGTGTTTTTGCGACAAAATCCCCGATAAGCGTTCGGTTTCGGGCTTACAAAAATCGGCTATACACGTTCCTAAAACAATGTGCATTTGCCATAAATCTGGATGCTGCAAATTGGGTAAATAATCGGGAGGATTGTTGAAATACACTAAGTCGTTGTAAAATCCATTCAAAAAAGAACGAATGTCAAAAGCTGCTCCCATCGTAAACAAATGAGATACTTTGTCGGGATGCTTAAAGGCAAAATTAGCCGCATGATAGCCTCCAAAACTACAGCCGGCCACCGCAACTTTGGCTACATTACATTCGTGCTGTATCAACGGAATGAGCTCGTCTAAAAGATACTGGTCGAAGTAATGATGGTTTTGTATCCGTTCGGCTGGATGCAAATGCTTGGCATACCAAGAAAAATGGTCGATGGTATCAGGACAAAAAATTTTGATTTTTCCCGCCCGAAGCAAGCCTTCTGCCGACTGAATCAGCCCGAAGTCTTTGGCTTCATAATACCGCCCCATCGTTGTAGGAAATACAATGACAGGATAGCCCCAATGCCCAAAAATAAGCATTTCATTATCCGCACCCAAATGATGTGAATAATGCTTTATATAACGTTCTTGCATCTGTCCCAATCATTTAATAGGATTATGCAACCATACTTCATATTACTTGGCAGCTAAAGCCACACCAATGTATATGCGGTACTGCCTTTCTCCTTTTGTTACTAATAAAACTTTTAAATTGTACAAAAACGTTAATTTTTTGAATAAAAATAAGCAAAAATTTTAAATTTCAAAATATTTAACATTAAATTATTGTAACAAAAGCATCAGCAACCCTGCTGTTTAGCCATCCGAAGGCTTGTGCCAACTACAACTACCGCCTTGTTTGGCTATAATTTCCTCTAGCATTGTTTGTATCAAGGTTTGTAATGCCACAGGGCCGTCAATACTTGCCTCATTAGCAAAATACAAAAACCAACGAGCAAAGCCATACAATGAAGCCGTGATGAAAGTCATTTCTACCTCTTCGCCTAAATCTCGTTGCGAAACAAAACCATTATAATATTTTTGGTCGCCTAAATAGCGTACAATCGTTTTTTTTACTCGTATCACTACCGTATGAACAGGCGTTTGTTGACGCATTTTTGGTAGGTATTCTTGCAAAGGCGGATGTTCTTTTTGAAAGCAAAGCGTCGTTTCTTCCAAACTATTGATTCTATCAATTCTAAAATCACGGTAGTCGGCACGCAATTGACAGTAAGCCACCAAATGCCAAGTAGTGGCAATCAGAAATATGCCCAAAGGTTCTATCAAACGCTCGGTATTCGCCTGATTATGGTTGGCGAAGTAGTGCATGCGTAGTACTTTTTTTTCGGCAATGCTGTGTAAAATTTTTTGTAAATAAACCGTCTGGTCATTGATTTTGGGCAAATAAGGATTTTCTAGCACCGCTATCGACGACGCAATATCTTCTAAATAATGCTTTTCGCTGTGTTTTAGCACTGCCTTAATCTTGTACATCGCCGATTGGTAGGAGGTACTTGTAAAGTTATCGGTTAGTTTTTCAACCAATTTTTCAGCCGCCAAAAATGCGGTAGCTTCTTCTTGTGTAAACATCACGGGGGGCAATCGGTAGCCCTCCATCAAACTGTAGCCAATGCCTGCTTCGCCAATAATGGGTACGCCAGCTTCTTCGAGCGTGCGGATGTCTCGGTAAACCGTGCGGAGGCTTATCTCGAAACGCTCGGCGATTTCTTGGGCTTTTATCACCCGTTTCGATTGCAATTGAATCAAAATGGCGGTTAGTCTATCTAAACGATTCATGTCAATAGCGTAGTTTCGTATAAACTACGAAAGATTATGCTGATTTCAGGTTTGGGACTAAAAGTTTACGACCAAAAATAAAGCTATTTTTAGTATTTTACCACAATTAAGGTATCGGTACTTTCTGTACATTTTCAAGAAAAGTAATATTTTTGTAGTAAATTTCTAAGTAGCTTTTCAGCAGAATAAAACGTCTAAACATTACAAAACCTTAAATCTATCCTTGTAGCTTGTTGTATCAACAGCGTTTGAGTATTATGCTGCCTATCTACTTACTTTGTTGTTTCATGCTAATCTATTATGTAAAATGCACATGCTCAAATCTTATGCTTGGCTTCTGGCTTTCCAATGGCTTGTTGCCACGGCTCTTGCTCAAACCATGAAAGCTCCTGCTCCCAAACAAATGGAAGCCGATTTGTACACTACTTATAGCCGTGTATTATATTTTGATAAAATGCACAATTTCGATTCCTTGAGCCTAAAATCAGAAGAGTTTTCGGAGAAATTTTTGCAATATGTAAGCAAAAATCCTAGTACAATGGCGTACAGCTTTAGTAAACTTACCACAAATCGGTATTGCGGTATCAGCTATTCTGACGACGAAATGCTGAAAATTTATAGTTGGGACACTTGGACGGGCGGAACGATGCGTTTTTTTAAGAGCTTATTTCAATATAAAATAGGAGAAAAAACAAACGTTTATAGCAATGATGCGGAGGATGGATTTTTTTATTCTAAAATTTTTACCCTAAAAATTGGCTCGCAAACCATTTATCTAACCTTGGGAAATGCCATTTATTCTACACGGGACATCGCACAGGCTGTGCAAGCCTGGCAAGTGCAAGGTGATAAGCTTGTGCCAGCCAAAATTTTTAAAACCAAAAGCAATAATATTCTGAGCCAAATTAAAGTAAACTGCGATTTTACTTCGGTATCTAACCGCCCCGAACGTCCTATAGATTTAATTTTTTATGATAAAAACAAACAAGCCATCAAAGTTTCGGTAGTTGATACCAAAGGGGCAGTCATGAACGACCGCTTTATCATCTATAAGCTCAACAATAACTTGCTCGAATACAGTGGTGTTGAAAAGGTGAAGTAATTGCTCGTCAGTAGCAACAATGCTTTGTATTGCTACTACTGACGAAGTAATATCACTTATTTCCCCACCGAAATAAGATTGGCAAATAGGCGATAAGCTCCTGCTACGCCCGCAGGCAACTGGCGGAAAAAGGCATAACCCGTAAATACATAATGCCCTTTGCCATAAGTAGCATGAAGTAATCCGCCGTCGAGGGGTTTTTCGTTGGGGTCGTTGCATGACAAAATAGTTTCGTAAGAAGTGTCCCATTCGTTAGCAAAGTACAAGCCTCGTTCCTGAATCCATCCTTCAAAATCTTGTGCAGTGATTTTATTAGGCGTGTTCAAAATGGCGTGATTGGGCTTTAAGAAACGTACTTCGGCTTCTTCTACGGTTACTCTATCTCTTGATAACTTAAAGTCATACGGCCCCATGCCGCCCTCTATTTTTTGAAGGTTGTTGTTTACTTGGTATTGCACCAACATATTTCCTCCATTTTTTACATAATCCATTAATTTCTTTTGATAAAACTTCAAACGTGGCTCGGTATTGTAGGCTCTTACCCCTACGACAATGGCATCAAATTGACTCAAATCGCCATCGAGTTCCTTTTCTCCTAAAAAACTCACTTGGTAGCCAATCTGACGCAAGGCGGCTGGCACTTCGTCGCCTGCCCCTACAATATAGCCAATGTGCGTTCCTTTTTTCTGAATCGACAATTGCACGACTTTTGCCTCTGCTACAGGGAAAAGCGTTTGCGGAGGAATGTGGTCATAACTAACGGTTATGATGCCTCTTTCACTATTGCCTTGGTTGGTTGTGAGCAAAGCCTTTATCGTACCTTCGCTATTGCTTTGTGTCTGGGTACTTGGATAAATTGTAAAGCTTATTTTCTGTTCTTGGTATTTAGTAGCCAAAGAAAAATCAATCGTTGCTGGCTCGACACGCCACCCTTTCGGAACAGCCAATTGAGCCTTTCCTTTGACATCAGCTTTATGGGCTTTTAGGGTAATCTCGACAGTTTTAGGTTGTTTGTCAGCAAAGACATATACTTTATCAGCGATATTCGCTGTAATTACAGGACGAATTTCAAAATTACGGTACAATTCGCCTCTTACTTCATCGGTGTATTTGTACAACACAGGACTATGCCAAGTAAAGGCTTGACCAGCTATCACAAACGTAAACAAGGCTTGTAAGTCGCTAGGTTTTTCGGGTAAACCAATCAGCAAGGGGTCATTTACGGTATAAAGTCCTTTCGAGGTTTTCTTTTCTGCCAGCCAATAGGGTTGTGTAAGGGGCTGATTAGCAGGAATAACGCCATTGAAAGTCAGGCGATTCAATACATTATCATCTAAATTTTGTTGGATAAGCGTATCTTTTTGAAAACCTGTCAATTGGATTTTTTGTAAGGTAACAGGCAGCGACGAACGTTTGATATACGTGGTAGTGAAGGCGATATTTTCTCCTGCTGCCGCTGCGTATTCATTAGGATTTATTTCAAAATACAAACCTGCACAAGCCAAAATCAAGTTTTCGAGTTCCTTGCTTTTTTGAGCTTTCCAATAAGTATCTTCTATGGCTTGAAGCTTTTGGTAGGCTTTTACGAGCAAAGGTACGATGGTTTCGGGCGTTTCGGGCTTAAATTGGGCGATTGCCTCTTGAATAAAACCTTGCACAGCAGCACCTCCAGCCACACGATTCCACGTAATGTCGATGCCATCAAAAACATCCTGTACGGCTTTTTCTCCTAATTTATGTACCAAAAACTCAGGGCGACTTCCTCTGCCACGAGGCACACCAAAGCCCTGCGATTTGTGTTGCGAACGGCTTTCTGCGGCTATTTCGTTGTACGATTTGCCCAGCAAAGGATTGTATGCACCAATATCGACTTGGATAAAATCTTTTTCGGCAGGTTTTTGGGTTTGGGCTACCGTACCAAAATTAAAGGTATTCCAAACCAAACGTTTGGCTTGCCAAGGTTTTACCCATTGTAATTGCTCTGGAAACTGCTTTGGGTCGGCGGCGGCAATAAAGGCTTCTTCGGCTACTGCTGCCGAAGCCGAGTGGTTGCCATGTCCGGCACGAGCATCAGGCGGAAAACGACAGATAATCACATCGGGACGCAACGAACGAATACGCCATACGACATCTGCTAATACCTTACTTTTGCCCCATACCTCAAGGGTTTCTTCGGTATTTTTTGAAAAACCAAAATCATTTGCTCTGGTAAAATACTGCTCTGGGCCGTCTATGGCACGAGCGGCTAAAAGTTCTTGGGTGCGAATAAGCCCCAACAATTCGGCTTGTTCGGCCCCAATGAGGTTTTGGCCACCATCGCCTCTCGTAAGTGAAAGGTACGAGGTACGTACTTTTCGCTCTTTTGCCAACCACGAAAGCATAATCGTATTTTCGTCGTCGGGATGGGCTGCGATGTACAGTGCCGAACCGAGTACGTTCAATTTTTTGAGATTTAAAAGCATTTCGCCTGTAGGCATGGGCTTGATGGCTTGTGCCTGCACTAAGGGCATCGAAAGACTAGGCAACAAGAAAAGAGCAAAGAATACACGAAGTTTCTTGGAAAAATCAAACATATACTTTTTTAATAACAATGTGAGTCATTTAATCATTACATAGCAAACAGCAAGCCAAGCAAGAAGGTTTGCTTCCGACTAAAATAGATGACACACTTGACGAAAAAAAGGGATTTTCCGAAAACTTAAACAGATTCTCTACCAACAACGGTTTTTGCTCTACGAATGGCAATCATTACAAGCGGTCAAGCTCTTGCTTGAGGTCTTGTACCATTTTCTTGATATGGTCGAGAGGCAAGCGTGGCTCTGGCATGGTATAGCTCACAAAAGCCGTACATTCCCACAATTCGGCAAGGTCTTTGAGGGCTATTTCCGTGCTCGAAATATGAGCTTCGTCTGAACTGAGCAGCAATGTGCCTTTGATTTTGGCTTGGCTATAGACCCGTCGATACAACACGCCATGTTGGGGTGCTACCAACACATAATGTTTGCCATCTTTGATATTGTTCCAGTCTTGCACCAAATGTCCCACAACAATGGCTTGTGCCAAGGGGAAGTCTGTTCCCATCTCGAAAGCCCTGTAGCGTTTGTCGGCACTCAGGTTCGGAATGCTGAGGCCTGGCAGGCTATCAAGAAAGCGGTTTTGGGGGTATTTATGCAGGTATTCGTTCTGCTGTGCGATACTGACCAAAGGGACGGTTTCCGTCTTTTCGTGAGAGTTTTGTTCGGCAATGGTTGGTACAACAGGCGGAGCTACAGGCGTGTTGGGCTCTTTGTCAAATTCTTGAAAGCTAAATTTTTTGGGTACTACCCGTTGCGATACTAAACGCACCTGCTGAGGTGTGCGGTAATATTTTTCTACCACTTTTTGGATGGCTGGCACTGGCACAGGAGAGGCTGGTGGTGTTGGCACGGCAGTTTGACTGGGTGCTACAACCGACGGAAGCAAATCGGCAATAATATTGCCTACAGGCACAGGTTGCTGTGCTTCGGGCATAATTTTATACGGATTGGGCGACGTGCTACCGCCAATCAAGCCTGGCGTATCACGTATCTTACGAATATCAGTTTTAATCAGGGCATCGACAGACGTACCAAATACTTGGGCAATCATCTTTAGATTTTCAAGATTAGGATTGGCTCGTGCCTCTTCATAGGCACCTAACAAAGAGCGTTTTATACCAATTCGTCTAGCAAATTGTTCTTGTGTTAGGCCATTCAGGCGACGTAAATATTTGATATTATTACTAACTATCGACATACTTTTTCAGTTGTACAGGCAATGCGTGTGAAGGTATCGTTGTTTCGGTTGTCTAAAATTACAAGATATTTTCAAGAATGCCAATGGACAGAATTATTACAAAAATAAGATAGTGTATGAAAAAAGTCAAAAAAGAACATTTACCCGAAAAACTTTGCACGGTTTGTCAGCGTCCGTTTACTTGGCGAAAGAAGTGGGAAAAAGTATGGGACGAAGTAAAATATTGCAGTGAAGCTTGTAGGAGGAAAAGAAAACTATCATAAATTGCGTTATAAGCGATATTTCGATGTTAGCCTATTTTCTTTCGTAAACCTTAAAAATCAATCTTGACAATTCTTTATGAAACAGTCGTTCATTTCACTATGTATTTTTTTGACGCTATCTTGTTCTTCATCTTCCCACGAAAAAACACAAATAAATGATAGTGCAATAAATCAACCGCCAGCACAAGCGGTTATAAAAGATACCACCGCAATTAAGCCCGATACGATTAACAAAAGCCCTATTCCATTACTATACACAGGTTATTTTCATGGCGATGAAGTATGGCAGAATGCAGACAAAATGACGTGGATTGGCTTATTTTTTTCAGGGAAACATTATTACCTCGCTTCTAGCAAAGTCAACGTCAAGCAAGTGCATGACGAAATAGTCGATGCCGATGGTGAAAAAACAGGCTGGGAAGTTAGCACCTCCCTAAAAGACTCTTGTGTTTTCCTCATCCAATCTCAGACATTCCTGAACGATAGAACTGTCGAATCTCTGGGTTTTTCAGAAAAAGAGCTACATCCCAACGATACTCTTTCATTTACATACCAAGGCATCAACTACCAATTGTATGCCACGGGCATTCAAACAAAATATCCTGAAAGTGAGGAAATAACTTATCGCAACTATCGCTTGTTTATCAAAGCGGAGATACAAGGAAAAATGCCCATAACTCTTCTCGAAACAATCGAGGGTTTTGAAGACGCTATTCCAAGCGTGTTGTTTGTGGGAGATATTGACGGAGATGGCATTGTGGACTTATTGCTTAATATGACCAATCATTACAATGTATTTGAGCCAGCCTTGTATTTGTCGAAACCAGCTGAGAAAGGAAGTTTACTCAAAAAAATAGCTTGGCACACGAGTGTAGGATGCTAATAAACAAAAAATCCCAAGCTCAATGCTTGGGATTTTTAAGGCTATTTTACTTTAGCAACTACTGCTTTGAACGCCTCTGGGTGGTTCATGGCTAAGTCGGCTAATACTTTTCTGTTTAACTCAATACCAGATTTGTGTACTTTACCCATCAAAGCTGAGTAAGACAAACCTTCTTGGCGTGCTGCGGCGTTGATACGTTGAATCCACAAAGCACGGAAATCTCTTTTCTTAACCTTACGGTCACGGTAAGCAAATTGAAGACCTTTCTCAATCTTGTTTTTTGCTACTGTCCATACGTTTTTACCTCTTCCGTAAAAACCTTTGGCTAATTTAAGCACTTTTTTACGTCTTGCTCTTGACGCTACGTGGTTGACGCTACGTGGCATATTTTTGTTTGTTTTTTGAAAGTTGGCGTTTCTTATGGAAAGCTTCTAAGCCAAGTTTCTGGTTGAACAATAACTAAATTACTGATGAAGGAAAATTACAATACCAACATCAAGTTTACTCTGTCTAAATCAGCAGAACTTACAAGCGTGTCGTGTACTAAGTTACGCTTACGTTTAGTTGATTTTTTTGTTAAAATGTGGCTGTGAAAAGCGTGTTTACGCTTGATTTTGCCTGTTCCAGTCAATTTGAAGCGTTTTTTCGCCCCTGACTTAGTTTTAATTTTTGGCATTTTGTTAAACGTTTAAAATGAAAAAAAGTATTAAGCGACCTCTTTAAAAAGAGGCTTCGTAAAATAGTCTGCAAAAATACAAAAAAACTTGATTAGTTGTGTAAAAACAAAGATTCTTTTTTAGTAAAACAAAAGGCATAAACCACCTTGGTGATTTATGCCTTTGTTTGCTGCAAGTACTGGTGGCATTGCTACCACAAGTAATGTTATTTTTTGATGGTTTTGGGAGAGAAAATAATAGACATTCTCTTTCCTTCCAATTTGGGTAGCTCGTCGGGCTTGCCGTATTCTTCTAAGCCTTTGGCAAAGTTGAGCAATAAAATCTCACCTCTTTCCTTAAACACAATGGCACGACCCACGAAATGCACATACGCCTTTACTTTAGCTCCTTCTTTCAAGAAGTTGATGGCGTGCTTTAATTTAAAATTAAAATCGTGGTCGTCGGTGTTGGGCCCAAAACGAATCTCTTTCACTACCGTTTTAGCTGCATTGGCTTTGATTTCTTTTTGCTTTTTCTTCTGTTCGTATTTAAACTTCGCATAATCAATTACACGGCAAACAGGCGGTGCAGCCTTGGGCGAAATCTCCACAAGGTCTAAGCCTAGTTGCTCGGCCATTTCTAAAGCCTTTTTGATGTCAACAATGCCTTGTTCAACATTTTCACCGACTAAACGAACTTGTTGTACGCCTCGAATTTGATTATTGATTCTGTAAGGCTCTTCTTCTCTTTTTACTCCTTTGGTTTGATTGGGGCGTAACGCCATATTGTAAAATTCTTGGTTTTAATTAGATTAATATTAGTACATTTTGCGTTATATCGTGCCTACTTCTGCTACGAAAGCTTGCCTAAAATCAATGTTTTCAGCACGCAAGAAGGCTTGTAAAACGCTAGGCTTTCAGCAAGATAACATACAAGTTGCCGAAATAGTTCGACTAATTTCGTCCGAAATCTAAGGCAAAAATCCTTTAAAAGCAAATTTCAGGAACGAAGATAGGGGGGATTTTTATGAAAAAAAATAAAGTATAATTTTTTTCTTGACAAAGGCATGAGCCATATTGCTAGAGTCCATGCCTTTGAGGCTTATTTACTTGATACTAGCCAAGTTTTTATTGATTTCGGCTTGTGCCAATGCCATAAACTCAGCCACAGGCATCGTACCCAAGTCGCCTTCTCCTTTTTTACGTACCGAAACCTTGCCTTCGGCGGCTTCTTTCTCGCCTACAATGAGCATAAACGGAATTTTTGCCACTTCTGCATCTCTGATTTTACGCCCAATTTTCTCATCTCGGTGGTCGATATACCCTCTCAAATCTTGTTCTTGTAATTGTAAAAACAATTCGTTGGCGTATTCTTCGTATTTCTCTGAAATAGGCAATACCGCCAGTTGGTCGGGCGATAGCCACAAGGGGAAATTACCAGCCGTGTTTTCAATCAAAATGGCAACAAAGCGTTCGAGCGAGCCAAAAGGAGCACGGTGAATCATCACGGGACGGTGCTTTTGGTTGTCGGAACCCGTATATTCGAGGTCGAAGCGTTGTGGTAATTGGTAATCTACCTGAATTGTACCCAACTGCCATTTACGACCCAACGCATCTTTTACCATAAAGTCGAGTTTAGGGCCATAGAAAGCCGCTTCGCCCAATTCTACCACCGTTGGCAAGCCTTTGGTTTGAGCCGAACGAATGATGGCGGCTTCTGCCTTTTCCCAATCTTCATCTCTACCAATGTATTTTTCTTTGTTTTCGGGGTCACGCAACGAAACCTGAGCCGAATAGTTATCAAAACCTAAAGCCTTGAATACATACAACACCAAGTCGATTACTTTCATAAATTCTTCCTCTACTTGGTCGGGGCGACAAAAAATATGGGCATCGTCTTGGGTAAATCCTCTTACACGAGTCAAGCCATGTAGCTCGCCCGATTGCTCATAACGATACACCGTGCCAAATTCGGCCAAACGCAAAGGTAACTCACGGTAACTGCGAGGTTTGGTTTTATAAATTTCGCAGTGGTGAGGGCAGTTCATGGGTTTTAAGAAAAACTCTTCGCCTTCGTCTGGGGTATGAATCGGCTGGAACGAATCTTTGCCATACTTGGCATAGTGACCAGACGTTACGTACAATTCTTTCGAGGCAATATGAGGCGTTACTACAGGCGAATAACCTGCACGCACTTGTGCTTTACGCAAAAACGATTCGAGGCGTTCTCTAAGCATTGTGCCTTTGGGCAACCAAAGTGGCAAACCCATGCCTACTTTTTCGGAGAAAGCAAACAATTCAAGCTCCTTGCCCAATTTGCGGTGGTCACGGCGTTTGGCTTCTTCCAACAAGTGAAGGTATTCGTCTAATTCTTTTTGCTTCGGAAATGTCACGGCATATACCCTTGTCATTTGCTTGCGGGTAACGTCGCCACGCCAGTAAGCACCT
This sequence comes from Cytophagales bacterium, assembly GCA_013298025.1. Taxonomy (GTDB): domain Bacteria; phylum Bacteroidota; class Bacteroidia; order Cytophagales; family Spirosomataceae; genus Flectobacillus. Next base: position 58,120 of record JAAFJE010000018.1, on the reverse strand, counting down.
GCCACGTTCATGAGCTTCACGGCTTTCACGAAGCTTGTGTTGGGAATGTGTGGCCCTCTACACAAATCGGTAAAATTACCTTGGCTATAAAAAGTGATAGAGCCATCTTCTAGGCCATCTATCAGTTCCAATTTATATTCGTCACCTTTTTCAGTAAAGTAAGCAATGGCATCGGCTTTGGCTACCGCTTGGCGAACATAGCTATTTTTTTGGCGTGCCAACTCCAACATCTTATCTTCGATTTTCTTGAAATCTTCCGAACTCAAGGTTTTATCGCCCATGTCGATGTCGTAGTAAAAACCCGTATCAATGGCAGGGCCAATACCAAATTTTGTACCCGGATACAAGGCTTCGATGGCTTCGGCCAACAAGTGTGCCGACGAGTGCCAAAAGGTTTGTTTACCTTCGGTGTCGTTCCACGTAAGGAGTTGAAAGTCGGCATCTTCGTTGATAGGCAACGAAGCATCTACTACTTTTCCATTGACTTTGGCAGCCAACACATTTCTTGCGAGTCCTTCTGAAATACTGAGGGCAATGTCCATCCCAGTGACTCCCTGGGCATACGCTCTAACATTACCATCGGGTAAGGTAATTTTAATCATTTGAGTTGTTTGAATTACTGTTTGAAAGCAACGACTGGCGGCATTATACAAACAATGTACGCCGAAATGTCTTGCCCAAACAAGGTATGTATAAATGAAATTTGAGTTACAATCACAATTCACCTAATTTTTTCTTGCCGAATCTATTTTAGCATTCAAGCGAGATTTAGGTTGTAAAGGCCTCAAGGTGGTGTCGATACGGCGTTGTACTTGATGCGGTAACGAATCCTCTAGGCTGAGTTCGGGAGGTAAATAGCCTCCATATTCTAGTTTTCTTTTGGCACGGTATTGCCCATTAATAGCCCGATAATCTTGTGGGTTTTCGGCAACAATGGCTGTATAATATTCCAAAGCTTTGGCCAATTCACCAGCGTATTCCAACGAATAGGCCAGTAAAATTTTGGCATCGGGGTACTGCGGATTTACTTTTAAGGTATGTGAAAAATGAGGCACTGCCAAACGAAAAGCCTTGATTTTTACATACAATAAACCTGCACTAAAACTTGCCTGTGCCATAGCCGAATCGAGGTGAATCGCTTTGTTGTAGCACACCAAGGCACTGTCTGTCTGATACACCTTTTGGTAAGTTACCCCTTTTTTAAAGTACAACTGAGCGTTGCGAGGATGTTGCTTGATGCCTTCGTCGCTGTAAAAAAGAGCCAAATCGTATTGGCGTAAAGCCGTGTAAATATCAGCAAACTTGACATACATCGGAAAAAACGTAGGTTTTAAATTGAGTGTTTGTTGCAAATAATGCAAGGCAAGTGTGGTATCGCCTTGTTTGGCGGCAATTTCGCCTTTAAAAAAATACGTTTCGCCATTGTTGGGCGACATCTGCAAAGATTTATTCAAATACAATTTTGCCTTACTAAACAGCCCGATTTGTTGGTACAAATCGCCAAGGAGCGTAAACAACTCTGGCGATTCTACGTTAAGTACTTCCGCTTTAGAAGCCGCCTCAAGGGCTTCTTTGGGGCGATTGAGTGCCCGTAAAATCAAGGCTTTTACCTGAAAATAGTTACCATTGTTGGCTTTGATACCGATGGCATCGTTGATGTCGGACAAGGCTTCGTTGGGCTTGTCGTCTTCTAAATACAACTTGGCTCTTTTATAATAAATTTCGGGCGAATTGGCAAAAGCCCCTAGCAAATCGGTCAAGAAATCAATGGCTGCTTTACGCCTATCTTTTGCCGCTACTTCTGGTACGGCAGGAATAGCCAATCCTTTTTTAGATTCGCTAGAACAGGCCGTCAACCCACACAAGGCAACTGCAAGCCACAGAAACAAATTATACGCATATTTCATCATTCAAATTTACCATTTTCCTTCGATACACCCAAAAAGCATACAGGAAAGTTACGAGCTAAGTAAGATTACTTAACCTAGTTTTAACTTTTTACGTTTTTTTATCAAAATATCATTATATAAATATTAAAGTCTTAAAAACGTTTGTTCTTCGTTCAACAAAATATTATATTTGTTACTCAACTAATCACTTAATAATTATTATGAAAAAAGTTTACGCTTTCGCACTTTTCTTGGTGTTACTCAAAGCTTTGGAATCTTTTATGTAGCCCAACCATGTAGTGAGCGGTGAATTGGTGATGTTTCGTTTGTTCTTCATAAATTCCTAGACTAAAAACCTCTAAAGTGCATTTGTAAATTACACTATTACAAGTTGACCGTACCCAAAAAATTGATGCTTTTCATCAAAACAACATTTGTACGAATATAATCACTCATTCACTGTTACTACAGGCGGGCTTTAGACGCTCGCAAAGCGGTAAAAAACGCCCAAGGGTAGCTTTTTATCAAAACTATCGTTTAAGTATAATTCTCCAAACTCATGGTTTTTTTCTTGAGTAAAACTACATTTTACCAAGTTTTCTACAATCAACGACGAGAAGCCCATCGAATACATATTCAGAATTAAGAAATAATTTTCTTTGTCTAAAATCTGTGCTACGGTTTTGAGCATTTCATTGATTTGTTCTTCTAAAACCCATTTCTCTCCGTCGGGGCCTCTGCCATAAGCAGGAGGGTCGAGAATAATGCCTTGGTATATATTGCCTCGTTTGGCTTCTCTTTTCACAAATTTGAGGGCATCTTCTACCACCCAACGGATGTTGTCGAGGTTGCTCGCCTCCATGTTTTCTCTCGACCAGCTAATGACTTGCTTGATTGAATCGACGTGCGTTACGTCGGCACCGGCTTGTTTGGCGGCAATAGAAGCCCCACCCGTATAGGCAAATAAGTTGAGTATCTTGGGCGTTTTGACAGGCATTTTTTTAATCTTTTCTGCAATAAAATCCCAGTTGGTAGCCTGCTCAGGAAAAATGCCTACGTGCTTAAACGAGGAAAGTGCCAGCTTAAACTGCAACTGCAAGCTTTCGGTGCGGTACGACATAAACCAGCGTCCGTCGATGGCCATGTCTTTTTTTACAATCCATTCGCCTTTTTCTTGTGAACCTTTGTCTTTTTTGAAATAGGCGTGCGCTTGTCGTTGCCAATTTTCTTCCGACAACGATTTATCCCAAGCCGCCTGTGGCTCTGGTCGGCGTAAAATATATTGGCCAAAACGTTCTAATTTTTCAAATCCGCCAGCGTCGATGAGCTGATACGCTTGCCAGTGCTGAGGCGTTTCGAGGGTAATGCTATTTGCTTTCAAAGTAATGCTCGTTGGATTTTTTCCATAAAAAAAGCGGTATCGATTCCGATACCGCCACAAAGGTACAAAAAAGAGTTTGTTCTCTTAGCCAAAACGCAAGTATGCGTAGTTTTAGAAAGACACTTTATTGAGGTAAAATACGTTGCGTTTGGCGTTGTCGGCATCGTTGTTGATGCGTTGATAGCCCGAGGCCAAAAAGTAATTATTGTACCAAAAATCTATTTGGTCGGCGGTAGTTCTTTTCACTACATCGCCTTCATTTTGGGTATCAATGGGCTTCTGAGTCAAGTCGGTAAGCATTTCGCCTTTCAGGAAAGTTTGCGTAAAAATGTTTCCTTTGTTGCTAAAGGTTAGCGTTACTTTGTCGCCTTCTATCGAAGCTTTTACTTTTTCTATCAACTTGGCTTCTTTTACATCTTTCAACGGAATGCTGCTATCCCAAAGCAATTTGCCTTTGGCATCGAAACATACCACAATAGCATGGGTATAAATCCAGCCGTCGAAGGTTTGCTGATTGCCGTAATTGCGGTTGCCGTATCCCCACGGACTATAATAACTACTAAAAGGCGAGTACAAGCCATAATAGCCCCAGCCCCAGCGATAAGGGTTATAGAATGTATTCCAAGGACTCATGCCATACATACTGCCCATACCAAACGGACTGTAGTTGTTGTTGTATTTATAATCGGCATAAAATGCTTCGGCCACCACCACGTAGTTGTCGCCTTGCTTAACGATGTCGTGTACCAAGAAGCGGTAGTCCAAACGCAAATCTTCGCCTTTTTCTTTTTTATCTTGAATCTTTCGTTCTTGCTTTAAGCGTTGTTTTTCAGATAAATAATTAAAGAAATTTTTAAAATCCGTAAAGCTATAGAAATTCAAATCGGTCACTTCGTTGTCGAGTAGTTTACCAAAATAAATCCCTTGCGAGGTAGGGCCACGAGAAGTACCAATGGTATTTTTATGCCCATACGTACCAATAATTACTTGCGTGCTATCAGATACTTGGTTGAGGCGGCCGTTCATCATGGCAAATTCTTCTTGGGTATCAAGTGCCAATTGGTTGATAGGCTTGCCTTCTTCGTCGAATGACTTCACAACCAATTGAAAGTTTTTGCCTTTTGTGCCTACCGCATAAGTAACATCAACGATATTGGTGGTGGTGTCAAGTTCCATCGACTGTATTTCGGCTTGATTTTTCAGTGCCGAAGGGAGGATTTTGGTTTTTCTAGCCGCCAAGTCGGTATGTAAAATGACGGGTTGGGTATTGACCACCCCTGCAATAAAAATAGCGGCATTGACTGCCACAAAGTCGGACACTTCGATGCGGTCAACCGAATAAATTTGAAACTTTTCGATAAAACCAGGGCCCAAATTCACCTTGATTACCTCATATACATTGCTACGATAACGGCTAAAAAGCAAGTACAAATTTTTGCCATCGTAGCTATGTTTTACGTAATCGAGACCACCGTCGATGGTCCCATTTACCGACCATACGAGGTCGAGGTTGGTGTCGTACCGCAAGAGGTTGAACTGATTTTTATTGAGTTGCGACAACAACAACACGCCTTGGTTGTTGAGCGGAATAGTGAAATACTCGGCACTATTGCTAGGCAAAGGTATTTCTATGCGTTTGATACTTTGTGCCGACAACAAAGCTGGCAGGCACAACAGAAGGATAACAACAATTTTTCTCATAACGGATGTTCACAAGTTAAGTTATGACTTACGACAAATGCCCTAGTGCCACAATTACATCAAATTCTTCGGCACGCACGGGCGTTACCGAGAGGCGAGATTGTTTAATAAGCGCTAGGTTTTGTAAGCGTTCGTCATGTTTCATTTGTTTTAAAGTAACGGTTTGGGGAAGTTTTTCTACGGGTGCTAAATCGACCACTACCCAGCGAGCGTCGTCGGTGGTGGGGTCTTGGTAATGTTCTTTTACCACTTTGGCAATGCCAACGACTTCTAAGCCTTCATTAGAATGGTAAAACAATACTAAATCGCCTTCTTGCATGGCTTTGAGGTTGTTTCGGGCTTGATAATTACGCACGCCATCCCATATGCCCACGCCTTGTGCCACAAAATCGTCCCAAGAATACTTAAAAGGTTCGGACTTTACTAACCAATAATTCATTTGAATACAACAATTTTAAAGTGAACTGAAATTGCCTAAAGCAAGTGCTTTTGCAAAATTTATCATAAATATGGCATTAAGCCACCTTGTAGTGCGTTTTTGCTTGTATCGACGGCAAGCAAAAGTCTATTTTTCTATTATCCTATTAACGAGATTAGGAGGTTTATGTTATGAGTATTTTTTGAAAAATTTCGTTGTAAGATAGTAAGTAAATATAAAAAAAAGGCAATAGATTGTAAAAAAAAGGCAAATTTAAACTTTTGCATTGCCTTCATTTTACAATCTATTGCCATCAAACAAGCCTGTGGTTGGGCTGTTATACGCTTTTCAAAAAGTCGATGCTTTTCTTCAAGGCAATGTCGGGTTGTGCTACTAAATCTTGCTCTACGAAGAAATGTTTGATACCCAAGGCATTGGCTTTTTCTACAATAGCTTTTACGCCCAACACGCCATCGCCAGCCGAAGTCATGTAAGGAAATAGCTCAAACCATTGCGACGAGGTGCTGCCATCGCCCGAAAAGCGTTTTTTCTCTTTCATATCTTTTAAATGCAACATCCGATAGCGATTGCCATATTTTTCTAAATAAGCAATAGGGTCGGCGCCACCTGCTGAAGTCCAATAGATGTCCATTTCTAAGAATACCAAATTGGGGTCGGTATTGTCTAACAATACTTGAAACGGAATTTGTCCATCCATAGGGCTAAAGCCGTAGCCGTGGTTATGGTAGCCAAATTTTACCCCTGCTTTTTTGGCACTTTCGCCAATTTTATTGAAGGTATCGGCCATGCGTTTATAGTCGTCGAGGGTTTTGCGTTTATCTTCAGGAATGGCTGGCAATACCACGTATTCATGTCCTAATAGTTGAGCCGCCTCTCCAAGCTTATCCATGCCCGTAAGCAAGGTATCGAGGTCGGTATGCGTAGAAGGGCTTGTCATGCCATGGTCGTTGAGAATTTGTTTGATTTCTTTGGGCGTTTTACCAAAATAACCACTTCCTTTGAAGCCCAACATCGGCGTTACTTTCTCCCAATTTTCTTTGGCTACAGTTGCACTAAAGGGAAAAGGGCCAAACAATTCTAGTTCTTTGTAGCCCATTTTTTGCAAAAATTGTACTGTTCCTACAAAATCTTGGTCCAACATTTTAGGGAGCGAAAACAACTGTATCCCGATGTTAGGTAAAATGCCCATTTGGTTGAATAAACTATTCCACGGTAATAAGCTTGCCGCAAGCAAACCTGCCGAATTTTGCATAAACGCTCTTCTTGTTGTCATTTTGGGGTAAAATTTAGATTATTTATAGAAGTAAATGTACTATAAAGTTTTAATGATTCAAAATGATACAATAAAATTTAAAAACAAAACTCCTACTTATCAACTTACTGGTGAACTCACTGCATAAAAAAAGCCGACTATGGAGTCGGCTTTTGGCGTAAGTATCAATGCACAATTGTGAATGAGTTAATTGTGCATTAGCGTTCTGGTTTTTAGCATATTACGCTTTACTTTAATCTAACTTAATGCAAAATTAGTTTTCATTAAAATAAATTGTAAATATCTGAAAGTAAAATCATTGACTCGCTAAGTCACTCATTCGTTAGCCAAATACATCGCTATTTCAACAGTTGAACGTCTGGCGTTGAGTTATCGTCGAGTCCTACTTTACCTCTTTCTTTTCTTACGATACGAGAGAATAGACCTATCTCTTGGCTAAACAAAAACGTAAAGAACAGTTTGGTAAAAGACGTGTGGTATTTCAAGTTATCGTAAAATTCGGGAGCAGTAGCCTTCAATTTAGGCAGGTTGTTCCAAGGCACAGAAGGCATATCGTGGTGTTCGTTGTGGTAGCCTACGTTCATATTGATGCCATTGAGGGGACCATAATAGCTATAAGTTTCTTGGTTTTTATCCAATACCAAATAATGTTCTTGAATCCAGCGTGCACCAAGCGGATGCAAGCCTACCGAGAACATAAAACTAGCACCCATGTAGCCCAATGCAGCCCAGCCCATTGTGTAAACAATCAAGGCATCGAAAGCCAATTGGCATACAATGTTCATCACTACAAAGCGGTCGATTACGGCTAATTCTAAGCAACGAAGCGTTCTGATAGCTTGGAAGAACGGAAACAATAATAACCATAAAGCCTTGCCAATGAAGTAGTTATTGATTAGGCGAGCTTCCCAGAAATCAGGCAAATCGGCATCTAGCTCGTGTACACCTTGGAAAGCATGGTGCTTGAGGTGATAATTTTTGAACGAAATAGCCGTAGGTGCTAACGAAGGAAAATTAGCGATAATTCCAGCGAACACATTCCAAGAAGATTTTTTGAAAATAAGGTTATGAGCCGACTCATGAATACACACAAAAAGCGTATGCGTTGGAAAAGCCCCAACTACCCACGCCGCCGCCAAAATTACCCACCAAGCTTGGTCTTTGACAAGGTACGCCATGCCAATTTGTAGCGATACACAAGCCAATATCCATACGAAAGTCATGGGGTTTTTGGTAATGAGTTTTTTTACCTCTGGATGAGCCTTGATAATTTCTCTTGTACGAATACGGTGTGGTTCGGTACCCGTAACATAGGTAAAATCTTTTTGATAAGTCATTCTTCTAAAAATTAGTTTAATTTACGTTTTTTATAAGTTAAGTATAAAGAAGCGATTCCTATACAGCTAGGCTGTGTGCTTGTTGAAATATTACTTTACCTACCCTTCCTTTACACAAAATCTTTCAAATATAAAGCGAACTTGGCGTTTTATCAATTTGTTTGCGAATTAATACATTTTCTTCTAGCAATCAAATGACTTGTATCACTTGCCCGAGCCATGTTTTGGTATGTTGCACCACAAACCCTATACCAAAGCCTATGCTTTTCAAGATTTAGGTGTATTTTTGGGTGGTTATCTAACATCCAATTTTCAAATTATCATGAAAAGACAATTGCTTACATTAGGCTTTGCCTTGGCTTGTATCGCAACACAAGCCCAAACACCAACACTTCCCAAACCTACAGCTACACAAGTGGCTTGGCAACAACTAGAAACGACGGCGTTTTTGCATTTTACTGTAAATACGTTTACCGACAAAGAATGGGGCGATGGCAGCGAGTCGCCGAGCATTTTCAATCCTACTCAACTCGATGCTAGACAATGGGTAAAAGCCCTCAAAGCTGGTGGATTCAAAATGGCTATTCTCACCGCCAAGCACCACGATGGCTTCTGCTTATGGCCTTCAAAATATACCGAACATTCGGTTAAGAATAGTCCGTATAAAAATGGAAAAGGCGATATTGTCAAAGAAGTGGCACAGGCTTGTAAAGAATTTGGACTAAAATTTGGGGTGTATTTGTCGCCTTGGGACAGGCACGAGGCAAGTTATGGCACTGATTCCTATAATACTTATTACAAAAATCAGCTCAAAGAATTGTTGACCAATTACGGAGAAATTTCGGAAGTATGGTTTGATGGTGCCAAAGGCGAAAATGCCAAAAATATGGAGTACGACTTCAAAGGTTTTTGGCAACTGGTAAAAACCTTGCAGCCCAAAGCCGTTATCTTCTCTGATGCTGGCCCCGATGTGCGTTGGGTAGGCAACGAAGAAGGCAGTGCTGGCGAAAGCTGTTGGGCAAGCCTCAATCCTGTGGGTTTGGCACCGGGTCATGCCGACCCCAAGTACTTAAATACAGGCGATGAAAAAGGACAAGCGTGGATTCCTGCCGAAACCGATGTTTCGATTCGTCCGGGATGGTTTTGGCATGAAAAAGAAAATACGAAAGTAAGAACACCACAGAATTTAGTAAATTTATATTATCAATCGGTAGGCCGCAATAGTTTACTTTTACTCAATATTCCGCCGAATAATAAAGGGTTGTTAGAAGTTCAAGATGTGGCTGCTTTACAACAATTTCGTGCTATTTTGAATGAAACTTTCGCTAAAAATCTCATTCATCCTGCTCATAAAAAACTGAGTGACAAAGCCCTCAATACGTTTATTCCGTTGAAAGAAAAAGAAAGTATTGAAATCGCTTTGAAACAAGAAAGTACTTTTGATAGAATTTTGTTGCAAGAAAATATCCAAACGGGGCAACGCATCAAATCATTTGTGATAGAATATTGGGACAAAGATTCGTGGCATCCGTTTGTCAACAGCACTACCGTAGGTCACAAGCGTTTGTTGCGTTTTGCTCCCATCAAAACTACCAAACTTCGCTTGACCATTCAGGAGGCACTTGCTCCGGTAGAATTGGCAACGTTTGGTATTTATAAAGCATCAGCCAAAGAAATAGAACAGAAGTAAGGTGCTAATCAAGCATTTGTACAAAACTGTGAATTAGCTAATTGTGCGTTAGTGTTTTGATTTTTAGTAGTTTATGCTTTATTATGGTTAATGTCATACCATTATTCGTAAATATTTTTAATTAGATTCCATGAAAAATATTACCGATTGTTACGTTCAAAAATCGGTAATATTTTCCTTTTTTCATCAAACAACTAAATCAATTATTTTATGTTAAAAAAAACGTTTTTCTTCTTTTTAGCTTGTTTGCCTTTAGGTTTAAAAGCACAAAGTAGCCAAAACAAACGTAGTATTCGTCCGACAGATGTGTATAAAATCAAATCCATAGCCGATGCCAAAATATCGCCTGATGGGCAATGGGTTTCTTATACGGTTTCGTCGGTTGATTCGAGTAAAAACAAACGCTCGTCAGACATCTGGATGAGCAGTTGGGATGGCTCGCAACAAGTGCAACTCACGTATTCGACAGAAGGAGAATCGCAGGTGAGGTGGAGTCCTGACAACAAATACCTGTCTTTTGTTTCGACCCGCAACGGAGCCACCCAAAGCCAATTGTACTTGCTCGACCGCCGTGGAGGAGAAGCCAAGCAATTGACCAAAATCAAAAGTACAGGCTCGCTCGTAGAATATGCGTGGTCGCCTGATGCCAAAAAAATAGCCCTTGTGATTCAGGCAGACCCCGATTCGGCCAAGCCTAAAACGCCTCGCCCGATTTACATAGACCGCTATCAAATTAAAAAAGACATAGAAGGCTACCTCGAAAACAAGCCAAGTCATATTTACCTTTTCGACCTTGCCACCGAAAAACTTGATACCATCACCACAGGGATTTATGAAGAAAATGCTTTGGCGTGGTCGCCCGATGGGAAATATATTGCTTTTGTAAGCAACCGCACACCCGACCCCGACCGCAACGAAAACACCGATATTTATGTGGTAGAAGCCAAAGCTCATGCCCCAATCAAAGCTCTCACGACTTGGACAGGTCGAGATTATGCCCCCGTTTGGAGCCCAGATGGACATAAAATTGCCTATTTGCGTACCACTGCTGCCAGCGATTACATTATGTACGACCAAGCTGTTTTGTCGGTTGTGGATGTGCAAACAGGCACAAATACCCTTTTGAGTAGCAGTTTAGACCGCCCCGTCAATACGCCCAAGTGGTCGAAAGATGGCACGCAAATTTATGTCACCGTTACCGACGACCGTGAGCGTTATGTGGCTAGTTATAGCCTTTCAGGGCAGTTTCAACGCCAAACACAGGGACAATATATTGTATCGTCTTTAGAAAGTCATCCTACAGGCTCGTGGTTGGCTATAGTAAGCACGCCACAACGACCCGCCGAAATTTATGCCATTGAGCAAAACAATTTCAGACGTATTACGAGCATCCATGAGTCATTTTTTAGCAAAATTCAATTGGCAGACGTAGAAGGATTTAGTTCTAAAAGCAAAGATGGAACAGTAGTTTCCAATATTCTTTATCGTGCCGTAGGAAAAGATAAAAGTCCGCAACCCACCATTTTCTTTATTCATGGTGGGCCTGTTGCACAAGATGAATACAGTTTCGATTTATCACGCCAAATGTTGGCTGCCGCTGGCTACAACGTAGTTGCGGTAAACTACCGAGGAAGTAATGGCAGAGGATTAGCCTATTGCCAAGTTATCAGTGGCGATTGGGGCAATAAAGAAGTGCTAGATATTTTAGGTTCAGCCGATTATGTGGTAAAAAATGGCATTGCCGATGCCACTAAACTGGGCATTGGAGGCTGGAGTTATGGCGGTATTCTGACCGACTACACCATTGCTACCGACACCCGTTTCAAGGCAGCAGCCAGTGGGGCAGGCGTAGCCATGATTTCGTCGATGTATGGCGTTGACCAATACATTTTACAATACGAACACGAAATAGGCTCGCCTTGGAAGCATTTCGATAAATATGTAAAACTATCGTACCCATTTTTGAAAGCCGATAAAATCAAAACACCTACGCAATTTATGGTAGGCGAAAGCGACCACAACGTACCAGCCGTAGGCAGCGAACAAATGTACCAAGCCCTCAAAGTTTTGGGCATTCCTACCGAATTGATTGTGTATCCAAACCAGTTTCATGGCATTACAGTGCCTAGTTATCAAATAGATAGGTTTGAGCGATATATTAAATGGTTTGACAAATACCTCAAATAATCTCCATCGCATTGTTAGAAAACCATGAGGCAAACATTTGTTTCATGGTTTTTTTTCAAAATTAACTTGTACATTTATAAGCAATATCTTAGTACTTATTACCCAATTATTCTCAACAAACGATGCTAAAAAAACTGTTTTTCGTAGGCATTTTTCTACAAGCTTTCGTAGTAAATGCACAACTTTTTGCACCCGAGCATACCTTTACCCACGACGATACGCTCAGAGGGTCGATTACACCACAACGTGCTTGGTGGGATTTGAAACACTACCATCTTCAAGTTAGGGTAAATCCTACCGATAGTACTTTTACTGGACAAAACACCATTACCTATCAGGTGTTGAAAGCCGAAAAGCTCATGCAAATCGACTTGCAAAAGCCTATGCAAGTGACCAAAGTTGTGCAAAATGGTCGTAACCTACATTTTACAAGAGATGGCAATGCTTTTTTTATTCAATTACCTCAACTGGCTAAGGTTGGCAAAACCGAAAAAATAACGGTTTATTTTACCGGAAAACCCAAGGTAGCCGTCAATCCGCCTTGGGACGGTGGCGTATCGTGGAAGCACGACAAACACGGCCATTGGTTTATCGCCACTTCTTGTCAGGGCTTGGGGGCATCGGTTTGGTGGCCTTGCAAAGACCACATGTACGACGAACCCGACAGTATGCGTATTTCGGTGACAGTCCCTCAAGGCTTAACCGATGTATCGAACGGGCGTTTAGCAAAAGTGACCCATCATGCCAACCAAACCAGTACTTTCGATTGGGTGGTGCGTAACCCTATCAATAATTATGGGGTAAACGTAAATATTGGTACTTACACGCATTTTTCGGATGTATTTCAAGGTGAAAAAGGGGCTTTGAGCTTAGACTATTACGTACTTCCTGATAATTTGGCCAAAGCCCAAGAGCAATTTAAACAAGCTTCTTTGATGCTCAAAGCTTTTGAGCATTGGTTTGGTCCTTATCCGTTTTATGAAGATGGCTATAAATTGGTAGAAGTGCCGTATTTGGGCATGGAACACCAAAGTTCGGTGACGTATGGCAATCGTTACCAAAATGGCTATTTGGGTCGTGATTTGTCGGGCACTGGCTGGGGCTTGAAATGGGATTTTATCATCGTGCATGAGTCTGGACATGAGTGGTTTGCCAACAATATTACGTACAAAGACATTGCCGATATGTGGATTCACGAGAGTTTTACCAACTACTCGGAAAGTCTTTTTACCGAATATTATTATGGCAAAGAAGCCGCCCAAGCTTATGTGATTGGTTGCCGCAAAAACATTCGGAACGACCGCCCCATCATTGGATTTTATGATGTAAACAACGAAGGCTCTGGCGATATGTATTACAAAGGAGGCAATATGCTCAATACCATCAGAGAGGCGATTCATGACGATGCCCTTTGGCGTGAAATTTTACGAGGACTCAACCAAACGTTTTATCATCAAACCGTAACTACGCAACAAATAGAAAACTATATTTCGACTACGGCAAAAATAGATTTTAGTAAAGTTTTTGACCAATATTTACGCCATACGGCTATTCCGGTGCTAGAACATAAATACGAAAACGGGGCTTGGCTGTACCGTTGGAACAATTGCGTAGCGGGCTTCAATATGAAAATGGGTATTCGTATTGGCGATGCCTATACCTTGCTCAAACCAACCGAAGCATGGCAACAATTGCCTCTTTCGGCACAGGAACTTGCTAAGTTAACCTTTGATAAAAACTTTTATGTCAATATATTAGCAGTAAAATAAGTTTCTTTTTCATCCATTCATCCAACAAACCTTATGAAAAAAATCACATTACTCTGTACATTGCTCGTTGGGGTTTATACGGCCTTAGCTCAAATTACGCCTGCACCTGTCCGCAAAGCAGGGGAGGGGATAGACCCATTTCCACAGCTTATTATTCGGGGTGTTACCTTAATCAATGGTACTGGCTCGCCAGCTTTAGGCCCTGTCGATATAGTGGTAGAAAACAACCGCATCGCTCGTATTGCTGTGGTAGGCAGTGAAGGCGAAAAAATAGACCCCAAGCGTAGGCCCGTACTGGCTACAGGAGGCAAAGAAATAGATGCCACGGGAATGTACGCCTTGCCGGGTTTTATTGATATGCACGGACATATCGGCGGACAAAGCCAAGGGACACCTGCCGAATATGTGTATAAACTTTGGATGGCCCATGGCATTACGACCATCAGAGAACCAATGGCAGGGAATGGTTTAGATTGGACTTTGAGTGAGAAGAAAAGAAGTGCTGAAAATACCATTGTTGCTCCTCGTATTTTTGCCTACACAGGCTTTGGAATGGGCAGTAAAAAGCCCATCAGCAATGCCCAAGAAGCCATTGAGTGGGTCAACCAAAATGCCAAATCGGGAGCAGATGGCATCAAGTTTTTTGGTGCAGCCCCCGAAGTGATGGATGCAGCCCTCAAAGAAAACAAGCGTTTGGGCTTGCGTTCGTGCTGTCATCATGCCCAATTAGACGTAGCCCGTTGGAACGTTTTGCATTCGGCTCGTGCAGGACTTACCAGTATGGAGCATTGGTATGGCTTGCCCGAAGCCATGTTTGAGCATCAAACCGTACAAGATTATCCTGCCGATTATAATTATTCTAACGAACAATCTCGTTTTGAAAATGCAGGAAAATTATGGAAACAAGCGGCAGCTCCGTATTCTGAAAAATGGAATAAAGTCATGAATGAGCTATTAGCCCTTGATTTTACGATAGACCCTACGCTCAATATTTACGATGCCACACGTGACCTGCACAAAACCCGTCGAGCCGAATGGCACGATACCTATACGCTTCCTACGTTGTGGCGTTTTTTCGGCCCAAGTCGCAATGCACATGGCTCGTTTTGGTTTGAATGGGGAACGGAACAAGAGGTAGAATGGAAAAATAATTACAAATTATGGATGACCTTCGTGAATGAATACAAAAACAGAGGCGGTAGAGTTACAACAGGTTCCGATAACGGATTTATCTATCAAACCTATGGTTTTGGGTATATCAGAGAATTAGAAATGCTCAGAGAAGCGGGGTTTCATCCGTTAGAAGTCATTCGCTCGGCAACCTTGTACGGAGCACAAGCCTTGGGCAAAGACAAAGAAATTGGCTCGGTAGAAGTAGGTAAATTGGCTGATATTGTGCTAGTTGACGCTAATCCGCTCAAGAATTTACAAGTATTGTACGGTACTGGGGCAATCAAACTAGACGAAAACGGCGTAGTAAAACGCATAGGAGGGGTGAAATATACCATCAAAGATGGCATTGTTTATGATGCGAAAAAATTGCTGGAAGATGTCAAAAATATAGTGGATGAAGCCAAGAAAAAAGAGCATTTTGAAATCACGCAACCAGGCGTAGAGAAATAAGTAATTGAGCAAAATGAATTCCTTCGGAATTTATTTTGCTCAAAAGAGTTTTTATCATTAGTATTTTTGCAGGAGTGGCGAGCCTTATGTTGTGCGTAATTTGAGAAAATGGATAATTTACTAGATAAAATAAAAGATATTGAATTCAAAATAGGACAGGATTTTCATTTTGGCCTTGATAAAGAATTTGAACTGATTTCTTTAAATCTAAGTTCAAAGGAACAACAACTTCTCAAAGGTGATTTTGAATTCTTTTTGTACAAAGGAAAATTTCTATTAATCAACATATTTTGTGGTGGACTTCTATTTTTAAAAGTACCTGAACTGATAGAGAAGATAATGATAGAGTATCGAACTGACAAAAAATACTTTAAAGCTTCTGTGATTTTTAAATCGGATATTAGAAAAGCTGAAAACATTAAATACAAGCCAGAAATTGGAAAAATCGAATCGATTAACTGGAACATTAAAGCAATGTTTCCAAATTTTTATGAATATGAAAACGAAATCCAAAAAGCTTTATTGATTGTAATTGGAAAAATTGTAAAAAGAATTTGTGAATATGGAAGGACAAACTTTGCCTATATGAAAATAGAAAATGAGTTTGAAATTGAATTATTGAGTAATGGACTAATTGAATCTAAACTCAAAGTTGAACTGAATTAAAAATTACGCACAATATCGGTTTGGTAATATGGCGGCAGAAGTGATTCTATGAAACATTTGTGCAAGCTTCAACATCTGTAATTCTTTTATGCTAAAAATCCGCCACATCGTCAAGCCTTGTTCGTTAGACCAATTTTGAGTAATTAATAAAATGATACAATGACAGACATATTGATTTTACAAGAAAGAATCAAAAATTCCATTCTTGTCGGAGAAAGTGATTTTAGGGAGTTTAAATTGGCATTAGAAGGGAAACCTGATAATAAAAAGCCCCGTCTTGCAAAAAAAATATGCGAAGATATTGCAGAAGCGTTGGTAGCGTTTGCCAATACAGATGGTGGGGAAATAATCATTGGCGTAGAAGACGATACTACCATTACGGGCGTACCACATTCGGATGAAGATATTGAGATGATGCTGAACTCACCCAAAACACACGTTTATGACGGACAAGAATTACCAATGGTGTATAAATTAAAAGCCACCATTGAAGGAAATGTCATTTTGTTTTTTCAAGTGGATAAAGGAAGTGCTGAAATATACCAATTAAGAGACGGCAGAGTCATGCGTCGTAATGAAAAACGGCAGACTGTACCCGCTAACGTTAAAAAATTGCAATTTGACCGACAAGAAATAAAGTCAAGAGAATATGATAGGCAATTCGTTGACGGAGCAACGGTATCAGATTTAGACATCCCCTTACTACAATCTTTGGCAGACAGTTATTTGAAAGGCTATACTGTTGAAAGATATTTACAACATTTAGGTTTAGCCCAATATGCTACTAATGGCTTGCGACTTACAAGAGCAGCGGTTTTATTATTTGCAAAAGATATACAAAGATGGCATCCACGTTGCCAAATACGTTTTATTAAAATTGCAGGTACAGAGTTATTGTCAGGCGAAAAATACAATGTGATTAGTGATGAGTTTGTGCAAGGTAATATTTATGAGTTAATATTCAAATCTTGGGAATCAATGCGTCCGTATTTGGCATACAAAACAGAATTTACCGCAAATGCACAATTCAAACAAAAGTTTATTTATCCCGAAGACGCTTGTAAAGAGGCTTTAATCAATGCAATAGCACACAGAGATTATGCAGCGGAAGGCAGAGGCATTGAAATACATATTTTTAATGACCGTATGGAAATCAAAAGTCCTGGTGCTTTGCTCTCTACACTTACTGTTCAAGATTTGGAAGCCTTAGATAACCGTCATGATTCCAGAAATGCTAAAATTGCCTACACCTTGAAAGTAAACCAAACGATGCGTGAAATGGGCGAAGGCATGAAACGTATTTTTACGCTAATGCAACAAAACGAACTTCAAAAGCCTAAATTATATTCAAATACGGTTTGGTTTACTGTAACGTTGTTTAATAAATCCGACTTTACATCAATACAAGAGGAGTTTTTGCGTTTGTTTTCTGATTTTGAGTTAAGTCCAATACATAAAAGGATTTTGGTTGCAGGAATGAATGACAAGGAGTTATCACCTATTGATATTTATTCAGCTATGAATACAAACGATAGAGACACTTATGACAAAGAAGTTACCTATTTGCGTAAACTTAATCTACTTAAACAAATCAGGACGAATCCACAAGCCTCAATGCTTTCTAAAAAGAATGGTATTGATAAGCAAAAAATAGGACGTTTTAAGGTGGTAATACCAAGAAAATAAAAACAGGTGCTAATATTGTTAAGATAAAACTAATATTGAGCAAGAAAGCAGTCGTTACTTCACAGAGCAATTTTTAAAGTTTTTGAAACAACTTTATCCAAATAATCCGTATCTTAGCAATATCTAAAAAAGGAGTGATTATGGAACTCAAACAAGAAATAGTACAAATTGTGAACAATTTACCCAATGAAGTTTTGGGTGAACTTTTGCAATACCTTCGCCAAGTAGAAAAAACGACAACGGAGAAAATGCGTCTTTCAATAAACTTGAATACAATTTTGACAGAAGACCGAGAACTACTTGAAAAATTGGCTAAATGATAGACTATCAAGAAGTTCTTGAGATTCATCAAGTTTTGATACGACAGTTTGCTGGTTTGCAAGGTGTGAGAGATGAAAATGGACTAAAAGCGGCACTGGAACGACCTTTTAGCGGTTTTGGAGAAACTGAATTTTACCCAAACCCCGAAGAAAAAGCAGGTGCAATTTTGGAAAGCATAGTCAAAAATCACCCTTTTATAGACGGTAACAAAAGAACAGGTTACGTTTTGATGCGTTTGATTTTGAAGAATTTTGGCAAAGATATGCAAGCCACACAAGACGAAAAGTACGACTTTGTTATCGCAGTAGCATCAGGACAACTTGACTTTCAAGAAATTGCAACTTGGATAAAACAGCGAACTACAAACAAGTAAAAATACCAGCCCACAACATTATGTTTGCGAAAAGGTGGGCTGATGTTACCAAGTTGAACTTTTTGCCAAAGTACATAAGTAAAATGTGAAGGATTATTGTATATTTGTTATAGCGGTGCGAATGATTGACCCTTTCGTACTGCCATAACCATACTAAACATTCAGCACTTATACTTACCTACTTTTTACATGAATGTATCCAATAATATTTCCCCAGCATCGGCTACGGCGATAGCTTCTTATCAAGATTTTTGGCAATGGTTTTTGTTGCATCAACAACATTTCTACGACCAATACCAACAAACCAAGGTTTTGGACGAAGCACTTATGGATGAAATTTCTTCCCAATTGCAGACGTTAAACAATGGCTTCTTTTGTCAATTGGGCGTACACGACGAACATACGCTTGAGTTTATCGTGACAGTTGATAGCGACGTGAAAAAGATTGTGTATGTAGAAGAACTCATTGCGGCTGCACCAACGGTACAAGGCTGGAAATTTACCGCCCTCAAACCTCCTTTCAATGCCGATACCCTTGTGATTGAAGCCGAAGGGCTGACTTTTACTTGTGAAAATCTTACTTTTTTTGCCAACGAAACCGAAGACTGTCCCGATGAAATAGACCTCACGTTTGTCTATGAAGACCTCAACGACAGCAATCAATTACCCGTAGAAAATGGCATTTACCTTTTCTTAGAAAGCTATCTTGGCGAAAGCACTTTGGTGAATACCCTCGACACCATTCGGATGATAAGCAAGGCCGAAGCCTTAGCCGCCCACAAAACATTAGTGCCAATGCACAAACTTCCTGCTTTTTTGGTATGGCGACAAACAGAATTTATCGAATGCTACGAGGCAAGCTACGTTCCGCCACCAGAGGAAGAGCATGGCGTTTTTGAGGCTACCTTGCCCAATGGCAACAGGGTGGTAGCCAACGCTTGTTTGACACTGCTCGATTGGGATGCCAAAGCTTCGCATCCTTGGGTGGTGATTGTCAGTACACAATACAATGGTGCTGCAAACAAAGGATTGCCTTCGGAAGACGAGTATCAAACCTTTCAGTTGATAGAAGATACCGTGTTAGATGCCGTATTACCTACAGGAACGCTGCCTATTGGAAGAGAGTTTGGCGATAACCTATTCGACATCTTTTTGGTGAGCAAAGATTTTAGGGGTATTAGTAAAAAATTAGACCAACTAAAATTACAAAATCCTGATTTATATACTTTTGAGGTGTATCTTTACCGAGATAAATATTGGAAAACCTACAAGCGTTTTAGCCGACATTAACCCCACAGATGGCACTCATTCCGATTGTACAAGCCCTTTTCGACCGAGATTTACGAAGGCTTTATCAAGAAATAAGCCTTTATCCAAACGAGGCATCGCTTTGGCTCACGGCTCATCAAATCAACAATTCGGCTGGTAATTTATGCCTGCACCTGATGGGCAATTTGCATACTTATATCGGGGCTACGCTCGGTAATACGGGCTATGTGCGTCACCGTGAACGAGAATTTTCAGATAAAAATATTCCCCAAGCAACACTTTTAGCACAAATCGAAGCCACACGCCTGATGGTGGAGGCTACCCTCATGCAATTACATGAAGCCGATTTGCCTAGCGAATATCCGCTCTTGGTTTTTACCGAAAAAACTTCTACAGCGTATCTTTTGGTGCATTTAACCACCCATTTGGGCTATCATTTGGGGCAAATCAACTATCATCGAAGGCTCATAGATGGCTGTACCAACGTTGAATAAATTGATTTGGGCGTGTTAAAAATGGTATCTATTTGATATTTTATTTTACTTATTTGGTAAAAATGTTGCTTATGGCATGGTTTTAGAATAACTTTTAGCAACGTAACATCGTCAGTCCGAAATCCTACGCATACGTATTTTATCCATTGCTACTTAATTGCTTATATATTTATGAAAAAACTTCTACTCATCATGTTGTTGTGTTTGCCTTTGGTACAGACGCTGGCACAAGAAAACACCCGTACAATGGCTTGTGGCGTAAATGATGCCGTTGTGCCAGCCGAAATTCTCGAACAAATGCAAAAAGCCCCTCAATGGATGAAGAGTAGGGCAAACGCTAGAATAGATGCGAGCCAGCGATATATATGCCGTATTGCTATAGACATCGACTCTGATACTTACGCTTTATTTAACCAAGATACTACCTTGATTAAATACGAAGCTTATAAGCAAATTGAGCGTATTTCAAAAATTTATGAAAAAGAAATCAATACCCAATTGGTTGTTACGTACATCAATATTTGGAAAGATAGTGCCAAAGACCCCTACAAAGGCGTATCGGATATATTCAAAATGTTGGGTTTGGTAGCAGATACGTGGGCCAACAACGCCAACTTAAAGGCTGTTCGTAACCAATATGACAAAGTAATGTATTTGGTGACAAAAGGCTTTTCGGGTGCTGGTGGCGTGGCATATCTGGGAGGCGTAGAAAGCGTATCGCCTTGGGGAGAAAATGGCGATTCGAGAGGCTTGATGGTGGTTGCACACGAATTGGGGCATAATTTTGGTTCGCCACATACCCAAAACTGTTCTTGGGCTGGCGGTGTCATAGACCATTGTTATCCTGCCGAGTCGAATTGCTATGAAAATGCCCTTGAAAAAACCAGAGGGAGCATTATGAGTTATTGCTCGTATGCACCTACTTTTCACCCTTTATGTCAGGCTGTGATGCAGCAACACGCCATCAGCAAGTTTGCACAGGTAGCAAGTCTTACGTCTGCACCCGTGTTGCCTGCCAACTATACCTTAAATAATACATCCACTTTTGTATGGCAACCGCTTGTTTCTGCCGAAAAATACTTGCTCGAAATAGCCTCTGTAGCTGATTTTAGTGTTAAACTGCTGAGTGATACCACCTATATTCAAGGCTATAGTTTTGGCGGATTTAAGCCTGGCCAACAGTATTTTGTACGGGTAAAAGCAATCAATGCTTTCAATACAACGCCTTGGTCGAATGTTGCCAAAATACAAGTGAATGCCACGGGTTTGATACCGCCCAAATTGCTTTATCCGCAAAACCAAGCGGGTGATATTGCTCAAAATACAAGTTTAACCCTCAAGTTTGATGCAGCTGCCAATGCCACAAGCTACGAAGTACAAGTAACTACTTTTGGCGACCCTTATTTCAAAAATCCTAATAAAAGCCTTACTACCACAACCAATAGTTGCACTTTTACCACACCCAACTATAATCAGTTGTTGTGGCGTGTGCGAGCGGTGAATGCCAGTGGTCAAAGTGCGTGGTCGGAGGTAAATACGTTTTGGCTGAAACCTGCCGTGAGTAGTGCTATCAATATTCCCAATAGTGGCACCAATGTTCCGTTAACGTTTCCTATTACTTATACAGGCAATAGCGTTTTGGCAGGAGCTACGGTGAAGTTTACGCTTTCGACCAAAAGTGATTTTTCTAGTCCTGTGTTGGTCAAAACTTTTGCTCCGAATCAATTTCTTTCTTACAATTATGTCTGCATGGCACAAAGCCTAACGCCGAATACAACTTATTATCTGAAAGTAGAAGAATGGTTTGAATCGAGTGAGGCGTTTGCCGCCATGCGAAATTTGCCACAAGGATTGATGTTTCAGCAAACAACCCAATTTACTACGGGTACAACCGTCCTTTCGTCGGCTTGGAGCTTTTTTAATAACGACAACAAACCTACATTCAACCGAGACCTTGGTTCGTTGGCGATTGGAGCAAGAGGGATTTTTGTAAAAAATGCACAAGGATTGGTCAAAATAGACCCAGATACCCTGAATTTGAAAGTGTTCGATAGAGCAAGTACGAATGGCTTGGTTGGCAATCAGCTTTCGATGCTGAGTGTAACCAATAACGACAACGCTCTTTGGATGATTAATACGATGAGTAAACGCATCGAATACAGTGGCGTTTTTCCGAAAACAACCTATAATTTATTACAACTAAATCAACAAACAGGGGCTAAAATGTCGAGTGTCGATTTGAGCAACCCCGATGATGTATCCCCTTCTAGTTTCGATATGAATTCAAAAATAGTCTATGGCTATGCTGGCGGAGGCTATTATGTGTTGGCAAAAATTGAATCAGGTAAAATCACGACTCTTATCAAATTTAATGAAAGCAATAAATATTACTACACACCCGTCTGGAATAGTCAGTATGCTTGGGTGCAAGTATATGATTGGGGTACAGGGCTTTGGGAGTTGAGGAGGTACGATTTGGCGGCTAAAACTTTTACCTCATTCAACAATACTAATACCCCTTTTGCAGGAAGATTTTATTATCAATATAAATTAGATACCAAAGGATTGTTGTGGGTAACACTTTCAGATGGAAGCTATATCAGAGGCATTGCAAGCTACGACGGAAGTACTTGGAAATTGTATAATTACAAGAATGTACCCTTGCTCAGTAATCCCAACAATTTTACCTTCGATAATGCCAATAATTTGTATGTGTTCGATAACGCTCGTGTGTTGAAATACGATGGTACAAGTTGGCAAAAATTAGCAGATTTTCCTTTAGCAGATAATTTTAAAGATGTACAAATGGATGCTAAAGGGAAAATGTGGTTGATGTATGCACATGGCATGGTTCGTTTTTCGGCTGGCGACCTTACACAAATAGCGACCAGCCCACTGGCAACGAATCAGTTTTGTTTGGGAACAAAAGTAGATGTGTCATTTACCACGACGGGTAATGTAGCCAAAGGCAATATTTATACTGTACAGTTGTCGGATGCCAACGGTAGTTTTAGTACACCCGTCACCATTGGTACACTCAGCAGTGAGGCCACCAAAGGCACGATTGCCGCCACAATTCCTACCAACCTTACCCTTGGCACAAAGTATCGGGTAAGGGTTGTAGCGTCGAACCCAACAACTACGGGATTCGATAATGGGAGCGATGTAACGCTCATAGGGCTACCAACAGGCACACTAACGGGAACGCAAAGTATCATTGCTAGTAATAGTGGAAAGTTAACGGTCAACCTAAGTGGTACAAGTCCTTGGTCATTTACCATCAATGACCAAAATATCACAGGCGTTACGAGTAGTCCTTATACGCATACGGTTAGTCCAAGCACCACCACGACTTATACTTTGAGCAAGGTGACAAATGTTTGTGGCACGGTGACACCGACAAGCAACAATACGGCAGTGGTGACGGTTTTACCACAGCAATTAACCAACAAATTGGCGAGTACAAGTTATTGTCAGGGAAGCAAAGTAAGTGTAGCTTTTACTTCGACAGGAACGTTTAAAAGTGATAATGTTTATTCGGTAGAATTATCAGATGCCTTGGGTAGTTTTGCGAAACCTGTGGTAATCGGTAAGTTATCGAGCCTATCCAATACAGGTACAATCGAAGCCATTATTCCTACAAGTACGCAAGGTGCTTTGCAGTATCGTCTTCGAGTGGTTTCTTCTAGTCCGCAGGTGGTGGGAGCAGACAATGGAGCAAATATTTTGATACAAAGTTTACCAACAGGCACATTGACAGGAACGCAAAGTATCATTGCTAGTAATAGTGGAAAGTTAACGGTCAACCTAAGTGGTACAAGTCCTTGGTCATTTACCATCAATGACCAGAATGTCACAGGCGTTACGAGCAGTCCTTATACGCATACGGTTAGCCCAACTGCCACCACGACTTATACTTTGAGCAAGGTAACGAATGTTTGTGGCACAGTGACACCGACAAGCAACAATACGGCAGTGGTGACGGTTTTACCACAACAATTGACGAACAAATTGGCGAGTACAAGTTATTGTCAGAGCAGTAAAGTAAGTGTAGCCTTTACTTCGACAGGAACATTCAAGAGTGATAATGTTTACACGGTAGAATTATCAGATGCCTTGGGTAGTTTTGCTAAACCTGTGGTAATCGGCAAGTTAAGCAGTCTAGCCAATACTGGCACAATCGAAGCCATTATTCCAACGAGTACGCAAGGTGGCTCGTTGTATCGCCTTCGAGTGGTTTCTTCAAGTCCGCAGGTGGTGGGAGCAGACAATGGAGCAAATCTTTTGATACAAAGTTTACCAACAGGCACATTGACAGGAACGCAAAGTATCATTGCTAGTAATAGTGGAAAGTTAACGGTCAACCTAAGTGGTACAAGTCCTTGGTCATTTACCATCAATGACCAGAATGTCACAGGCGTTACGAGCAGTCCTTATACGCATACGGTTAGCCCAACTGCCACCACGACTTATACTTTGAGCAAGGTAACGAATGTTTGTGGCACAGTGACACCGACAAGCAACAATACGGCAGTGGTGACGGTTTTACCACAACAATTGACGAACAAATTGGCGAGTACAAGTTATTGTCAGAGCAGTAAAGTAAGTGTAGCCTTTACTTCGACAGGAACATTCAAGAGTGATAATGTTTACACGGTAGAATTATCAGATGCCTTGGGTAGTTTTGCTAAACCTGTGGTAATCGGCAAGTTAAGCAGTCTAGCCAATACTGGCACAATCGAAGCCATTATTCCAACGAGTACGCAAGGTGGCTCGTTGTATCGCCTTCGAGTGGTTTCTTCAAGTCCGCAGGTGGTGGGAGCAGACAATGGAGCAAATCTTTTGATACAAAGTTTACCAACAGGCACATTGACAGGAACGCAAAGTATCATTGCTAGTAATAGTGGAAAGTTAACGGTCAACCTAAGTGGTACAAGTCCTTGGTCATTTACCATCAATGACCAGAATGTCACAGGCGTTACGAGCAGTCCTTATACGCATACGGTTAGCCCAACTGCCACCACGACTTATACTTTGAGCAAGGTAACGAATGTTTGTGGCACAGTGACACCGACAAGCAACAATACGGCAGTGGTGACGGTTTTACCACAACAATTGACGAACAAATTGGCGAGTACAAGTTATTGTCAGAGCAGTAAAGTAAGTGTAGCCTTTACTTCGACAGGAACATTCAAGAGTGATAATGTTTACACGGTAGAATTATCAGATGCCTTGGGTAGTTTTGCTAAACCTGTGGTAATCGGCAAGTTAAGCAGTCTAGCCAATACTGGCACAATCGAAGCCATTATTCCAACGAGTACGCAAGGTGGCTCGTTGTATCGCCTTCGAGTGGTTTCTTCAAGTCCGCAGGTGGTGGGAGCAGACAATGGAGCAAATCTTTTGATACAAAGTTTACCAACAGGCACATTGACAGGAACGCAAAGTATCATTGCTAGTAATAGTGGAAAGTTAACGGTCAACCTAAGTGGTACAAGTCCTTGGTCATTTACCATCAATGACCAGAATGTCACAGGCGTTACGAGCAGTCCTTATACGCATACGGTTAGCCCAACTGCCACCACGACTTATACTTTGAGCAAGGTAACGAATGTTTGTGGCACAGTGACACCGACAAGCAACAATACGGCAGTGGTGACGGTTTTACCACAACAATTGACGAACAAATTGGCGAGTACAAGTTATTGTCAGAGCAGTAAAGTAAGTGTAGCCTTTACTTCGACAGGAACATTCAAGAGTGATAATGTTTACACGGTAGAATTATCAGATGCCTTGGGTAGTTTTGCTAAACCTGTGGTAATCGGCAAGTTAAGCAGTCTAGCCAATACTGGCACAATCGAAGCCATTATTCCAACGAGTACGCAAGGTGGCTCGTTGTATCGCCTTCGAGTGGTTTCTTCAAGTCCGCAGGTGGTGGGAGCAGACAATGGAGCAAATCTTTTGATACAAAGTTTACCAACAGGCACATTGACAGGAACGCAAAGTATCATTGCTAGTAATAGTGGAAAGTTAACGGTCAACCTAAGTGGTACAAGTCCTTGGTCATTTACCATCAATGACCAGAATGTCACAGGCGTTACGAGCAGTCCTTATACGCATACGGTTAGCCCAACTGCCACCACGACTTATACTTTGAGCAAGGTAACGAATGTTTGTGGCACAGTGACACCGACAAGCAACAATACGGCAGTGGTGACGGTTTTACCACAGCAATTAACCAACAAATTGGCGAGTACAAGCTATTGTCAGGGCAGTAAAGTAAGTGTAGCTTTTACTTCGACAGGAACGTTTAAAAGTGATAATGTTTATTCGGTAGAATTATCAGATGCTTTAGGTAGTTTTGCTAAACCTGTGGTAATTGGTAAACTAAGCAGTCTAGCCAATACAGGGGCAATCGAATCCATTATTCCAACGAGTACGCAAGGTGGCTCGTTGTATCGCCTTCGAGTGGTTTCTTCAAGTCCGCAGGTGGTGGGAACAGACAATGGAGCAAATATTTTGATACAAAGTTTACCAACAGGCACATTGACGGGAACGCAAAGTATTATTGCTAGTAATAGTGGAAAGTTAACGGTCAACCTAAGTGGCACAAGCCCTTGGTCATTTACCATCAATGAGCAAAGTGTCACAGGTATTACGAGCAGTCCTTATACGCACACGGTTAGTCCAAGCACCACTACGACTTATACTTTGAGTAAAGTGACAAATGTTTGTGGCACGGTGACACCAACGAGCAACAATACGGCAGTGGTGACGGTAACACCTAAAGTAAGCAACAGCACGGTAGGAACACAGGCGGCAAGTCAAACACAAGTAGTGGCTGATATGCCTATCGCTATCTCCGAACAACCAGCAACTGCGTCGTTTAAAGCCTATCCTAGTCCGTCTGATGGGACGGTTGGACTACACTATGATGCTCTTTTGAGTGAAACCGCCCAGGTTTCAGTTGTAAGCATGACGGGCGAGGTGGTGCAGTCAACGACCGTGACAGCAAGGCAAGGCACAAATGTATTTGAGATGAAAATAGAGCAATCGGGTATGTATTTCATCCGCCTTACAACAGCATCGGGTGTTTCTTTACTTCAAAAAATACAAGTTATACGCTAGATGAATGGGTGAAATTGCACCAAATTTTATCTTTCTTCGTCTTTCTTACGGGTATATTTAATGATTTTTCACTTATTATTTTAGTGAAAAATCATTAAATTTTGTCAATATGAAAGCATTATCGTTGCTTACACCCTTGCAATTTGAGTACCAAGAAATAGCAGAAGATTTCAACCTCGAAGCCAGTGAAGCTTTAGTTAAAATTCATAAAATAGGTATTTGTGGTACAGACTACCACGCCTACGCTGGGAAACAACCCTTTTTTTCTTATCCAAGAATCTTAGGTCATGAACTTGGCGTTGAAGTTGTCGCTGTAGGCACAGCCGTGACCCGTGTAAAAGTGGGGGATAAATGTGCCGTAGAACCCTATTTGAATTGTGGAGAATGCTGGGCTTGCAAGCGAGGCTTGAGTAATTGTTGCGAAAACATCAAGGTGATGGGCGTACATACCGATGGTGGCATGACTGAATTGGTGAAATTGCCTGCCGAAAAACTGCACGTGTCTGATGTGCTTGATTATGAGGCATTAGCATTGGTCGAAACCTTGGGTATTGGTGCTCATGCGGTAGCAAGGGCGGCGGTACAAGCACACGATACGGTATTGGTGATAGGAGCGGGGCCAATAGGCTTGGCGGTGATGGAATTTGCCAAAATTCGTGGAGCAAAGGTGGCAGTGTTAGATTTGAATCCCAATCGCTTAAATTTTTGCGTAACCAATCAAAAAGCTGATGTGGCTATTGTTGCCGATGACAACGCTTTAGATCATATTAAAGTTGCTTTTGATGGAAATCTTCCAACGGTAGTATTCGATGCGACAGGCAATAAATACTCCATGCACAAGGCGTTTTCGTATCCTGCTTCGGGCGGAAAACTGGTTTTCGTAGGCTTATATCAAGGAGAATACACGTTTCAAGACCCCGATTTTCATAGAAGAGAGCTTACGCTATTTGCGAGCCGCAATAGTATGCCAAGCGATTTTACGTACATCATTAAGGCGATTGAAGAAGGTAAAATAGACGTACAAACATGGATTACCCATCGGATTACGTTTGAAGAAATTGCCGAAAAATTGCCCCTGCTTGTACAAGATGCCAGTCTGGTAAAAGCCATTATTTCGGTGTAATTGTGCCTCTTTTCTTGTTACAAAAAATACAAATAGTGGTTAGGTACAAGAAAAATTAGGTAAAATGCTAGTTTTGTTTTAGAAAAATGATAAAATTTGTTCTGAAACAAAACCATAAACCTAGCATAAGTACCAAGCAAAGTGCTTTGTTACTTAGGTTTAAGCCGTACCTACGCCTTGGCGTGGTACGGCTTTTTTCAGGTTTCTATGGTTTGTTTTGTGTCTTCAATGTATGCTAATGCTTCTTCTGGTAAAGTGCTGCTTTTGAGCGTAAAACGCAAACCCAAAGGAACTTCCAACGAAAAACCGCCTCCTCTGCCCGGTGCAATGTCTATGGTGAGTTGGGCATATTTGAAATACTCAAATTGGTCTTGGCTCATATAAACGCCACATTTGGCTACTTCGCCAATTTTTATATCTACGCTGCCGAGTTTGAAATCGCTTGTTTCGTAGCATTGTGGTTGTGTGCCGTCGCAACAGCCTCCACTGATATGAAACAATAGCTCGCCGTGTTTGTTGCGTAAATGCTTTACTACGTCTTTGGCCGAGTCGCTGATAAGTACACGTTTGAATGCCTTTTCCATTGCTTTTTGCTTGAATCTAAAGCGTTTTGCAGCCAAAGGGCAAGCTTCATGATGAGCCTACCCTTTGTGCTACAATCGACTACAGTTTAAAAGAAGCCTAATTTGTTTTTGTTGTTCGACAACAAAATATTTTTAGTTTGACGATATTGATTCAAAGCCATTTTGTGGGTTTCACGACCAAAACCTGATTTTTTGTATCCTCCAAAACTAGCGTGTGCCGGATACGCATGGTAGCAATTGACCCACACACGACCTGCTTGTAGCTCACGTGGCACCGTAAATAGCTCATGGGCATCTCTTGTCCATACGCCTGCACCTAAGCCATAAAGGCTATCGTTGGCAATGGCAATGGCTTCTTCTACCGTTTTGAAGGTTGTCACCGATGCCACGGGGCCAAAGATTTCTTCTTGGAAAATACGCATTTTATTGTGTCCTTTAAAAAGCGTAGGTTTAATATAAACGCCTTCGGGCAGCCCATCAATGTATTGAGCACTACCACCTGTGAGTAGTTCGGCTCCTTCTTCTTGCCCAATTTCGATGTAATTCAAAATTTTCTCAAATTGCTCTCTCGATGCTTGAGCACCCATCATGGTATCGGGGTCGAGCGGATGCCCCATTTTGATTTTTTCTACACGCTCAATGACTCTTTCGATAAATTTATCATAAATGCTTTCATGCACGAGCATTCTCGAAGGACAAGTACATACTTCGCCTTGGTTGAGGGCAAACATGGTAGCACCTTCGAGGCACTTGTCGAAAAATTCGTCGTCGGCATCCATGATGCTTGGGAAGAAGATATTGGCCGATTTTCCGCCCAATTCCATCGTTACAGGTACGATGTTTTCAGAAGCATATTGCAAAATCAAGCGACCTGTAGAGGTTTCGCCCGTAAAGCCAATTTTGGCTACTCTAGGCGATTGAGCCAAGGGTTTGCCTGCTTCTGGGCCAAAGCCTGTAATGATGTTTACCACCCCTGCTGGAATCACATCTTTGAGCAATTCCATCAGCACTAGCACGCCTACGGGTGTTTGTTCGGCAGGTTTCATTACTACCGTACAGCCAGCGGCTAAGGCAGGGCAAAGCTTCCAAGCGGCCATCAAAATAGGGAAGTTCCAAGGAATAATCTGGGCTACCACACCGATGGGCTCATGGATTTGGATAGAAAGGGTATCGGCATCAAGTTCTGAAATACTGCCTTCGTCGGCACGTAAAACGCCAGCAAAGTATCTAAAATGGTCAATGGCTAAAGGTAAATCGGCGGCTTTAGTTTCACGCACGGGCTTACCGTTGTCGATGGTTTCTACGGCAGCCAGATAGTCGAGGTTGGCTTCCATGACATCGGCTATTTTCAATAAAATATTGCTTCGGTAAGTAGCCGAAGTGCGTGACCACGTAGCAAATGCTTTGTGGGCGGCATCCAAGGCCAACTCTACGTCTTCTTTGGTAGAGCGAGCAACTTGCGTAATGGTTGAGCCATCAACAGGCGACGAGTTTTGGAAGTATTCGCCTTTTACGGGCGATACCCATTCGCCACCAATGAAGTTTTCGTATCTTTCTTTGAATTGTGGACGATCCACCAAGTTGCTAATTTCAATTGCAGTTTCCATCGTTAATAAAAGGATTGAGTGAATGTTTGTGTATTGCCCAAAGGGCTTGTTTCGTTTTGTTATTGACATCACAAAGTTGACCATTTTAGCATAAAAACAGCTTCAGAATAATATCATGTTTCTACAATAAAATATCATATTTATTCTTGATACGATTCTATTTTGTATATTGCAGTAACAAAACTTAAAAATTCCTTTCAAAGGCATTATGAGCAAACTATTTGTGCCAAGCAAACAAGCATTGACCCAATACCAAGAGTTGAAAACTTTGGTAGAAAATCGTTCGATTTATAACTTGAGTCATTGTGAATTAAATATTTTTGAAACGCATCAAGCGTCGGAACAGGTGAGTTTGAAATTTGATGATTTGGTATTTACAGCGATGTTGAGGGGAAAGAAAGTGATGAATTTATTTGGCAACAAACGTTTTGAGTATTTTCCTGGCGAGTCGGTGATTGTACCTCCGCATGAAGAAATGTTGATAGATTTTCCAGAAGCCAGCCAACAAACGCCTACGCAGTGCATTGCGTTGGCTATTGATGAGGAAAAAATCAAGGAAACCGTGGACTTGTTGAATGAAAAATATGCTAAGGTAGAACGCCACGAGCAATGGCAAATAGACCCCAAGCAGTTTCATATCAAAAATTCGTTTGAGATGGCCAATACCATCGACCGACTGGTGTATATTTCTAAAGAAAACAATGTGGCAAAAGATATATTTGCCAATTTTGCCTTGCAAGAATTGTTGCTACGATTGATGCAAACGCAGGCAAGGGTCTTGATTTTCGACCAATATATGCAGTACATCAATACCAACCGATTTGCACACGTGGTGAAATTTATCAAAGAAAATTTGGCTGAAAACTTAACCATTGATAAGCTCAGTGACATGGCTTGTATGAGTAAAGCCCATTTTTTCAGAAGTTTTAAAAGGGAGTTTGGTTTGAGTCCGGTTGAGTATATTATCCAAGAAAGGGTAAAATTGGCAAAAAAAATGCTCACCGACCCCAGCGTGAGCATTACCGATACCAGTTATAAAGTAGGTTTTCAGAATGTAAATTACTTTTGTACCATTTTTAAGAAATATGAAGGCATTACACCAACGTTTTTTAAGAAAAGTGTTGGGGGGATATAAGGGATATAAAAACGGTAATGAAAAAAAATAAAGCTGTTATAGACAGATTAAATCTGTACATAACAGCTTTATTTTTTGTATATGTCAAAAAAAATGCTTAATTGCTATACCCGAAACCTACAAAAACAACGCCTGTTCGCCTTGGGCTGACACCCCATTATGCTCTTTTTACTGCTTTATTACCCACACTATTTTACTAAACCCTTAAATCTCGTTTTATTTTATGGAAGAATCTTCTGAACTCATTGGTCTCTTGACGGGCTCTTTTACCATCGCTTTTTTATTTATTGGCGTTATTATTATCATTGCTCGCTGGAAAATTTATGAAAAAGCTGGAAAGCCTGGTTGGGCTTCTATCATACCGATTTATGATAATATCGTGTTGTTAGAAATCGTCGGTAAGCCTATTTGGTGGTTGGTGATGTTATTTATTCCTTTGGTCAACATTGTTTTTGTTATTTTGATGTTCAATGCACTTGCCAAAAGCTTTGGTAAAGGCAGTGGCTTTACTGTAGGGCTGATTTTCTTACCTTTTATCTTTTTCCCAATCCTAGGCTTTGGCGATGCCCAATACCTCGGACCAGTAGTGGACTAGGGGTAGAAGCCTAGCAAAATAAATACTAGGGGCTGTACGAAGAATGGTGTAAGAGCATTTCTTTGTACTGCCCCTAGTATCTATTTCACCACTTTAATTGCTGGTAGTACCACAGGATTCATGCCTTCGCCGAGGTAAAAGCTTGGGTGTGGCGGTTGGTTGTAGCCCGAATTTTGCCAAGCTATCGCCACTCTGTATTGTGGGTCGTGCATAAGCGTAACAATGCGATAAGTGGTTGGAATGGTCGTTGTAAAGATTTTTAAGGCGGAGTTATCGCTTTTTCTCAACATTACTTCTTCTCGCCAATCGCCAAAAAGGTCGGCACTCAGGGCTGGTGTGGCTTTGGTGCCATTGTTCGATAGGCAATCTTCTGCCGTAAAAATGCGGTTGGTTTGGTTATTTTGGTAGTCCCATTTAGCAATATAGTTTTTATCCAATAGTTCTCTTGTCAAGTCGCCATCCCACCATACAGCAAAGTTCATCGAAGCTGGTCGCACTTGCGAAATGACTTCTCCTTTGCTATTATACAATGCACCGCCTGTCGAACCCCAACATTCGTAGCCTTTGTAGCGTGGGTCGATGTCGCTTGCCATGCAGCGACCAACATCTTTGTTGTTGCCTTCAACGCCCCAAATGGGTTTTCCTGTAAGGGCATCTCTAAACTCCATGCCATAAGCTCCGTATTTGGAGGGTTCTTCGTGGCATTGCCATAGCTCCAAGCCGGGGTGGTCGGGGTCCATGTCGCTCAAATGCAAGGCATCGCCATGCCCTAATCCGTTGGAATATAGACTTTTGCCGTCATCATCAATGGCACTCGAACCGCTAAATACTTCCTGTTTTCCATCGCCGTCAACATCGGCAATGGTCATTTGGTGATTACCCATGCTGGCGTGTGCGGCATTGGCTGGTTCGTTGCTATCGAAAACCCAACGCTGGGTGAGTTTTCCGTTTTTCCAATCCCATGCTACCCTAACCAATCGGGTGTAGTAGCCTCTTCCTGTGATGAGGCTGGGGTGTTTGCCATCGAGGTAGGCTACAGCCGAAATAAACCTGTCAACACGATTGCCGTAGGTATCGCCCCAACTGCCTACTTTGCCTCTGGCTGGAACAAAATCGACGGTAGCCAGTGCTTTGCCTGTTTTGCCTTCAAACATGGTTAAATATTCTGGACCATCTAATACATATCCTGTGGCGTTGCGGTAGTCGGCATTGGCATCGCCAATAACAGTGCCTTGCCCGTCGGTTGTGCCGTCGGCGGTTTTACAAGCAATTTCTGCCTTGCCGTCTGAATCGAAATCAAAAACCATGAATTGCGTATAGTGTGCTCCTGCACGGATGTTTTTACCCAAATCAATCCGCCACAAGTGTTTGCCATCGAGTTGATAGGCATCTATATACACATTGCCTGTGTAGCCTCTCTGCGAGTTGTCTTTGGCATTGCTTGGTTCCCACTTCACAATCACTTCATATTGCCCATCGCCATCTACGTCGCCTACACTGCAATCGTTGGCGTTGTAGGTGTAGGCTTGTCCGTTGGCACTGGTGCCTCCTGTTGGAATTTTGAGGGGGATTTCGATAAAATTTTGGGCTAATACTTGGGCTGTTTCTGCGGCTTTACTTTCTTTTCCATGAACGACAGGACAAATAGTATAGCTTTCATTTTTTTCTGTTTTATCAATAAAATTACTTACAAACAGGGGTTTGTCGTTGAGTTTGGTTTTTCCTCGATAAATATTAAAGCCTACTTCTGTATTTTCTGTGCCAAGAATACGCCAACTGATAAATACTTCGGTTGGACTGGTTCTTACGGCAATAATTCCTCTGTTGAGGTTTTCCATTAAATATTGGGCTTTTGTAAAAAAACACCCAATACTCAATAAACAGGTTAAAAGGAGATGAAACGTTTTCTTTTTCATGGTTATAGTTTTAGGATTAAAGAATGATACTATTGCACCAAACACCTGACAAGGTTAGTTGCTATTAGGCTTTTTCACCTTCAACTCGTCGGGTGCGTCTTTAGTATATGTATTGAAATTTGGTTTGTAGTTTTTGTCAAAAAGGTTTTTTACGACTTGTGCCTCAACGCTTGTTTGTGGATTGAAAGCCGCCGACTGCATATATTGCGTAAGGCTGTACAACAGTTGCTTGGCTACGGGTCTGGTATCAAGGTTGTTTTGTATGTCGGCACTACAAAGCAACAATTTGCCTTTGCCTACGTTGGCTTCGACAATCAAACCTAGCGGACGGTTTAAAAACCAAGTGTCAATAGGCTGCACAATGGGTTGAAAACCTTTCGGAAATTCGTCTAAAAGCATTACTTGGGCTTTTTGTACCAATTCCCACCATTGTACGTTGGCGTGGTATTCGGTAGGAAAATGCTGAAAAGCAGGATGTTTGGGGTCGCAAAGAAAGCCTAACGTATGCGGCGGACGCATCTTAAACCAAGAAGTATTCCAGAAAACAGGTTGTAAATAGTTGACTACTTCTTTGCCTCGCTCTACTTTGCCCGCCGCTTGTAGTAAAACTTTGCCACCATCGTTTAGTATGGTTAATGCTTTGTCGTCGAGCGAAGTACAAACATAAATCTCATGGCTAGGTACTACATTGAGTTGACTCGGATAAACCCAGAACTCCCATTGGTTCTGAACGCCAGAGCCTTTTATCCATGTTTTTAGTACCAATTTGCTTGCTTGTGTAATGGCTTGTGGAGCATAACTGACTGTTCCGATGGCTTGGTTATTGCCCCAGCCAAAAGCCTTGGGTTCAAAGCGTCCTGTTGTTAAAAGTTGTCCTTGTTCATTGCTAATACTCCATTCTACTTGGGCTTTATCTAAAACTTTTTGTCCAAAATGATATAATTCTAAAGGCACATGGATTGTTTCTTGTTGTTGGAAAATGAATTTTGGAAAACGGCTTAAAATCACGGTTGTGTCGCAAAACTGCCGAAAGCCTGTGGCATCAATGTATCCTTTTTCTTCCCAAAAACTATCAAGTACCCCTACTAATGCCGTTCCTTGTCCAGAATAATCGTTGAGTCCAAGCATTTGAAAACCAGCCGATAAAGGTGTGCGTAAAGCCATTTCCATTTCGTGTTTGTAGCTGATGGCTTGCAATTTACCCGAAGCCATCAAAAACGCTTTGCCACGGTCGCCCATGCCTCTGTCGTGGAGGTCTTCTTCAAAAAGTTCAAAATTGCGGGCTTCGTATAATCCTTTGTATTTTTTGATTTCTTCAAAATTCGGAAACACACACCACTGCCCAAGTTCATGCGTAATATAAGGCACGGTAAACGCTTTTACTTTATCTCCAAAATCGGTATTACTGGCAGGAAGTTTATCCCAAGGCAATCCTCTTGGCCCCGATTTAATCATGTATTCGTTGGCAGGCACCAGTGGCCAACTCATCGCCACCGAAGCCCCTGTATATTTGCGACGAGGGTCTTTGGCTTGCCAATATTTGATAAATTTTGTCAAATATTCTACTTGTTTGCTTCCTCTGGGTTCGTTGCCATACGCCAGCATACAAAACGAAGCATAATTGCCATATTCTTTTGCCATGCGATTGGTTTCGTCCATGATGTATTGGTCAATCGGATGACCATCGCCCAACGATGACCCATGATTCGCCCAGCTTGGTCCTTCGGGTTGGAGGTAAATCCCCACTAAATCGGCGGCGATAAAGGCGGCTTCAGGCGGACAGTACGAGTGGAAGCGGAAATGATTCAACCCATAAGATTTCGCTTTTCTGAATACTTTTTCCCAAGAAGGTACATCCATAGGAGCGTAGCCCGTAAGAGGAAACTGGCAATTTTCTACTGTTCCTCGTAAAAAAATAGGTCGCCCGTTGATTTCAAATCGAGTGCCGTTGATGGCAAAATCTCTCATTCCAAACTGTACATTTCGGACTGATTGTAAGCCTTGAGGCGTTTTTACCTGTACATTCAACCGATACAAAGCTGGTGAAAATTCATCCCACGTCAGAAAATCCTTGCCCATTGGCAAGGTATAAGTGAAGGTATTGCTGCCTTGTGTTGCCGAAAAAGCCACAGTAAGGGCTTGCGTCTGATGTGTTTGGGGCGAATTGAAGCTATTGGCTGCCAATACGATAGTTCCGTCTGTGGTTTTGCCTTGGTTATTTTCGAGCTGTACCACAACTTTGGCTATTTTTTCTTTGACATTCGGATATACCTGTACATCCGAAAGCCATACTTGTCCTTCGGTTGCCAACGTAATTTTACCCACAATGCCGTTCCAGTTGCCTTGGGTGTGGTCGGTGATGCTATGCGAATCTTTACCTACATTGATGGCTTTGGTACGGTTGTCTATTCTGATACTCAGGGTATGTTTTCCTACGGAAAGCTTGTTGGTCAAATCATACACATGGGCTACACAAAGCGAATTTTGTAAACCTATTTCTTGCCCATCAATCCACACCGTTGACTCGGTATGTGGCCGTTCTAAATACAAGGAAATTCTTTGATTTTTCCAATTTTTAGGAATGGTAAAAGTTCTTTGGTACCAAGCCGCCCCTATATAATGCTTGCGAGGAGTGAGCCAAAAGGGAAATTTTGGCCGAAGCCCTTGCCTGTATTTTGCCATGCGAGGGTTGAAATACCAAGAACTATCGTAAATACTGCCCGTCCATTGGGTTTGAAGCGTAACCAGATTGCCTTTGTTGTTTTCGAGCATAGAGCCAGGCAATTGGATTTTATCGCCTAGTTTGCGGGTAAACCATTTTTCTTGAATGCCTTTGTCGAGCGAGTCGATGGCAAATCGCCATGTGCCTTGTAGGTCTATTTGGGTAGCTTGTGCATGGCTCATGCTATGGCATAAAAAGAGGCAAAAGGCTACGAATAAAAGTTTAAAGCTAAATTTCACGAGTTAGTAGGATTTTAAAAAAAATAAATATGACCAAAAATAAACGAATAAGTCGATGATGTTTATGCCTCAATTTTGAAAACAAAGCCCGATGACGTGGCATATTTGCCTCCTTGCATGGCTGCAAACAAATAAGTCGGTTTGCCATGTTCGAGTAATAATTGAGGTCGTTCAAATCTACCATAGCGTTTGAGATGGGCAGGGGGCGGAGGCTCTTGTATGTAGTTGGAGGCTGGGAGATAAGCCACTTGGGGAGCATCCCATTTTTTTCCATTTGTTGAATCCATCCATAAACCTACTTCATGATTAAAATAGCCCATGTCACGTGCAATCAGGTGAAATTTACGCCCTGACCGATAAATAAAAGCGTCTTCTAACTGTTGGTTTTGTCCCATGCCCGAAAAATCAAGAATAGGGTTTCCCTCGTAGCGTTCGTAAGGACCCAAAAGGCTTGAGGCGGTTGCCAAGCCATATTTTCTATTGCCTCTGATACTTCCTTTGGCTTGGGTATAATCGGCGGTATTCCAAGATTTGTAGTAAAGCCAATAGTCGTTTTTTCCTTTTTTGATAAAAGAAGGATTCGTCGTACAATGGTCGTCCCAAGTGCCAGCCTTTCCTGCTTCGAGTAGTGGTTGCTCGTAGCGAGTCCAAGGGCCATTCAAACCCGGAGCGGTAGCCAAGCCGATACGTTTGGTATCGGTTTTGCCATTGGCATTGCCCATGTAAAATAAGCAGTATTGCCCATCAACATATTGAATATGAGGGTTATGGCAAGTAGTGGCATCCCAATGCCCCGTGCCTCTGGGAGCAAGTACCGTTTCGGTTACTTCATAAGGCCCTGTGGGGTGTTCGGCAATGGCATGAGCAATTTCACTTTTATGAATCCAGCCACCCATGCCGTAGGTATCTTTCCAACGAGAAAAAAAGACATGAATTTTGCCATCTGGAGCGACAATAGGGGCATTGCACCAGACAAAATAGCCGGGTAATTCTAAGATTCGTCTTTGTGGCTGTAGCTTTTGAGCAAATGCCGATAATGGAAGTGAGGGGACTTGTGTGTAAAGTTGTTGCCATGCTGGCAAAGCACTCATACACGCCAAAAAACTTCTTCTAGTAATCATTCGTTAATGGTTTTTGACGAGGCTATTACTTTCGAGGGCATCATTGCCGTTGATGCCACTCAATATATATTTAGAAGGTATATTGAAAGAAGAGATAAATCAAAATTACGGGAAAATTATAAGGTAAGTATCATGTAGCATCCTGTTTAGGCTATGCCATATTTTTTACCGGGAAAAGACTTGACAAAACCTTGAAATTCGAGGCTTAATAAGACCGAAGAAAGCTTGGCGATAAAAATTTGCGATTGCCAACTGAGCTCGTCGATGTGCATCATCCCATTTTTGTGTAAAAGCGTCATCACTTGGATTTCTTCGTGCGATAGTCCAGCAAAAGAAAGTGGTTGATGCACGGCATCGGCAGGTAAGTCCCAGTTGAGGGCTTCTACGAGGTCGTTGATGTGGGTATAAATTTGGGCTTTGTTGTTTCTGATGAGCAAATTACAACCTTCCGAAAACGATTTTCCTAATTGCCCCGGTACGGCAAAAACCTCTTTGTGGTAATTGTTGGCAAATTCGGCGGTAATCAATGCTCCTCCTTTAGTCGCCGCTTCTACTACCACAACGGCATCGGCCATGCCTGCAATAATGCGGTTGCGTTGGGGAAAAAAATGCGGTTCGGGTTCGATGCCAAAAGGATGTTCTGATAAAATACCCCCTTGGGCAAGCATCTGATGTGCCGTAGATTTATGTTGGGTCGGATACACCCGATTGATGCCATTGGCCATGATGCCCAACGTAGAAACATGGTGTTTGAGGCAAGCCCGATGGGCTACAATATCAATCCCAAATGCCAAACCACTGATGCAACAAACCTGATGCGTTGCCAAGTTTTCTACGATTTGTTCGGTGATATGTTTGCCATAATCGGTCATTTTGCGTGTGCCAACAATGGCAACGCTTCTGCTGGGGTTGAGGTTGCCTTTGCCTTTAAAATACAGCAAAGCAGGAGCATCGTAAAGGGTTTTGAGGCGTGTAGGATAGGCTTCGTCGGTGTAAAATAAGATTTGCACTTGCTCTTTTTTCGCCCTTTCTAAGATTTGTTCGGCATGAGGCAAATAGGTTTTTTGTTGAATATTATGGGCTAAAATTTCCCCAATATTCGGAATCTTGAGCAACTTGCGTTTGGGCGTAAGAAAGACTTGTTCGGCTGAACCACAATAACTTATCAATTGGCGAATAAGCACATCGCCAATTTTGGGTACAAGCGAAAGGGCTATTTGGTAGGCTTTTTCCGTATAATTCTCCATCTGTTGTTTTCTACTTATGACGAAACCGAACGCAGAAAGTCACATATTTATCGAAAAAAACACAAGCCCTTCTCTTTTTTAAACAATAGGCTGACAAAAAATCATCCGATTGCCAAAAGGGTCGGTGATGTTCATTTCGTAGAATCCCCAAGGCTGTGTCACGACCGACGGATTGGCAAGTGAATAATCCTTACTTTGTAAATGCTGGTGAAAGGCAACGAGGTCGGCTACTGCTATGCGAAGGGCTGCTCCGGGGGTACAATCGCCGGGGTGTTCAGATAAATGTATCAGACAATTGCCTTGCGAAATTTGAAAATAAATGGGCATGGTTGGCTCAAAACGGTGTTCCCAATCTACTGTAAAACCAAGGTAATGCACATAAAAGGCTTTTGCTTTTTCTTCGTCAAAAATTCGGATAATAGGAATGGGTGCTTGCATGGCTCTAAAGATTTTGTGCGTTTGTTATTTCGTACAAACATAAGGTTTCTTCTTGGATTATGGTTGTTCCGAGTGAGGAAAAGCCTAGTTTTTCGAGCAGTTGTTGCGAAGCGGTGTTGGCTGGATGTGTAATGGCTTTTACCACAGGAAGTTGAAATACCTGAAAAGCGGCTTCTAACAAGTGTTTGGCCGCTTCAGAGCCATAGCCCTTGCCTTCGTAAGATGGCAAAAGAGCATAGCCTAAGTCGATGCCTGCCAATCCTTCACGGCTGTACAAGCCACAACTTCCGATTTTGGCTCCGTCTTCTTTTCTAATGAGGGTATAATTGCCAAAGCCAAGGCGTTGATATTGAGCTATGATGCGGCTTTGAATGTAAGCTTCGGCATCGCTTAGGTTTTTTACGTTTCGGTCGCCGATAAATTGTAGCCATTTGGGCGTATTGAGCAACGCCAAAATAAAATCGGCATCGGCAAGGGTAGTGGGCTTGAGCAACAAACGGGGTGTTTCAAAGGATTGGTACATACCTAAGTCTGTTTATGATGAAGTAAAGGATTCAAAAATGCCAAGCGATGCTTAGTTTAGCATTGAATGGCGTTCCCGGTGTGAAGTGAATTTCTTCTACAGGTGCCGATTCGTTTGCCAATTGACTGGTCGTGGCAAATTGGGTTTCTTTCCATTGGGTATTAAATATATTTTGAATGCTTAGTTCTATGGCAAAAGGTTTTTTCTGGTAATTTACTAAGGCATCACACACAAAATACCCTTGGGCTGTTAGGCTATAATCCTCTGTAGCAGGCCTGTTGCCAATATACCGATAACGCAAACTTCCACCCCAGCCTTGTTGTTTTTTGAGCGTAATACCTCCTATACTGCTAAATGTAACAGCCAATGGTAAATAGGCTTGTCCTGTTGCTTCGCCAATGGCACGGGGTTGTGCCCAATTGGCATCGAGGTCTAAGTACCAAGCATTGTGTAGTTGATACCTCGCCGAAAGGTCTATCCCCAGTCGGCGTGATTGTCCCGATGGCTCTACTACGCCCGCATCGCCTACATACACAAACTCTTGGTCGAGCCACAAATACCAAAAGGCTGTGTTGAGCAATAGTTTGGGCATGGGCTTCCAAATAAGCCCCCAATCACTGCCGTAGGCTGCTGGTAGTATGGATAATCCTTGTTGGGTTACAACGGCTCTTGTATCGTTTGAATGAAATCCTTTGCCTATTTTCAAATACCATTGGGTGTGTTCGTTGGGTGTAAAATAAAGGTTGAATTTAGGCGAAACAATTGATGCGTTGGCATGACTAAGGGTATTGTTTTGTAATTTATCAAGGTATTGATTGTAAAAAACGTCCCATCGTAAACCTATGTTGGCTGATAATTTTTGACTCAATTGGATATTTTCTTCTACAAAAATCCCTATGTTGGCTTCGTTTACATCGCCCAATTTGATACGTTGGAGTACTTCGTTTCTATTTTTGGTATGCGACAGTTCTGTATCAGTCGTTAGGTCGTGTCGATAGTTTAGTCCAGCCGTCAGATGTGCTTCTTTGTTTCCCAATAAATGATTTACGGTATAATCGCTATTATAGCCCCACAAATGACGCTTTTCGGCTTGCCTGATTTGGTCGCCATTGATGGGGTCTTCCAAAAAGAAGGTAAAATTTGAATAAAGGTCGAAGGTATAATGGCTATAAAATGCTTGGTTTTTCCAAACATTACCTGTGGGTGTTTGGCTTAGTAAAATAAGATTGACATTGTCACGCCCCGTTGCTCCTCCTTCGTTTGGGTCGATTGCTCCAAAAAAGCCAATACTGCCGTTGGCTACGGCTCTTGCTGGAATTTGACCGGAGGCATCCCAGTTACTACGAAAGCTACTAGCCGTGAGCGTCAAATGGCTATTGGGTGTGAGGTGACTGTGATATTTGCCAAAAATATTCCAGCGTTTAAAATGCTGTGGTGCGTCGAAATAGGCATCCGAATACAAATATTCGCCTGCTACGAAGGCACTTTGTTCTTCTGTGTTAAGAATGTTGAACCCACTGGCGATTCTATAGGTATTAAATTGCCCTATCGAAGCTTTCGCAAAGGCATTTTCTAGGCTCGTTTTTGTCTTGAAATTTGCCCAACCCGCAGTCGTGAAATTTCCCTTGGCTGCATCGTACAGCCCTTTTTGAAAATCCACGGCTTCGATGAGTTCGGGTATGATAAAATGTGCATCGGCGTAGCCTTGTCCGTGTGCGTGAGAAACCATATTGATGGGCATATCGTCAACGGTAAGCCGGATGTCTGTACCGTGGTCAATGTCAAAACCCCGCAAAAAGATTTGCTCGGCTTTCCCTCCACCGGCATGTTGCCCTATCACTAGCCCAGGGATGATGCGTAGTACTTCTTGGCTATTGTTAATCGGACGGGTTTTGATGTCTAAGGTAGAAATAACTTGTTGGTGTTGAGGATTATTGGCGGTCACTTTGACTTCCGAAAGCAATACTTCGCTGGCAACCAACAGCCATTCTACAGTAGTGGTTTGGTCGGCATAAATGGCTACTGTCGTTTCAAAACTTTTATATCCTATCGACGAAACGCTTATGGTATAGGTTTCGGGCGAGAGATTTTTTAGACGAAAAATACCATTGGCATCGGCGGTTGTTCCTTTATTGTGGGCTTTCAGCGTAATGGTAGCCCCTACAATGGCTTGGTGTGTTTGAGCATCGAGTATTTTTCCTACTAAATTGCCGAGATGGGCCGATACAATAGAAGTATTACAAAGGTAAAAAAGAAGAAAAAATGCGTGTTTTCTTTTCATAATTGTTTGGATGAAGCCTGTTTGTTGAGGCAAAACTACAACGAAAAGAGGAAAAATTGGGTATAAAAGCGAAGAGAAGAATAGACCAAACGACTAAAAAATGCGATTAAAGTAAAGCGAGCGCCTACCAACGCTATCATTCGTTGGTAGGCGTATCTTGCAGAGCATTGCGGAGTTGTACCAAAAAGTCTTTAATTTCTTCTAAACGAGCCACAATTTTCTGGGTTTGTTGACGCTTTTGTTTATTTTTTTCAATAGAACGTTTCGCCCCTTCAATGGTCATGCCCTCTATTTCGAGCAGGCGTTTGATTTCTTTGATGTGTTGAATGTCGTTTTCGGTATATCTTCGACCACCGCCTCTGTCTCGTTTTGGATTGAGGCTCGGAAACTGCTCCTCCCAAAAACGAAGCTTCGAGTCTGATAATTCTAGCAGATTGGCCGTTTCAGATATGGAATAATAACGTTTGGTAATATTTTGCATAGGTAAATCTATAGAGAAAAAGCCTTCTTGATACGATGAAAGCACTTTTACCGTGTCTAATGTATGAGCCATAAGACGATAAATGAGAATTTTACCACTAGCTTATAGGCTCGTAATGTGTTCTT
This sequence comes from Cytophagales bacterium, assembly GCA_013298025.1. Classification (GTDB taxonomy): domain Bacteria; phylum Bacteroidota; class Bacteroidia; order Cytophagales; family Spirosomataceae; genus Flectobacillus. The sequence goes on along the minus strand of JAAFJE010000018.1, from coordinate 14,760 downwards.
AGTCAGATGAATGATGCTTGTTTTTATAAAAAATATGCAACTTTTCCAAAATCCTTGTGAAACAATGTCGTTCTTCAACTCGAAAACAACTAATTTTGCAAAAAATTGATTTTAAGCAAAGATAAAATTTTTATCGAAAAATCAAGAAGGCATACGATTACAATTATAAAAAAAATAATCATTCAGATTGTACAAGGCCTTTTTTGTGTAAAATATTCCCTGCAAGTATGCCCATATATGTGCTAATAAAGGCTTTGGGCTTACTTGAGAACCTTATTGCAATTTACCAATGACATCCAAAGAAATACGTCAGCAATTTTTAGACTTTTTTGTATCAAAAGGTCACTTGATTGTCCCTTCAGCGCCTTTAGTTGCTAAAAACGACCCAACCTTGATGTTCAATAACTCAGGGATGGCCCAGTTCAAAGATTTTTTCTTAGGTAACGGCACGCCTCCTTCAAAACGTATTGCCGATACGCAAAAATGTTTGCGTGTGTCGGGTAAACACAATGACCTTGAAGACGTAGGCTTCGATACGTACCACCACACCATGTTTGAGATGTTGGGCAACTGGTCTTTTGGCGATTATTTCAAAAAAGAAGCCTTAGAATGGTCTTGGGAATTGCTTACAGAGGTCTATAAATTACCAAAAGATAGAATCTATGTTTCTGTTTTTCAGGGTGATGAAAAAGACGGTGTACCTTTCGACAAAGAAGCTTGGGATATTTGGGCAGCTATGGTGGGCGAAGACCGTATTATTTTGGGAAATAAAAAAGATAATTTCTGGGAAATGGGCGACACAGGGCCTTGCGGGCCTTGTTCTGAAATCCACATCGACTTGCGTGATGCGGATGAAGTAGCCAAAAAACCGGGCAAAGAATTAGTCAATGCCGACCACCCACAAGTGGTTGAAATTTGGAATAACGTATTCATGCAGTTTGAACGCATGGCAGACGGCTCGTTGGTTTCGTTGCCAGCCAAACACGTTGATACTGGTATGGGGTTTGAACGTTTGTGTATGGCGATTCAAGGCAAACAATCAAATTATGATACTGATGTTTTCTCGAATACCATCAATTTTGTCGCAGCAAAAGCTGGGAAAAAATACGGTGAAGGTAAGTGGGAAGATATTGCGTTAAGAGTAATTGCCGACCATATTCGTGCAATTGCTTTTGCGATTGCAGACGGACAATTGCCTTCAAACAACAAAGCGGGTTATGTAATCCGTAGAATTTTGCGTCGTGCGGTGCGTTACGGTTATACTTATTTGGGTTTCCGTGAGCCGTTTATGCACAGCCTTATTCCCTTGTTGTCGGAACAATTTGATGGTGTTTTCCCTGAATTGAAAGCTCAACAAGAATTTGTAGAAAAAGTAATTTTAGAAGAAGAAAATTCATTCTTGCGTACTTTGGAAACGGGTTTGACAAGATTAGATAAAATCATTGCTGAAACAGAGAAAAACGGAAGCATTGCAGGTGAAATCGTTTTTGAATTGAACGATACTTTTGGTTTTCCTTCTGATTTAACAGCTTTGATTGCCCGTGAAAATGGTTTATCAATCGACGAAGAAGGCTACAAAGTGGCCCTTCAAGCACAAAAAGACCGTTCTCGTAAAGACTCTTCAAAAGAAGCAACCGACTGGACGATTGTTTCTGACGAAGATTTCGACTTTGCATTTGTAGGTTACGACGAAACAGAAGCCTCGGCAAGCCTTATCAAATACCGAAAAGTAAAAACCAAAGCAGGAAGCGAGTACCATATTGTATTAGATAAAACGCCTTTTTACGCAGAAATGGGTGGACAAGTGGGCGACTCTGGCGTGTTGGAGTTAGGAGATTTATCTATCAAAATTTCGGATACGAAAAAGGAAAACGATTTGTTTATTCATATTTCTACCGATAAAAATTTCGAGAAATTTGTTGAACAATACGCTGCCAACAAAACTTTGGTAGCCAAAATTGATACAGCTCGCAGAAGTAAAATTACTTCAAACCACACCGCTACGCACTTGATGCTTTCGGCGATGCGTGAAGTATTAGGCTCGCATATTTCGCAAAAAGGTTCTTACCAAAACGAAGACCTTACTCGTTTCGACTTCTCGCACTTCTCGAAAGTGACAGACGAAGAATTGGGCAAAATCGAAGACATTGTGAATGCCAAAATCAGAGCAAATATTGCTTTAGACGAAAAACGCAATGTGCCTATCAAAGAAGCTATTGCGGCAGGTGCAACAGCAACTTTTGGCGAAAAATATGGCGATTTCGTTCGTGTAATTACTTTCGACCCGAACTTCTCAGTAGAGCTTTGCGGTGGTACGCACGTGCCTTCGACAGGACAAATCGGCTTGTTTAAATTCGTAGCAGAAAGTTCGGTTTCGGCAGGCGTTCGTCGGGTAGAAGCTTACACAGGCGAAAAAGCCTTGGCGATGTTTGAAGAACAATTGGCCATTGTAAACGAATTGAAAGGTTTGTTCAAAGGTCAACCAGACGTAGTAAAAGCCGTAAAAGCCTTGTTGGAAGAAAAAGCCATTTTAAGTAAAAAAATCGAAGTTTTTGAGTCTGAAAAATTACAAGCCATCAAAGAAACTTTACTAACAAAAGTACAAGCCGTTGGCGAAGTAAACGTAATAGCGGAAGTAGTTTCTGTGCCAAATGCTGATGCCTTGAAACAATTGGCTTATGAATTAAAAGCTAAAATTGATAATTTATATTGCGTTTTGGGTGCAGAAGTAGCAGGCAAACCACAGTTGGCGGTCATGATTGCCGACAATTTGGTAGCCGACAAAAAACTAAACGCTGGGCAAATCATTCGTGAAATGGCAAAAGAAGTAAAAGGCGGCGGAGGCGGACAGCCATTCTTTGCAACGGCTGGCGGTTCTGATGTTTCAGGATTGGCAAAAGCGGTTGAGAAAGGGAAAAGTGCGGTTTAGGAATGAACTTTTCCATGGCTAAAAATAGTTAATAATAAGATAAAAGACCTGTGAGGAAAATCTCGCAGGTCTTTGTGTTAAATGAATTACAAAAAACAAATAGTATCTCAAGCATCAAAAGAAGCCATTCAATTAATGAATGATTTAGGGAAAGACCGCAAGCCTTTCCTTTTCATCATTGATTATGAGATGAAAAAGCCCATTGTTTTGCCTCTTGAGGAAGTTGACAAAGAAGATATTTTATACAAAGTTGGGAACAAAAGTAATTTCAATTCCGAAAAAAAATTACTCGAAAAACCTCTTTATTTAGAAAAATATCCGATTAGTTTTCAGGAATACCAACAGTCGTTCGACCTCGTAAAACGCCATTTAATTCGTGGAAATAGCTTTTTGGTAAACCTCACCAAGCTTACTCCAATCAAAGTGAATTTGACTTTAAAAGAGATTTTTGAACGTAGTTCGGCTCAATATCAATTGTACTTCAACAATCAATTTGTGCTTTTTTCACCTGAAATTTTTGTTAAAATCAACAACGGAATCATTTCTTCGCATCCTATGAAAGGTACAATTTCGGCAAACGTTCCCAATGCCGAAGCCGAGATTTTGAACAATAAAAAAGAACTCGCCGAACACGCTACTATCGTTGATTTAATTAGAAATGACCTTAGCATGGTGGCAGAAAAAGTGTGGGTTGAGCGTTTTCGATATATTAGTAAAGTACAAACTTCAGAAGGTGATTTATTACAAGTAAGTTCTGAAATTTGTGGGAAATTGCCCGAAAACTTTCATCAAAATATCGGTTCTTTGTTGTTTAAACTATTGCCCGCAGGTTCAATTTGCGGCGCACCCAAACCACAAACGTTGGCAATTATTGAAGAAGCCGAAAACTACGAGCGTGGGTATTATACAGGCGTGTTTGGTATTTTTGATGGTGAAAATTTAGACAGTGCCGTGATGATTCGTTTTATTGAAAATACGCCGCAAGGCAAAGTATTTAAAAGTGGCGGAGGCATTACGGTATATGCCAACGCAACGGAAGAATACAAAGAATTGATAGATAAAGTATATTTGCCTTGGTGATGGATACAGCTTTATGAGGAGATGTTGTAGTAAAAAATAGGCATTGCAAATACGTTTGCAATGCCTATTTTTTTAAGCAAGATGCTTTTTGCGATGTGCTATTTTTTCAATAACAACAAAAAGTACGGGTACTACAAAAATGGCTAGAGAGGTAGCCGAAAGCATACCGCCAAAGACCGTCCAGCCGATGGTCTTGCGTGATTCAGCCGCCGCTCCACTGGCAAATGCCAAAGGCAATACCCCAAGAATAAATGCCATGGAGGTCATAATAATAGGACGCAAACGCAATTGTACGGCTTCTAAGGTGGCTGGAATGAGTTCCATTCCTTTATCTACTCGCTCTTTGGCAAATTCTACAATCAAAATAGCATTCTTCGCAGCTAGTCCAATCAAGGTAATTAAGCCAATTTGGGCATAAATATTGTTAGACAAATTGGGCAGAAAAGTGAGGGTCAGAATAGAACCAAAAGCCCCAATGGGTACGGCAAAAAGTACCGAAAAGGGAATCGACCAACTCTCGTACAAGGCTGCCAAAAACAAAAAGACAAACACCAACGATATGGCAAAAATGATAACGGTGCTATCGCCTGCCTTGATTTCTTCTTTACTCATGCCCGAAAATTCATAAGAATAACCCACTGGCAAAGTACTTGCTGCCACTTCTTTCAAGGCTTGAATCGCCTGCCCACTACTGAATCCGGGCTTAGGTGAGCCATTGATTTCGATGGTTCTATATACATTGTAATGCGAAATCAAACTGGCATTTTCTACAACTTTCGTCTTGACTAACGATTGCAAAGGCACCATGTTGCCCGCACTGTTGCGTACATAATATTGCTTGATTTTATCTAAAGACGAACGGTAACTGCTATCGGCTTGAACCATTACCCTAAAGTTGCGTCCATAAAGCGTAAAATCATTGACATACGTACTTCCCAACAAAGTAGAAAGGGTACTGAACACATCGGATACTTGCACGCCTTGTTTTTTAGCTTGTTCTCGGTCAACGTCAATTTGAAAACTTGGGGTTCTGGCACTGAAAAAAGTATAAGCCAAGCCAATTTCAGGACGTTTGTTGAGGGTTGTCAAGAATGTACGAGCCACTTTTTCAAATTGTTGGAGGTTGTCTGGACTGGTCGTTTGTTGTAGTTCAAAAGTAAAACCAGCCGTTTGTCCAAGCCCCGGAATGGCGGGCGGGGCAATGGGTAATACCCTTGCTTCCTTGATGTCGGCAGTCATTTTTTTGATTTTCTCAATAACTGCTTGTACGTGGTGTTCTTTTCCTTCTCGTTGTGACCAAGGTTTGAGGTTGACAAAAAATGTACCTACGTTTGTTTTGTTAGAAAAGCTCACAACGTTCAAACCTGCAATACCTCCAATTACTCGTACTTCGGGGAGGGTTTCGAGTCGCTGACGGATTTTTTGGAAAAAAGCCACATTTCGGCTCGTAGAGGTCGCTTCGGGCATTTCGTAAGTAACATACAAGCGTCCTTCATCTTCGGTAGGAATGAAACCCGTAGGTTTGTTTTTAAATAAAAAGAACAAGCCCACAAACAAGCACACCATCATGACCAATACCAAAGGCGTTGCTTTAATCCACCGAGCTACGCCCTTGGTGTAAGCAAAAGAAAGCTTATCGAAACGTTTGTTGAAAGCAGCAAAAAAACGTTCGAGGAGGTTTTTTTGTTCGTTTTCGCCCTTGCTTGGTTTGAGCATCGTGGCACAAAGGGCTGGCGTAAGCGATAAGGCAACAAAAGCCGATAAAATAACCGACACGGCAATGGTAATGGCAAATTGCTGATACAAACGCCCTACAATACCGGGGACAAAACTCACGGGAACAAACACCGCAGCCAAAATCAACGCAATGGCAATCACAGGCCCAGAAATCTCTTTCATGGCTTTGACAGTGGCTTCTTTGGCACTCATTTTATACGAATCGATGTTGTGTTGCACCGCTTCTACCACTACAATGGCATCATCTACCACAATACCAATAGCCAAAACAAAGGCAAACAACGTAAGTGTATTAATAGTAAAACCAAAAGGAATAAAGAAAATGAACGTTCCTATCAAAGATACAGGAATAGCCAAGATGGGAATAAGGGTTGCACGCCAGTTTTGTAGGAACAAAAACACCACCAATATTACCAATATCAGGGCTTCTACGAGGGTATGCAGTACCTCTTCGATAGAAACCTTTACAACAGAGGCCGACTCTAAAGGAACAACATAGTCAAGGTCTTTGGGGAAAGTCTTTTTCATTTCGGTCATTGCCTTAATTACGCCATTATAAGTATCCAAGGCATTGGCACCGGGTGCAAGGTAAATGATAACAAAGGCGGCAGGTTTGCCTAAAACAAAGGCATTGACACCGTAGTCGAAACGACCTAATTCTACACGTGCTACGTCTTTTAAGTAAACGATACTACCTAAATTGGGAGCAGAGCGAACAATGATATTTTCAAATTGTTCTTTGCGATTAATACGGCTATTGGTCAGAACACTGTACTCAAACGCCTGATTGGAAGGCTGAGGGTTTCCCCCAACAATACCAGCAGCTACTTGTAAGTTTTGCTCGGCAAGGGCAGCCGTTACTTCTGAAGGTGTCATACGTAAAGCAGCCAATTTTTCGGGATTGAGCCAAATACGCATCCCGAAGTCGTCGGCACGAGATACAATATCGCCTACGCCTTTTACCCTTTGAAGGGCATCTTTGAGGTAAATATTGGCATAGTTTCCAATAAACTTAGCATCATGTGTCCCTGCTGGCGAGTACAAGGCCATCGCCATCATAATACTCGGATTGCGTTTACGTACCGTTAAGCCTAGGCGTTTAACGGCATCGGGCAAGGTTGGTTGAGCTACCGAAACCCGATTTTGTACGTCGAGGGCGGCGATGTCAACATTTGTACCGATGTCGAATGTCACGTTTACGCTACTTTGTCCACTACTGGTACTGTTGCTCGACATATAGCTCATGCCTGGCACGCCATTGATTTGGGTTTCGATGGGCGTGGTGGTGGTTTGCTCAACGGTTTGAGCATCGGCACCTGTAAAAATACCCGAAACCGTAACGGTTGGCGGGGTGATGTCGGGATATTGCGAAATGGGCAGGGTTGTCAAGGCAATTATTCCGACAATTACTAGCACAATGGAAGTCACTATGGCAGTAATGGGTCTTTTGATGAAAATATCTGCAATCATGCGTTAATGCTTTTGAATATAAAGAAAAAATAGCCTTAGTGTTTAGCTGGTTGTGCTGGCACTTCTGTGGTATAAACCGAGCCTTCTCGTAAGTTTTGAATCCCTTCGGTGATGATTTTTTCGCCTGTCGTGAGTCCTTTTTTTATGATAACATTATTGCCTACGGCCTTGCCTAATTCTACACGGCGTTGGGTTACTTTATTGCTATCGCTTGGTACATATACAAAAAACTCACCCAATTGCTCTGAAATAGCTTTGTAAGGAATAATGGTGGCGGCCTTGCTTGTATTCAGTACCCTCACAACGCCTGTCATGCCAGCACGTAAAAGGTTTTTAGGATTCGGAAAAATTAATCTTGTTTTGATTGTTCCTGTTTGTGGGTCAACGGCACGGTCGAGTAGGGCTATTTTTCCGTAATAAGGATATTTTTCTTCGCCAAACATCAATGAAAAAGTAGAGTCGATGGCTTTGCCTCTATTTTCGAGTAGTTGCGTAAAGCGGAAAATTTCTTGCTGATTTACGCTGAAATCAACCGCCAATTGATTGCTTGTTGAAACGGTGTTTAATATCGTTTGACCAGCCGTTATAGCCGTTCCTTTTTTCACCAAAGAAATACCAATAATGCCATCGAAAGGGGCTGTGATTTTGGTATAACGAACATTGGTTTGTACGCCACGAATATAGGCTTTTGAAGCTTCTACTTGCTTTTCGGCGGCTTCTAAGGCGGCATCGGCGTTGTCAACTAATTGCTTGGCAACGGCATCATTTTTGGCTAGTTCGTGGTAGCGATTGGCATCTTTTTGTGCCTTGTTGAGATTGGCTTCTTGTACTTTTAAACTAGCAATGGCTTGGTCGTAGTTGGCATCGTACAGCTGTGTGTCAATGGTATAAAGTAATTGTCCTTTGTGTACGGTTGCCCCGTCTGCAAAATGTACGCCTGAGATATAGCCACTTACTTGTGGACGAAGCTCTACTACATCGAGGGCATTGACTGTGGCTGGATATTCGTCATAAAAGGCGGCATCGGTACTTTGTACCGACTCAATGGCTACCAAAACAGGCGGAGGCGTTTGGGCTTGTTCAGCTTTTTTGCCAGTACAAGCGGCCAATAGGGTTGAAGTCGTTAAGACGTATAATATAGTATTTGGACGAAACATAAAAATACAATGTTAAAATGTGGAGGGTTATGACTAACGGCCTAGCTGCCCTAATGCTTTTTGGATGTCTATTTTACTAGAAAGAACGGCATATAAAGCGTTGTAATAATTGATGCGTGCGTTGCGTAAATCAGTTTCCGAAGTAATCACTTCAAGGTAAGTTTTAATGCCCGATTTGTACTGCAACGATACCACGTCATAGACTTCTTTGGCTAGTTCAACGTTTTCTTTCTGAGCAAGATACACCGCTAAATTACTTTTGTAGCTTGCCAAGGCTTGTTGGTATTCAGCTTTAAGGGTTAGGCTCAGGTTACTGATGTCCCACGTTACTCTTTTTACCTGCCAATCGGCATTGCTGAGGTTGTACTTGCGTTTGCCACCTTGAAAAATAGGTAAGGAAAGCGTAAGTGCTGTATAGGAATTGGGATAGTTACGGCTGTACAAATCGCTAAAACTATTGTTGAGGTAGTTTAAATTATATACACCATTGAGCGAAAGACTAGGCAAAAAACTCCATTTATTGTACTGCAAATCAGCTTCTCTCAACCGTTTTAAGGTTTGCAATTGCTGGTATTCGATACGATTGTCCACCGCAAGTGGCGTAGTTGTATCGGCTGCAATGGTTTTTTCCATGAGGGTTTCGTCATACACCACCCGAAGGTCTTTGGTGTCGGTATAGCCCATCAGGGTTTTCAGGGTTTGAAGCCTTGCTTTGAGTAGCTCTTCGTTGCTGGCTTTGGTAGCAAGGGCGTTGTTGAGGGCAATGCTCACACGTTTATAGTCGATTTTATCGCTTGTTCCTGCCGCATAATTACTTTTGGCATCTTTCAAACTTTTTTGTAAACGAGTAATATCCCCTTCGGCTACCTTAATCTGTTGTTGAGTTGCCAATACCGCATAAAATGCTTTTGAAACGTTGGCAATAACCGTGATTTTTTGGTTTTCAAGCGTTTGGGCTGTCTGCTGGCGTACATCTTGTTGGGTGCGATTGGCCAATAATACGTCACGGTTGAAGATGGTCTGCGAGAAACCAAATTGCAAAGCAGAGGTATTGTCAACGCCAAGTTTTACGGGATTTCCACCAATAATACTGGTTTGTACAATAAAATTATGCTGTAAATTATAGTTGAAATTTACTTGCGGATACCAATCAGCTAACTTGCTTTTGATGGTGTTTTCTGTGATGCGTTGGTCAATAACGGCCTGCTGGATTTGTGGCTGATGTGCTAGGGCATATTGGATAATATTTTCTAGCGTTGCACTCGAAAGCGATTCGTTGGGTGGAGGTAAGGATGAAGTTTCTTGTGCATATATCACCGACTGAAAACAAAGGAGTAAAAATAATACATTTTGTAGCCGTGATATGGTTGGATTGTTGCGAAATTTATACATTTTACTACTAATTGGTTGGACAAAAATACTGCTTCAAATGGGGGGATTTCTTACAAATGTAACGTCCATAACAAAAAAAACGTTCAGCCAATGGCTAGGGTGGTCAATATTATTGACTAAATAGCTAGATTTTTCGACCAATCGTAAGTATGGCTATGCCAAACACCAACTTCTGTAAGTCGTAAGGAGATGGCCACTAAAATGGATAACCAATACCGAAATTGAGCGTCAGGGGATTTTTGTAGGCTTGGTCGGGATACAAGGGATTTTTGAGGTTATCTCTAAACAATACCCAATTGTCGCCTTTAAAGGCGGGGTCTAATACCCGCACAGCCCAGTCGAAGCGAATCACGAAAAACGATAAGTCGTAGCGTAGCCCAAAACCGATGTCCATGGCTATTTCTTTATAAAAGCGATTCCACTGAAAATCACTGCCTTCGAGTCCGGCGGTATTTTGATTGGTAATACGCCACACGTTGCCTGCATCAGCAAATAATGCCCCGTTTAAGTCGCCATAAAATCGAAGAATTTTAAAGCGAAGTTCGGCACTACTTTCCAAAATGATGCTACCCGGGTTATCGAATGAGCCACTAAACGAGCCTGGCCCTAATTGCCTTGGTCGCCAAGCTCTTAGACTGCTGGGACCACCAATGAAAAAGTTTTTCTCGTAAGGTAATTCTTTATCAGCGCCGTAAGCATAAGCAACACCGGTATTGATACGATAAGCAAACAAGTTTTTGGCAGAACCTCTCACTGGTATGTATTTGCGGTAGTCGATGCTTGCCTTGATGTAGCGGTAAAACTGTAGGCTGTCGCCAAACAGGGTACGTAAAAAACCGATTTTGTTGTGTTGAAATAAGTTGAGTGTCGTACCGCCCGATTCGAGGAAAAGCTTCAAATATTTGCCTTCTTTGAGTTGCCCATAAGGATTATCGGTGTAAGTATAAGTGGCACTAATACTCGAAATAAACGACTGTTGAAAGCTTCGTTTAAGGTTGTTGCCGAGCTTCTGTAGGCTATCGAGGAAGTTGCGGAATGCCAAGGTTTGGTTGCTGGTATTCACTAAGTTGACGTCGAATAGCGAAATTTGCCAGTATTTGTTAGGGTCGGGTTTCCAAACAAACGAGCTACCGATTTTAAACCCAAAACGGTTGTACTCTTGTCGCCCAATAAATTCTCCCCCAATACTGATGCGGGTTTGTGGCGAGTAGTTTTCAAACTGTTGAGCAATGGGTTCTGGTAATAAAATTTTGGGTACAATGAAAGAAGTATTGAGTCCTAGTTCGAGGTTGCGTGTCACCGAATCGGGACGAAGAAAACCCGCTTGGGCTTCATAACCAAAGCGTAAGTTTGTTTCGAGTGAGTTTGCTGTACTATTGATATTGCGAGCTTTGAGCGACGTATTAAGAAATGGACCTGGCACCAGTTTCGAGCCACTGCCTCCTGCAAATACGCTCCCACCTGTTTCAACCGAAAACTCATATTTGTCGAGCGGTCGGGCATGAATCGTAGCATTGATGCGTCCTTGCGTTGTATCGAGGTTAATGCGGGTAAATTGAAATTGCTCTAGGGCGTACAGTTTTTTCTGGGTTTGGTCTATTTTTTCTTGACTAAAATGGGCGTTTGTGCGTAAATCAATTTTAGTATCTAACAGCTTGGTAGAAAAACGTTTATTGACAAATATATACTGAATAAAAGGACTTTCAAGGGTGTCAACTTTTGGATATGGCACGCTTGGAGAACTTCCATCTGAAACAAATTGTATTTTCCCAAATACATAAGGTGTTTTAAAAAAAATGTTTTTTGGGGTTTTGGCTGGATTCGGAATAAACGTAATAACGCCGAGATTTTGTTTTTGTGCCGTATCGAGGGCGTTGATTTTAATGCTTAAAAATTCTTTGGAAAAAGCATAATAACCATTGTTGCGGAGGAGTTTTTCCAACCGTTCTTTTTCGGCGTTATAATTCTCAAGGGTAAGGCGTTCGCCTGTTTTGAGAAGCGATTCGTGTTGGTGCTTTCTTAAAAGTAAATCTATCGTATAATCTTTTACGACCAGCGAATCGTTGCGGCCAATCGGATAAAAAGCTCCTTCTTTAATGAGGTAGGTAACGGCTACGCTTCTCCTGTTGAGAAACAAGCTATCAACTTTATAGGAAACATCATAGTAAAAAAAGCCATGATTTTTATAGTACGTCTTGAGTTTTTCTACATTGTTTACGACATCTTGTTTATAAAAATAGGCAGGTGCTTCGCCTAAAGTACGCATACCCCAGTTGCCTTCTTTGATGTATTTGTCTAGTTTTTGTATATTTTTTTCTTTCTTTTGTTTTAATTTTAAGTACTCTGGTGAATTATTATCCATAGCGGAGGTTTGTTGCTCAAAATCTTGATTTAACTTTGCAATCTGTTGCTCCCATAATACTTTTTGTTGAGGGTATTTTTTAGAAAATAACTGATAAAAATATAAACCAGGCGTTAGGGGCGTGCGTAAAATACGTTTGTTGGGTCGCTGAGGCAAAAGACCATCGAGTTGTTCTTTTTTGACAACCTTGTTACCTTTAATATTCTGAGAATAGAGCAAAGGATATTGTAAGGTAGCTTCGGGCGTGCAGCCAACAAGATACACACCGCAGCACAATACAATGATAGAACGAATAAAACCTTGTAGCGTCATGCTTATATGAGGAGATGATTCCAGCAAGAAATCATCTCTTATGGGTGATAAATCAATAATAATATGTTATCAAAAAATCAGATTAAATATATCAACGCTCTCCAACAAAAAAAATTTCGCCAAGAATTTCAAGCTTTTGTCGTAGAAGGTGGAAAAAGTGTGTTAGAATTGCTCCACTCGCCTTTTGCATTAGCGTCTTTGTACGTCACCGAGGATTTTTACAAAGAAAATAAACCCCTTTTAGACAAACAAACTATTCAGGCTGAAATTGTCACACAAAGTGAATTAGAACGGGCCGGAAGTTTTAGTTCCAATAATGCAGCCTTGGCAGTAGCGAAAATGAGAGCCAATGAGCCTTTGCAAGTGGCGGCTCAAGAGTTTGCTTTGGTACTCGACGACATCCGTGACCCGGGCAATTTAGGAACAATTATTCGCATTGCCGATTGGTACGGAATTTCTAAAATTATCTGTTCTGAAAATACAGTAGATTTGTACAATCCCAAGGTTATTTCCGCTACAATGGGTTCTTTTACGAGGGTTCAATTGTACTATACACATTTGCCTTCGTTTTTAGCCACAATCCAAGCCAAGGTATATGGTACATTTTTAGATGCCCAAAATGTACATCAAATGCGGTTTGCTTCTGAAGGCTATATTGTGATAGGCAACGAAGCTAATGGCATTTCGGCAGAAGTAGAAGCTTTTGTAAGCGAAAAAATTACGATTCCTCGTTTCGGACAAGCCGAGTCGCTCAATGCGGGTATTGCTACGGCCATTATTTGTGATAATCTTCGACGATAGGTGGTAAGGGTTATCTGTGTATCTGTTATCTGTGTATCTGTTATCCGTTAATCGTTGTCCTGTCCTGAAATAGGTTGACTTTTTTGGTTAATGTTAAACTTAGAAAAGTGATAATTGATTTTCAAATTTTTGTTTAGAAATAGTGTTTTTGTCGACATAAATTTTCATTTTCGTTCTTTGACATTTTGGTGTATTTAAGAGATAATTTTCGAACTCAATAGGTGTCATCATACCAAGCTCCCAATGTGGTCTTTCGTGATTATAGAGTTTAACGTCTTTATCCAAATGCCTATCAAGCTGTTCTAAATTTTGGATATTTCGATGAGCTAAATATTCATTTTTGATGATGCCGTTTAGCCTTTCACTATGGGAGTTTTCATAGACGATATTAGCCATACTGATTTGTATTTTATTATTCTCCAATAGTTGAACATATTCGCTAAAAACATACTGAGTTCCTTTATCAGAATGATGAATTAATCCGGATAAATCTTGCTTAGACCTAGTCTTTAAGGCGAGTTTCAAAGCTGCCACATTAGCAGAAGCCAACAACGATGTCGAGGCATAATATCCTACAATTCGCCGAGAATACACGTCCATGATTAACGTAATATAAAAGAACTTATCTACGACCCAAAAGTAGCTAATATCGCTTACCCACAGTTGGTTGATGTCATCAAACAGAATCCCGTCTAAGAGGTTTTTATAGCGATTACTTTTGGTCGAATAAGTTGTTCTAAGATAGTTTTTTGGGGGTTTTATACCCAAATTAGCCGCCATTGCCATCGCTATAAATCGGTCTCTGCCCAGATTAATAGGCTTTACTTTATGAAAGAGTTTTTTCAAGCCCATTGTGGGGTGTTTGATGCGTAACTGAGCAATTTTGTTTAAAATATCTTGCTTGTTAAAAGCATCGGTCTGTTCTTTGTTTTGGTGTTGAGCATGAGCTTGTTTAGTTATTTGTGCTAATTCATAAAGCTCTTTCATCTTTACCTTCAAGTCTTGTCTATGGGACTTGTAGTAGCTGAAAGTGGCATATTTATACTTTTTTTTAGGTCGATTTTCAAATCCTCAGAGGCTATTTCAAGTAGTTTCTCCAAGTAGTCAATCTTTAGTTGTTTTTGACCGATAATACGCTCTAATTCAGCATTTCGCTCTACTAATAACTTCGTTTTTACTGCTTCAGATTCCATCTCAATGACTAATTTTGTCGGTTTTTCATAGTGCTTAGAATATTGCTGTCGCCAGCGGCATACGCTCACTGACGACACTTCATATAGCCTCCTAATTTCCGAAATTGTTATCAATTTAGCATCTAATTGGCTAATAATTTGTTTCTTAAATTCAACACTAGGGCTTCCGCACTAAAATTAGGGTAAAAAATCGAATAGCTTTAATTTTGTAAGATGGAACTTACAAAACACTTTGAACAAGTAACGGATTTTAGGGTTAAAGGTCGTTGCTTACACGAATTAGTAGAGATATTGGTACTAATTTTACTTGGAACGTTGTGCGATTGT
>JAAFJE010000017.1 GCA_013298025.1 Cytophagales bacterium | reverse complement strand
GTTTGGTCTTGCTGACTAGCTTTCCATGCTAAATATTTAGCAAAAAGGGCTTTAAATGCGGTTTCTTCGTTTTCCATGACCATAAGTTCTAACTTTTTATCCAATTTTAAAAACTTGTCCTACACCCTATGGACTATTATAATCCTCCAGATTCATTAAAATTTTATTTATGCAAAATCAATAAGAAAAAAGCTGAACTAATTGTCTCTTCAAGTGAGGATTTTTTTTCTGTTGGGGATATAGTTGTAATATCTTCTCAAAAAGATAGTTGCTATGTTTATAATAATTTACATTTATTGAAGTCTAAATGGCAACTTTACATAGTATCATACCATGTTGGAAATAGTTATTAAATTATATCGCTAACTGGTTCAAGTATTAAGCAAAGCGTTACACAATTGACCTTAGTATATGGTTCGTCTTTTTCCGAAAAAAAACTTCGCAGAATGATGCAATTTGCAGATAGAGTTCCTACTAACTCAATTGTCGTATCAGTGATACGACAATTGAGCTGGACACACATCACTCAATAACTACACTTCCTTCGCTAGTTTAAAGCTAAAGGTTGTGCCTTTTTCGGGCTTTGAAATCACGGTAATTTTGGTTTTGTGGGCATTCAAGATGTGCTTTACAATCGCTAAACCCAAGCCCGAAGAGCCATCCGAACGGCTACGGGCTTTGTCAACCCGATAGAAGCGTTCAAATATACGGCTGAGGTGTTCTGGCGGAATACCTGGCCCATTATCTTTGACCGACACTTTCCAATCTTTTTTATCTTCCTCCAACATCACCAATACTTTTCCGTTTTCGTAGCCGTATTTAATAGCATTTTCTACCAAATTGGTCATCACTTGTCCGATGCGTTGGGCATCGGCTTTGACCCATATTTTATCTTCTGCCGCCTTTACTTGTAAGCTGGTATTTTTGAGCAAAGCTTTACTTTCTAACTGCTCAAATACTTCTTTGGTGATTTGTTTGAGGTCGATTTTCTCCCGATTCATCCGAATATCGCCCGTTTCCATTTGCGATAAGGTGAGCAAATCTTTCACCAAAATATCTAATCCATCAAGGCTTTTGGCCGCTTTGGTCAAGAATTTTTCCCGTACTCGTTCATCGTCCATTGCCCCGTCGAGCAAGGTATGCACAAAGCCTTGGGCCGCAAAAATCGGCGTTTTTAGTTCGTGCGATACATTTGCCAAAAATTCTCTTCGGTATTTTTCTAGCCTTTTGAGTTCGTTTACTTCTTGTTCTTTTTTAGAAACATAGACAAAGAGTTCGTCGTTGAGTTTTTTCAAAGGATTAGAATTTTTGTAAAGTTTTTTTCGAGAAACGCCAAAGTCTTTCATTTTCAGGCGATTAATGCTGTCGTACATTTTGTTGATTTCTTGAAAAACCAAATAATCAAGCGTAAAGTAAATCAAAATACCAGCAATGATAAACGAGGCAATAAACGAAATAAACAACACATTGGCATTTGCTTCGGGCAAAAAAGATAAAAAGGCTGTTGTAAAAGTGGCAATTACAAAGCCCAATACGGTAGCTAAAAGTCGAGGATTTAATAGCATATTGATGGAAATAAATGATTGTGCCAAGCCGCTAATATTTTGAAAAATACTCGTTTGTAAACCTGCTGTGGTATTCAGCTTGCCTTTACAACTAAGTCTATTGAGGCAATAGCTACTGATGAAAGCTCAAAAATTCAAGTTTTTTTTCAAACTATCTTGCTTTGTTGTGTTAAATCTGAAAAACACCTCACAAAAACTTTGTACTTTTGCGTTTTGAAAGCAAAATTATGGAACTGAATCAATTAACAGCTATTTCCCCAATTGACGGGCGTTATCGTAAGCAAGTAGAAAGCCTTGCTCCTTATTTCTCAGAGTTTGGGCTCATCAAATACCGTGTTCGTATCGAAATCGAATATTTTATTGCTCTCTGTCAAATTCCATTACCGCAATTGGCAGGTGTTAGTGCCGACCTCTTTCCTGCTTTAAGAAACATCTACCTCAACTTTTCGGAAGCCGATGCCCTTTGGATTAAAGACACCGAAAAAGTGACCAACCACGATGTAAAAGCTGTAGAATATTTTATCAAACATAAATTAGCCGATTTTGGTATTGCCGATTCCTTAGAATTTATCCACTTCGGACTCACCTCGCAAGATGTAAACAATACCGCCATTCCGCTTTCCTTGAAAGAAGCCATGGACGACGTACTTGTACCAAAATTGCAAGAAACCATTGCTAAAATCAACGACCTAGCAACGCTTTGGCAAGATATTCCGTTGCTGGCTCACACGCATGGTCAACCGGCTTCACCTACTCGTTTGGGCAAAGAGTTTAAAGTGTTTGTCGAACGCCTCGAACGCCAAATGGATTTGTTGGCAACCATTCCGTACAGTGCCAAATTTGGCGGTGCAACGGGCAATTTCAACGCACACAACATTGCTTATCCTGCAACCAATTGGGTGGCTTTTGGCAATGCTTTTGTGAGTTCGTTGGGATTGAACAGAAGCAAATATACCACACAAATTGAACATTACGACAACTTAGCGGCTTTGTTAGATAATCTTAAACGATTGAATAACATTATTTTAGACCTTGACAGAGATATTTGGACGTACATTTCGATGGGCTATTTCAAGCAAAAAATCAAAGCAGGAGAAGTGGGTTCGTCGGCGATGCCACACAAAGTGAATCCGATTGATTTTGAAAACTCAGAAGGAAACGTAGGCGTAGCCAATGCCTTGTACGAATACTTGGCAGCCAAATTGCCTGTTTCTCGTTTGCAAAGAGATTTGACCGACTCAACGGTATTGCGTAATTTGGGCGTACCATTGGCTCATCAATTGATTGCCCTCACGGCATTGTTGCGTGGCTTGAATAAGCTAGAATTGAACCAAGCCGCCATCGAAGCCGATTTAGAAGACAACTGGGCGGTAGTTGCCGAGGCCATCCAAACGGTGTTGCGTCGGGAGGCGTATCCACAGCCTTATGAGGCACTCAAAGCATTGACCCGTAAAAACGAGAAAATTACGGCTACAACCATCGCCGAGTTTATCGAAACCCTCGATGTAAACGATGCCATCAAAGCCGAACTCAAAGTAATAACGCCGTTCAATTATTTGGGAGTAATGGAGTAAACCAAGGCATCCAAAATGGCTATAGATTGGGGTAATTTTAAAATAAAAGGTTTATCTTTCAAAAATTATGGTATAATATTTTTTGAAAAACAAAATTTCCCTTTAAGTTTGCAAACAAATCAAAAATAATGAAACAAACAATCAAAAATACTGCGTGGTGGTGGCAACTGACAAATCTCGGTTGAGCAGTATCACTATGTATTTTCGGTAAAAACATATTTCACGAAAAGGCTTACTGTTCAACCAGTAAGCCTTTTTTGTTATCATCGACTTAACCCAACGCACAAACACAGTCTTTAAAACGGTATGAATTTTCAAGTAACAACCATTCAAAAGAAAAAATTAGCGGATACCATCACGCCTGTAGGGGTGTTTCTGAAACTTCGCAACAGGTTTAAGAACACGGTCATCCTCGAAAGTGCCGACTATCACGGAAAAGAACATGGCTACAGCCACATTGCCTGCGACCCCGTGGCGAGCTTTGTATTAGACAACGACGTTGTAACGCAAACTTTCCCTGATGGCACAATCGAACAATTTACGCTTGGCCATCGCAAGGAAGCTGTACAAGCCCTCATGCAATTTGCCCAACGTTTTGAATGGGAACGCCAGCCCGATTACGCCCCAATGGCAAACGGGATGTTTGGGCATATTTGTTACGATGCCGTGGAATATTTTGAAGACATAGAGATTCAGGAAAAAAATGCCAATACCGAAATTCCGCAAATCATCTATTATGTGTATCGCTATGTGATTGCCATTAATCACTTCAAAGATGAGTTGTCGTTGTATTGTCATCATTTTGCCAACGAAACCAACACCACAGGCAGCATCGAAACCTTAGAAATGCTGCTAGATTTGCCCCATTACGCCACCAAATCTTTTAAAGTAACAGGAGCAGAACAAACCAATTTTACCGACGACGAAATGCGTCAGGTGATTCAAACTTGCATTCAGCACTGTTTGCGAGGCGACGTATTTCAGATTGTTCCTTCTCGCCGATTTAGTCGGACGTATGAAGGCGACGACTTTCAGGTATATAGGGCTTTGCGTTCTATCAATCCATCGCCTTATATGTTTTATTTCGACTACGAAAAATACCATATTTTTGGTGCTTCGCCCGAAAAGCAAATCCAAATCAAAAACGGTTTAGCCGAAATACACCCCATCGCAGGTACATTCAGACGCACCGGCGACGACGAAAAAGATGCCGAATTGGCCCGCCAATTGCACGCCGACCCCAAAGAATCGGCCGAACACGTCATGCTTGTCGATTTGGCAAGAAACGACTTGTCGAGAAGTTCGGATGTGGTAAAAGTAGAAACCTTCAAAGAAGTACAATTCTTTTCGCACGTGATTCACTTGGTATCGAAAGTGACGGGCAAAATGAGTGCAGGCGTAAATCCACTTCAATTGGTAGCCGATACTTTTCCTGCTGGCACGTTGTCGGGTTCGCCTAAGCACAATGCCATGAGCATCATCAACCGCCTCGAAAATGCCAACCGCCATATTTACGGGGGGGCTATCGGCTACATGGATTTTAAAGGAAACTTCAATCACGCCATTGCCATCAGAACATTTTTGAGTAAAAACAATACATTATTTTACCAAGCAGGCATGGGTGTTGTAGCCAAATCGGTGATTGAAAACGAAATGCAAGAAGTACATAGCAAATTGGCCGCCTTGCGTAAAGCCTTGGAAGTAGCTGAAAATGTGTAGTTTAATTAGAGCAGTTTGAAACAACTTAACCCCGCCTAAAGCACCAACTTTGGGCGATTATTGACAACCATGAAAATCCTCGTTTTAGATAATTACGACTCTTTTGTATATAATTTAGTATATATTCTAAAAGATTTAGGGCAAGACGTTGACGTTTTTAGAAACGATAAAATTGCCTTAGAAGAAGTGAAAAAATACGATAAAATCTTGCTTTCGCCAGGGCCAGGTATTCCCGAAGAAGCGGGCATTTTGCTGGATGTAATCAAAGAATACGCCGCTACCAAAAGCATTTTTGGCGTTTGCTTGGGGCATCAAGCCATTGGCGAAGCCTTCGGTGCAAAGCTGCACAACATGGGCGATGTGCTGCATGGCGTAACAACCAAATGTATCATTACGCAACCCGATGAACTCCTTTTCAAAGGCGTGCCTGCCGAGGTAGAAGTATGCCGCTACCACTCGTGGACGGTCGTACCAGAAACCATGCCCCAAGAACTTATCGTCACAGCCATAGACGAAAAAGGCTTTGTGATGGCCGAAGCCCACACCCAATACGATGTGCGAGGCGTGCAGTTTCACCCAGAAGCGTATTTAACACAATATGGGGTGAAAATGGTAGAAAACTGGGTGAAATCGTAAGGATATTTTGTAATTTTACACTGTCGCTAAACTCAATTTATGACGGTAATTATGCCGTACAACATTCGATGAAATATTTCCTGAATAAAAAACTCGCTGGAACTCCTCTTTCTAAAACAGAAGCCCAAGAAGCCCTAACTAAAATTGGTAAGGGAGAAGCAAATTCTTCTCTTATTGCCGCTTTTCTCACAACCTACATGATGTATCCCGTAAACCCCGACGAGCTAGAAGGCTTCAGGGATGCCATGATGGATTTGGCCGTAACGGTCGATTTATCGGCATACGACCCAATGGATGTTTGTGGGACTGGTGGCGACGGCAAAGATACGTTCAATGTATCTACCACCGCTTCTTTTGTGGTAGCAGGCACAGGGCAAGCCATTGCCAAACATGGTAATCATGGCGTATCGTCGTCGGTGGGTTCTTCTACTGTTTTAGAGTATTTTGGGGTAAAGTTTTCTAACGACGAAAGTTATTTACGAAAAAAAATAGAGCAAGCAGGAATATGCTTTCTTCATGCACCACTGTTTCATCCGGCGATGCGTTTTGTAGGGCCTATCCGCAAGGAATTGGGCATGAAAACGTTCTTCAATATGCTTGGCCCTATCTTGAACCCAGCGAATGTCAATAAGCAAATTACAGGCGTATATGACGAAGAAGTGTTTAAATTATACAGTGCCATTTTTCAGAAAAGTAAAAAACAATTTGGCGTTTTGTACGGTTTAGATGGCTATGACGAGATTTCGTTGACGAGCAGTTTTATTCTGAATACCAGCCGTGCCATCGAAACCATTTCGCCCAAACAAATGGGCTTGTCGGCACATAAGCCAGAGGAATTGTATGGTGGGCATTCGCTAGAAGCTTCGGCTCGCATTATGACTTCTATTTTAGAAAATAATGCTACCAAAGCCCAAAAAGAAGTGGTGATTGCCAATGCAGCCACGGCTTTGTATGCCGTAGATGATACCTTGAGCATCACCGATGCCGTAGCCAAAGCCCAAGAATCGCTCGAAAGTGGAAGAGCCTTGAATGCGTTTATTAAATTTATTGCCAACTAACATTAATTAGTGAGTTGTGATTGAGTGAGTTGTGAATTAGTGATTAGTGCTGTACGAAAGTTTGGTTATATCTTTCAAAATAAAATTGGTGTAGCGGCAACCCTTGCGGTTGCCATTTGGAATGTGGCAACTGCAAGAGTTGCCGCTACACCAAAAAATGCTAACGATAAGAACGCTTTTGGACAAAATAAAATCCTTCATACAGACTTAGTTAATGAATTACAAATTATTTTAACCAAAAATAGAAGATATAATTCACAATTCACTCATTCACAATTCACAACTCCCTCATTTTCCTTTAAAAAGATGACCATACTCGATACCATTATAGCACAAAAATCCTTAGAAGTAGAAGCACGCAAGGCACGGGTTTCGCAGGAAACCTTGACCAAACAAGGGTATTTTGCCAAAGCGACCAATTCGCTTAAATTGAGCTTGTCTAATCCAGCTTCTTCGGGCATTATTTCGGAGTTTAAAAGAAAGTCACCATCTAAAGGTATCATCAACGACCAAGTGACGGTTGCCGATGTAACCACTGGCTACGTGGCGGCTGGGGCGGCGTGTTTGTCGGTACTCACCGACGAGCCTTTTTTTGGAGGAACCGACCAAGATTTATTAGAAGCACGCAAGGCGAATCCAACGATTCCCATTTTACGAAAAGACTTTATCATCGACGAATACCAAATTTTTGAAGCCAAGGCTTTAGGGGCAGATGTCATTTTGCTCATTGCCGCCAATCTTACGCCCACACAAGTGTACGAATTGGGCAAGGTGGTAAAATCGTTGGGCATGGAAACGCTATTGGAAGTACACGACCAAGAAGAACTCGACCGCAGTTTGTGCGAATACATCGACGTAGTAGGCGTAAACAACCGAAACTTGAAGAACTTTGCCGAACAGAATGTTAATGCGTCTTTGGCATTGGCCGACAAAATCCCAGCCCATTTGTTGAAAATTTCGGAAAGCTGTATTTCAAAACCCGAAACCATCCAACAATTGAAAAGCGTAGGCTACGAAGGCTTTTTGATTGGCGAAAATTTCATGAAAACGCCTAATCCAGGCCAAGCTTTACAGCAATTTATTGCCCAAATAGATGCCCTAGCCTTTGCATAGAAAAGTGCCAGTAGTTGCCTAATTATCAGGTTTTTTCAGTATTTTTGTTATTTACAGAATACTTACCCTAACACGAACGCCGATACCATGAGACTAAAAATCTGCGGAATGCGAGATGCCGAGAACATTCGCCAATTGTTAGCTTTACAGCCTGATTACATGGGTTTTATCTTTTATGAAAAATCAAAACGCTTTGTCGGTACAGCATTAGATGAAGAGTTGCTCCGAAGTTTTCCTAAGTCGGTACGAAAAGTAGGCGTTTTTGTGAATGCTACGCAATCCTATATTCTGGAAATGGTCAAAAAATACCAACTAGATTATGTGCAGTTACACGGCGAAGAACTCCCTGATTTTTGTAAAAACCTTCGTTTTAAAGGAATCAACATTATCAAAGCTTTTAGTATAGACCAAAACTTTTACTTAGGAAAACTCAATAATTATAAGCCTTACTGCGATTTCTTTTTATTCGATACCAAAGGCGAACAAGCAGGAGGCAACGGCATCGCATTTGATTGGTCGCTATTGAACCGCTACGACAACGAAAAGCCTTTCTTTTTGGCTGGCGGTATCAGCCTCGACAACGCAGCGAGTGTATTAGAATTGAAGCATTTGAAAATTCATGCCATTGATGTAAACAGTAAATTTGAGCTATCGCCCGCCATGAAAGACATCGACAAACTCGCTGCGTTGATTAAAATTCTCAAATCGGAAGCGGTAGAACTCTGAACAAGTATATGACAACAGCAACGCAACAATACCACGTTAACGAAAAAGGGTATTACGGACAATTTGGCGGGGCTTTCATCCCCGAAATGCTTTATCCCAATGTAGAAGAATTACGCAACACGTATCTTAGCATTATCGGTGAGCCTACTTTTCAACAAGAATTTCAAGCCTTATTGAAAGACTACGTAGGTCGCCCTACGCCTTTGTTTTTAGCCGAACGTCTTTCCGAAAAATACCAAACCACCATTTACCTGAAACGAGAAGATTTGTGCCATACAGGAGCACATAAGGTAAACAATACCATCGGGCAAGCCTTGTTGGCGAAGCGTTTGGGCAAACGCAAGATTGTAGCCGAAACAGGGGCAGGACAGCATGGCGTAGCCACCGCCACTGTATGTGCTTTGATGGGTTTGGAATGTATTGTGTATATGGGCGAAATTGACATTGAGCGACAAGCACCCAATGTGGCCCGTATGAAAATGCTCGGAGCAGAAGTGCGTGCTGCTACAAGTGGCTCGAAAACCCTCAAAGATGCCACCAACGATGCCATGCGTCACTGGATTAATAACCCTGTTGATACGCATTATATCATCGGCTCGGTAGTTGGGCCACATCCTTATCCAGACATGGTAGCCCGCTTTCAGTCGATTATTTCGGAAGAAATCAAATGGCAATTGCAAGAAAAAATTGGTAAGACCAATCCCGATTACGTAATTGCTTGCGTAGGAGGGGGGTCCAATGCTGCTGGGGCATTTTATCACTTTTTAGATGAGCCTCAAACACGCATTGTGGCTGCCGAAGCAGGAGGGCATGGCATTCATTCGGGGCTGTCGGCTGCTACTACGTTTTTAGGAAAACCAGGCGTGTTGCATGGCAGTCGAAGCATTTTGATGCAAACCGAAGACGGACAAGTAGTTGAGCCTCATTCGATTTCGGCAGGTTTAGATTATCCGGGCATTGGTCCCATGCACGCCCATTTGTTCGATACCAAACGAGCCGATTTTTATGCCATCACCGACGAAGAAGCCTTACAGTCGGCATTTGAGCTATCTAAACTCGAAGGCATCATTCCAGCCCTAGAATCATCGCACGCTTTGGCGGTGCTAAAATACCTTGGCGCTACGGCTAACGAAACCGTCGTTATCAATCTATCGGGTAGAGGCGACAAAGATTTAGCTACTTATATGAAGCATTTGTAGAAGATACCTAAAAATCCCTCGAAGCCTTATGTTTGGCTTTGGGGGATTTTTAGGTATTTATAACCTGCTAATGTCTTCTCTAGTTAATCCAGTAATTTCTACGATAAAGTCTATATCCATGCCTTTCTCTTTAAGTTTACGAGCTACTTCGGCTTTACCATCGAAATAGGCGGAATCAATAACGCCTTTTAAATCACGATATACTTTTAAGCTTTGTTCATAATCATAGCGTTCGTTTTCGCTGTATTTTGCAATTTCAGCTTTTTCAAATGCTTGAATGAAAATATCATCTTTGAAAATAGTTGGAATATGCTGAAAGTCCTCTAAATGTTGTATAAAATACAACCACTTGTCTATTCGAGTTTCAAGCTCATGTTCTTGTTTGGTAAAATGAGGCATTTCTAAATATACAAACTTCAATTTTTCATAAAACACTGCATTATGCTGGTCTTTGAGTTGAACCGTATGAATAACCTCTTTACGCCCACTTTTTATTTTATCTTCAAATGTAAAGTCTAAAATACCGACACAATAAACATACTTTAGCTGGTAGTTCCATTCACCTTTTTCAGCTTGTTCTTGAATTGGAAAAGTAGCATAATAAACCGTGCGGTCTTTGAAGTAATTCTGGCGAAGCGTCGCACCGTTTGCTTTTTGTAATTCAACAATAATTTTTTCGCCCGAACTATTTTCGCAATAGATGTCATAAATAGCTTTTCTATCATCCTCTGTTCTTCCTAACCTATCTTTGTCTTTTAAAGTTAAATCAACAATATTAGTTTCAGGCAAGAGATTCGTTAAGAAGTCTATAAGCATAGGTTTACTAGCTTCTTCTCCGAATATCTTTTTAAAACCGAAATCTGTGAAAGGATTTACATATTTTGCTTTCATCTGTTATCATAATTTTAATAAGACAAATTTACATATTAATTGTGGTAGTTGTATTAGATTGATTATGATTGTGTTGGGAATAAATATCAATCACCGCTGAATTATAAGAGGAATGCAATCTATTTTGTTGGGCAGTCTGTTTCTAACACAAAAGTCATACAATGTGTTTGGGTTAACCCGAAATTAATAAGCTGTTTTACAAACCATAAGCCGAACCAAAAGTTTTGGAAAAAGGTTACGTAAAAGAAAACAATCGTACAATATGAAGATTCTTTTACCCTACCTCCGAAAGCATCAACTTACCCTTGCTTTAGCCTTACTTTTGGCTATTGTAAACCAAGTTTTTTCGCTACTCGACCCGCTTATTTTTAGGCATATCATCGACAACGTAGCCACAAAAATACAGGCTAAAAACCATACCCTTCATGATTTTTTGGGAGCAATTCTGCCCTTGCTTGGGGCTTCGGTGGGTGTGGCGTTTGTGTCGAGGGTTGCTAAAAATTTCCAAGATTATTTCATCAGTACGATTACGCAAAAAATCGGAGCAAGTTTATATGCCGATGGCGTAAAGCATTCCTTAGAATTGCCCTACGAAACTTTTGAAGACCAACGCTCTGGCGAAACCTTGGGCAAACTTCAAAAAGTGCGTATTGATGTTGAAAAGCTCATTTCGGTGGGTATCAATGTCTTTTTCCAAAGTTTGGTTGCCTTGGTGTTTGTAACCATTTACGCTATTTCGGTGCATTGGGTAATTGTGCCGCTGTTTCTTACCATTGGGCCTTTGATTGCGGTAATTAGCTCGATGTTGAGTAAAAAAGTAAAAGTTATCCAACAGGCAATTGTACGAGAATCAACCGCTTTGGCTGGTTCTACGACCGAATCTTTACGCAACATCGAATTGGTAAAATCCTTGGGCTTGGCACAACAAGAGATTAATCACCTCAATGGCACAACGGAAAAGATTTTAGCTTTAGAATTAAAAAAGGTTCGTTTTGTCCGAAGTATGATGTTTATTCAAGGAACAAGCGTCAACTTGCTGCGTGCCGTGCTTACCTTGATTATGATGTACCTGATTTTCAAGGGACAAATTACACTCGGACAATTCTTTTCGCTTAATATTTATTCGTTCTTCATTTTTGGGCCTTTGCAAGAAATGGGCAACGTGATTAATACTTACCGAGAAGCACAGGTGTCGTTACAAAATTATGAATCGTTGTTTAGCATTGCTGTAGAAGAAAAACCAGCCAATCCGCATCCGATTCATCAAATTGAAAGTTTGGCTTTCGACGATGTTACGTTTAGGCATCAATCTGCTACCAAAGATGCTTTGCGTCGGGTGAGTTTTCAAACCAATGTAGGCGAAACCATTGCTTTTGTAGGGCCATCGGGTTCGGGAAAAAGTACCTTGGTGAAATTGTTGGTAGGTTTGTACAAGCCTCGCCAAGGACGGATTTTGTACAATGGACACGATGGTAAAGAAATTGATTTCGACCAACTCCGCACCAAACTAGGCTTTGTGACCCAAGATACACAATTGTTTTCTGGAACAATCCGAGAAAACCTTTTGTTTGTCAATCCGCAAGCCACCGACGACGAATGCTTGGCTGTACTCCAGCAAGCCGCTTGTGGCCCCTTGTTGGCAAGAGCCGATAAAGGTTTAGATACCCTCATTGGTGAAGGGGGTGTAAAAGTTTCGGGAGGCGAAAAGCAACGCCTGAGCATTGCAAGAGCCTTGTTGCGTAAGCCCAATTTATTGATTTTCGATGAGGCTACGTCTGCTTTGGATTCGCTTACAGAGGAAGAAATTTCGGAAACAATTCGACAAATCTCCGACTTGGGCGAGCATATCACCGTGCTGATTGCCCACCGCCTAAGCACCGTGATGCACGCTGATAATATTTTTGTATTGGAAAAAGGTAAAATCGTCGAATATGGTTCTCACGCCAATCTTTTAGAGAAAAAAGGCTTGTATTATGCCATGTGGCGACAACAAGTGGGCGAAAAAGAAGCCCAAGAGTAAGCAATGGAACATTATTTAGCACGCTATGAAGGATTGATTGTACGAACTACGACCGACAAGGCTACCTTGAAATTACAACGACAGTTGGTAGCAAACCTTCAAAAAATTGAACAACTCAAGGCCGAATTGCTCGCCACAGAGCAATTCATTGCCTTGGCTCAGGAGGCAATCAACCAAGATATTGCCCCTTTGCACCGAAAATATAATACCCGATTAGGTAATTTCTTGCTGACCTTAGAAGAACACCTTGGGAGCGATTTTCTGATAGCAGCAGAACAACAAAAACTCAGGCATTACCTTGGGGCTATTGCCCTGCAATTGACCCAAGCAGGCATGACTCATTTGCAGCCATTGGTCGATAAATATTTTCCTATTGAAACACCAACGCAAGAAATAGAAGTACCCCACGAAATTACCGAACCACCGCAAAGTACGCCTACCATGACAAATCCGCCATCGCTGCGGGCATTGTATATGGCATTGGTGAAAGAGTTTCATCCAGATTTGGAACAAGATGAGGAGGAAAAAATACGAAAAACACAATTGATGCACCAAATCACAGAAGCTTATGCCCAACAAGATGTATTTGAACTGATGCGTTTGCGTTTGACATGGCTCAACGAAAAGCAATTGCGAGAGCAGTCGATGGAAGGGCAATTGAAAAAATTGGTAAAAGATTTGAACCAACAAATTCAGGCATTAGAAAAACGCAAAGAAAATTTGTGTACGCATCCTTGCTGGGCTTATGGCAAGGGCAATCCTAAAACCCTAGAAATCAGCATAACCACCGAAGTAAATCGCTTAAAAAAAGAAATCAAAACGCTTGAATACCACCGACAAATAGTGAAAATAAAAGAACACGTAAGGCAGTTTTTGGCTACCATATAAGGTAGGAAAATGATACCTACAGCCCTAAAAAAAAGACATCATACGCCTGCCTATCGCTTAATTGCTATCCCTTTGTATCTTTGTCAAAAACTCCCTTTATGCAAACGTTACAACAACTGTATTCGGGCGAATTACGGGGCATTACTCGCCTAAAACTCGCCTGTGGACTACAAGTTTTTCCCAAAGAAATCTACCAATTGGCCGATTCCTTAGAAATCTTAGATTTATCGGGTAATCAGTTGTCTGAGCTTCCAGACGATTTTGGGCAGTTGCACAAACTTAAAATAGCTTTTTTTTCGGATAATTTATTTACTGTTTTTCCTTCGGTATTGGCTCAATGTCCGCAACTAGAAATGATTGGTTTCAAGGCGAATCAAATTCAATACATTCCTGAAAATGCTATTCCGCCAACGACCCGTTGGCTGATTTTAACCAACAATGCTATCGAGCAATTACCCGATTCTATTGGCAATTGTGCTTCTATGCAAAAGCTGATGCTCGCAGGCAATCGGCTGAGGTCTTTACCCAACACTTTGGTCCATTGTAAAAACTTGCAATTATTGCGTATTTCGGCCAATCAACTCAGCGATTTTCCAGAAGCCTTGCTTTCCTTTCCTCGACTTTCTTGGCTGGCTTTGGCGGGTAATCCTTTTTCGGAAGGGATAGAAACACCCATTACTTTACCCGAAATCGACTGGCAAAGCTTGCAACTGCAAGAACAATTGGGCGAAGGAGCTTCGGGCAATATTTACCGAGCTAGTTGGGAAACAACAGCCCAAACGGTTGCGGTGAAAATTTTTAAGGGTGAAGTCACCAGCGACGGCTTGCCTAGCGACGAAATGAATGCTTGTATGGCGGCTGGCATACATCCAAACCTTGTGAAAGTTCTAGGTAAAATTAGCAATCATCCACAAGAAAAACAGGGCTTGTTGATGCAACTGATTCCGCCGCACTACAAAAATTTGGCAAATCCACCCAGTTTCGATACTTGTACCCGTGATACTTTTCCAGAAAATACCTTTTTTACGGCTCAACAAATCCTTACTATTGCCAAAGCAATGGCTAGTGTCGGGCAGCACCTGCATACGCTTGGCGTGCTACACGGCGATTTGTACGCCCATAATACCCTGATTGACGAACAAGGAAATACGCTTTTTGGCGATTTCGGTGCGGCAAGTACCTATCATGTACATTCGAGCAAAGCGGCGGCCTTGCAACGCCTAGAAGTACGGGCTTTTGCCTGCTTACTCGACGATTTGCTACAGCAACTTCTGCCAGCCGAACAGTCATTGGCAGAAGTATTGGCATTGAGGCAGTTAGTAGAAAAATGTATGAACGAAGCGGTTTTGCAACGCCCTAGTTTTAACGAGATTTGCACGCTACTCAACTAATCATATTTGCCGTAATTTTGGCAGAAGACAAAGCCAAAGGAATGCCTCCGCCCGGATGTACGCTGCCTCCCACAAAATATAGATTAGAGAAGTTTTTAGAAAAATTGGCATGGCGTAAAAAAGCCGCATAGCGGTTATTCGACGAGTTGCCATACAAAGCCCCTTGGGCAGATGAGGTTTTGAGTTCGATACTTCTAGGGTCGAGTATGGCTTCTGTTTCGCAATAGGCTTGTACATCTTCGCCCAATATGCGAGCCAGTTTTTGCCAAACGTTCTTTCGCAAATTGGCAATGAGTGTATCCCAGTCTTGTCCTTCATTGGCAGGAGCATTCACCAATACAAACCAGTTTTCGCAGCCCGCTGGTGCATCATCTGGTTTGTATTTTGAGGTGATATTGATATACACCGTTGGGTCGTGGTAGAGGCTTTTTTCTTCAAACATTACCCGAAATTCTTCTCGATAATTATCACTAAAAAATATATTGTGTAAATCGAGGGATGGAAAAGTTTTGTTCATTCCCCAATAAAAAATTACGCCCGAACTCGACTTGGGTTGGTTCAACAAACGATTGGGATGATGGGCTTGAGGCAAAAGCTTGCGATAGGTATGGGTTACGTCCATGTTGGAAACCACTAGGTCGAAAGGTAATACTTGTCCTTTTACCCGAATCCCTTTTACCTTTTTTTCTCCTGTAATAATTTCTTCTACAGGCATTTGATAATGAAAACTTACGCCCAACGATTCGGCCAAACTTACAAGCGTATTCGTAATATCGACCATGCCTTTTTTCGGAAAAAAAGCCCCAAGATTATATTCTAAATGCGGAATGATGTTGAGCGTTGCTGGAGTTTGGTAGGGGTCTGAACCATTGTAAGTGGCGTAACGGTTGAACAATTGTACCAATTTTGGATGCTGAAATTGCTTTGCATTGGCTTGATTCATCGTACCAAAAATGCCTAGCCGAGGCAAATTGATGTATCCTTTGAGGGCTTTGGCAGAAGTCCATGTTGAGATTTTATGCAAAGAATCTTGTAAAAATAAGCCATCTAATACTTCATATTTAAAGGCACTGTCTTTCAGAAAATGGATAATATGCGAAGCCGGTTCTCCTAGCACTTGGGCAACTTCTTGGGCAAAATCCTCTACTTGGGCATGGGCTTGCAAGCGTGTGCCATCTTCCCAGAAATAATGACAAATAACGGGCAAACGCTCGTATTGAAAATAATCACGAGGAGATTTGCCTGCCAAAGCAAATAGCTCATCTACCAAATGCGGCAAGGTAAACAACGAAGGCCCCGCATCGAAACGATAGCCCTCTTGCTCGAAACTGCTCAATTTGCCTCCAGCATAAGCGTTGGCTTCAAAAACTTCTACCGACCAACCCTTCACGGCCAACCGAATAGCCGTGGCAATGCCAGCAATACCTGCCCCAATGATGGCTACTTTTTTGCTCATTTGTCTATTTTTTACTGAATTTATCCCTTTAATTCAAACGAATTTCAACGATTTACTTATTATAATCCAAAACAACACAAATAGTTTTCAAAATGTTTTGTGTCACACCTGACAAATTCTGTAATTTTGCAAATTATTTGGCTCGGACAGGCTTGTCCGTATTTATCAAAACTCAGCGAATACATTGGCGGACAAGGCAGTCCGTATAAAAACTTATGCTAAGAACACATAATAATGGCGAACTTCGTATGGCAAACGTCAACGAAATCGTTACACTTTGTGGTTGGGTACAACGTATCCGTGACAAAGGAGGCATGATTTGGATTGACCTCCGTGACCGCTACGGTATCACACAATTGATGCTTGAAGAAGGAAAAACAAGCAAAGAAGCCCTCGAAATCGCTCGCTCGCTTGGTCGTGAGTATGTTATCTCGGCTACAGGCACCGTAGTAGAACGTCTTTCTAAAAATGATAAAATTGCAACAGGAGACATCGAAATTAAGCTTACCGAAATTACTGTTTTGAACCCTGCCAAGTTGCCGCCTTTCTTGATAGAAGACGAAACCGACGGAGGCGACGACGTAAGAATGAAATACCGCTACCTCGATTTACGCCGTAATCCTGTACGCCAAAACTTGATTTTGCGTCATAAAATGGCACAAGAAGTACGAGCGTATTTAGACGGACAAGGCTTTATCGAGGTAGAAACACCCGTATTGATTAAATCGACTCCTGAAGGAGCTAGGGATTTTGTAGTGCCTTCTCGCATGAACCCAGGCGAATTTTATGCCTTGCCTCAATCGCCACAAACGTTCAAACAATTGTTGATGGTGTCGGGTTTCGACCGCTATTTCCAAATTGTGAAATGCTTCCGTGACGAAGATTTAAGAGCCGACCGCCAGCCCGAATTTACACAAATCGACTGCGAAATGTCTTTTATCGAACAAGAAGATATTTTACAAATGTTTGAAGGTCTGGTACGTCGTTTATTCCTGAATTTGAAAGGTTTAACCATCAACGAAATCCCACGCATGACTTATGCCGATGCGATGAAATATTATGGTTCCGACAAACCAGACATTCGTTTTGGCATGAAGTTTTATGAACTTAAAAGCGAAAGTACCGACCTTACTTCTGGCAAAAACTTCCCCGTATTCGATGCTGCATCGGTAGTGGTGGGCATCAATGCCAAAGGCTGTGCCGAATATACCCGCAAGCAAGTCGATGAACTTACCGACTTTGTGAAACGTCCGCAAATCGGAGCAAAAGGCTTGGTTTATGTGCGTTACAATGCCGACGGTAGTATCAAATCGTCGGTTGATAAATTTTATAGTACAGAAGAATTACAAAAATGGATTGAAGCCGCAGGGGCTGAACCCGGCGACCTATTGCTCATTCTTTGTGGCGATGGCGACAAACCAAGAAAACAACTCAACGAATTGCGTTTAGAGTTGGGCAATCGCTTGGGCTTGCGTAATCCAAACGAATACTCGGTGCATTGGGTAATTGATTTCCCTTTGTTGGAATACAGCGAAGACGACAACCGTTGGTTTGCGATGCACCACCCATTTACAGCACCAAAACCCGAAGATATTCAACATTTACAATCGGACGATTTAGGTAAAATTCGAGCCAATGCCTACGACATGGTTATCAATGGCGTAGAAGTAGGCGGTGGCTCTATTCGTATTTTCCAAAAAGATTTACAGGCAAAAATGTTTGAAACCCTAGGTTTTTCAGACGAAGAAGCCAAGCATCAGTTTGGTTTCTTGATGGATGCCTTTGAATACGGTGCACCGCCACATGGTGGATTGGCGTTTGGTTTCGACCGCCTTTGCTCGTTGTTTGGTGGTTCCGACTCGATTCGTGACTTTATCGCTTTCCCGAAAAATAACTCAGGAAGAGATGTCATGATTGATTCGCCTTCTACCATCGACCAAAAACAAATGGACGAACTGAAAATCAGAACGGTTTTGTAAAAAACGCTTATTCAATGAAAAGCCCTTAGCGATTGTAACAATGGCTAGGGGCTTTTTTATTGAATAAATTGTGAGTTAAATTTTTATTTTCAAATACCTATAAATTTAATTAGTTGAATCTAATGTTTCATTTAAACCCAAGTATTCATGTAATGTTAAGTTAGAATAAAGTATAGTCTTTTGAAAATCAAAGCACTAATTCAGAATCGACCCAACTACATCAAGCCTATAGAAAGCTGTTGCGTTTTATTTCTGAAAGGGCATATTTTTTGCTTACTTATGGTTGTATCTTCAACTCGGCAATTATATGAAATTAGGTCTTTGTTTGCTCCTTTTCTTATCGACTTTGGGCTTCGGACAAGCCCGAAAGACAGCCCCACAGCATTATAAATTATCTATTCGAGTATATGACAAAGACACCCAAGAAAATCTTGATGGCGTGTTTTTAAAGTACATCAATTTAGCCAAACCGGGCCAAGTAGATTCGGTGGCGGTGCTTGGAGGATACGTAAGCATCAAACTCGATCGAGGCGATAATTTATCATTTATCGGTAAAAAAAGTCGTTATTTGAGTAAAAGAGCCAATTTCAATGCCGCTTGTTATCAGCAAGACCCTGCCAAAGTGTTTTGTTTGGTTGGTCTTAGCCTCGAAAGCGTAGCCCAATTATCGTCAGATACCGACCTAATTAATTGTTCGTTGGGCATGAAAAGAATCCGTAAAAACATCATTCTCAAAACCCTTAACATTTACTACGACCTCAACAAAACCGACCTTCGTGCCGAGTCGATTGCTGAATTGGATGCTTTTGCCGAGATTTTGCAGGACAATCCAGATGTATTAGTAGAAGTAGGCTCTCATACCGACAGCCGTGCCAGCAAAGAATTTAATATTGCTTTATCGCAAAAACGAGCCGAAGTTGTGGCTGATTATCTTGTGAAAAATCATCAAATTGCCCGCCAACGCATCACAGCGAAAGGCTACGGCGAAACTCAATTGCTCAACCATTGTGCCGATGGCATTACGTGCAGCGAAGAAGAACACGCCCGAAACCGCCGTACCGAAATTCGGATTACAGGCTACAAGCTCAACGGCGTAGCGGTGAATATAGATTGAGGTTATTTATCGGATTAGTATTTATGGGAAAAGAGATTCTTCAAAGATTTTTTTCTGTTTGCCCCTTTTTTATCAATAGCATACCATCCATAAAAAAAGAGGTAATGCTCGTTACATTACCTCTTTTTTTATGACCTGTGAGTGAGTTATGAGTTGAATTTTTTCAGAAACTTTAACTCACAATTCTGCATAAAAATTATTCCACAGGGAATGGATATTCTTCTACGTAAACGTCTTTGTACGCTTCAGAAGGGTCTGGCCAAGGCGATTCTTCGGAGAATTTCACCGATTCTTCTACTCTAGCTTTGATTTGGGCATCAATAGCGGCCAATTCCTCTTCTGTAGCAAATGCGTTATCTAAAATAGCTTTCTTTACTTGCTCGATTGGGTCACGCATTTTGTAGGCTTCAACCTCTTCTTTGGTACGGTATTTCTGAGGGTCTGACATCGAGTGACCTCTGTAGCGATACGTTTTGAACTCTAAGAAAGTAGGACCTTCGCCAGCACGAGCACGCTCGGCAGCACGAGCAACAGCCTCATGTACAGCCTCTACGCTCATGGCATCGACAGGCTCCGATGGCATATCATACGCCTCGCCAATGGTGTAAAGGTCGGTTACGTTTGAAGTACGAGAAACCGAAGTACCCATGGCATAACCGTTGTTTTCTACCACAAAAATAGCAGGCAATTTCCATGTCATAGCCATGTTGAAAGCCTCATGCAAAGCTCCTTGGCGTACAGCACCATCGCCAAAGTAACAGATACACACATTGCCCGTTTTGTTGTATTTTTCGGCAAAAGCCAACCCAGCACCCAATGGAATTTGAGCCCCTACAATACCGTGTCCACCAACAAAACCCACCGATTTATCGAAAATGTGCATCGAACCACCTTTTCCTTTAGAAATACCAGTAGCTTTTCCGTACAATTCGGCCATGATGGTGTTGGGGTCTGAACCCAAAGCCAACGGGATACCGTGGTCACGATAAGCTGTGATATATTTGTCGCCTTCACGAAGTGCCGAAGCTGCGCCCGACGAACAAGCTTCTTGTCCGATGTAAAGGTGGCAAAAACCACGAATCTTTTGCTGACCATACAACTGACCTGCACGTTCTTCAAATTTACGTTGAAGAACCATCGACTCGTACCAGTACATGTAGGTCTCTTTCGAGTATTTTACTTTGTTTTCAGCTTTCTTTGACATTTTTCTTATTAAATGAATGAGTGATTAACTTGCGTTGAATCTGACGATTAAGTAAATAAGGGTCCTCAAAATGTGCGTATTATGTGTGCTACTTCATCCTGAGATTTGCAAACCACCCAGCGAGAGCTTAATTTGCAATGCGAAATTAGTACAAAACCAAGAACCGACCAAGAAAAATATCATATTAGACGGTTGATTATTAGCTCAAAACATTCATCTTTTTTTTTTGCCCCAGCTTTATGTATTTACAGCGAATCAGTTTGACCCATTTCAAGAGTTATACATTCAGCAAATTTGAGTTTTCTGAGCGTATCAATTGTATTGTGGGAGAAAATGGAAGCGGTAAAACAAACCTGCTTGATGCCATTTATTTCTTGGCTCTGACCAAAAGTGCCATCACGTCGCAAGATGCTTTGTGTATCCAGCATGATGCTCCTTTTATGATGATTGATGGTTTTTTTGAGCTAGAAAAAGAGCCACAAGAGCAGGTAGTGCAAATAACTTGTGCCATGCAAAAAGGACAAAAAAAGAGTGTATTGAGCGATAAAAAGCCCTACGAGCGTTTGGCAGCCCATATTGGTCGTTTTCCGATTGTGTTGATTTCGCCGAATGATACCGATATTATCAGGGATGGGAGCGAGGAACGAAGGAAGTTTTTTGATGGTGTTATGGCCCAACTCGACCAAGCGTATTTAGAAACGCTGTTGCTGTACAACAAAATTTTGGCTCAACGCAACGCTTTGCTCAAGCAGTTTGCCGAAAGAAATACCTTCGATGCCCTATTACTAGAGTTGTATTCGCAACCTTTGCTTGCACACGCCTTGGTGCTTTATGCCAAAAGGAAAGCGTTTCTCGATATTTTTGTCCCCATTTTTCAGAAACATTATGCCAGTTTATCGGAGCAAAGAGAATGGGTCAATGTGGTATATGAAACCGACATTCAGCCCGATTCGTTTGCCCAAGATTTTACCCAAAATCAAGGAAGAGATTTGGCGGCACAACGCACAACGATGGGGATTCATAAAGATGATTTTGGTTTTGAAATTAATCAATTTAACCTCAAAAAATATGGCTCTCAAGGGCAACAAAAGTCTTTTATTATTGCGCTAAAATTGGCTCAATTTGAAATGCTGGCACAAGAAAAAGGCTTTCAGCCAACGCTTTTGCTCGACGATATTTTTGATAAACTCGACGACCGTCGTATTCAGCAACTCATCAA
This sequence comes from Cytophagales bacterium, assembly GCA_013298025.1. Lineage (GTDB taxonomy): Bacteria > Bacteroidota > Bacteroidia > Cytophagales > Spirosomataceae > Flectobacillus. The sequence continues at coordinate 130,373 of JAAFJE010000017.1, read as the reverse complement.
TATGATGATAGATGGCACATTCAAACAGGTTTTTCTAACCGACGCTCGCCCTGAGCGTACCCAACAATTGCTTGCCGAGTTGCCTGTAGATGTTCGCTATTTTGCAATCACGAAAGAAGAGTAAATTTAAAGTATGAGTTGTGGATTGTAAATCAAGATAAATATACTTATCTGAAAATAAAAAACTTAAATCTGTAATTAATGTACTAGGCTTGACGATGTGGTGCGTTTCTGGCAATTCCGCCGAAAACAGTACTAAAGTTAATTTAAAATTCTATCTTCCAACTTATTCAAAAACCGCTATAGCGACAAGCCAATGTTAGGCACAAGGCATTTTTCATAGGTCGTTTATTTCCTCTTCGGAAAGTCCTGTTAAGTCGGAAATATCAGAAGAGGAAAGCCCTTTGAGTTTCATTTTTCTTGCTATTTCTATCTTTCCTTCTATTTTTCCTTCATCAAAAGCGGTATTGATAGCATATTCATAAACTGCTTTATTGTCTCGAAAAACCTTCAAACTTTGTTCATAATCATGACGTTCCGCTTCGCTATACTTAGCTATTTCTGCCTTTTCAAAAGCTTGAATAAAAACTTCGTCTTTAAAGACTTCTGGAATATTCTGAAAGTCCTCTAAGTGCTTGATGAAGTACAACCATTTGTCTAATCGATTGGCAAGGTCTGCTTCTGATTTTACAAAATGAGGCATTTCTAAATAGACAAACTTCAACTTTTCATAGAATACTTTATTGTTTTGGTCTTTGAGCTGTACCGTGTGAATTACTTCTCCGTTTCCGTTTGCAACTTTTTCCTCAAATTTAAAATCCAGAATACCAACACAATAGACATATTTAAGCTTGTAATTCCAATCTCCTTTTTGAGCTTGTTCTTGAATAGGAAAAGTTGAATAGTAAACGGTTCTGTCTTTAAAGTAATTTTGGCGAAGCGTCGCACCGTTTGCCTTCTGCAACTCTACAATTATCTTTTCGCCTGAATTGTTCTCGCAATAGATGTCATAAACGGCTTTTCTGTATTCCTCCGTTCTGCCCAGTTGGTCTTTGTCTTTGAATGTAAGGTCAACTATGTTACTTTCTGGCAAAAGACTCGTTAGGAAATCAATAAGCAAAGGCTTGCTGGCTTCTTCTCCGAAGATTTTCTTAAATCGCAGCGGCGAACCGTCCAAAGTCTGTAAATGGGTTTACATATTTTGCCTTCATCTTTTGTTTAATTATTAATAGGCTAATTTACAAATTATTTATGGGTGTTTTCTTCGTTTGTTGGTTTTTGTCTAACATTCAGTGCATTGTACCTAGCTATTCATCATTAGGACGTATCAAAGTTAATGCGATTATTCTTTTTCGGAAAAACGCACGCCACCATAATTCGACCGAATCACTACTTTTGTGCCAGTACCATCGCCTGTTCGGCCTTTGTAATTTTTTAACGACTGTACTGTATTGGTCTTAGACGGATTGTAGGCATTGCTGCCATCGGGATTTACGGTAAAATACACTTTATTGGTGGGGTATTTGAAATGAGCATTATTGACCGTAACATCGAAATTAAAGTTGCACGTGGTACTGACGGGCAGTTTTACGGCTGTAAAGTTCGATAAAATTGTAAGCGACTTGAGCGTCTTGGGCAGTTCTTGTAGCTCTATCAAATCGGAATAGCTCAGGTTTAAATTGGCATTTTCTCTGATGACCCCAATCTTTCCCGTCGAATACTGAATATTGCCTTCTAATTGGTTTACTTGGTCGAGGGTGATTGTGCCAAAATTATTTTTGAGCTTCAATACATTGGCTTTGTCCACGTTGAGGTCTGAATACGCCACTCTCAGCGAAGCTTCATCTACTTGTCGGATAGCGGCTTTTCCGTACTGAACCTGAATCTCTTTCTCATTGCCACTAAGTTTATCGCAGGTAAAATTACCATAAGTTGTATGCACAATCAGAGGGGCTGAAAACTCTACAATAGAAATATTGCCATATTTGTTTGATACCAACAATGGCATATTATTGGGCATAAACACTTCATAATCAACCGTAACGCACTGTTTGTTATTCGTAACATCGCTTTTGTCGGCCCAAGACCAGTTGCCCCACCATTTATTAGCGGTATTTTCGGGCGTAATTTCTGTTTTGAGCATGATTTTATTACCTACTCGTTGCTCGGCAATTTTCACTTCGTCGATGTACGCCAAGGCTTTTTCTTCGGTACTAGCAAAGCCTTGTATATTGATTTCTACCTTGATTTCATTGCGTTTCCAAAGGTTTACTTTGATTTCGCCGTGTTGGTTGAAAACTTGAAGTTGCTCGTTTCCTTCTACTTTAAAAATTTTGATAATACGCTTATTTTTTTCGACCAAACCATTCAAATCAATTGGGTCGGCTTCGGTGGTGACAGGCTCAATTATTTCGTTAGGCAATGGCGTTGCTTGGGGTTTGGGTGTTGGCACCACACACGTAAGTACCTGCGAAGTTTGCTGGCATTCTTTTGGCTTTTGGGCTAATAGTGGCATCATGCCCAGCATAAACCAAGCGACCGCCCAACTAAATACTTTGCATATTTTTTCCATGGTTTTGTTTTGCTTCGTTTAATTTTTGAATAATAGACAACTGCTGATTCAGCACGTCGAGTTGTACTTGTAAATTTTGCATCATGGCACGTATCAGTTCTTCTTGGTTGGGGGTTTGGGGTAATTCGGCTTGTAAGCTTTTGTAATCGTACTCCAACCGTATCAATTCTTGTGCAAAATTTTTGTACAAATCAGGCTCTTCGTTGGCCATTTGTTTGATTTCTTCTCTTTTCGTTTCAATCAAATCGGTATAATGCACCATTTGCTTGCTGTACTGCGGGGCAACCGTCCGCACAATTGAACCCGTTTCATCCATGGTTTGCACACGCCAATACCCCCATCCTATGCTCACAAACACCAATATAGCGGCAGCATAACGCCAGTACCGTTGCCAAGGCGGACGAAACTGCACAACCCTTGTATGTACTATGTCTTCTTGTTGGGGCATTTCGTTGCCTGTGGTAGGCAATTGGGTAACAATTTTCAACCACAAATCATCGGAAGGCTCGTGCATATCAAAAACCTCCCGATTGTCTCTTACAAAACGTTCTAAACGATTTGAAGGTTTTTTCGATAAATCTGTCATAAATTTTACTAATAAAAATACACTTATCCGTTATTTTATTCGGATGGCTGTTTAATTGCTAAATATGGTTATTTTTAGTGGATTGATTATCAACCAAAAACGTCATTCATATTTCATATTTACTATTTTTCAACAACTCCAACAAACGTTTCTTAGCCCGAATATACTGCGTTCTGGAAGTTGACTCGGCAACGCCAAGTATATCGGCAATTTCTTCGTGGTCGTAGCCTTCAAAAAGGTACAAACTCAGTACGGTTCTGAAGCCGTCGGGGAGCAATTCTAGGGCTTGTTGAACACGTCCTATTTCCCACTGTATTTCTTCTTCATCATAGGTTTCTTCTTCAAAATCGTCTTCTATTGCTTCTATGTCTAGTAAAACGGCTTTGCGTTGCCTCAGTTGGTTCAAAGCCCTGTTTATCACAATTTGTTTGAGCCAAGCCCCAAAAGTACTCGTTTGCTTAAACTCATGGATTTTGGTGAAAGCATCTAAAAACGCTTCTTGCAACACATCTTCGGCCTCACCCACGTGGTTGAGAATACGAACCGCAACGTTGAGCATCGCCTTTGCATAAAGGCGATACAATTCATATTGGGCTTTCCGCTCGCCTCTGCGGCAAGCCTCAACCAAATGCAAATGTCTGTCTATGTACAGCGTTTGTTCCAAACGATTATTGAGAGATTTAAAGGTCAGTTGGGCTATGTGCTTCGCTGAATTTCAAGGTAATGACACAGGTTTGTTTACCAATGTTGCAGATGTTTGTTAAAATATCTTAAAATTATTTTAGACATAAAAAAAATCCCGCAAATGTACCTTGCGGGATTTTACTATGAAAAAAACATTTTTATAAATTTCTTTTCTTCAATTCGTTTACAGCAAAATCGGCTGCACGTGCCGTAAGTGCCATATAAGTGAGCGATGGGTTTACGCAAGAAGCCGAAACCATGGCTGCACCATCGGTCATAAATACGTTTTTCACCGCATGCACTTGGTTATTTTTGTTCAATACCGATGTTTTAGGGTCACGTCCCATGCGTGCTGTACCCATTTCGTGGATACCCAAACCGATGTGTGTTGTTTGGCTATTGTAAGTACTGATATTTTTGAAACCAGCCGCTTCGAGCATTTCGGCAGCGTCGTTCATCATATCTTCACGCATTTTCAATTCGTTTGCTCCAAATTCAGCTTCAAACGACAACACAGGCAAGCCCCATTTGTCTTTTTGGTCGCTTAGAGTAAAGCGGTTGTTTTCGTTTGGTAAAATTTCACCAAAACCACCAAAGCCAATCGACCAATTGCCCGGTTGTGTCAGTTCTTCTTTGAAACTTGCCCCGAAGCCATCCATGCCTACCCCACGGCCCCAGCCTGCACGGCTTGCACCGCCTTGGTAGCCAAAGCCACGAAGGTAATCACGCTTGTCTTTGCCCCAGTTACGGAAACGAGGAATATACAAGCCATTCGGACGGTTGCCAAAGAAGTAATCGTCTTTGAAGCCTTCTACACTAGCACTTGCTCCTACGCCTAAGTGGTGGTCCATGATGTTGCGGCCCAATTGGTCGCTATCGTTACCCAAGCCATTCGGGAAACGGCTCGATTTCGAGTTCATCAAAATAGATGCCGAAGGAATAGCCCCCGCATTGACAAAAATGATTTTAGCGTAATATTCTTTTACCGCCAAGGTGTTTTGGTCGATAACTCTTACACCTTTGGCTTTTTGTGATTGTTCGTCGAAAATGATTTCAGATACAATCGCATTGTGCACCATCGTTAAGCGACCTGTGCGTGCTGCTGCTGGCAAAGTAGCCGAAAGTGAGCTAAAATAACCACCATACGGACACCCACGCATACATTTGTTGCGGTACTGGCACGACGCACGCCCCACAGCCGTGTGTTGTGGCCCTGGTTTGGTTAAATGTGCTACCCGACCAATGGTAACAGGGCGACCCAATTTGCTTTTCACGGCATTTTTGAAATGCGTTTCTGGGGCTGTCATCGCCATGGCAGGTAAGAAATGGCTATCTGGCAATACGTCTAAGCCTTCGGCTTGTCCAGAAATACCTGCAAACTTTTCTACATACGTGTACCAAGGAGCTAAGTCTTCGTAACGGATAGGCCAGTCGATGCCTACGCCTTCTTTGAGGTTGGCTTCAAAATCACTTTTGTTTAAACGATAAGACTGACGACCCCACAACAACGACTTACCGCCTGTGTGGTAGGCACGAATCCAGTCGAAGCCCCCTTTTTTCTCGATATAAGGGTTTTGTTTATCGTTTTCAAACAAATAGCGGTGTTCTTCACCGGGTGTATAGCCAGTACGCATATTAGCCCAATATTCTTCGGCAGCCATATTGGTTACACGACCACGGTGGGCAAATTCCCAAGGGTCTTTCAAGGTAGTTTCGTAGCCTTCGATGTGTTTGATTTCACGACCACGCTCCAATACCGCTACACGAAGTCCTTTTTCTGTTAATTCTTTGGCAGCCCAACCGCCCGAAATACCAGAGCCAATTACGATAGCATCGAACGTCTGGTTTTTGATAGCATCTATATTAAGATTCATTGTTTTCGTTTAAAAAATATTATTGTTTTATCCAAAATCACCCTACAGTAGCTTAGTACTGATAAGCTTTTTGTCCGGGTTTCAATTTTGTTAATACAAATTTGCCCGGTACAGGTTCATACACAAAAGAGGCTTTGATGCCTACTTCCGAAGTATAATAGCCTAAAAGCGTCAGTTCTTTCATCAAACGCCAGAAAGGAACGCCCAACTTGCCGTCCATGCTTTCTTTGTCCACGTTGTCGCCCACTTTTACTTGCTTGATGTTGTAAGCTTTGAGCAATTCTTTGGTATCAGCTTCTACTTGCTTGAGTATGGCTACTTGGGCATCGTGATTTTGGGCTAAAAAGTTTTTCTTTTCCAACTCTACTAAGCCCACCACAAAGCTGTTATGCTCTGGTTTTTTGTAACAATCGTTGAGCATCATTTCGATGAACGCTGGCACACCTGCGTCTTTGGCACCGGGTGTTGTCGTTTTCGGAATAATATGCTCGGCTACTTCGGCTACAATTTTGCGGTGCGTTTCATTCAAAGCAAAGGTATCGCCTAACGATTGAGCACTTTTCGCTTCGGCAACTCGACTCATCGCCAACAAGGTAGGCCCTGTGAGCGTACCTCCTAGCAATAAGGCAACTTTTGAGAGTGCGTCTCTTCTGTTCATTGTTCAATTGGGATTTAATAGTAATAAAATCGTTTTGTTTAATAAATGTTGATTAATGGATGCTAAGAAGTGATACTTGGGGCAACTATTTTTACGCGCTCTTTGCTCCATTGCCGTAGTTGCTCAAGTGATTATTACACAAATATATGTATTGTATCAATTTGGTACAATTATGTACTTCTTTTTGTTTTCAACGACAAAGCCAAAACTTTATTTGAAAAGTTTTATTTTAAAGCTTCTAAAGTTAAGCATTTATCGGGAATATTTTGCAAGGATTTACCATGTATTTGCTCCTAAGAGAGCTATAGAAGGATGAGCGTTGAGAAGAATGTAGGAAGTTAGCATAGAGCCTTTTGTGCCTAATATTTCAAAGAAATGATTTTTTCAATTTGAGTAATCACTACCTTGCCCTGTACAATATCGACAAGCCCTTCTTGTCGAAAATCGGAAAGCGTTCGTATAAGCGACTCGGTGGCGGTGCCTGCCATGCTTGCCAAATCTTCTCGTGAAATTTGTACGGTAATGGGCTGTTGGCTGTCGTGCGTAGGCATACTTTGGGCATACAATACGAGGGCATCGGCAACTCGCTTGCGAAGTGAGTTGTATGCCAAGCCCAACAATTGTTGTTCTTTGTTGAGGATTTGTTTGGCAAGCATGGCCAACAAACTGCTGGCAACGGTAGCGTTTTGTTCTATCATGCCCATAAACGCTTCTTTAGGTACGTGCAAAATATGGCTTTCTTCTAAAACTACAATGGTTTCTTGGTAATCTACCTGTTGCAACAACGCTGTATAGCCCAGCCAGTCGCCTGTTTGGTACAAACCCGTGATAAGTTCTTTGCCTTCGTTGTTTTGGCGAACCGCTTTTACTTTGCCTTGTTTGATGTAATAAAGTCGAGTAGCGTCGTCGCCTTCGGTATAAAGAATGGCTTTTTTCTTAAAAATATGTCCTTTTTTAGGGTCTAATAAACTTTCAAGTCCTGTTTGCCAATGGGTTTCTAGGGGAGGAGTGGAGGTTTGCGGTACAAACAACGTTGATTTATGCAAGCGCGTTTCGATGGCCGAGAGCAGTTCTAGTTCATCGAAGGGCTTGGTCAAATAATCGTCGGCACCTAGTTCCATGCCTTTGCGTATGTCACTTCGTTCAGATTTTGCCGTCAGTAAAATGATAGGAATTGTGCTAAGGTGAGGATTTTTACTAAACACTTTCAATACGCCGTAGCCGTCTAAAATAGGCATCATAATGTCGCAAATGACCAAATCGGGCTTGCTTGCCAAGGCTTTTTCGACCCCAATTTTGCCATTCTCGGCGGTCAATACTTCATAAGCCGATAATTCTAAGATTTCGGCGGTATTTCTTCTGAGCTGTTCGTCGTCTTCGATGAGTAAAATTTTTTGCATGGGCTATGGCTGTCCTTTGCTAAGGTATATGTTTTATTCGGGTAAGGTGTTGTTCATTTCTTGCATAATTTTCGACAGGTAAAAATTCAAGGGTCGCTCGTCGTTTTTCACTTGCAATGTACCAATACTGAGCGATTCTTCGAGCAAGGCTGTCAGTTTTTTTACATTGGTTAAAATCGTTTCTATGTGTTCTTCTTGCTTGACGGTGTTGCCCATTTTGTTGTATTTACTCAACAAATGAGCCGACGAAGCAATGATACCCAGTGGCGTTCTGAACTCGTGCGAAGCGAAGGTCAAAAACTGCGTTCGGAGGGCGTTTAAGCGGTGTTCTTTGTTGAGTGCCTCGGCCAACTCGTGCTTCGATTTTTCGAGTTGTGTGAGGGTATCGAGCAAGGCCGCCGTGCGATGGGCAATGACGTGGTCGATTTGCTTTTTAAAATAAGGTCGTCCTGTAATGCCTTGTTCGGCTTCAAATTGCAGCAATTTCGACAAATTGACAATGCGTGAAACCAAGTATTTTTTTTCTTGGTGTACAAACGTATTGATATTGAGCAAAGCCCAAAAGCATTGCCCGTTGTGCAACTGGCACTCCATTTCTTCCGACCATACCCCCTCTTCATTAAGTGCTTGGGTCATCACAGTTTCGGCTTCGGCTGTAAGCGGTTCTTTCCGTATTTCATTGCCATATTTTTCTTTAAATTCAGCCAAATCTTTTACCAAAAATGTTGCAAGCCCCGTCTTATTAATTAAGACAATTTCGGCTTCTTGGCAATCATACACACAAATGAACAAACCCAAATGTGTGAGAATTGCGTCGAGTATAGCTTCGTTGAATGATTGGTTAAGCATAGTTTTTTACAGTATATTAGAAATATATGGTTGTTAAAATGGTTTAATTTGCGAGGTATGATATGATTAATAAGGCCGATGAAGTGAAGTAATGCCAATTGTAGCAAACGCCTACACGCTGCACTACAAAGATGAACTCTTGTACATAAAAACTTATAAAAATAAGACACTTTTTTACAAATTTGATAATAGCCTCACGTTAATTTCTTGACGAGTATCATGAATTTTTGTTGAATGTGGTCAGGTTTAAAGTCGGCATTCTTCCCCAACTTTGTGACATCAAGTGGTAGATTTACTTCATACTTGTAGGTTTAGAGGTTAAAAAAGAAAGCAGTTCTGACATTCGGAACTGCTTTTTTGTTTTAATTTTGGCAAATATTTACCAAAAATTACGTTATACAAAACAAAACATTCAGAAACCAACGTATTTAACCTACTCAACCCAAGTATTGATATTTTGAAAGAGTTAATTAATTTTTTGGGGGCAAATCCAACTTCCAATGCTTCGTCCGCCGACTATCAAGCTTTTATTGCAGCTTTCTATAACAACGCTCCGAACGGCTACCATTCGCTCGATGCCAATGGCTATTATGTCAAAATCAACGACACCGCTTTGCGGCTGTTGGGCTATACTGCCGACGAACTTATCGGTAAAAAACGCTTCATCGACTTGGTGATTCCCGATGCCCAAGCCCAAGCGGAGGTTCTTTTTGAAGCCTATAAAAAGGCAGGCAATATACGCAACGCCGAATTTCAGCTTGTTGCCAAAGATGGTCGCATCATTCCTGTGTTGCTTAATTCTAATGCCATTTATGACGAACAAGGCAATTTTGTCACGACGCATTCGGTAATCATTGATATTTCCGACAGCAAACGACTAGAAAAAGAGCTATTAGATAAAAACCAAGAACTCAACCAACTCAACGAGCAGTTGTTTCAACGCAACCAAGAGAAAAATCGCTTCATTGGCATTGCCTCGCACGATTTGCAAAACCCATTGACAACCATTAAGTTGATTGCAGGAAAATTTAAAAAAACCTCCCAAAACCTCACCGAAAGCCAAAAAAGATGGATTGACGACCTCGTAAGCACCAGCGAGCGTATGAATGCCTTGATAAAAAATATGCTTAATCTCACCCGACTCGAAAGGGGCATTCCAGAAATAAAGGCTTGTAATATTGTTGAAATCCTGACTACTACGCTGAGTCGCTTTGAAGAAATTGCTGCTCGAAAAAACATCCGCTTACATTTTGCGAGCGAATCGGCTGATGTTAGCATCCAAACCGACCCCGACTATGTGCTTGAAATTGTAGAAAACTTGGTGTCGAATGCCATCAAATTTTCGTTTCCTGCCTCCGAGGTATCGGTACAATTGCGAGAAGAACCTTCCCAAATTGCTATCCTCGTCAATGACCAAGGGCCGGGCATTCCTGCCGAAGAACAAGCCTTGCTTTTTGGAAAATTCCAAAAACTAAGCCCCAAACCCACCGCCAACGAGTCATCGACAGGGCTAGGACTTTCGATTGTACAAGAGTTATGCGAAAAACTCCAAGGCAAAGTCTATTGCCAAAGCACCGTTGGCGTAGGAAGCACCTTTATCGTTTGCCTGCCTTTGTTGTATCGGATGTCGGATTTCTCATGACGAAATGAGCTACAAGTAAAATAACCATTATGTATATAAATTCTATAGATTTTAAGATAAATTCCCTTTTTGACTTGCTATATGAATAAAGTTTCATATTTTTGTATAAACGAATAATAGGCGTATCGTAAAAATCATACGGCGTGGTATTTTCGGCATCGACGAGCGTTATTTACAGAAAACAACCTGTAAATCAAGCAATTGAGCTTTGGTGCTATTACACATCTTTTTCCTATAACATCACAATAAGTAGTCTAACGAACATGGTAGCAGGGTATCAGATTAACAAAGAAAAACTAGAGAAAGCCGCTTTTATTCTCAAAACGGTAGCACATCCGACCCGTTTGGCGGTGATAGATTTGTTGGCACAACACGACAAACTATCAGTCAATGAGATAGGCGAAATATTGGGATGTGAACAATCCTTGCTTTCACATCATTTAATCAACATGAAACTCAAGGGCATTTTACGTTCGGAGAAAGACGGGTTAAACGTGTTTTACTCCCTCAAAGAGCGAGATGTCACGAATTTATTGACTTGCATAGAAAACTGTCATTGTAATTTTTAGCCCAATGCTTTATCCATTTGTGAGGTTAGAAAATAGGGTTATTTTTGTAGTGTAGCAATGTAGGTTATTTTGACCTAAAATATAGCCCCAAAATTTTTATATTTTTCCAAGATGATAGAGTCGATAAGTATAAAGAATTATAGAAATTTGAAATACTTGGAGTTAGCAACTCTTGGTCAAATCAACCTGATTATTGGCAAAAATAATACGGGTAAATCATCTGTTTTAGAAGCGATTGCTCTACTGGTTAGCCACGCTGACCCTCTCGTGTTGAGCCAAATACTCAGCGAAAGAGGCGAGTCTATTGCCGACACCTTCGTTCATAATAGCACAGAAACCAATACCAAGCTCCTCGCTTCTTTATTTTCAGATAGAGAAGTGTCCTTTCAAGAGTCAAAATACATTACTATCAGTGCCAACAACACATTGGGAAATATAAAGACTGTTTCTTTGGGTTTTGCGAAATATATATCCGATAGCCTAAACGACTCAGACGGTGTTGTTCATACCAGAAGAAAAAAAATACAAGATGCTGAAAATGAAGATACTGGCTTGTCTGATGTGCAATTGTGTTTCGAGATTAAGGTATTGAGCAATATTTTTTTGATTCCTTTGGAGGGAGAAAGGTTATTGACTCGGTTTCCTTATAGACGTTCGGCAAACGAAAGCAAGATGCAGTATATCAATACAAGAAATATTGATAAAGATACTAACGGAAAACTATTCGATAATATCACATTGACCGATAAAGAGGTATATGTGATTGATGCCCTCAAAATTATAGAGCCTCAAATAGAACGACTTGCCTTTGTTGAAGATGCTTCGAGTCGTAGTAGAAAGGCTGTTGTAAAATTGAAGGGTAAATCGTCGATTTATCCACTCAAAAGTATGGGCGATGGCATCAATCACATTTTGACCATCATTCTAGCGGTGGTCAACTGTGCCGATGGCTATGTATTGATTGATGAGTTTGAAAATGGTCTTCACTATTCTGTGCAAAATAGTTTATGGAATATCTTATTCTTTTTAGCCGAAAAATTAAATATCCAAATTTTTGCAACAACCCATAGCGAAGATTGTATCAGCGGATTTGAAAATGCTTTAAATAAAGACATCAAGTGTGCCATACAAGGCAAACTTATCCGCTTAGACTACGAGAATGAGCAACTCAAAGAAGTAATCTTTGATGCAGAAGAATTGAAACTTGCCAACAGCTTACATATTGAAACACGTTGACGATGCAAATTAAGGAAAAATTTACCCAAAAATTACTCGTTGAAGGAAACGATGACCAACACGTAATTTGGGCAATATGTGCAAAATTGGAGGTAAAACAAAGTTTCGATGTTTATGATGCTAATGGTATTGACAACCTTATTGCTCAGATACCGATTCGTTTGAAGCAGTCGGGTATAAAAACGCTTGGAATTGTATTAGATGCTGATTGGACTATTGGCGAGCGGTGGAAAGCTGTAAGAGAGAAACTTCCCGCAGACTTACCAACACCAGATTATATACCAACAGGAGGGTTAGTTATTGATAATGGAAGGGTTAAATTTGGCGTTTGGATTATGCCCAACAACGAAAGCAATGGAATGTTGGAAGATTTTGTGAGCCAACTCATTCCTCAAGGCGACGCTCTATGGTTAAAAATAGAACAGTTTTTGAATGAATTAGAGCAAAACGGTATGGTCAACTACAAACCTATTCATCAATCAAAAGCCAAAATCCATAATTGGCTCGCTTTACAGGAAGACCCAGGAACTCCTATGGGCTTGGCTATTACGAAACAATATCTTACGACCGAAAACGAATATTGTACTTATTTTGTACACTGGATAAATAGGCTTTTCAATGAAAAATAGCCTATCTATCCACCCCCAAAAAAGCCCCTAAACTGAACCTTGCAGTATTTTTTATCGTTATATATGAAAGAAATTTCATATTTTCATATAACTTAGCATTTCAAAAGCCATGAGCAATTCATTTAACACCATTATTCAGGCTGAAACGCCTGTCTTGGTAGATTTTTTTGCCACTTGGTGTGGCCCTTGCAAAACCATGTCGCCTATTTTGCAAGAACTAAAAACACGCTTGGGCGAGCGGATAAAAATTGTTAAAATTGATGTGGACAAAGCCCCAGCAGTAGCCCAACAATGGCGTATCAGTGGTATGCCAACCCTCATTTTGTTTAAAGACCAACAACCTGTTTGGCGGCAATCGGGCGTTGTGCCAGTGCATCAGTTAGAACAAATTATCAGACAATTTTCCTAAAAACATAAGTTACGGATGAAGTAATGCAGAATTACGGTTAAATCTAATAATCAAAAAAGTATAAACACCTGACGGTAAGTATATTAATAAATCAATAATTTATATTCCATGAAAGAAAGAAGTAGGTTAGAAGCTGTTTTAGCAGGCAAATGCCCTCAATGCCACGAAGGCGATTTATTTACGCATCGGTGGTGGAATATCACGAAATTTGATGAAATGCACAAGCACTGTCCGCATTGTGAGTTGCGTTATGAGCGTGAACCGGGCTTTTTCTATGGGGCAATGTACATCAGTTATGCCCTTACGGTAGGCATTATGCTTGTGGGTGGCTTCGTGATTTACCGTTTTTTTGGCGACCCCGAACCCCTGGGGTATATCATTCCTGTGGTGGGTTTTTCTATTGTATTTGTTCCATTCAATTTTAGAATTGCCCGTATTTTATTCATTCATTTGTTTTCGGGAGTGAAGTATAAAAAAACAAAAAAACACGAGTAATTTCATAAATAGTTTATTATCAAGTATTTTTACATTCTGAGAATAGTACTATTTTTAGAACATATATTTTTCATACTACTTGATTAAATGAAACGAACTATCTATGTATGCTTGTTTTGTTGTATGTACGCTAGTGCTGTACAAGCCCAACATTATGAGCATCTTACTTTATGGACAAGGTTTTCGATACAAAAAAAAATCACTTCCAAACTAGATATTGCAGCCGAATACATCTGGCGACGACAAAGCGATTTTCGCTCCGATAAGTCCAATCCGATGGCTATGCCTTTAGCTACGGGCTATCGTTTGAACTTTATTTATCGGGCAAAAAGCTGGAACTACAGCCTCGTCAATTGGATGATACGGAGCAGTGCTTTGTATGGTAAAATGAGTGATTTTAACCGACCCGACCGCTGGGAACTTCGCCCTTCTTTTTTTGCCGAATGGAACCATCCTTTGAGTAAAAAATGGAGTGTACGCCTACGAGGAGGCTACGAGTATCGCTTTTTTAAACGAGATGACAATACTTGGGGCGACGAACAAGCACGGATTCGTTTTAGGATACTAGGACGCTATAACTTCAATGCTAAAAATACGTTATTGATACAAAACGAAACTTTCTGCAATATTCCGCCTAATCTACCTGCCAATACCTTTAGTCAAAACCAAAGTTATCTGGGCATACAGCACAATTTTACGCCTCACCTTAGTTCGGAAGTGGGCTATATTTTCAACTATAAACAACGCGCTTCGTTGGTTGAGTTTGACGAAGAAAATATTTTGCAAGCCAATTTATATGTACGCTTTTAGGTGCTTTTACCTTTCTTTCATAAAAAATCCCAAGGCAAAGCACACTCGCCTTGGGATTTTTTATTTGTAAAAACGAACAAAAATTGTATCATTTCCGTACACTTCTTTTAATCTAAATTATTTTAAATTACTGTTTTTCAAATATTTAAACTTCTGGCATAATCTTGCTTGTATGATAAAGCAACAAGGCAAACGCTTGCTTTGTAAACATGATTCAACGTTACGTTTGCTTAATATTGTACAACATGGACAGAGTTATCGAAAAAAAGAAATGGTCGCTTAAAAAAATACTTCCCATTGCTGGAGGCGTAGGCATCGTAGCCTTGATTATTGGCAGTTATTTGAGCAATACAGGCAGTAGCAAGCTGAATGTAGAAGCCGAAAAACTGATGATTGCCGAACTAACCAAAGGTAATTTTCAGGAGTTTATACCCGTCAATGGCGTAGTATTGCCTATCCAGACCATCTACCTCGATGCCATCGAGGGAGGTCGTGTAGAGGAACTATATGTAGAAGATGGAGCTATGGTCAACAAAGGACAAGCCATTATGAAGCTTGCCAACACCGACCTCGAATTGAGCCTAGCCAACCAAGAAACCTCTGTGTTTCAGTTGCAAACCCAAATGCAATATACCCGCAACTTGGCGGCACAAGCCACTATTCAATACCAAAACAACCAAGCCGACATCGACAACGCCCTTACCGAAGCCGAACGTTTATATAAGCTCAACGAACGCCTTTATCGAGAAAAAGTAATTTCGGAACAAGATTTCAAATCGTCTTATAATACCTATCATTATCAACTACGACGCAAAAAATTGGTTTCGCAAACCCTCAAACAAGACTCACTTACCTCTTTACAGCAACTCAACCAGATGAAAGAAACCATTACCCGTAATCAATCTACCTTGGCTTTGATGCGTAAAAAAGCCAGCGATTTGGTAGTAAAAGCTCCCGTAGCAGGGCAATTGACTTCTCGTAATGCTGAAATTGGCGAACTCAAAAACCGTGGGCAACGCCTCGGACAAATCGACGTACTGAGCGGATTTAAAGTAAGAGCCGACATCGACGAGCATTATATCACAAGGGTATTTATTGGGCTTGTGGGCGATTTTATGATTGGCGATAAAACCTATAAACTTCAAATTAAAAAAGTGTATTCGCAAGTCACCAATGGTCGATTTCAGGTAGATATGGCATTTGTGGGCGAAATACCAAAAAGCGTGCGTCGAGGACAAACCCTACAAATACGCCTATCATTGGGCGAAGAAACCCAAGCTTTGCTCTTGGCAAAAGGCGGATTTTATCAACAAACAGGTGGCAATTGGATATTTAAAGTAGCCGAAAATGGTAAAAAAGCCTACCGAGTAAACATCCAGTTGGGTCGCCAAAATCCTGATTATTACGAAATTATAGACGGTCTGCAACCGGGTGATAAAGTAGTCGTTTCTTCGTATGAAAATTATGGGGATATGCAAGAATTGGTCATCAAAAAAGAACCCTAACGTATTTCAACCATGCTCGTAACGCTCCTTTTTTGGCTTTTGATACACGGAATTTTGTAAAAAAAGCCCTTCAAATCAGATGTAAAACTTTCAAACCAATTAAAAAGATGCTTAAAATAACCAACTTAGAGAAAATCTATCGTACTGAAGATATTGAAACAGTAGCCCTCAACAACCTTTCGCTAGAAGTGAAAGAAGGCGAATTTGTAGCCATTATGGGTCCTTCGGGTTGTGGCAAATCAACGTTGCTTAATATCATTGGCTTGCTCGACGATGCCGACAAAGGAAGCTTTTTGTTCAATAGCGAAGAGGTGATTAGCTATACCGAACGCAAAAGAGCCAACTTGCGTAAACGTAACATAGGATTTGTATTTCAGAGCTTCAACCTCATCGACGAACTGACCGTTTATGAAAACGTAGAATTGCCTTTGTTGTACTTGGGAGTAGATGCTGCCGAACGCAAACAAAGAGTAGAAGCGGTTTTGGAAAAAGTACAAATCATGCACCGTAGAAACCACTTTCCACAACAATTATCGGGTGGTCAGCAACAACGTTGTGCGGTGGCTCGTGCGGTTGTGAATAATCCAAAATTAATCTTAGCCGATGAGCCAACAGGTAATTTGGACTCTACCAACGGTAACGAAGTAATGCAATTATTAACCGAACTCAACGAAGCTGGCACTACCGTAGTAATGGTAACGCACTCTGAACACGACGCACGCTTCGCCCACAGAATCATCCGCCTTTTGGATGGAAAAGTGGTAATGGAAAATATTTTAGGATAAACTCACCAAATATCAATTGCAAAAACCTTTGAAACCATGCTAACCAATTACATAAAAATCGCTTTTCGTAATCTTTTTAGGAACAAAAGCTATGCTTTTATCAATATTGCAGGTTTGTCTTTGGGGCTTACTTGTGCCATGTTGATTTTTGCTCTAGTTCGCTACCATTTCAGTATTGATAAACATCATAGCAAATATGAAAACACTTATAGAATTGTAAGTGAGTTTGTTTCAAGAGAAGGTGGTGAAAATTTTCATTCTCCGGGTGTTCCTTATCCTTTGGGAAAAGCTGTTTTGACGGATTATCCTGCTATCGAAAATCTTTCGATGACTGAATTGGCAGAAGATTATTTCGAGGCTATTCCTTCGGCAAATGGCGAAGACAAAAAATTTAAAGAGACATTAGAAGGTGCTTTCGTTGAACCTTCTTTCTTTAAAATTTTTGATTATGAATGGGTTCAAGGTGGTTTTTCAGCATTAAAAAATCCTAATACAGTTGTTATCAGCGAAAAAAATGCGTTGAAATACTTCGGCTCAACGGATGTTATTGGCAAAATCATCAAACACAATGGCCGTTTGAGCCTTAAAATCGTTGGCGTTTTCAAAGATTATAAAGACAATACCGACTTTGGCTACGAAGTAATGCCGTCGTATGCCAGTTTGAAAGAATATTATGGTTCTATCAACGATAATTTCGGAAGTACCAATAGCAGTACTCGTTGTGTAGTTTCTTTAAACGAAAAATTTACCAAAGCCAATTGGGACAAACTAATGCCTGCTTTTGTAAAAAAATATCGTCCAGATGAAGCGAAATATATTCATTATGTCATGCAGCCATTGAAAGAAATTCACTTTTCAGAAGACTATGGCGGTGTCAACAAAAACCTTATTTTATCACTCTTTGCGATTGGTATTTTCTTGATTATTACAGCCAGTATCAACTTCGTCAATTTAGCAACGGCTCAGGCTTTGAAACGCTCTAAAGAAGTAGGTGTTCGCAAAGTGTTGGGAAGTTCAAAAGCACAATTGTTTTGGCAATTTATGGCAGAAACAGCCATGATTACGATAGCTTCTTTGTTGATTTCAATTGTATTATTTCAATTTGGTGAGAAAATCGCTCGTGAGTACTTGAACGGAGCTTTCAAATTTACTTTCTATTTCGATGCCTCTGTTATCTTATATGTTACGCTTATCATTCTTGCAGTTATCGTACTTTCTGGAGCATACCCAGCTTTGGTATTAGCAGGTTTCCAGCCTGTAATGGCACTGAAAGGCAAAATTTCTACGCAACAAGTAGGCGGTTTTTCTGTAAGAAGAAGTTTGGTAGTAGTTCAGTTTGCCATTTCACAAATGCTAATTATTGGCATGGCAGTAGTAACAAGCCAATTATCGTATTTCCAAAATAAAGATTTAGGTTTCAAAAAAGAATCTATCTTAACTATTAGTCTTCCTTTTATGCCGAAGCAAGATGTTGTCAAAATGAGTACCTTCAAGAATTTGGCTTCGGCTGTTCCAGATGTAGAAAAAATCAGTTTTTCAATGTCGGGACCTCCACAATCTGGTTGGGTAAATAGCACAAGTTTAAGATTTGATAATCGTGCAGAAGACGAAAAATGGAGTACTCAAGCCAAGAGTATTGATGCCAATTATTTAGATTTATACGGTATCAAATTGGTAGCAGGCAGAAATCTTTACCCTTCTGATTCTATCAGAGAAGTGATTGTTAATGAGGCTTTTGCGAAAAAGCTTAACTTCAAAGACCCTACAAAAATTATTGGCAAGAAAATGGAAGCAAGAGGCAGAAATGTAGAAATCGTTGGTGTGGTAAAAGATTTTCACCAACAGTCACTCTCCGAAACGATTGAACCTTTATACATGACTACCTTAGCGACCAATTACTATTATGTTAATGTTAAATTACGTTCGGCTAATTTTCAAAAAGTAATCAAAACTTTAGAAAAAAGCTTTAATAAAGTATATCCAGAAAGTTATTTCAACCACCAATTTGTGGATGAATCCATTCAAAGAGCTTATGAGGAAGAAGAAACCATGGGCAAACTTATCAATTTCTTTGCTTTGGTTGCTATTCTGATTGGTTGTTTGGGGCTTTACGGTTTGGTTTCTTTTATGGTGACGCAAAAAACCAAGGAAATAGGCGTTCGGAAAGTATTAGGAGCGAGCGTAGGGCAAATTTTATGGCTATTTGGCAAAGAGTTTTCTCAACTTATTTTACTGGCTTTCCTCATCGCTGCCCCACTTAGCGGATGGTTGATGCACAATTGGTTACAGAATTTTGCGTATCGTATTGGTTTGTCGGTTTTGGTATTTGCTTGGGCATTAATGAGCACAACAGTCATTGCCATGCTTACGGTGAGTTATCAAGCGATACGAGCAGCTTTGACCAACCCAGTCAAGTCGTTGAAAACAGAGTAATAGGGAAGAGGGGACATTAAATATGAGTTCAGCATTGTGAGTTTTGAGCCGTAGGGTTTGTTTATCTTTTAGTATGTTACAAAACCTTGAGGTCAAAACACACAATGCTGTATTAGTATTATGAAGATACAAAAGTTTAAAAACTATTGAGCGTTGTTGATTTCGGAAAGTTTAGAAAAAACCTTCGTTTTTATAAAAGTGCCTAACAAAGCATTTTATAAATTGGATATTTACAATTCTTCTTAATGCTTATGCACATCAGAGCCACCCGATGTATTTTGTCGCACAATGCGTGCATCGCCCGAATAATACACATCTGAGCCACCTGTGGCCGAAATACTGATTTCTTTCTCGGCCCATACGTAGGCATCGGAACCGCCTGTGGCCGAAACGCTGCAAAAACTGCTGCGTAACTTACTTGCCTTCAAATCGCTTCCGCCCGTAGAACTAGCCTTGAACACCGTGGCATTGCCCTGAAGGTAAATATCAGAGCCTCCTGTGCTTTCACAAATAAGTTCGTCGGCATCTACATCTAGGCGAATATCAGAGCCGCCCGTTGCCCGTAAATCCAGCTTGATTAAATCAAGCTTTCCTTCGCCATACACGTCAGAGCCACCTGTAGCCGAAAGCCCCGTAAGGTCTTTTACCGTAATATATACTTTTACGGGTTTGTTGTTCCAGTTGAACCAGCCCCATTTCGAGTTGTCTATAAAAATATTGAGTACGCCGCCTTCATTTTTCACCTGTACTTGTTCTATTTTTTCTTCTTCTGCATTGACCACCACCGCTTCGGCTTTTCCCTGTTTTACGTAAATATCAATACCACTCGTTACTTTTATGGCTTTAAAACTGCCTACGTTACGGGTTTGATTGATTACTTGGGCATCGACATAAAGGCTACTCAACAAAAGGAATAGCAATGAGCAAAGTTTTTTCATGACAGTATCGTTTAGTTTATATTAAACACCTTCTTAACACTTATTTAGATGCACAAGGTAACGAGAAGGTTGCATAAGATAAGAAAATTTAAAGAAAACCGATACCCTCAGCAGAGGAAAAACAACGCTAGGCATATAAACCAAAAGGGTTCTGATGCTTGCACACCCGAACCCTTTGCCCTTCTTCACACCCCCTACTATTGTTAGCTAGGCTTCCACTCCTACCAGATTCATCTCCATGAGGTCTGTTAGTTGTTTGACCGTTTGTACCTTGGCAATTTCATTATCTGGCAAAGTAATGCCATACGTATTTTCTAAATATGCTACCAATTCTAAAAACTCTAGCGAGTTCATACCCAAATCAGCTTGAAAGCGTTTTTGAGGAGCTATCAATCTCGGACTAATATAAAAATTCCGAGAAAGAAATTTTTTTAATTTCTCTATGCTGAATCTCATAGGTCTTTTAAGTTTATAAATTTTGACGATTATTATACTAGACTAACGGTTAGTTCACTACAAAACAGCTTTTTAACAAGCTTTTATTTTAATTTTTTTATACAACGTTAAAAAATATTAAAATAGTATGCAGACCGAATATTTTTGAATATTTTAAAGAATTAATCTTGTACAATCGTCGTACTTTATCAACCTTCAAAACCTTCTTTTTTGACTTCTACGCTTGGTGGTAGTAGCTTGTACATTACTGGCGTAACCAAACGAGCCAATAAAGTTGAGCTAATAATCCCGCCAATCAGTACCAAAGCCAAAGGCGAATACAACGCCGAATATTCTACAACTAAGGGGACTAAACCTCCTATAGCGGTGAGCGAGGTAAGCACAATGGGTACAAATCGTACTTCGCCAGCTTCTCGAATGGCTTCTTCCAAACCGTAGCCTTCTTCTCGCAATTGATTCGTGAAATCGACCAGCAAGAGCGAGTTTTTCACTTCTATACCAATCAGGGCGATAAAGCCAATCACTGCTGTAAAAGAAAGGGTTTCGCCCCAAAGCAACAGCATCAAAATAGCTCCTACAATGCCCAAAGGTATCACCGAAAGCACGATGAGGGTAGATTTGAAATTCTTAAATTCAAGAATCAAAACCGCTATCATACCAAAGACAGTTATCAAAACGATTACCCCTATGCCTCCGAAAGATTTTTCTGCATTTTCTGCTTCTCCTGCTACACGGTACGAAAATCCTTTAGGAAAATGAAACGCATTCAGTTCTTTGATGAGTTCTTGGTTTACTTTGGCGGTATTATATCCTGATTTTAAGAAGGTTGAAATGGTAATGTATCGTTCTTTGTTGTAATGTAAAATTTGATTTTGCGATGTTTCAAAACGAATATCAACCAACTGTTTCAAAGGAATAGGCGTGCCTACAGCGTTGTTTACATACAGATGACCGAAAACGTCCAAATTTTGTTGCTCGGCTGTACGAGGAATAGACACATTTATATTATAATTATCTTTTTCGTTGGCTTCTCGGTACGTACCAAGGTTGAGTCCAGCAATACCCAAACGCACTACACGGTCGATGTCGGCCGAATTTACGCCCATCAATCCTGCTTTTTCTTTATTTACCACCACTTTTATATCGGTTGGTTGTACTTTGAGCGGATTGTTTACATAAATTGCTCCCGGATGTTTCGCCAAAATCTTTTCTATACTAAACGCTACTTTACGCAAGGTATCGAGGTTTTCTCCAAAAATTCTATAGGCAACAGGTGCTTCGAGTGGTGGGCCTTGCTCAAAATCTTTTACCTCTATTTTGGCATTAGGATAATCCACCAATTTGCCTCGCAATACATCTATCAAAGCTTTTTTCTCGGCTGTTCCCATGTCTTCGAGTAAAACAAACACCTGACCCGTGTTTTCCGACTGCCCTTTTTCAATAACATTATAATAAATGCGAGGATTGAAACGCCCGATATTAGAAGCGAAATATTTGACAGCCGCTTCTTTTTTGAGTGTTTTTTCGACAAAATTCACCGCCTTGGTTGTGGCAGCGAGGTTTGTCCCTACGGGTGTTTCAACATTGACTAAAAACATCGGTTTTTCGGAAGTTGGGAAAAGGGAAAAGCCCAAGAAGAACTTCGCTATGAGCATTACGCCTACAAAAATGCCTAATGCCCCCGAAAGTGTTGCTTTAGGATGTTTCAAGCACCAGTCCATCAAGCGACCGTATGTTACGGCAATCACTTTTTTCATGACCCGTAAGATGGCATTGCCTTCTGGATGGTGTTCTTTGGAAAGAATAACCGACGATAAAAACGGCACAACCGTAAGCGACACCAACATGGAAGCTAATACCGTAAAAATCACAGCCATAGGCAAACTACGAATGAATTTTCCAGCCGCTTCGGGCAAATTGGCAACAGGCAAAAAGGCAAAACACAACAACACAGTACAGCCCAACACCGCCAAGCCAATTTGTTTGGTAGCATCAATAGCCGCTTGCTTGCGACTGATACCGAGCCGTAAGAAACGCTCGATGTTTTCGACCACCACAATGGAGTCGTCCACCAAAATCCCCAATGCCACAATCATCCCCACAATAGAAAGCTGGTTGATGGTAAACCCAAACAAATACAACAGCGTAAGCCCGATGGCCAGAGAAAGCGGTATCGAAATCATCACCACGATACTGGCCCTTGTGCCAAGTGGCAAGAGTGTAATTAAGACCAATAAAATAGCAATACCAAAATCTTTGGCAAAACGACTCAAGCGTTTATCCACCGAATCGGCTTGGTCGAAAACCGTTACAAAGTCGATGCTTTTAGGTAATTGTTCCTTGAAAGTAGCCGTGACAGGTTCTACCGCTTTGCGAAGGGCAATGATGTTTTGTCCTTGTTTTTGGCAGGCCGTTACAAACACACAACGATGCCCGTTGAGGCGTGTAATATGCGTTTCGTCTTCGTAGTCGAATTGGGCTGTGGCGATGTCTTGTAAACGTACAATTTTTGAACCATTGGTATAAACAATTGTATTTTGAATTTCTGCCAAATCTTTGTATGCACCCGATGTTTTTACATTAAATTTTTTGGTCGAAACGTTTACGCTTCCTCCCGGAATATTCACATTTTCGGCTTGAATAGCTCCTAGTACCCGATTGAGCGGAATTTGGTCTTGTGCCATTTTGGCCAAATCTAATTGTACCGCAATTCGACGGGCAGGATACCCCCACGATTTGATATTGGTGAGTCCTTTGATTTTCTCTAAACGTTTTTCCAATTCATCGGCCTGCTCTTCTAATTTGCTATAGGGCAGGTTTTCGCTGATTAAGGCAAATTGGTAAATGTTTACATCGGAAGGGCGGAATTTTTGCACCCGAATATCCAAAATATCGGCAGGCAATTCTTTGCGAATGGCACTTACTTCACGCACCACCTCTTGGTATTTTTCTTCGGGGTCTTGCGAAAAGTCGTATTCAATCTGAAACACCGCTACACCGTCTAAAATGGTTGTACGAATGCGGTCGATGTTGTCGAGTTCGTTCATGCGTTTTTCAAAAGGGTCCACCACCAATTCTTCTATGTCGTTGGGCGTTGCCCCTGGATAAATGATGGTAACACCAAATTGTGGCGATTCAAACTCAGGGTCTTCGCCCCGAGGCATATTAAACAAGGCAAACAAGCCTATGGAGAGTACTCCCAAGAATACCACCAAGGTAAACTGGTAGTTTTTAACGGAAAATTCTGCAATTCTCATAATGTATCTGCTCGGTGGCTTTATGGAAAAACCTACCTGTTTAAATTAGCCTTTATTGAACAACCTTTACCATTGTGCCATCTATCAAATACGCCGAGCCATCGGTGACAACCTGCGTAATACCCGACAAACCTGTTTTAACAAAAGCCCGCTGGTTGTTGATATACGCCAGTGTGACATTTACTTTATGGGCTTTGCCTGCTTGTATGGTATAAACAAAGGCATTGTCGCCATTGCCTTCAATAATGGCATCGATAGGCACAGAAGGCAAGGTTTGGATTTTAGAAGGGCGAATGTCGGTTTTGGCAAACAAGCCTGTGGCCATTTTTTTGCCTTGGGTATTGAGCTTCAATTCTACTTGATACAAGCCAGAAGCTTGGTCGGCTCCTTGTGCCAAAGTAGAAACCTTGGCTTTGAAATACGTGTCGGGAAAAGCATCCAGTGTTACTTGTGCTTCATCGCCGATGGTCAATCTTGCCCAATCTTTGTCGGCAACGCCCACTTTCACCACCCAATCGTTGAGGTTGGTGGCATTGAAGAAAAAGAGCGGTGAGCCAGCCCCTACCAATTCGCCTTCGTTCATGATTTTCTTGACAATCACGCCGTTTTCGGGAGCATAGATTTTAGAATAGCCTTGGTTATATTGGGCAATTTGTAGGCTTTGCTTGGCTACACTCAGGGCTGTATTGAGGTTTTGAACTTGCTCTAAGGTAGCCACCGAGTCACGGTAAAGGTTGCTTACACGCTTGAGGTCACGCTCTATTTTACCTACATTTTCTTGGGCTTGTTGTACCTGAGCATTGATTTCGGTCAGGTTCAAAGCCGCCAATAATTGTCCTTTTTTTACGGCTTGTCCTTCTTTGACATAAATTTTTTCGATGATGCCCCCTGTCTTGAACGACAGCCGAGCTTCGTGCATAGAACTCACCAAGCCCGAAGCTTTGATAGCGTCGGTGGCATTGGCAACAGCCACATCAGCCAAGCGTACAGCGATGGTTCCGTCGTCCACAAGGGTTTGAGGAGTGGTTTTCTTTTTGCCACAACTCGCCATAAAAACGAGTGAGGCAAGGGTCACAAGAATGGTAGTACGTATCGTTTTCATTTGTTAAGAATTTTTCGCTGAAAGTTTTTTTATACAATTTTTCGTGAAAAAATAGCGTTAAAAAGATATGCTAAAATAAGTTTTCCACAAAAGTTATCCACAATTAAAGTATTTATTTATAAATAATTATCCACTTTTCCACAGTTGTCAACGTAGTACAAAGGCGGCATTGGCTCTTTCTAATTCGACCCATTTTAGCCATACATCATATTGGGCGATAGACTGCTGCAATTGGCTTTTGGTGAGTTGTGTTTGAGCATCGAGCAACTCGATAAAGCTCAGGTTTCCTTCTTTGTAGCGGCGTAGCATATCTTTGTAATAGCGTTCGGCGGCAAGTACCTGCGTAGCTTTTGCCTGATATATTTCTTGGGCTGCCAACAAGGTATTTTGGGCGGTGGTCATTTGTAAATCAAGCTGATTTTTTACTTGTTGTAACTGAGTATCGGCCGTGGCTAAGTCCATTTCGGCTTGTTTGATTTTGAGTTGATTTCTACCAAAATTATACACAGGCAAATCAATCGAAAGACCAAGCAAGAAGAAGGCGTTTGGTGCAAAAAAGTTTTTATTGCTCGAAGCAATTTGAGCAAATCGCCCCTGTGAACCCAAGTCGAGCGAAGCCCCTATTTTGGGTTTTTTCAAGGCTTGATTCATGCCTAATATTTGTCGGTTGAGGTCGATGCTATGTTGCAATTGGTCGAGTTCTTCTCGGTGTCCTTGTGGCAAGGTTGCCGACAGCCGACTTGTTTGCAGAGTTGTGTCGAGTTGAATTGGCTCGTCGAGTGTGCGGTTGAGTAGAAAGTTAAAATACGCTGCCGCATTTTTACGATTCACCAAAGCGGCTTGTTTGTCGGCTTCGATGTTGGCTATTTCACTGCGGTTACGCACCGATACCGTCGGATTTGCCATGCCATTTTGGATAAGACTTTGGTTTACTCGCTCGCTTTCTTTGAGTATTTGCAGGGCGTTGTCATAAATTTTGATGGCATCGCTGGCTTTCAACCAATTGAAATAGGCCGTTTTGATGTCTTTTACCAATGTTCTTTTATACACCTGTATTTCAACTTGTTGCAAGCCAACCAACTCCTTTTTGATGGCTTGGTTATACTTCACTTCGGCATTGATGAGGGGCATCGTAGTCTTGAAACGCACATCGTAAAAATCTTTCGGAATGAGTTGCTCATTTACATTGGCAATTTGTGGAAAAGCCTTCGAGTTGGTCAAAGTATTGAGCGTAGTATAGACCGGATTGAGCATATCGCCTACGGGAAATTCGAGCGTTCGACCACCCTGTGCCGCCGAAAGTGTGGTATTGAAATTGACCGTCGGTTTAAAAAGCGTTTGAGCCTCGGTGAGGGCGTACATGGCTTTTTGTAGTTGGAAATTTTGTTGTTGTAACACTTTACTTTGCTGCAAGCCTTGTTGGATATAAGCATCCAATAGTGGCGACTGTGCCCTAAGCCCAAAGCTCCAACAGCACAACAGCCCAATAAGAAAAAAGTATTTCATAATAAAAACATTTATAATTTTATTAACACTGTTTAGTAATAGTTTAAATAAAAAGCACCAATTCCTGTTTGAATTAATGCTAGGCTGGTTGATGAGTGAATTGTGATTGAGTGATTTAGTGAGTTAAGTTTTTATTTTTCAATTATGACTCAATTGATTTTGATTAAAATGTAAATTTTTGAAAATAAAAACACTCATTCACAATTCACTAACTCACTCATTCACTCAATCACTAAATTTTATGGCTCGTTGCTACCAAGTTGGAGGTACATTTTGCTACCAATTGTTGTTGTTCGTTACGAATTACTCCTTCTACATGGGCAATTTTTTTACCCATACGGATAATCTTTGCCTCAACGCTCAGGGTTTCGCCCACTTTGGCACTGTAGAGGTAGTCGATAGACAAGTTTACGGTGCTATAAAATACGTTATTGCCCATGCTAAAAACAGCCATGCCCATTACGTCGTCGAGCATCGTGGCGGCAATGCCACCATGAAGCAAACCCGCAGGATTGGTCATTTGGGCAGTCACTTGGTACGAAACCTCGATAGCTCCCTCTTCAACTTTGAGCAAGACCCCATCTAGTAATTGGGATACTTTCGATGGACTTTTCTCGGCGATGCGTTCGCCGATGTTTTGTTTCAAAAAAGCTACAATAGCGTTACTCATATTTTTTTTCTTAGAAATACCAACATTTGTTCTAGCGAAAGCAACATCAGCGATTGAATATTTAAACTTGGGTCTTGCAAAGGAAACTTCTCGAATCGCCCTCTGATATACAG
This sequence comes from Cytophagales bacterium, assembly GCA_013298025.1. Lineage (GTDB taxonomy): Bacteria > Bacteroidota > Bacteroidia > Cytophagales > Spirosomataceae > Flectobacillus. The sequence continues at coordinate 103,195 of JAAFJE010000017.1, read as the reverse complement.
CGATACCAAGCCATGTACATACGACCAGATGGTCATGGCGGTTATGTTGAGGTCGAACGGCTGCATATAGCCTTGCTCGATACAACGCTGGATGTTTATTTTGAGGCCTTCAAAATTTTCCATCCCACAATCCCAATGCTCGGTGCCACCTTTTTGTAAGGCCAACATCGGAGCATCGTTGATAAACATCAGGTCGTACATTTCGGGGTTTTCGATGGCAAATTGCAAGTACATTTGTCCCCGTTTGAGTAATTGTTCAAACGCATCAGTGATGTTGTCGAGGTCACGCATATACTCAAACATTTTCATGAAGCCTCTTTCATGTAAAGCAAACAAAAGCTCGTCTTTGTCTTTAAAATGCAAATAAATGGTTGCGGGACTATACTCTATTTTATCGGCAATAGCCCTGATAGAAGCCTTTTCAAAGCCTTCACGCACAAAAATATCCAGTGCAGCCTCCAAAATTCGCTGTTTTAGTTCAAGTTTTTCTCGCTCTTTTCGCTCGGTAATTCCCATAATATTTTTTTACGTGGTAATTTGTTGGCAACAATACAATGCCCTGAAACCTACTGTATTCTCGTCCAAACGGTTGTTCTACCGAGGAGGGAAATACCCACAAAACCTCTGATTTCTAAGGCATTATTTCCTTTGAGCTTCATGGTACACGAATACGTTTTGCCCGTGTTGGGGTCATAGATTGTACCATTTTCCCAATATTTTCCGTTAAAGGTAAAGTTTTTTAAAATAACTAAGCCTATTAAAGGCTGACTTCTTAGGGCAGGGTCGGGGTTTTCGGTGTCTTTTCTACCAGAAGTTTTACCCCAAACAATTTTGCCGTAAAATTTGTCACCTTGCTTGTAAATTTGGATTTTACCGTCTTTGTCTTCCGAGAGCCATTCGCCCACAACACTTTCTTTGTGTGGCTCTTGGGCAACAACCCATTGGGTCAAGCATAACATGCAAGCAATCAAATAAAAAGCTTTTTTCATAGTGATTTGAGAAGTTTGTTGTTTTGTTTTTAGACCAATAACAATAATGAAGAGAAGCCACTATTGGCTAATTTGTACATTTATAACCAACAACTTAACCAATGTGTTTTAATATTTCGATGTAAAAATAATAAACACTGTTTAGTAAAACAATAAAAATAAGCTTTTTTTAAAAAAATCTATGAAAAATTATTTTTCTAAATAAAATAAAATACTGATTTACAAATGATTAATGTTTTATAAGTATTGTTTAAAGACAATCTATTAAAATAATAGGTTGTGCCTTTAGAGAGATATTTCTAATTTTGTGAGATTGCACAATAAATACCCATGATTTAATCTTTGGTTTATCAAAAGACAAAAGGTGTGCAAAGCTGAAACAATATTTGTTCCGTAAACCATACATTTAATCCCCGAAAATTCAAACAATATGAATTATCCACTTAACCAGATTCCTGAAAGAACAACAAAGCCACGTCAAAAAGGATTGACAATGGTAATGGACAAAGGGCTTAGTTTGCGACAAGTAGAAGATTTTCTTGAACTTGGCGCTGATTATACAGACATCGTGAAACTCGGATGGGCTACTTCCTTTGTTACGCCTAACTTGAAAGAAAAATTGGCCCTTTATAAATCGGCTGGTATTCCTGTATATTTTGGTGGTACGTTGTTTGAAGCATTTGTGGTGCGTGGGCAATTTGATGATTATCGCCGTGTACTCGACCAATTCGGTATGGAATACGCTGAGGTATCGGATGGGTCTTTAGAAATGAATCCAGACGATAAGTGTGAGTATATTCGTACACTTGCCAAACAGGTGACAGTTTTGTCTGAAGTTGGCTCGAAAGACGAAGCCAAGATTATTCCGCCGTACAAGTGGATTAAATTGATGAAAGCCGAGCTTGAAGCAGGAGCTTGGAAAGTAATTGGCGAAGCCCGTGAAGGCGGAAACGTAGGTTTGTTCCGTGCTTCGGGCGAGGTTCGTCAGGGTTTGGTCGAAGAAATTCTTACTGAAATTCCCGAAGAAAAAATCATTTGGGAAGCTCCTCAAAAATCGCAACAAGTATGGTTTGTGAAGTTGGTTGGTGCCAATGTAAACGTAGGAAATATAGCTCCTCACGAAGTGATTTCACTCGAAACCATTCGTTTAGGACTTAGAGGCGATACGTTTTCACATTTTTTACACGTGTAAGTTAGTACATTAGCAACTGCGTGAATTGTGATTTAAGTTGTTGAAAATCAAGATACTAATTTGCAACGCACAATTTTGCCTTAATACTTAATTCATACGCATTCTTAACCCATCTATCTCATAAAATCATGGAAGTACTGCAATTTGTATTACAGTTGTTTAGAGACCCGCTTACGACTCTTACGCAATTTATTCAAGAAAACGGAGCTTTAACGTATGGCTTGTTGTTTTTGATTGTGTTTGTGGAAACGGGCTTGGTTGTGATGCCTCTTTTGCCCGGCGATTCGCTGTTGTTTGCGGTAGGCGTATTGGCGGCTCCGGCTACGGGTGGCAAAATCGACATTACCTTTGTGATTCCCTTGCTGATTGGAGCGGCTCTATTGGGCGACAATCTCAACTATTTTGTAGGCAAGTATTTCAGTGGTTATGTAAAATCGAAAGACAAAATTTTGTTTTTGAAAAGAGAACATATTGCTAAAACGGAAGCTTTCTACGAAAAAAATGGTGGTCCAACGGTCATTATGGCCCGTTTTGTGCCGATTGTTCGTACGGTTGCCCCTTTTGTCGCAGGTGCAGGCAGCATGAAATATCCAAAATATATCACTTTTTGTATTTTGGGAGCAGTGGTTTGGGTTTCGCTTATTACTTTGGTTGGGTATTTTTTAGGCAACAACGAATGGGTAAAACATAATTTTGAAAAGGTAGTATTTGGTATCGTAGGGATTTCAGTTTTACCAATGATTATTGGTTTTATCAAATCGAAATTAAAATAAATCAGATACAATATTGCGTATAGAAATCGGATTTTTGCTTGTGGATTTAGTTTTTTAGCCGAAATCCACCTGTGAAAATCCGATTTTTGTATTCATCATTTCATACAAAAAGGCATGAATCAATTATTTGGGCTCATTGGTTTTCCTTTAGGGCATTCGTTTTCTAAAGGCTATTTTACAGAAAAATTTGAAAAGCTTGGCTTGTCGGCTACGCATACTTACGAAAAGTTTGAACTAGCCCACATCGAAGATTTTCCGGCTTTATTAAACGCACACAAAGCTGTTTTAAAAGGGCTAAACGTAACCATTCCGCACAAGCAACATGTGATGGGCTATTTGGACGAAATAGATGCGGCCGCCCAAAAAATTGGAGCGGTGAATACCGTAAAAATCTTTGCTGATGGCAAAACCAAGGGCTTTAATACCGACTATTGGGGCTTTCGCTGGACGCTAGAAAAGTGGGAGGCTTTCCAAGAAATAGCCCCACAAAAAGCCTTGGTATTGGGCAAAGGTGGGGCGGCCAAAGCCATCGTTACGGCACTCGAAGACTTGGGATTGGCGGTGCAATTGGTTTCTCGCAACAAAGAAGCCGATACGCTTACCTACGAAGAACTCAACGCCGACGTGATGGCATCGCATTTGCTCATTGTGAATACCACACCGTTGGGAATGTACCCCAAAATAGATGCTTGTCCAGCTATTCCTTACGAATTATTGACCAACAAGCATTTGCTTTACGACATTGTGTATAATCCGCTTGAAACGCTTTTTTTGAAGAAAGGCTTAGAAAACGGGGCAAAAGCCGTGCATTTTGGTTTAGAAATGCTACATGGACAAGCCGAAAAAGCGTGGGAAATTTGGAACGAATAGGGAAGTAGAAGTACGCTTAGGTTAAAACAAAGGGTCGAAACCACGAAAGTTTCGACCCTTTTATTGTTTGTAATCAAGGTAAAATTACACTTTGATTTCAACATCAACACCTGAAGGCAATTCTAATTTCATCAAAGCATCAACTGTTTTAGGAGAAGATGAGTAGATGTCGATTAGACGCTTGTAAGTACACAATTGGAATTGTTCACGAGCTTTTTTGTTTACGTGTGGAGAACGCAACACAGTGAATTTTTCCACTTTAGTAGGCAAAGGAATTGGGCCAGAAACCACAGCACCAGTAGCCTTTACAGCCTTCACGATTTTCTCAGCCGATTTGTCCACTAAAGTGTGGTCAAATGACTTCAATTTGATTCTGATTTTTTGATTCATTTGGATTGGTACATTTAATGAAACCAAACCGAAAGTACCATACGCTTCGGATTTGGGACTGCAAAATTACTGATTTACATATAATTAAGCAAGATAGCTTTTGTTTTTTTAGAAAATAACTTCGCTAATGATAGCAAAGGCATTCTATTGGTACGCTTCTAGCAACAGCCCTGTGGTAGTCATGCCTATTTTTTCCAACATATCTACAAATACAGGTTGCAAAGGTGCTTCAATGAGCAAAGGCTGGTTGGTAACAGGATGAGTTAATTCTAAAGATGCCGCATGTAAAAGCATGGTATTCAGTCCGAAGTGTTGCTCAAACATTTTGTTGTGTTTGCATTCGCCATGCGTTTTGTCGCCGATGAGGTAATGCCTCATTTGGGCAAAATGCCTACGAATTTGGTGCATACGCCCCGTTTCTGGATAAATTTCGGCCAGCGAATACCGTGAAGTAGGGTATCGACTCACCTCTATGGGCAACTCTACTTTTTGCAGACATCTGAAACGAGTAAGTGCCGTTTGCCATTCGCCATTATCTTTTGCCAAGGGTCTATCGCTAAAACCTTCGTCGGGCAAATAGCCCCGCACCAATGCCCAGTATTTTTTGCGGGTAGTATGCTGTTCAAACTGTTGTTTTACAAGTTTATCTACCTCTTTATTCAAGGCAAAAAGCAATACACCACCCGTTTTGCGGTCGATACGATGGCAAGGACTCACCCAAACGCCCAGTTGGTCACGCAGGAGTTGCAGGGCAAATACCGTTTCTTCGGCAGCAATAGGGGAGCGATGCACCAGCAAATTATGGGGCTTATTGATAGCTACAAGGTAGGGGTCTTGGTAGAGGATGGGGAGCATATATATTCAAAATGATTGTACTAAAATATTGAAACCTGTTTTTACCAAATCTCGTTATGAAGGTATATATGCCCTATTTCTTAGATATTCCTCAACAGCATTGACAAATGCTGTTAAATGTTCAATAGTCAATATCTTAAAGTGTTCCAATCCCAACTGTGCAATAGTATTATCTTGTCTGACTATTCCGGAAAAAGTATGATCCCTTCCTATGGAAGTAAATGTTTTGCTTCCGTGTGCTAGTTTATTACGATACTCTTTAATAAGCTCCAATGCTCTACCAGTTGGATAATCTCTATAATGGGGGTCATTAAAATTAAGCCCTACCTCCTGAGAAAACTCTCTAATTTTTTTTGCATTAAGAGAGCCTCCATAATCAATTCTGTTAATAACCAACTCCACAGGCAGATTATTTATAATGTCTTCTATATATGTGTAAAACTTTTGAGAAGTATTGAGATGAGTTTCTTCCTCTTGGTTTCTATATTTAGTTTTTAACCAAAATTTTTTTAATTCAGAGGATATAGCATTGTAAGTTATACCGTTTGTTTTTAACTCATCAAAAATTTCAACAACACTATTAAAGAGGGTTGATTCTATAAGATTATATAAGAGTAAAAAGCCGTTTGCTTTTAAGATTTTAGATAAATCGTCATCAATTCTAAAGTCTTCAGTTCTATTAAAATCAGTGATGATTTTATAGTCGCCTTCAATTTTTTGTAAAAGCAAAAAATATTTTTCTATTTCACGTACTCTGGTATCGAACTCATCTCTTAGCATAGCTCAGTTTGGTTACTTAAAAGTTAGGTCATTTATGGTTATTTTGTTTAATAAGCAATCTCTTACAAATTCTATTCTACCAAATAATTTATTTTTATTATTAGCAGCATCAGAAGTAGTATGTCTTTTGAATTGGTCTGAATCAATCCATTTGAGGTAATGAGGCGACAAATTAGGGTTTTCTCTAAGAGCTAAATTAGTACCAACCGTTAAAGCTTCAAATCTGACTCTTGGTATTGATTTGGAGTTGATTGATTTTTTGATGCCACTTGGGAAGTATTTTTTTATGAAATTCAGTGTTTCTTTGAGTTCTTTAATTTTTACATTCTTATCGAAGCCTTCTTTACCTTTCTCTGAAATGTAAGTATTGATAAAATGTTTTACTGAATGTTCAAAGTTTTGATAGTTATCAGAATATGCAAAGAACCTTGAAATCAGTTCCTCCTTTTCCCCTCTTTGTTTATCGTCTTCCTTAGTTGAATCGAATAATTCTTTAAATTCATCTAATGTTGTACATTCTAAGATAAATTGATAAAAATCATTTTTAGCAAAAGCCCCTTTTCTGATTTCAGAATCGGTTAATTGTAAACTTCCTGTATTAATTCTTTTAAAAACTTCTGCGAAAACGCTTTCATCAGCTCCTTCGTTAATAACATAGTACCTTACACCTAAAGCATTAAATTTTCTTTGTCTATTAGGATGTAAATTGCTAAATGTATATCCATTAAGCGTATCTAAAAGTTCTAATTCATCTAAAACTAAACTACCATTAACGAACTCATCAATGGTGGATAATCTTTGTACTCCATCTATCAACTCCATATTAGCAAATTCATCTTTTAACACTACAAATAATGGTGGAGTTGGAACACCTAAAAACAAAGATTCTATATAGGCACATTTTCTTTTTTTATCCCATACATGTTTCCGTTGAAACTCAGGAATATAGATGGATGCTGTACTTTGATTAGAATCTATATACTGCTTATCTTTGACAAACTTCTTTAATAAGTCTGAAATTTCAAGCTCTCTTAAATTATAATCATATTCTTTTTCGAACTCCCTAATTTGTTTTTCAACTTGTTCAAGTGAGGCCAATTCTTCTTTTTTTTCTTTCATTGCTCAGTTCCTTTCAAATGAAATTTTATACTTTTAGCAATAACTCTTCCTAAATCGACAGGTACGGCGTTTCCTATGAAAGTTGATAGTTTTGTCATGGAAATATTTTTTTCATCAGGAGCAAACTTGTATGTTTCGGGGAAAGTTTGAAACAAAGCGGCTTCTCTTAAACTTATCGCTCTGTCTTGTTCTGGATGCCCAAAACGCCCATTGCCTATACCAGTACAAAAAGTTGTCATTGTAGGGGCCGGCTCGTCCCACTTCATACGACCATAGACGCTTCCATAACTTTTACCTGTTTTTTTCTTATGACAATCTAAAACAAGATTTTCATCCCAATCACGCCAAGTACCTCCTTGTTTAGATTGCCTGATTCTTAATAAATTCGTTTCTGAAAGTTTAGCTGCACGATGAATGGGGTCTTTTGTTGATATTTCTCCACTTTGCAGCGGTTCTAAATGCCCTATTACATCTTTTACTTTTACATATTTTTCAGGGGAAGTATGTGTTTCTGGGATGATATTAATCTGCCCTAACCGAGAAGCCAAAAGTACCAATCGCTTGCGTTTTTGGGGAATTCCATACTGAGGACAATCAATGATTTTGTAATCAACAAAATAGCCATTATCGCTAAGTATTTTTATAAAACCCGAAAACACATCAGCTTTGTCAAATTTCATCAAGCCTGGAACATTTTCCATCGAAACAATTTCAGGCTTCGTTTCTTCAATAAGTCGAGCAAATTCATAAAGTAAACCCCATTTACTTTTTTTAAAGTCGTCTTCTGAATGGTCTGGAGATTTGAAGGCGTAGGTTGAGAATGGCTGGCATGGGGCACAACCTACTAAAATACGAATGTTGGTATTTCCAAAAAGTTGATTAATTTCTGCACTTGTTACAGCTCTAATATCTTTAGAGATAAATCTTGCATTGTTATTTTCTTCATAAGGATATTGACATGAAGGTTCAAAATCAATTCCTGCAATCACATCAAATCCTTCCTTCACAAAACCATGTGAAAGCCCTCCTATACCACAAAAAAGGTCTATGACTTTGATGTTAGATTTTTTCATACAACTAAGCAGTTTATGTAAAGTAAACGTTTTATCCTATTATTTACAAGAGCTACTCCATAAAATTATTGAGTCCCCCAAACGATATATTTACCTTAATTTTTATTTCATAACTTATAAAAAAACTCCCTTAGAAGTGACTTCTGAGGGAGTTTTTTTATAAGTTTTCGATACTACGTTCTTACAAACCTTTTGCTTTTTTCACTACTTCGTCAGCAATGTTTTGCGGAACGAATTCATAGTGAGAGAAAGTCAAGTTGGCAGTAGCACGACCAGAAGACATTGTACGAAGGTCTGTTACATAACCGAACAATTCAGACAATGGAATATCTGCTTTCAAGATTACAGCACCTTGTTTTGAATCCATACCTTTCATCATACCACGACGACGGTTCATGTCACCTGTGATAGGACCAGTGTATTCGTCTGGAGTAACAACTTCAACAGCCATGATAGGTTCCATCAATTTAGCACCTGCTGCTTTTGCTGCTTCTTTATAACCCAAACGAGCCGCCATTTCAAATGACAAGGCATCAGAGTCAACGTCGTGGAATGAACCGTGGAACAAACGCACTTTCATTGAATCCATTGGGTATCCAGCCAAGGCACCATTTTTCATCGCACCTTCAAAACCTTTTTGGATAGCAGGAATAAATTCTTTTGGAATTACACCACCAACGATAGCGTTCACAAATTCCAAACCTTCTTTACCATCTTCTCTTGGTCCCATTTCGAATACGATGTCGGCAAATTTACCTTTACCACCCGATTGTTTTTTGTAAACTTCACGGTGTTCGGTAGTTTTTGTCAACGATTCTTTATAAGCTACTTGAGGAGCACCTTGGTTTACTTCTACTTTAAACTCACGACGCATACGGTCGATGATGATTTCAAGGTGAAGCTCACCCATACCTTTGATGATAGTCTGACCAGTCTCTTCGTTCGATTCTACTTGCAAAGTTGGGTCTTCTTCGATAAGCTTAGTAATAGCTTTCGAGAAGTTGTCTTGGTCAGCCGATTTCTTAGGCTCGATAGCATACCCGATAACTGGGTCTGGGAATACCATTGATTCAAGCACGATAGGCGATTTTTCAGCAGAAAGTGTATCTCCTGTTTTGATGTCTTTGAAACCTACCACCGCAGCAATATCACCAGCCTCTAAACGCTCGATAGAATTTTGCTTGTTGGCGTGCATTTGGAAGATACGTGAAATACGTTCTTTGTTTCCTGAACGGTTGTTCAAAACATAAGAGCCTGCTTCAAGTACACCTGAATAAGCACGAACAAAACACAAACGACCTACGTAAGGGTCAGTAGCGATTTTGAATGCCAAGGCAGCAAATGGCTCGTCAACACTTGGTTTACGTTCGATTTCTTGGTCTGTTCTTGGGTCAGTACCTTTGATAGATTCTTTGTCTAATGGAGAAGGAAGAATCGCCATTACATAATCCAACATGGTTTGCACACCTTTGTTTTTGAAAGATGAACCACACAACATTGGAACGATTTTCATCGAGATAGTCGCTTCACGAAGGGCAGCCAAAATTTCATCTTCAGAGATAGATTCTGGGTCGTCAAAGTATTTCTCCATCAACGACTCGTCAAATTCAGCTACTGCTTCCAATAATTTTTCACGGTATTCTGTAGCTTCGTCAATCATATCGTCAGGAATAGGTACAACTTCAAAAGTCATTCCTTTGTCATGCTCATTCCATTTGATACCACGGAAGTTTACCAAGTCAACTACTCCTTCAAATTTATCTTCTGCACCGATAGGCAATTGCAAAGGTACAGCGTAGCTACCCAACATTTCTTTTACTTGCTTACACACGTTCAAGAAGTCGGCACCCGAGCGGTCCATTTTGTTAACAAAGCCCAAACGAGGTACATTGTAGTTGTTGGCCAAACGCCAGTTAGTTTCAGATTGAGGCTCAACACCGTCAACAGCACTAAACAAGAATACAAGACCATCTAGTACACGCAAAGAACGGTTTACCTCTACCGTAAAGTCAACGTGACCAGGGGTGTCAATAATGTTGATATGATATTTATCGCCTCTATAGTTCCAGTTAACAGTAGTAGCCGCCGAAGTAATTGTGATACCACGCTCTTGCTCTTGCTCCATCCAGTCCATTGTAGCAGCACCATCGTGTACCTCACCAATTTTGTGGCTTACACCAGCATAGTAAAGAATACGTTCTGTGGTAGTTGTTTTACCGGCATCAATGTGGGCTGCGATACCAATGTTTCTTGTGAATTTTAAATCCCGTGCCATTGTTTAAATGTTGATTATTTAGTTTTATTTCTTGCTCCTTAATGGGTTATCTCAATGCTCAACCTCGAATTGGGTCGATTGTTGAGCTTTCGACGAATGAACCTTCTTAAAATCAGGGTGCAAAATTACTGAATCTTAATGAAATACAAAAATTCTATAAAAGAACTTTTCATTAAGTACCTGTAAAATCAATAATTAGCCTTCTTAAAGGCTTGTTGCTCCGCTATATTTTGCTACCAATCACAACAAAAAACGCCTATCGCAGTGCGACAAGCGTTTTAGTATCACCTAACCACTAAATATATTATATCAAAGATAACACAACGTTATCCTGACCACTATTTACATTCTTCGAGTATATTCGTAAAAACTTTGCTTTAGGTTTTACCAAATATAAAAAAAATACATGATATTCTTACAAGCTATTTTTGTATTTTTTTAAGTACAATGCAAAAATATGATGTTTTTAACTCATGTCAAACTTATTAGCTCAATTTCGTCCAGAAAATTAGCGAACGGTAAATTTGTTACACAAAACAGCCAATTTTGTCATTATTTTGCCATTAACCTAACTATTAGCTTAGACAATACATTAAATACAAAGGTTGCATGAGGTATTAAAAAAAGTGAAAATATAACAAACGGTTGATATTCAACTTTATAAATATTTCTCACCGTATTGAGCTACATTTTAAGTCATTTGGGTGTATTTTTAGGTAGTTATTTACCCAACGATGTTTAATACAGTAAAAAATGTTTAGATGCCGTAAAAATAAAATTAAGTGACATTTTGCATTTTTACAGTTACGATCGTTCAGTCGGTTTAGGGGTTATCTTTGCTTTATTATATCTTTTTTGATAGGCAAAAGTGCTTAGTTTTCCTTTTTTTCCGAAAGGTATGCCAAAGGCGTTATTACTTGTAGTTATACGCTTGGCTTTGTGTGCTAGGATTTTTACCTTTGTATAAGTGCTTTCTTTGCCACCAAACAACCGTTTTGGCAAAGAACCCAGAGAAATTTTTCATGAAACGTTGCTCAACTATTACCGTAGCTGGCAAAATCATTCGCAACATTTTCAAACTGTTGTGGCTAAAATTTGTTTATTACGTATGGAGTTATTCACTAATTCCTCTATCAAGGAAATAACCCTTGCTTCCGAGCCAACTATTCCTGCTGCTGGCCTTGAAGCACGCAAAAAAATCAAGAAGATGAAGTCATTTCAAATACCCGAGCGCTACAAGAGCCAAATTATCGGTGGCATCAAAGAAATCAGGCGACAAAAGGATAAGCTCAAAAAAGATTTTACCCCTACGCTTCTTGATTTTGGACCAGTAAGATTTTTGATTTCAAGGCATTTTGGCTTTTGCTATGGGGTCGAAAATGCCGTAGAAATTGCCTATAAGACAATAGATGAAAATCCAGATAAGCGTATTTTCCTCTTGTCTGAAATGATTCATAATCCCGACGTAAACGCCGATTTGCAAAGTCGTGGGGTGCGTTTTATCATGGATACGGCGGGTAAACAACTCATCGCTTGGGATGACCTCACCGCCAACGATGTGGTGATTGTGCCAGCTTTTGGTACAACCCTCGAAATTCAAGCCAAATTATCAAGTATTGGCATCAATGCTTACCAATACGATACCACTTGTCCGTTTGTAGAAAAAGTATGGAACAGAGCCGCTGCCATCGGACAAAAAGATTATACCATTGTGGTACATGGCAAGCCCTCGCATGAGGAAACAAGGGCTACGTTTTCGCACGCCCAAAGCAATGCTCCTACCGTGGTTGTAAAAGACATGAAGCAAACCATTGAGCTTGCTAAATACATTACAGGGGAAAAAGAAGCGGAGGCTTTTTACGAAGAATTTAAAGGACAATACTCAACGGGCTTCGATGTACAAAAAGATTTGATGCGTATTGGGGTCGTCAACCAAACAACGATGCTTGCTTCCGACACCCAAGCCATTGCCGACTACCTCAAGCAAGTGATGATTGGTAAATTTCAGGTAGAAGGCAAAGACATTTCAGCGTATTTTGCCGATACCCGTGACACACTTTGCTATGCAACCAACGACAACCAAAGTGCAACCTATGGCTTGCTCAAAGAAAATGCCGATTTGGTGATTGTAGCAGGAGGCTACAATTCGTCGAATACTTCGCATTTAGTAGAATTATGCGAAGCAAAATTGCCTACGTACTTTATTTCGTCGGCCGATAAAATTTTATCCCAAAATCTTATCAGTCATTTCGATTTACATAAAAAAGAAGAAAAAGTAAGCGAAAACTTTTTACCTGACAAAACGCCCACAACGATTATGCTTACTTGTGGGGCATCTTGTCCCGATGCCGTGGTAGAGGCGATTTTGCTACGCTTGTTGTCTTTCTTTCCTACTACTTTTAGCATAGAAGAAGTAATGGCAACTTTATAAAAAAAGGCTTGAGCAGTAATTGCTCAAGCCTTTTTTTATTGTACGGGGCTTTCGTTCCACCATTCTTTATTCGACCAATAATCGTCCCAACCTAAATGCCTGTACTTGGGGTTGATTTCTACATCTCGCTCACCGATGCTAAATTCGGGTAAAATTTCGTTGGCAATGGCGAATAAATCGCCTGCCAGCAGGAGCGGTTTTTGCACCGTTCCGTTGGCGTTTGTCCAGTTTCCTTTCATGATAAAACCTGCCCCTTTGGCTTCGCTCAAATTAGTATAGCGGAATAGACTAACTTTTTGTACATCATCTTCTGTTCTGTAGCCCTGAAAATCTAGGCTTAGTTGCCCTGCAAACGTGCCTTTAGAAGCACCTTGCTCGATAAACTTAAACTCGCCTACAGTCGAGTAATAATTTTGTGTTGATTTTTCGCCTTCGTATTTCGCTTCATAAATGGCTTTTTTCATGCCATTGAGCCGTATTTCTCCTGTAAAAGGCTCGATGTTATCTTTGTATTTTGTTTTACCCGACAAAATATAATGACTGGCATCGCTGCTATCTTTTTGTACTTTTTCAATAAAAAACGATATTCGATATTTGTCTTTGCCATAAAAACCATCGAAAATGGTTGAATATCCGCCTTCTTGTGGACTGGTTAGTTCAATAGACAAGTCGGTTGTGTCGAGTACCGCAGCCATTTCGTCGGGGAGCATACTTTCGCTTGTAACCTTGAATGAGGTATTATTGTTCACTTCTTTCCCCTTCACTTCCTTTTCTTTTTTCATCAACAACGCTTTCGTCGTAGGCGTTTTGGCAAATAAACGGGGTTTAATAAGTGTAAAAAATACGCCTACACTCACCAAGAGTACAGCCGCTGAAATGAGTAGATTCTTGTTCATGGTCGAATAGATTGGTTAAAGCCATATAAGGCAAGTATATAACGAGGCAACTTGCTGATTATTAGTAAATATGCTACAAAAATATTGCCAACCCACGACAACCACGTTACCGTTAAATAAGTTTCGATAGGTTTGGTATGAAAAAAATAAAACAGCAAATAGCTTTCCAAGCGTAGGCTCATGGCGGCCAAGGTAACGGCATAGCTCAAAATCATCATATTGAGGTGTTGTAGCCAATTTTTCTCCATAGCTCGTTGCCAAGCCCAATAGGTTGAAAACCACCATACAAGGCATTGCATAGCAAAACCTACCTGTGCTGGCAAGCCGCCGTTGGCGTACCATGCCAATACCAAACCCGAAGGTGCAGCCAAAGCCAAAATCGACAAGGCATATACTTTGCCTAGCCAACGATGCAGGTGTTTTTTACGAAAAAGCCAAGGCATAAACTGCAAAACGCCCAAGGCCATCACCCAAGTGCTACTGGTAATATGGGTGTAAAAAGCCCAAAAGAAATCGTCATGCCCAAGAATAGCCTTGGGTTTGGTCGTAAGAAAATTAATTTCTTGGTTGAAGTTTTGTAGATAGGGGCGTACTTTCGTCGCCATCAAACCTGTAAAAACGAGTATGCCGCCAGCCACGACACTGGCTATCCCTTTTTTCCACATGGGCACGAGATGAGTTTTAGAATAAATTATGACTGTTGAATCCTGTTTTAAAATTCAATATTTTAAGCCAAAATACAACAATCATAACTCAGGTAAAATAACGCTTTTTCCTCTATTCTACAATCAATATTACACACGATTTACACCAAGCCTTCTTTTAACAAATCATGTAAATGTACAAATCCTAGCGGTTTAGCGTTTTCTACTACCACCAACGAAGTAATGTTGCGTGATTGCATTTGGTGTAACGCCTCGGTGGCGAAAGCGTCTGGATGAATCGTTTTAGGCGAAGCCGTCATAATGTCTTGGGCTTGCAAGCCCGCCAGCGAATCGTGGCTATTGAGCATCCGACGCACGTCGCCATCGGTAATAATACCCACCAATTCGCCATCGGCGTTCACTACGGCTGTTGCACCGAGGCGTTTCGAGCTAATTTCCACAATACTTTCTTTCACCGAAGTATGTACCGATACGCAAGGAAGCTCGTGGTGCGGATAAATATCTGACACTTTCAGGTATAATTTTTTTCCTAAAGCTCCACCCGGATGATATTTGGCAAAATCATTGCTGTTGAAACCCCTACATTCGAGCAAGCAAACCGCCAAGGCATCGCCCAAAGCAAGGGCTACGGTAGTGCTAGTGGTAGGAGCTAAGTTGAGTAAATCTGCTTCTTTTTCGGCAAGAGCGTGTAAAATAAAATCGGCATTTTTACCCAAATAAGACTTTGTATTCGATACCATTGCAATTAATTTTACGCCAGTTCTTTTGATGAGCGGAACTAAAACCTTAATTTCGGGTGTATCGCCCGATTTAGAAATACAGATGACGGTATCGCCGTCTTGAATCATGCCCAAATCGCCATGAATGGCATCGGCAGCGTGCATAAACAAAGCAGGCGTTCCGGTAGAATTGAGAGTTGCCACAATTTTTTGTGCAATAATCGCTGATTTACCAATACCCGTAATTACCACACGACCATTGCTAGTAAGTAGGTGATTTACACAGGCTTCAAATTCAGAATCAATTTTTTCTGAAATTTTTTGAATTGCTTCGGCCTCTTCTTGCAAAACTTTTTTTGCTGTTGATTGAATATTTTTTACTAATTTCAATTTTAGAAACGATTTTAAATGACTGGATTTGTATTTATTGTTTGCACAAAGATACATGATTAAATAGGTACACTTCCACAAGCACAATATATCTATTTTGTAACCTCAAATAAGTTTGAAGACAATGAGTGTTAGCCAAGAGACCACCAACTTGTTGAAGGAAAAACTCAAGGAAACCTTCGGGTACAGCCAATTTCGTGGCGAACAAGAGGAAATTATTAAGAACACCCTTTCTGGCAAAAATACATTTGTAATCATGCCAACAGGGGCTGGGAAATCGCTTTGTTATCAGCTTCCAGCTATTGCGATGGAAGGCACAGCAATCGTCATTTCACCGTTGATTGCCCTGATGAAAAATCAGGTTGACCAACTCAACGCTTTTGGCGTAAATGCGCAGTTTTTAAATTCTTCGTTGAATAAAGCTGAAATGACTAAGGTGAAAAACGATGTTATCAGTGGCCACGTAAAGCTGCTGTATATCGCTCCTGAGTCGTTGAACAAAGAAGATAATTTAACATTCCTGAAACAAGCTAAAATTTCTTTCGTTGCCATCGACGAAGCCCACTGTATTTCGGAATGGGGCCACGATTTCCGCCCTGAATACCGCCGTATCAGAACCATCGTCGAGAGCATCAATAAGTCGTTGCCGATTATTGCCCTTACGGCTACGGCTACGCCCAAAGTACAGCAAGATATTCAGAAAAATTTGAGCATGGACGATGCCACCTTGTTCAAATCGTCGTTCAATCGGAAGAATTTGTACTACGAAATTAGGGCAAAACGTGACGACATCGACAAGCAGATTATCAAGTACATCAAGGTCAATCATGGAAAAGCGGGTATCATTTACTGCTTGAGCCGCAAAAAGGTAGAAGAAGTTGCCGAAGTGCTCAACGTAAATGGTATCAAAGCATTGCCTTACCATGCGGGCTTAGATGCCGATGTGCGTATGTCGAACCAAGAGGCCTTTCTCAACGAAGAGGTGGAAGTAATGGTGGCAACCATTGCCTTTGGTATGGGTATCGACAAGCCCGATGTGCGTTTTGTGATTCACTACGATGCCCCCAAGTCGCTCGAAGGCTATTACCAAGAAACGGGTAGAGCTGGCCGTGATGGCTTAGAGGGAACGTGTATCATGTTTTATGCCAAAGAAGACATCAATAAGCTCGACAAGTTTAACAAAGACAAAACCATCAATGAGCGTGACAACGCCCGTATGCTATTGCACGAAATGGTTTCGTATGCCAACTTGGGCGTGTGTCGTCGTAGGCAGTTATTGCATTATTTTGGCGAATACGTGGACAAAGACTGTGGCTATTGCGACAACTGCAAGAAGCCTACGGCTAAGTTTAAGGTAGAAAAAGAAATTGTGTTGGCTATCCAAGCAGCCTTGCTTACTGGCGAGCGTTTTGATGCCCAACATTTGGCTGATGTAATTTTGGGAAATAAAAACCAATACGTTACCAGCTACGAGCATCACAAGCTTGATATTTTTGGTAAAGGAAAAGGAGCATTTAAACTGCAAGCAGAAGACGACGAAGACGAAGAGGATGAAGACGAAGACGAGGTAGAATTTTCGGATGAAGAAGACGAAGATGGCAACCCGATTCCGAAACCCAAAGCCAAAAAAGCTCCCAAAACGGCATCGAAGAAAAAGGTGCAACAACAAGAGCCTGTTGAGCAATGGATTTCGCTGATTCGTCAGATTACCGTATTGGGCTACCTTGAAAAAGATGTAGAAAATTACGGTATTTTGAAGGTTTCGGCCAAAGGACAAGCCTTCTTGAAAGATTCGTATTCTGTAACGCTCTCGAAAGACCATGACTACGAAAACGAGCATATAGAAGAAGAAGAAGAAAAAGAAGCCCTTGGCGGTGGCGGTAGCGGTTCTTATGACGAAGCCCTTTTCGAGTTGTTGAAAAACTTACGTAAGAAAATTGCCAAAGAGAAAAACCTTCCTCCGTATGTAATTTTCCAAGACCCTTCGCTCGAAGAAATGGCTACGACGTATCCGACTACCAAGGAAGATATGGCCCAAATCAATGGCGTAGGCATGGGCAAGGTGGTGAAGTTTGGTCGCCCTTTTATCGAGCTTATCAAAAAGTACGTAGAAGAAAACGAAATCGAAACGGCTACCGAAGTAGTCGTAAAATCGACGGTTAATAAGTCGAAAATCAAAATTCATATCATCCAACAGGTAGATAGAAAAGTGGATTTAGACATCATTGCCGAGCAGAAAGAATTGGCGATGGAAGACCTCATCGAAGAAATTGAGCATATTTGTTATTCAGGCACTAAACTCAACCTCGATTATTACATCAACCAAGTAATCGAACCCGACAAGCAAGAAGAAATTTATGATTACTTCATGCACGCCGAAACCGACAACATTGCCGTAGCCTTAGACAAATGCGACATCGAAGACATCACAGAAGAAGAGCTACGATTGATGCGGATTAAATTTTTGAGTGAAGTAGCAAATTAAACACTGGGTACAATTTTAATTTTTTATACAAAAGACAAAGCATCGAAGCATCGGTGCTTTGTCTCGTTGTTTTTCGCCTAAGCATCACTTAAATACGTTGAAATTCCTCTACGGTATAGCTATCAAACAGATTTTCAACTAAATTGCAAGAATTTTGAATACTTACAGCCCCGTGCTGTGTAAATCTTATTTATAAGTACTTATTTCATAAATGAATATACTCATCTTAGGCTCTGGCGGAAGAGAACATGCTTTTGCTTGGAAAATTGCCCAAAGTCCTCTTTGTAGCAACATTTTTGTTGCCCCTGGCAATGCAGGTACAGCCCAAATTGCCAACAATTTACCCATTGGTTATAACGATTTTGAACAAATAGCTGCGGCAGTTTTAGCACACCACATCGACCTCGTAGTGGTAGGCCCCGAAGAACCCCTTGTCAAAGGTGTAAGAGATTATTTTGCTTCCAGAGCAGACCTTAGCCACGTGCTGATGGTTGGCCCCGACTCGAAGGGAGCAATGCTCGAAGGCTCGAAAGATTTTTCTAAAAACTTCATGGTAAAATATGGCGTTCCTACGGCAAAATCACAAACGTTTACCAAAGATACCTTAGCGGAAGGATTGGCGTACCTCGCTGCTCAAAAATTGCCTATCGTTTTAAAAGCCGACGGCTTGGCAGCAGGCAAAGGGGTGATTATCGCCCAAACGCTAGAAGAAGCCCAAACCTCCCTCACCGAAATGCTCGTAGATGCCAAATTTGGCGATGCCAGCAGCAAGGTGGTTATCGAAGAGTTTCTTACAGGTATCGAGCTATCGGTATTTGTGCTAACCGATGGTGTTTCTTACAAAATTCTTCCCGAAGCCAAAGATTATAAACGCATTGGTGAAGCCGATACAGGGCTGAATACTGGTGGTATGGGAGCGGTATCGCCTGTGCCTTTCGCTACCGAAAAGTTTATGCACTTGGTAGAAGAAAATGTAGTAAAACCTACGCTCAAAGGCTTGCAAGCAGAAGGCATCAAATATAATGGCTTTATTTTTATTGGTTTAATGAACCACGAAGGCGAGCCTTATGTGATTGAATACAATGCCCGCATGGGCGACCCCGAAACCGAAGTGGTACTGCCTCGCATCGAGTCGGATTTGCTTACGCTTTTGTTGGCAACAGCCAAAGGCGAGCTTGAACAAGCCGAATTTACCGTAAGCAAACAACATGCCGTAACAACGGTCGTTGTAGCAGGAGGATACCCCGGCGACTACCGCAAAGGCGACGTGATTGTAGGCTATGAAGCCATCGAAGATGCAACCATTTTCCATGCAGGTACAAAGCTCGACGGCGACTTGGTTGTGACCAACGGCGGAAGGGTAATGGCACTTACAGGCGTATCGAATACCTTGGAAAGAGCCATCCAAAAATCACAAAAAGCAGCCCAAGGGGTGTTGTTCGATGGAAAATACTATCGTAAAGACATCGGCTTGGACGTGCTTCGTTACAGCTAATGATTTTTTTTCTTTGCTTCATCACAAAGGGAATTTCACGAAGGAGTTGTATCCTTCATTACGCTTGAAAAATTATGGGATGTAAATCGTGTTCCACAGGAAGTTGTGGTACTAGAAATAACGAAGGTGCTGTAAGTGGCTGTAAAAACAATGGTGCTTGTGGCACAGGAGGATGCAATAAAATGAACGTATTCGACTGGTTGTCGAATATGGATATGCCTACTTTCAATAAATTCAATATTGTTGAAGTAAAATTTAAAGGAGGCAGAAAAGATTATTTTCGCAATACCTCTGGGGTCGATTTGTATGCAGGCGACCCCGTAATCGTAGATGTTCCGAATGGGCATCATCTCGGTTTTGTATCGCTACAAGGCGAGTTGGTACGCTTACAAATGCTGAAAAAAAGCATCAAAGACGACGAAAATGTGCGGGTAATTTATAGAAAAGCAACCGATAAAGATTTGGAAAAACACGAACAAGCCATTGCTCGTGACCTTCCAACGATGTATCGTACCCGAGAAATTATCAAGGATTTGAAGCTCGATATGAAATTATCAGACGTTGAGTTTCAATCAGATAATACCAAGGCTATTTTCTATTATTCTTCCGACGACCGTGTCGATTTTAGAGAATTAATCAAAGTCCTTGCCGGCGAATTTAAGGTGCGTGTCGAGATGAAACAAATCTCGCTTCGCCAAGAAGCTTCGAGGGTAGGGGGCATTGGTGTATGTGGGCGTGAGCTGTGTTGCTCTACGTGGCTTACCGATTTCAAAAACGTTACGACGGCTGCCGCTCGTTACCAAAACTTATCGTTGAATCCCGTAAAACTTTCGGGGCAATGTGGGCGTTTGAAATGTTGCTTGAATTATGAGCTTGAAACCTATATGGATGCCCTCAAGGATATTCCAACCATAGAAAAACCGCTCATTACGACCAAAGGAGATGCGTTGTTACAAAAAACAGACATCTTTAAGCGTGTCATGTGGTTTGGCTATAGAGGCGAAGAAAGCAACTGGATTCCCGTAACGGTAGATAAGGTACAAGAAATTCTGGCGTTGAATGAAAAAGGCATTTTTCCTCCTTCGCTCGATACCCTGGAGGCTGTTGTGCTACATGCTGATAATGAAAAACCTTCGTCGTCGCTGAACGCAGACCTCGATAAGTTCGATAAAAAATACAGCAACAACAACAACAACAAGAAAAAGCCTACCAAACCTACCAACAAACAAGAGACAAGACCTGAAAGACGAGAACCAAGAGCAGAGCCTTTCAACGATAAAAAAGAACGCCCTGTACAAGCGGATAAAAGGCCTGAAAAGGGACAAGCACCTCAACAGCCCAAGGCTCAAAAGCATACACAACCGCATAAGCCTACGCATCAGAAAGGACAGCCGCCCAAAGCCAATGTGCCAGCACCTGCTCCTAAAGGACAACCGGCTACGCAAGCGCCTAAAAACCCCGCTACGGGAACACCTAAACAGGCGAACCAACCGCATAATAAAAAACCTCCATTCAAAAACCATAAAAATGGAGGCAATAACAACAATACGCCTCCGCAAGCATAGCTAGGTGGCACAGCTAAAAAGGAGCATGGCAACGAATAAAGTGTATTCTGTTCCATCTCCTTTTTTTGTCATAGAAAAATTACCATTTTTAGGTATTTTACCGTACTTTTAATTTGAGAAAAACGGAAGATAGTAGCTACCAATGCTAACGCACAATCAGCATTTGTGCCTACTTATCTCCTTACGAAGGTGTTTATTATGATGCGAAAAAACGTATTTTATTTGTTTTCATTACTCGTTATGCTGGTAAGTTGCGATAGCAAAACGGTGCTAAAAGATAATTACGATATTCCCGATGCCCAATGGTATATCAAAGATGTGCCTACTTTTACTTTTGAAATTAATGATACGACTGTTGCCTATAACGTATTTTACAATGTACGCAACAATCGGGCATATCCTTACTATAACCTATACCTCACGCATTATCTGTACGATAGCACAGGAAAAGCCATTCATCAAAAACTCGATGAACTCAATCTTTTCGACCCCGTTACAGGAAAAAAACTCGGCGAAGGCATCGGCGATGTTTATGACCACAAAATACTGGCGTTCAAAGATTTTAAGTTTAAAAAAACAGGAAAATACCGTATTCAAGTAAAGCAATATATGCGTCAAGACCCTCTACAAGACCTTGTAAGCGTAGGCTTTACGATAGAAAAAGGGACTAAATAAAGGTTTCTTATGCAAAAGTTTTTACCACTTTTTCCGCTCAATTTGGTGGTCTTCCCACTCGACGACCTCAATCTACATATCTTTGAACCACGCTACAAAGACCTCATCAATGAGTCTTTGTACAACAATACAACCTTTGGTATTCCTACATTTATCGACGGCAAAATACCAGGCTTTGGTACAGAAGTCAAGATTGTGTCGGTGGCAAAACGCTATGAAGACGGTCGTTTCGACATCAAAACCCAAGGCGTAAGTGTGTTCAGAATCCTCGACTTTCAGAATCCTGTGAGAGAAAAACTGTATGCTGGGGGTACCGTAGAATTGCTCAAAGAACCCGAACTTTTTCCGCCTGTGTTACCTCAATTATTGCAACAAACCGAGTTGTTGTATGCCCTTCTCAACGAAAAAAATAGCTTTAATCCCAATAAGCCGCAACCATTTTCTTTTCAAATTGCCCATAAAATAGGACTTTCCATAGAAAAAGAGTATGAACTCTTGAAAATGCCAACCGAAGCCGAGCGTCAGGCATTTATCCTCAAACATTTTGAAAAAGTACTGCCCGTACTGCAAGAACTAGAACGCACCAAGGAGAAAATTCGGATGAATGGCCATTTCAAAAACTTAGACCCACTTAATTTTTAGGTGTTGCCAAGGGCTGAACTGTTGGCTATGTATAACCGTGGAGATATGCCACCCTGAAAATACGTTTAGCATAAATATTTCCCTAAAATCTTGTAATCTCCAAACTTCTCCTACGACTCATGGGTTGAATACACACACATCAATCAAAGCTATGTCGAAACCAACCGTAACACAACTCGAAAGCTCGTCTGAGTTTGTTCTTATTGAGGCTTTTAAAGTAGAAGAAATGGGGGCATTTTTGGCCAAAATTATGCGAGGCGATGCCACACAAGCACCCAAACGACCGTGGTTTTTCTTGGGGCTGATGGCTCTTTTAGGGGCGTTTGTAGGCTATTTTGTTGGTAGTCTTTTCAGTAAATCTTTATCTAGCGATGCTTGGGTACAAATGGGCATAGCCTTTGTTGCTTTTTGGGTCGTATTGTTGCCTTTGCACGAACTGATTCATGGGATGGTATTTAAGGCATTGGGGGCTAAACAAATCGGCTTCGGCTGGACTTGGAAAGGCTGGATGGCGTATTGTTATGCACAAGACTTTGTGATTACCATGCGGGAATTGATATGGGTTGCCGTCATGCCCTTTATTTGCCTCACTTTGGGGATGCTTGGGCTTTTGTTGGTTTTACCGAGCTACACAATAGCCATTATTTTTGCCTTACTGCTTCATACAACTGGCTGTATGGGCGACTTTCTATTGGTCAAATACGCTCGTCAGAATAAGCACCGTCAGATTTATACGTTTGACGACCTGCAAGAAAGAAAAATGACATTTTTCTACGAAAAAACCAACTAGCGTTGCAGAATGGCGTAACGCATTCACCATTCGCAACGGTTTTGATGTAAAAATCAGGAAGGAGAAAGGTTAGTAATCAAGTAAGCAAGAAGGTGTATGGCTAGTGACTAGGTAAGTATGTGCAAAGATACCTAGGAAAAAGAGCTTGGGGCAATAGCCATTTATAGTCATTTTGTTGGATTATACAGCTAATTGCATAGATATTTGCATCCTGATGCAAAGTTTCGGAACTTTGCACCTCAATAATGTTGCGTTGATTCAAAACCATAAAAACATGCTTCAAAGACTTCAAACCGTATTTTTACTCATCGTCGTAGCGGCGATGTCGTCCTTTATTAGCCTGAGTATTTGGGAAAAAAGTAGTGCTACACTCCAGCAAAAAGTAGTTTTAAACGCTTTTCATTTGACACATACCCAAGATACAAAAGTGGTAGCCCAACAAGGCAATATTTACATAGCTATCATAGCAGGAGTAGCCATTTTGCTTGCCGTTTTCTCTATCACCCAATTCAAAAATCGGGTATTGCAAATGACCCTTGGGGCGATTAATTCAGCGGTGATTGCCACGGCATTAGGCTTGAGTTTTTACACCATTTTCAAAGTAGGTATTCCGATGTTTGAGCCAGCCGAGCAAGGAGCTTACGGCTTTGGTTTTTATGCCACGGTATTGGCACTCATTGCCAACATGATAGCCAACCGCTTGATTCGTAGAGATGAAATGCTCGTGCGTGCAGCCGATAGAATGAGATAACAAAAAATAAATTCGGATTTTTGATTGCGGAGCTTGCCCCATGTCCGCAATCAAAAATTTCTTGTCCGAAATAAACCTTGGTTGTTTTTTTGCATCAGTTCTTTTGTCTGTAATTCGAGTGATTTTATGATGGTTACATCCGATTCAAACCCGAAAAGTCGGCTTACACCCGTTTCTTTGGTTTGGATTAAGATTTTCATTTTATAGTCTTTGCCCAAAGATGCCTTTTCAAGGATTTTGCCGAAACACAAGTTGTGCCACTGCCGCAGAATGTACGCCTTTAAAACCACATTTTCGTTTTCATCTTTCTTGTAAAATCTAGTCGAGATTTGTTGCTACAGCATAGGCTGAATCTAAACTTTCGTCAGCAGTCCCCATTTATTCAACACCATGTTGGTAGCGGATGCTTTGGTTCGTCAGTCGAGTGTCAATAATCGACAAGTCCGCCACGCCAAGTGTCAATTTGCAGAAAGTTGTCGCTGAACAGATTTAACAAAGTCCAAGGAAGTATCTGTAATGTCTGCAACTGTTTGTATATCAAGACCTTTCAGTAAGGCTTTTGTTACAGTTGCCGTTTTTACTGCTAAGTTTTCAGAATCCCTTGCTTCTTTTACCTTCCTACTCTCTGCTTTCACTGCCTCAGCATTACGGGCAATTAAAATCTCCAATGAAGCCTTTTCGTCAGGTGTCATTTTACGACTATCCAACTCGTCAATAGCTACTTTGAGCCAATCCTCGTCCCAAAACTTAGGAAATTGTATAGGATTGGTAAAGGTATGAGTATGTATCGTTTTCATTGTGAATATCAGTTTTTGTAAGTCTGTCTGACAATCAAGTTCTTGTAAGGTAAATTTATCTAATTCTACTGTAACAAAGGTCATCGGTTCGCCGATGCGATTGGTTGTCAAAAATTTCAGCTTTTTCATTTCGTAGGTTTGCGAGTGTATGAAAATCATCGTATGGTAAAATATTGTTAGCTAAAATAGCCACACAATAAATTTTTGTCAACGTACCATAGTCAAATTTACCACGCTTTACCATTGCGTTAAACTTGTGCAAAGCATAAAACTTCATGCGTTGTACAAAATACGGTGCATCGCCATACTGCATTTCAACGATGAAATGATTGTCTTTTTCATCGGTGCAAGCCAAATCAAAAATGCCACTTCTGCCGTCCTGAGTGATACCTTCAAACGTATTTTTGTCAAATTTGACTTCTTTTATTGGTATTTCAGACTTGATGAGTGCCTGCAAAGCTCTACGCAAGAAAAGCGTATTGGCTTCATTGCCAAAGGTGGCCTTAAATCGCAACGGCGAACCGTCCGTAGTCCGAGATTATCGGAATAAATATTTGGTCGTCTGAATACAATGCTTCCATGAAGCAAAGTTACTCAAAATCAATATACTTACAAATAGAATCTGGTTGTAAGTAGGCACTTTCTGAGGTTGCCATCAACATAAAATTGTGACTACTTCGAGAAATAAACCTTACTCGTAAAGAAATCATGCTTGATTTTCACGCAGGTCATATATCATCTTTTTATATAATCGTCTCAAAAATTACATCATACAGTCATCTTACCATAAGGCATAACTTACAGATAACGAAACACTACTGCGTCAATTTAAAGCCTTCGCCGTGTAGATTGATGATGGAGATATTGGGTTCTTCTTTGAAAAACTTGCGTAGTTTGGTAATATACACGTCCATGCTACGGGCATTGAAATAGGTATCGTCGCCCCATACCATTTTCAGGGCAAAACTTCGGCTAACGGGCTTGCCCATGTTGTCGCATAGGAGTTTGAGCAATTCGCTTTCTTTCGACGTAAGTTTTTGTACACTCCCACTGCTGTGGATAAGTGCCTGTTTTTCAACATCAAACTGATAGCCTCCAATGGTAAAAAGCATGGTTTTTACTTCGTTTTCGACAACGTTTTTTTGGCTTCTCCGCAGCACTGCCTGAATACGAGCCAAGAGTTCTTCCATAGAAAAAGGCTTGGTCATGTAGTCGTCGGCACCAACTTTAAAGCCTTGTAAGGTATCATCTTTCATGGCCTTGGCTGTCAGAAAAATAATAGGCGTATCTTTGTCAGACATCCGTACTTCTTTAGCCAAAGTAAAACCATCTTTTTTGGGCATCATTACATCAAAAATGCACAAATCGTAATCGGTTTGAACAAATTTAGACAAGGCATCGTCACCGTCTTTGGCCAACGTGGCGACAAAGCCTTTGATGGTCAGGTATTCTTGTAACAATTGACCCAAATTGGGGTCATCTTCGGCTAATAGGATTTTTCTCATAAGATAAACTGCTAATGGGTTTGGCTCACTTTTGAGGTAAAATAATCTCAAAGGTGCTGCCTTCGCCTAATTTACTTTGTACTTTGATTTTGCCTTTGTGTTCTTCTACCATTTTCTTGACGTAGCTCAAGCCCAAGCCAAAGCCTTTTACGTCGTGCAAATTCCCTGTTGGAACACGGTAAAATTTCTCAAAAATATTCTTCAACGATTCTTTACTCATGCCAATGCCTTTGTCGCTTATTCTGATGGCAATGCCCTGCTCTAGGTCTTCGGTTTCAATCGAAATCACCGGACGGTTGGGCGAGTATTTGTTGGCATTGTCGAGTAAGTTGAAAATAATATTGGTCAAATGTACCTCGTCTGCTTCTATTTCGCAATGCTCTGCTTTTAAATCGAAAAGAATTTCTCCTTCTCGTAGCTCTATTTGCGGACTGATGTTTTCTAAGACGTGTTCTATCACCTGATGTACGTTCACTGTGCCAAGCTTGAGTTTGAGGTCGCCACGTTCCATTTGGGCGGTTTGCAACACTTTTTCTACTTGCGAACCCAATCGTCGGTTTTCTTCTTTGATGATATTCAAATAGCGTTGAAACATATTCTGACTGGCACTTACGTCTTTGTCTTGGAGCATTTGCGTTGCCAGCGAAATCGTTGAAATAGGCGTTTTGAACTCATGCGTCATGTTATTGATAAAATCGTTTTTAATATCGGCCAAGCGTTTTTGCTTCACAATCGTACTCAAGGCTACGTAAAAACAGCCCAATACCACCAAAATCAACAGCAACGAACTGGCGTACATCACCCACATGGTACGCATAATGTAGCGGTCTTGGTTGGGGAAGTAAACCCGCAAATAGCTTTCGGTATTATTGTAATCATTAGGAAAAAGATTGACCATATAGGTATCTTTATCGCTTTTGAGCCCTTCCGATTTGTAGCGGATAGAAGAGGCATAATGCAATAAATTGGGATGTTCTTTGGTACTAATGCCGTATTCAAATGGGAGAAAAATGCCTTTACTCCGAATTTCGTATTTCAGCAACGAGTCCAATACAAAGTAATTGACACGGTCGTGAATGCTCCTTTTATTGAAAAGCATATCGTTGAAAACTTCTCTGGCGAGTTGTCCTTGGTCTGAAACAAGGTCGTTGGTTGGCGTTGGTTGTTTGGGTACGGGCTTTTTTCTTTCGACTTTCTTTTGGGCTTTTTTTGCCGAATCTTGCTTGTTGTGCAAAAGAGCTTTTTGTCGGATAGCCTCGGCTACAATTTCATCAATTTGCTTGTTTTCATTCAGTTTTTTTTGAATTTCTTCTAAATCCATATTAACCGAATATTCTTCGTACTCCCGAATTTCGCCATTGGGTAAAATCTCCGTACTTTTCGACACCAAAATATCAGAAGGCAAGGCAATAGTTGCCAAATGCTCTAAATCTAGCACCGTATTGTTGGAGGCAGGAGTACTCGCTTTAGGCGGATTGATTTTTTTGGGTTGTACAGGCGTAGCAATAGCTTCCAAACGTTTTTGGCGTTCTTGGGCTTCCATTTTTTGTTTGGCTAAAAAGAAAAACTCTTCTTGTCCTAAACGCCTCACCACACGCTGCATGGCATCACGCACATCGCTTCCAAACTGGTCGTTTTTGGCTCGTAAAGTAAAGCCAAGCCAGTAAAATTGAAAAACGATAAGCCCCAACGACCCGAATGTCATCAAGGCAATAATATATTGTATTTTCCTTTTAGTCATTTTTTCTTTACTGCTTGCATCATTTAGGCTTTTTTCAACATCCTTAGTATGATACAGGAAATTTTACACAACAAATTTAGTATTTCTCTTGTATCCCCTTTCAAGCAACAAAGGCTTTTAACATCTTTTAACAAGCATTAATGATTTGAAATAGAATAACTTCATTAAGTTTGGTTGAGAGAAAATATACCAAGCCTCTAATTGACTAAAAAGGGAATTATACCAAGGTTGAGGCATTTTATAATTGCCTTTACTTTTGTTTTTCCAAGTGCTTTTTTTCCATTTTTAACTAAAAAAATTACGTATGAAAAAGTATTGCCAATGGATGAGCTTTGCAGCCATGCTATGTGTGGGTACAGGTGTTTTTGCCCAACAAAAATCTATCTCTCAACAAATTGAGGATAAGAATGGTAAGTTAAAAATTCATATTGAAACCTCGGAAGGAGGTAAAAAAGAAGTATTCGATAAAGAATACGATACCAAAGGTTGGAGCGATGCCGACAAAGAAAAGCTTATTAGTCGCATCACCGACTCGCTTGCTTTGGGTACTACCGATGGCAAAAAAGCCCGCTATAAAATCAAAATCGAAACCAACAAAAACCGAGAAGAAAGCATTACGTTAGGACAAAAGCCACAAATACATTTGGACAAAAAAATAATGCTCGGCGACTCGCTTGAAACAGAAATTATCAGCAAAAGCTTCCACTCCGATGGAATATTGGGGCAAATGTTTCCGCAAACCGAAACATTAGTCAATGGTCAGGTATTTGTATGGAAAGACAAAAACAAAGAGGTGAAAACCATCAAATCGCTTAGAGTATATCCCAACAAGCCTTTCGATAGCAAACTCAATGTACATTTTGTAGCACCTGAAAAAGGCGACGTAAGCATTAGGGTAAATGACGTGGAAGGAAATGAGGTGAGTGTCCAAAAAATCAAGGATTTTGAAGGGGAATTTATGGGACAAATAGACTTGAAAAAAAATGCCAAAGGGACACTTTTCGTAACTGTTACGCAAAAAGGCGATGGCTCGGTACAAAGAATTGTAATTGAATAGTGATACTGGTTAAGCGATTGGTTTATGACCAATCGCTTCTATTTTTTACGTAGATACGTTATTGAGTGATTTGTGATTGAGTGAATTAGTGATTATTTTATTGAAAATCAACAAAATGGCTATAGTTTGCGATTTTGTATTATTACTTACTGTCATACAAAAATTAGAAAAAATGCAGCAACGTTTAAAGCTCTTGGTTGGCGTTTTCCTTTGCTGGCTTGGCGTACATCATACTCAAGCACAAGACATCCAAACCTACTATGCCGACCCCACCGACACCCTGCATCGTTTTTATACCATCGTAAAACCTAAAAAGAGCATCCAAGCATGGCTTTTGTTGCTCCCTGGCTTTGGCGAAACGCCACAGTCGGTTTTGCGTGAAACCAATCTGCCCATCGTCGCCGCCGAACATGGCATCTTAGTAGTGATTCCAGTACTTTCGGCAGGAAGCAATCATTTTTTTATCGACGAACAAGCCCAACAAGACATCGACGAGCTATTAGGAAAACTCTCGAAAACTTTATTACTTAGCACAAAGCCTTTCTTCATTGGTGGTTTTTCGATGGGCGGAAGTGCAGCCGTCAAATACGCCATTCGAGCAGCACAAACACAGGGATTGTTGCAACCTCGTGCTGTTTTCGGCATCGACCCGCCTTTAGATTTTGATAGATTTTATTTTTCCGTCGAAAACACCCTACATATCAGTCCTTCGGCTTTGGCAAGTGAAGAAGCCAAATGGTTGTTGTCGAAACTCGAAACTACCTTTGGCGGTACGCCCAGCCAAGTGCCCGAACGCTACGCAACTCTCTCTTGCTTTGTGTATCGGCAACATGATTTTAGTCAATTGACTTATCTCAAAAATACACCCTTGCGTTTGTACGCAGAACCCGCTATTGCTTGGCAAATGCAAGAGCGTAACCGCAATTTATACGATTTGAACTTGACCGATTGCGTAGCCATGATAAATACCTTACGCTTGCAAGGTAGCACTAAAGCCGAATTGATTTTGACCAATGATAAAGGTTGGCGTAAACAGCAAAATGTACGCAATCCGCACAGTTGGTCTATTGGCGAGCCAAGACGATTGGTAGCATGGCTGTTAGGACAGTTGCCAACGCCCTAAAACAGCGACAGTTGGGAATTGTCGTGGGTATTTCCCCAAATTTTTTTATCTCGTATCGCTCGTTTATGTTCTTGTAAAAATGCCACAAAAGCATCTATTTCTTCATACAACGGACTAAAATCATATTGGTCGAGCGTATAGATTTCTTGATAAACTTCTGTAAAATCGGTAATAATGTATTCCAGCGTTTTGATGCCATATTGCTGTAAGCCAAGTAGATAGAGATTTTGATGGCTTTCGGCAAATTTGGGAGCTTGATAACGTTTCGTCGTTTTGAGGTCGATGCCACGGTTATTGCCCATCAGGTCGATATAGCCATAAATCAGGCAATCTTTGTAACGAGTTTCGAGATAACACTGCGTTTTGTATTTGGTAGGCAGCAGTCTTCTGGTTTTCTCAATCACATATTCCGAAAAAGCTTCCTCATATTGCCCTGTGGTGACAGCTTTTTCAAAATCCAATCCTTTTTGTTGGGCTTCGGTTGTAGGCTTAGGCACACGATTGATTCGGTCGAGCAATTCTTGCAAATCGACCATAATTTCGCCTTGGCTGTTGCGTGATTCATGCCTGTACAACGAAAAAGTATTGAGCAACGTCGGGTAGATTTTAAACATCTATCAAATGGTAAAGGATTGTATCTAAATCTCTTATTTGTTATCTGCAAATTAGATTTTTACCTTCACATTACAAAGCCTCAGCCTTTCTTTATGGAAGATTTTGGGTTGGTTTTCAGCTTTTATTGGCATTTTATCTTGTAAAATAAGCGTAAGCAACTCATGGCATGACTGACAACAAGTTGGTTCTATTCAAACTAATCTGATAAGTCATGCCATGAGCTTCAATGAGAAACGAGCATAGGCAACTTGCTAAATATGAAGTGAGAATGAAAGTGTGTTTACGCAAAGCTGAACGGCGAACAGTTGCCGATGCTGCCAACGTACCACAACCCCATGTTGTGTGTTGTGCTGTTTCGATAAATATTATAGGCTATATTTTTTATACGTTTCTACTAAAATATCAACTGCTGCTTTAAATCTGTAAGTATAAAAATCTATCAAATTAATTTTATACTTATAATTGTTATATTCTAAAATATAGGGCTGGTCAGCAATAATTTTTGCGGTGTGAATATCAGTTTTGTTAATCGAAATAGGACTTTTACCGTTTTCAATATCATAAAAGCTAACTTCAATTTCTTTACTTGATTTGTTTATACCCTTAACATAAATTCTTAGCATTTTTGAGGATTTCGGAAACACGACATATTTATTCGTTGTACACATCAAAGTATCAGCAGCAAGTAAAGAATATTGAGTTACAATACCGTCATTTTCTTTTGGCTTTTCAATTTTAGTACTACTATTTGTGTCAACGGGTTTTGTTTCTGGTGGAATTGTCAAGTGTTTCTCATATTGTTTACTCAATGCATTAAACTGATTTATTTGTAAAAAAGTAGACTGCTGT
Organism: Cytophagales bacterium; assembly: GCA_013298025.1. Classification (GTDB taxonomy): domain Bacteria; phylum Bacteroidota; class Bacteroidia; order Cytophagales; family Spirosomataceae; genus Flectobacillus. Next base: position 71,688 of record JAAFJE010000017.1, on the reverse strand, counting down.
CTTGCTATTAGTGTTTTTTTTTCGTGTTCTGTTTTTGTGGGATTCTTCAAATCTATTGCAATTTTTTTTGCAATAGATTGGAATGAGTCACGTTTTATTCCAGCTATTTTTCTTCCAGTTCTAACGCTGTCAAGTCTCTTTGCCAAAGTGGTCTTAAGATTTGACCATCCTTTTTTTAAGTCTTCATCTGTTACTGTGTACGAAATAAATTCCGCCATACTACAAGCTTTATCAAATTTTAGGCTATCTTTTTCTATTAAATCTAAATACTGTTTTAGATATGGTTGTAGATATGTGCTTTCTGCTTTTCGGTTTGCAATTTTAAGTTCGTAGTCTTTGTAAACCCATGTACAAAACGCACTTGCAGCTCCCAAAATAAATGGACCTAAAAAAAACTTCCAGAAATCCCATCTGTATCCAACAATCTTTGCTCTATAATCTAAAAGGGTTTTTATTTCTTGTTCTGGATTTACAAGTTGTGAGATCTTATCAGTTTCAGACATGATTATAACATTTAGCGTTTCAAAATAGACTTTAAATTTTGGAGTTAGCTCAATTATCGTTTCGAGTTGTTGTTTTATAAATAATCGCAATTAACATTTGGCTGATTCAAGGAATAAATGTAATGAAATCATTATTTTTGATTGCTTGCACAAATACATCATTCAGAGATTGAAAACTAAATATTTTCCGTCTTCGTTGTAGTTTTCTCCGACAAAACGAGCGTAAGCGGCTCGCTAAATGCCGTCATTCATGGCATGGTTGCTTATACAAAAGGTTTTTTTGGGCTTGGGGTGAGTGAATTAATTTTTCCCATTCCAGCCAAAGCCCTTAACAAGATTTAATAAAGCAATTACATTACCATCTTTTTTCATAGTTTTATCATAATCTCTACCTAAAGCTAAGGTTAAAATCATATTTTTGTCTATTTCATAACTTGCATTGAAAGTTGCTCTCCAAGTATTTTCAATTTCGGTTGAAGCTACTCCTCTATGAACAAACTCAAAACTAAGATTTAATGGACTTTCATACATTTGATAATTATACTTGACACCAATATCAAATGTATTAACAGATTTATTTTTAATAACTCCTTTATCGTCTGCGAAAATCTTATCAGGGTTATATAACCAACGAGCAATAGCAAATAGAGAATGTCCATTTTCTCCCTCATAACCACCTGTTAACCAAGCACCCACTTTGTGAATTTGTGCATTATCAAACTTAGTTTCTGGAATATTCCAAGAAATGCCCCCTGCAAAATCTATTTTCCAGCCTATCCGGATTAGTTTTGTATTCTCAGCTTTTATGACGTTTGATAGAAATTTTAGAGAATCAGTAGTGATAATATTATTAGTAATAATAGATTCCATAGACGTTATTTCAATATGTTTTTTTCTTAGAGCTACCTTTTCTGTACTATCAACAGTCACGGCTAACAATTTATTGACCGAATCTTTCTGACTCTCAAGCCTTTGGTATTCTTTATTGTATTTTTGTGCAGAGTCAAGTAAGCTTCCTTTAAATTGGATCGACTCATATATTTGTTTAATTATTTTTTGTCTAAATTTATTTTCTCTGTAAATAGAGAACCGTAAACCCAAACCTATCTGAGTAGTAGAGTCTATTTTAGCTTTGCTTTGATAATTTCTAACAGCAACCGAAAATACCAATGTCTTCCCAAAAGTATTTTTCACATCTCGTGTACTCGTTAAGTATTTCCCCTGTTTACTAAGCCAAAATGGAGCAACATCAACCGCAAAGGTACTCGGTAATGTACTAAAGTTTTGGCTGGCGTTTTGTAACGAGAGCATAAATCCCTTAATATCAGTAGGGCGTTGTATGTCATTAGGCGAAATACCTAGTAGATTTGATGCGGGAGAAACTGGACCTCGCAACAAGTCAAGGTTAATCTTAGTTGAATCTGTTTGTGCTTGTAATCCGAAACAAGCAACAAAAAAAAGTAAAAAAAGTATTTTCATTTTGTTGGTTGTCTAAGCAAAATTAAGTTCAAAACGATAAAATATTTGGTCTCCTATTCCTTTTGCCTTTTTTTCAAGTTTTTGAGTAAAATCTCCATCTAAACCAAAGACATCAATCTTAATACCTGTATTAAGATTTCCCCCTTCATTAGCTGGAATATCTTCTTCTGCTACAAGAACAATAATATCTAATATCAATTTTTTAAATCGGATTTTAGAAGTAAGTCCTAATGGTCTTCGTTTTGGTATGCTTGAGTCATTAGTATTATAAAAAAATAATACTTTATTAACAAAACGACCACGAATTGTGGCATTATGATTATTTAAGGTACCTATAGCTATTTCAATAAGTTGATTAGGATTATCAGTAACAAAACAACTTGTTACTAAAGCTGTATCTGTTGTCATATTTGTAATTGTTTAGGAGTTTGTAAATATTTAGGACTAATTATTATTTCAAGTTGCTACTAAAAGCAGAATTAAAGCAGATAGAGTAACTTGACCTTGCTTTCTAATATTTATTACTACATTACTTTCAGTTTTTGTTGTAGTTTTATCCAACGAAACGAGCGTAAGCAGCTCGCTAAATACAAGGCAAGAATGAAGATATTTACGCATAGCTTGGTGGAAATAACTCTGATAAGGGCGTATAGAACAAATGTTACTGCAAATCAGTATAAGCAAGAAAACTATCTTTTGAAACTTGCTTCCAAGAATTATTGAAGGTTCTACTAAAATCAGCAGTACCTTTAATTCTAATATATTTATCCTCTTTCCGATAGTCAATTTCAATTTCCGAGTGCCATTTTTTTAGTTGACTTTGTGATATAAAATCAGCAACAAAAAGAGACCCATCTCTAAAACCAGAAATCGACCCACGTTCATCTCCAGCAATATAAGTACCACTTAACATAGACGTTCCACCGCCGTCTTTATTTTCAATTAAATCCATCTTACCTACTTTATTACCTAAGCTCAATCCCCATTTTCCTGACCAATTTTTTATAGTTGGCTGAGTTGTAGAATAAGTAACATTGATTATTGCTGTATCGGAATAGACACATCGTTTAGTTTTTAATTGAGCTATTAACATATGTGAACCTTTTTTAATAGGAATAAATGTAGTGTTTTTTAAATCCGCTGGGTGTATCACTTGTTCTGTTTCAGGGGTATCAAAAACAGTATTTCCTTTAGCTTCAAAAGCTGATTGTTTATAAATTAATGTCAATACGCCCTGACCAACCGAAAGAGGTGATTTTGAAAATATAATAACATCTATTGAAAATGGTTTACCATACATTATGTCACTATCAGGAATGATTAGTTCAACACTTGCTTTTTCTTTCCAAATCATGTGAAATAATACTTGTTTTAATGGAGAGATAAAGAAAGTAACTGTAGTCACTATTCCAACAAAAAATGACTTGTATTCTTTTTTACAAAAATCTACAATTTGATTTGAATTTTTTTTTATATAATTACAGAAATCCTTTGTCATATCAATTATTTTTAATGTGTAAAATATTAGCTATATAAGTTTTATTTCTTGTCCCTACAAAAAAATTATTCAATCCAGGTATATATAAACTCACATTAGGTCCACCATCGAGAGCTAAAAAAGTATCCGTATTTATCTGTTTTGTTCTTAACAATTCTCCTAATTCATAAAGAGAGATTGCGTATCCATTATCGTTATATGCTATCGCTATTAATAGATTACCTAACATATCAAATCCGATCCCTATTCTATTGGCTCGTGTATCAGAATTACTAAATATCACATTCTTGCCATTATCTACCACTATTGGCTTGCTTTGTAGAATGTAATCACAATTAGCTCTGTTAATATTTTTATAATAAGAAATAGGTAAAATCATTATTTTCTTATTACTCTGTAATAAGAACCCTCCTTGTTCCCAATCCTTGAAGTCACTTTTTTTTATTTTACTTATTTGTACCAAACCATCATACATTTTATTCTCATCATAAAAGCCTCCATTTATTATTACAATATCTTGCAATTGCTCGTAATTTGATAGTTCTTTTCTTGGTTCAATACTTTTTGCTACATCTTGAATTGTAAAAGAAATATCGTTAATAGGTATTTTAATCCAAACAAATTGCAAGCCATCCCAATTTGAATAACCATTATTTATTCTTATTTGGTTAATCTCAATTCTTTTGCCTTCTACAATTCTATTGCTTAAAGAGTTGTATTTTAATAAATCGCTAATTGATGATTGTGATTTGCAATTTGATTTAAAAATCATTATCACAAATAAAACATTTATTAATTTCATTGTTATTTTTTAATGAATAATCCAATTAAAGGTCCTAGATTACCGTAGAGGTCATTATCCTCTCTGTTATTTTGCACATACATTTTAGAAATAGCACCGTCTAAGTATAGGGCATTTTTGCACCCAAATTTTTTAAACGCCAGTGAGAAATTATAAAAAGTCACTGGTTCATTAGAAATCAAGAAAATTATTCTACCATCACTTAATAATCCAACACCATTTCTTATATTAACATTTTTTGAATCTTTGTTGAAATTTTTATTAATCACACTATTGTAAATAAGCATAGGTCCTGATTGTGTTGCAAAACTCACTTTGAGATTATTATTAGCCTTAATATATTCATCTGTTGTACAAACAGTTGGAAGATTTTTATCATTAATATAAAAAATACCGTTAGGCTGAATATAAAAATTTAAAAACTCACCTTTTACTTCTTGCTTTAAATCAACTTCTGTCATTTCAATCCCATTTGCCACAAAAAGTCCTTGTGGATATCCGCCTTGTCTGTACATTCCTCCATTTGTAGCAAATAAGAGTATTTTCCCTTCTTTTTTTAGCTCGTTTTTTAAATTGTTTATATTATTGTAAAATCTATTTTGTTTATCGGTTAGAAAAAAAGAAAGTACTTTATCTTTTTCTTTTAAATCTACAACAAAAGCGGTGTAGTCTGCATCTTTGTATGTGAAAGGGTAGTATCCATTTTTTACTTTTTTTTCTATAATCTCTTCTTCTGCAAACGATGGTTGGTTTTCACTTGTGTTTTGTATGGTATTTTCATTCTTATTTTCTTGAAAAATAGAGGGTTTATTGCTATTTGGAGTTGATATTACACTACTATCATTTTTAAACTCAGATAAATTGGAATCAATAGTCTTTTTTAAGTTGATAATCTCCTCTTTTTTTTGAGCAATATCTTCTATTTTTATACTTCTTCCATTGTTATCATCAAACAATAATTTATTATAATTTGATAAGAGTTTTTTTAATTTATCATAATCACTTTGGATAACTTTTATTAGTGTTCCCTTTTCTTCAGTATTGCTTGTAAATTGATTTTGAGATTTAAATGTCTTCAACTTTTTATCAAGTTCTTCACAAGAAGAAATAAGTATTCTATACTCTGTTCGATACCCTTCAATAGTACTATCTTTATCAGCCAGTTTAAAAGAATCTAACTGATTATGGAAAAAAAATGGTTTTTGTTTATAATCTAAAACAAAAAGGCTAATAAAAACCAAAACAATAGATATTATTTTATACATAGCTTTGTTATTTTTAGTCACGATAAAAAACAATTAGATTAGTAGTCTTCGAAAAATTATCATTTGTGCCACCTCTTAAATAACTTATTTCTTGTCCTGCCTCATTAAATGTTGAAGAACAGTCTAAACCACCTGCCTCTAAATTTAAAATTGCAATTATTTCTACATTTTTATCTTTCAAATAATTTAATGTTTCATTTGCAGCATCCCATAACCTTACTTGTGTTGCAGTATTAAAAACAACATATTGTACAACACCCATTCTATCTTTAATTAAAGCTAACAATCTTCTTTTATCGACTCTAGCTGCACTGTTAGTACTGCTAATATTCAAAAAGTTTTTCCAACCTAACAAATGTGTTTGAAATACAGTAGCTCTTTCTTTCGTACTCCACTCTATAAATGTATTTCTATCAATGTCATTATTTAAATTTAGTGTTGTATTCAAAGAACCAACATAAAGATTATTTTCTTTGATATTAGAAACTGCGATTCCTCCAGTAGCATATACGATTGCCAATCCATCCATATCATTTTGAAGAGTTGCATTGATTTTTTCGCCATCATCAACAGTTAGCCCTACAGGTAAAGCTATATTAATATTAAAAGATGTAGAATAAGCCCCACTACATACTAAAAGTATCCTTTTAGTCTTTTTCCACGTTAGATAATTTGAATAGGCATTTTTTTTTGCAAAATATTTTACTTTTGTTTTTTGTGATTGACGACTAAACCATACAGCGTAACCATAAAGCGAAGAGTTTTGTGTCAATTGATAGACATTAACTTCATCGTTGTAAAAACTTGTTTGTAAAGATTCTTCAAGTGATAACGCTTGCTTCGCTTGCTTTGTTTGTTTTAAAGTTGGCTCTAATTCATCAATAGAAATATTACTACATAAAAAGATTGACAGTACAGAAATTAATGATATTAACAGATGTTTTTTTACTGATTTCATTTTTTTTCTTTTTTTTAAAAAAATATAAATAAAGAATACAATAGAAATAAGAATTAAAAATATTAGTATTATTAGCAATGTTTCTTTGAGGTATGAAGAAAAAGCTTTTCTCATCACATAATTTAATTGACCTTGTTTAAGGTAGTGCCATACTTTTTTCCAAAGAGGTGGTTTAACGTGTATTAAATAATGTTGTGAGCTTAGATTATGTATTAATTTTTCAACATTTTCATCATTTGGATCAATATTATTTTTATCAATTTCATTTTGTAACTTAAAAGAAATATGTCCAAGAATTACGTTTTGTACAGTACCAAAAGAAATAAAATGTATAGAATCTGACTTATATATCTTGTAGAAATCTTCGCTTATTTTATAATGTTCAATTAAAAAATCTATTGATTTTTTGTTTTCTACACTTTTAATGTAAAGAGTTAATGTATTTCTGATAAATATTTGGTCAGAAATATTTTTTTTCTTCAAATACATCAAGTCATCTTTAAATATTTTAAAGTCAAGATTTTTCACATACTGTTCATAAGGAAATTTGCTAAGTGTCTTATCCTCAAAATTATTTTGTAAATATTGGTCAAATATAGCATTGCCTGCTATTATTTTTTGAATTGAACATAGTACGCATAATACAACTATTAGCTGTTTTTTCATAATTAAATAAATTGGTTAAGGTATTATAGATAGATACTTTACTGAATAAATTTTATAATTACCCCTCCAACCCCACTAAAACCCGATTTACATTTCCTTTTTTTACCACAAAAGCGTTATCTATATAATCTTTAAAGCCTGTGGCTTTGATGCTTAGTTGGTAATCTCCGTAGCTGGCGGGCTTAAACATAAAATTGCCTTCTTTATCGCTTTTAGTGGTTGTGCTTGTTGTGCCACTAAGGGTAATAATTGCCCCTTCAATGGCTTTGCCATCTACTTTGTTGCTCACTTTTCCCTTGATTTGGGTAATAGTTTTGTTGGGTGCATCGACATGACGCACCTTTTTATACGTATTCACAAAATCGGGATGTGTTGCTTCAAAAAGCAATATGAGTTTGTCTAGTCTGTTTTTTAATAGTGTGTCGGTTTCTTCTATTAACTTAGCTATATTATCCGTAAAATTTGCTCGCTCAGAACTCTTCGTTTTGGTAATAGGCACTATCTTATTGTAATCGGCTATGGCATGGCTCAGTTCATCTAAACTGGCTTGATTGATGCCGTAGTTTGCCAAAACGTTGAGGTTGGCGTGTGCCACTTGGTAGATGTTGTTTACTGTGGGTACAATTACATCTTCCCTAAGCTTCTTCAAAGTATTCAAAGGATAGTTGGCTTCTTCCATAAGCACCGTGTTGTTGACGGTACTGGCATAAGCAAAAATAAATCCTGCAACTTTAGAGGCTACTAAACAAAGATTGGCTTTGACTAGATTTTTGTCTGTCGAAATACCTTTGGTGTGTTTAATTGCCAACGTAGCATAACTTTGAATTTCGGTAATGTTGAGGTCTAAAACATTTAAAGCCTCTGTAAATGCAATGTTGGTATTGGTAATGGTACTGTTGTTTTTACATAGCAATTGTACGCCTTGGTACATATTTAGCTTTGATTCTTGACGTGCATTCATAAGTGGTGTGTGTTATGTTTAATAGAAATATGTGAGTAATCAAATGAGTTGAGTACTAAATTTTTCTACAACACGCATTACTTATTTGTCAACGCTCAATATTTTTTTTCAAATGTCTATTTTTTTGATGTAGATGTCTATTATTTATTAATAGATTACATTTACGCACAACAGATACTTGTTTCTTGATTGTAAACTACTATTTCTTTGTTGTAGAAGACTATTCTTAAATTTTAGTGTTTGTTTCTGTATTGCAATCGGTCATTTCTTTGATGTAGATTGCTATTTCTTATTTGCAAATGACGTTTCTTAAATGACGATTACATTTTCTTACTTGCAAAACACTTTTCTTGTATGTAAAAAACAATTTCTTTATTGCGAGAAGCCTTTTCTTGAATGTAAATTTCCTTTTCTGATTTGTAATTTATCGTTTCTCAAATGTAAAATTCTATTTCTTGATTGTAAGTGACACTTTCTTTACATGAAAGTGTAATTTCTCTATAAACAACACACTTTCAATAAGATATAGTACCTGTAAATCCTACTCGAAGTTAGTAATACTGTTTGTAAAAGCCAAGAAAAAACCAAGAAAACTGCATGATTATTGAGTAAACGGTCAAATTCAATGAAGAAATGGCTATAATGAGTTTAAATGTAGGGTTATACGAAGGTTAATAGCCGTGTATAACGATAGAATATAAAGACAATGAGGTGCGTTTACAAAAATTGCCCTTGCCAAAGATACATTCGACAAGGGCAAAAGTGTTGATAATAACGATGTGTAATTTTGCTACAGCAAAAACATATTATTAGGCAATAACCAAACGTTCTACTTTTTGGTTGTTTATTAAATGGCTTTCGATGATTTCGTCCACATCCGACAATTGTACATTGCCGTAAAAAACGCCTTCTGGATATACTACCAAGGCTGGACCAAATGCACATACGTCTAAGCAACCAGCTTTTTGTGCTCGGATTTCTATGTTTAAGCCTTTTTCCTTCAATTTATCTTTGAAAGCGTTTACCAATGCCATCCCTCTTTCTTCACCGCAGCATTTTTTGGGTGCAGGTTTTTGATTGGTACAAATAAATACGTGTTTTTGGTATTTCATATTTTAATACAATAACAGTGACTGAAAATGGATTTATGAAAATATTCGAACGCAATTTAGGTCTTTTCTTGTAATTTTGGTTATGCAGAATGACGATTCTATTGCGTCGTATCAACGAATTTTAGCTAAAAATAACAGATGACATTTCAGGTACAAGAACAATATCAGTTTATCGAAAAGATTTTATTTGAGAATTTTGGATATGAACCTACCATTCAAGATTTTCAATTTTTTTATGGGGGCAATTTCAACTTAGCTGTGCGGATTAAATTGCAAGAAGGGGACTTTTTTATTAAATGGAACCAAGGCGACCATGAAGGAATGTTTGAAACAGAGGCGAAAAGCTTGCAAATATTAGGCGAAACGCAAGTACTAACGATTCCTTCGGTGGTGAATTTTGGGAAAATTGTGGATAAAGATTACCTCATGATGGAGTTTTTGTCGCCAAGTCCTCGTAAAGACAATTATTGGCGTGATTTTGGACAAAAACTAGCTCGTTTGCATTTACATTCGTCCGCCAAACATGGTCTTTCCTTCAACAACTACATTGGTGCGTTGGCACAAAGCAATGAGTGGATGAGCGATGGGATTGCTTTCTTTGCAGAAAAGAGATTGAAAGTACAAGCAGGATTAGCGCTGTACGAACGACGGATTAGTCCTGAAATGCACGGTCGTTTGGTTGCTTTATGCGAAAAGTTGCCGCAATTGCTTCCTAACGAAAAGCCAGCCTTGCTTCATGGAGATTTATGGTCGGGTAATGTGATGACCGATGCCCAAGGAGCGGTGGCATTGGTCGATCCTTCGTGTTATTATGGCTTACGAGAAGCCGAATTGGCTTTTACCACGATGTTTGGAGGCTTTGAAACTGCTTTTTATGAAGCTTACCACGAGGTATATCCTATTGAAAACGGCTTCGGCGACCGTATTCCGCTTTATAATTTGTATCCGTTGATGGTACACGTCAATTTGTTTGGTGGAGGATATTTAAGTGCGGTAGAAAAGATTTTACGTAAATTTGAATAGAGATTTTAGTAGTTGCAAAGCGTGAATTGGGAAAGGTTCATTCCGTTCTTGTAAATAAAAATAGCCAACCCGTTAATTGGTTGGCTATTTTTTATCTCTATCAATGCCCCAACTTAGAAAGTTCTCTTTTCCGAATCAGTTCATAAACTTTTGAAAGCTCTAAATCTTGTTTGTCTAAACGTTGGGCAATGCTATAATGAATAGCAATGTCTGGCTCAACGCCACGCCCAATATTGGGTACTTTTACGGCTGTAGTAATACGAAAATGCGGAAAAAGCACCCGTAATTTAGTGGCTGGAAGTACTACGGTAGAAATAATACCGCCATTGCAACCAGCTTCGCCTCCGCCCGTTTCTCGTCCGATGAGTGTCACGGCTTTTTGGGCTTTCAAGCTGGCAACAAAGCTCGATGCTGCCGAAAAGGTTTGTTCGCTGATAAGTACATACACACTGCCTTTAAAGCGGTATAAATCGTAGGGCTTGTGTTTCCCAACCGAGGGAATATTGAGGCAATACGTTCCTTCGGCACATTTTTTTATCATCTTTTCCGAAAAAGTCCTGTTGCTTTCTTGTTGCTCTACGTCGTTATTGCTGATGAAGGATGGAATAAACACAGGGGCTTCGGCACTAGCCGTAAGGATAAAGTCGGTATCCATCAAATACTTCATCAAGTCTAAGGCGATTTCGTGGTTGCCTCCCAAATTTTGCCTCAAGTCGATGATGAGATTTTTGATGTTTCTTTGTTCTAATTCTTTAAAAAATCGTTCGTGAATCATCAAGTATGATTCGTAATCGTCATACGAAAAACTGGCAATTTTCAACAAAGCCGTCGAAGCAACTTCCGTCGGATACGTCAAATTACGAAGGCGATTCAGGCGATTATTGAGCTCTACATCAGGAGCTACTCTGGGCGGACGTGTGGGTAAGATACGGGGTTTTAGCTCTGGCATAATGCTTTTTGCCAAGCCGTTGTCGGTTTTAATCACAAACTGGTAGCGTTCTTTTCCTCCGAAGACATCTAAATAATAATCTTCAAAAAATCCATTTTCGAGCATGGCATCTTTGTACTGTTCGCCGTAGCCGTCGGCAGGTAAATATTTGCGTAAAGTACGTAATATTTTACCAACAGAATTACCTTCTATTTCTAGCACTTCTGTGCCCAGTCGGATGCTATCTTTGCTATCGTTTTTGGCTACAAACAACCTGTCGTTGTCTATCCAAAAGCCCAAGGGTAATGCTTGGGTACGGTTGCGAATGCGGTTGATTTTACGGGTTTCTGGCGAATAGCGAATATCGGTATGCCCACAGCGAATTTTTGTCACCAAGGGCTTGAGCAATAAACCAAACTCTTTTTCCGTCATTTCATCCCCAATTTTTCTATAGGTTTCGTCAAATAGCGTACTCATCACTTCTTTAGAGGTGTATTGGTAAAGGCTCGGATGGGCTTCTTCTAAAATGGCTCGGAGAAAGCGAAAATCGGCTCGGAGTTCTATTTTAGAATATTTTTTATCGGGAACAACAATGCCCTGAGCCACAACTCGACACGACCCAATAACATAGAAAGAGAGCAATATATAATGGAATAACCTCATGCGCGCGAACAGGGACTACAGATAATAAACTTTCGTGTAAGCAAAAATACAGATATTTTACGCAATATGAACGAAAATAGTAGCGATTCCCTGAAAAACGTATTTTTCTCGCTTACTATAGGTACTAGAAGGGGAAAGCTATCGGATTTTAATGACAAAATTGAACGTTTTTTACTCAACATTCAACATTAGTACTGTACGAAGAATTGTGAAAATCATTGATTTCGGATATAAGCATACTTTTTGAGCCATAGTTTTATAGAAAATGAAGGTGTTTTCTAAATGTGTTCAAATCTGTAATCTCCAAGCCAATAAATAGCCGTGTGCAAAGCGTTTGCTTGCACACGGCTGTTTTTTTATACTACAAATTTTGTTTTTTCAATTCTTTTACGGCAAAATCGGCAGCACGGGCTGTGAGCGCCATGTACGTAAGCGAAGGGTTTACGCAAGAAGCCGAAGCCATCGCTGCACCGTCGGTTACGAATACGTTTTTGCAGGCGTGTACTTGGTTGTTGCCATTCAAAACCGAAGTTTTCGGGTCACGACCCATACGAGCCGTACCCATTTCGTGAATAGCCATGCCTAGCCAAGAGCCACGGTCGTAGGTAGTGACGTTTTTCACACCCGATGCTTCGAGCATTTCTTTGGCATCGTTGAGCATATCGACACGCATTTTCTTTTCATTTTCTTTCAACTCAGCATCGAATACTACAATTGGCATACCCCATTTGTCTTTGGCTGTTTTGTCGAGATACATACGGTTTTCGTAATATGGCAGTGTTTCGCCAAAACCACTCAAACCGATTGTCCAAGGGCCAGGGTGCGTTGCTTGCTCTTTAAATTCCGCCCCAAAACTCAATTCAGCCACATTTTGAGCCCACGTACCACGCCCACGACCGCCCCCACCTTGGTAGCCAAAGCCACGCAGATAGTCACGTTTGTCACTACCAACGTTGCGGTAACGAGGCACATAAATACCATTGGCTCTACGGCCATAGAAATATTTGTCTTCGTCGCCTTCCCAAACACCCGAAGCTCCAATTCTGAAATGGTGGTCCATGAGGTTGTGGCCTAATTGTTCTGAATCATTACCAAAACCATTCGGGAAGCGATGCGAAGTAGAATTGAGCATCAAGGCAGTAGTACCTAATGCTGAGGCACATAAGAAAATAACTTTAGCGTAATACTCCGTAGTTTGAAGCGTCACAGCGTCGATTACTCTTACACCTGTGGCTTTTTGTTTTTTCTCGTCATACAATACTTCACTTACCACAGAGTCGGGGCGAAGCGTCAAACGACCCGTTTTCATACAAGCTGGAAGCGTAGCCGATTGGGTACTGAAATACGCCCCATACGGACAACCCAACGAGCATTTGTTACGGAACTGACAAGCGGTACGTCCAACGCCCAATTGTGCGGCGGCGGCTTTCGACAAGTTGGCTACACGCCCGATGGTCATTACACGGCCCGGAAAGTTTTTCTCAATGCGTTTGCGTACTTCTTTTTCTACGCAATACATATCCATTGGCGGTAAGAAATCGCTGTCTGGCAATTGAGGCAAACCCAATTTTTCACCAGAAATACCCACAAATTTTTCTACATAACTGTACCACGGTGCTACATCTTTGTAGCGAATAGGCCAGTCAACAGCAATGCCGTCTTTGAGATTGGCTTCAAAATCGAGGTCACTCCAGCGGTACGATTGACGGCCCCACATGATTGATTTTCCCCCTACAATATTCGGGCGATACCAGTCGAAACGTTTTTCTTCTTTATACAAAGCATCCGAGTCATTCATCCAGTATTTTTCCGTCATTTCGTTGTACGGATAATCACGGGATAATTTCGGGTGCGTTTCTTTTTGTTCTACCGTTAGGCGGCCATTGTATTTGGTTTCCCAAGGGTCTTTCATGGCGTATTCGTAGCCTGATACGTGTTCGAGGTTTTTCCCCTTTTCGAGCATTAATACCCGTAAACCTTTTTCGGTTAATTCTTTGGCAGCCCAGCCGCCTGTAATTCCTGAACCTACGACAATGGCATCGTAAGTGTTGCCTTTCACAGCATCTATGTTGAGATATGACATTGCTTTCATCATCTACGCATCACGGGCATGATTTGTAGTTTTTAGAATAAAAATTGTTAGAGAATAAAATAAAAGTACCTGATTCTTTTATCGAAACACTTAAATCGCCCAAGCTTTTTGTCCCGGTTTGAGCGGCACACAGCCTTCAAAACGACCCGGAATAGGCAAGTATTCGAGGGCTTTGGTAGCTCCGATTTCAGACGTAAAATAGCCCGTTACGGTGAGTTCCTTCATACGAAGAAAGAATGCCTTATTGTCCACGGTCGATTGTTTTACCATTTCGTTTTTCTGGCTTGCGTCAAGGTCGATAAAGCCTTTTCCAAACTTGGTTTTGCTGTCGGCATCAAGTTTTGACAAACCTGCATAAAACTTCTCTTGGTCTTCTTTTATGTAGCAATCACGCATGACCCTAACAATAAATTTTTCTACGCCTGCCGCTTTTGCTCCAGGCGTGCTGGTGGTGGGAATAATCACGTCGGCAACTTCTGCAAGCAACGCTTCTTGTTCGGGGGCTGCCGTTACGCTTGCACCCAAATTGGTTTTTTCGCCCATTACGCCTGCCAACACAGGACTCGAAATTGTACCTCCAAGCAACAGGGCTATGCTTTGAAGGGCATCTCTACGGTTCATCATTCAGTTAAATATTTAAGATAGTAAGCTATGGAAGGATGCTAAAATGGCTTTTAGCAAAAAGTACCTAACAAAAATAGTACTGTCGAATAATTTACAATCAATTTTTTATATAAATAGTTAAAAATTACCCTGTTTTAGCGGTTGATTTGACATTTCTATTTCCAAAATACCTCCATTCATGATTTGTTGGTGACTAATCATAAAATTTTGGTATTTTTTGCCATTGAGTTTTATCGCCCGAATGTAAGGCGTTGTAGCCGAATTACCTTTTGCCACAATTTTGAAGGTTTTGCCATTAGGCAAATGCAAAGTGGTTTTTTCAAAACTTGGACTTCCCAGCACATAATTGGGCGTACCCGGACAAACGGGATAATAGCCCATCATGCTAAAAACCAACCAAGCCGACATTTGTCCGCCGTCTTCGTTGCCACTCATCCCACCTGCCGAAATATCATATTCATCTTTGATAATTTGGCGTACTTTTTCCTGTGTTTTCCAAGCTTGATTGGCGAAAGGATACAAATACACGATTTGGTTGTTGGGTTCGTTGCCATGCCAATAATAGCCTTGCTCGAAGAGCGTATCCAACTTTTCGACGAAACGTTTTGTGCCGCCAATATGTTTAATCAAACCTTGTACATCTTGTGGTACGTAAAAAGTATATTGGGCTGGTGAGCCTTCGGTGATAAAACTGCTGCGTTGTACAAAAGGGTCGAATGGTTTTATCCACGTGCCATTGGCGTAGCGTCCACGGGCGTAGCCTGTTGCTGGGTCGATAACGTTTTGGTAGTTTTTAGCCCTTTTTATCAGCGTTTCATAATCAGCTTTTTCGCCTAATTTTTGGGCTACTTGTGCTAAGACAAAGTCATCGTAGGCGTATTCTAAAGTACGAGATACTTGTTCTCTTTTATGAAAAGCCTGCCAAACGGAATCTTCCAAAGGAATATAATTGTACTGTAAATACGATGCCAAAGCCCTGCGTCCCTTGCCTTCTTCGTAGCTTTTGGGGTCGGTGTTTACTTCAAAAGCATTTTTTCGCATATAACGATAAGCCGTTTTGATGTCGAAATCTTGAATGCCTTTGATGTAGGCATCGCCGATGGCGGCAATGGCGTGGTCGCCAATCATGGCGGCGGTGTAATGATTCCAGCAAGGAAAAATGGGCAACCAAGTACCTTGTTCGGCTTTTTTGACCAGCGACTGCATCATGTCGGCAGATACTTTGGGTTCTAATAAAGTATGCAAAGGATGCACCGCTCGATAGGTGTCCCAAAGGTTGTAATCTTCGTAATAAGTAAAGTTTTGGGCTTTGTAAAGGTTGTTGTCGTCGGCAAAACCGGGATAAGAGCCGTCAATATCCGAGAAAATTCTTGGCGTAAGTTTGGCATGATACAGTGCTGAATAAAACAAGGTTTTGTCGTAATCGCTGCCTTTTACTTCTATTTTTCCTAAAGCTTTGTTCCAAGCGAGGTTGGAGGCTTGTTGAGTTTTAGAAAAATCCCAATGATTGATTTCGCCTGCTAAATTTTTTCTTGCTCCTTCCAAGCTCGTGAAAGAAGTACCAATGCGTACTTTTACCAATTGATTGCCAAACTTTGCATAAGCACCCACCGCCTGTTTTTGTCCGTTGCCTTGTGCTTGTGTTGCCTTAGCACTGATGATTTGGTCTTTCCAAACGCCATAATCCGTAAAACTTTGGTCGAATTGTATGACGAAATAGCCACTAAAACCAGCCGATTTGCCAAAGCCTTGATAAATGCGGTGAACGGGATTATAGCCTACAATTTCATTTTTTTCGGGATGAATTTCTACAAAACCTTCGCCTTCATCAGAGTTGGGTTCTACAAGAATGTAGTTTTCTTGCTTTTGGCTGAAACTAAACTGCAAAAAGCCAGCACGAGCCAGTGCCGTCATTTGGGCTTTGATATTATCTTTTTTTAGGATTACTTCATAAAAATAAGGTTTTACGGTTTCGGTTTTACGGTCGAAATCGCTGCCTCTTTCGTTAGGGTTCACGGTAAGTTTGCCCGACATCGGCATAATAGTTACACTGCCGTAATCTTGTACGCAACTGCCATTCATCCAATGCGTTCCTCTAAAACCTTGGATTTTGGTATCGTTATAATAAAAAGGCGGAATACATTTGAGTTCGGTGGCACGGGTTTGGGGAGTCCACGAAGTCATGCCTTGCGGTACGCCGATGGCAGGCACAATTTGCCCTTTCATTTCAGAACCTGCCTCGCTGTGTTTTTTGGCACTTTCTGTGGTACTTGGGGCTGAACCAATCAGCGGATTTACGTAATCGGCGGGCTGTTTTTGTGCTGTAGCCACCAAAGAAACCAGTGAAAAACTTAGGAAAAGTAGTTTAACATTCATCATACTTGTACAAATGGGAAACGGAATTGATTCGATAGTCTAAAATAAAGGCTTTGTACCGAAAGATACAAAGCCTTTGTAGGGGTCAGATAATAGGAGATATTTAGTAGCCTGGGTTTTGTTTCAATGCCTTGTTGAGTTGCAGGGCGTTGGTTGGAATAGGCAACAGGCGTTTTTGAGGGTTGTTGTCGGTTTTGGCTGCCCATGATTCCTCAAATTTACCAAAGCGAATCATATCGTTGCGGTGCCAAGTTTCCCACGACAATTCTCTGATTCTTTCGGCATAAATCAAATCTAATGTCACCGAAGTCCAAGCAGGCGAAGTCGTGCGTTTGGCTCTGAGTGTATTAACCAAGGAAAGAGCCGTTTGTCCACCAGTGGCCGTTCCGCCTCTGAGGATTGCCTCTGCTTTCATGAGTAAAACATCGGCGTATCTGAACAAAGGAACGTCGTTGTTTTGGTTACGAGTCGCCGAGGTCGAATCGCAGTAAAACTTATTGTTGCGGTAGCCCATGTTCCAGGCTTTTTCATCGTTACCCAAGTCGAAGCTGGCGGGTTTTTTGATGACAACATCGGGCGTAATTTCTACTTGGTACGTCAAAGCCGCCGCCGCATCTGCCCCTGTATAATCTTCGTCATAGCCTTTTTTGGTAGTACTTACAGTAACAGGATTTCCTTTGTAATCGAATTGCTTGCCTGTAATCCACTGTTGGTTACGCACGTCGTTGGGGTCGTTGAAGTAGGCATAAAAGCGAGGAATAGTACTAGCCGCCGAACTTGGCGTAAATGGCAAGCTATATTTGGCACGCAACGAACGAGGCAACGAATAACGAGCATAAAACATATAGCCGTTCGGGGCAGCGGCATCGTAAGGCAAAGCAAAGATAAATTCTTTGATTTGTGGGCCATTATCAACAAAAAACATCTTTCTGAAATCACTTTCAAGGGCAAATTTTCCAGAATTGATGATTTGGTCGCAAGCAGCAATAGCGTCGTTCCAGCGTTGTGTACCTGTATAAACTTCGGCATTGAGGTACATTTTTGCCAAAATTGCATACGCCGTAAATTTGGTTGGACGACCGTAGGTTTCTTGTCCTATCACTTCGCTCAAATTAGGAATACTTTCTTGTAATTCTTTTTCAATAAACTTAAAAACATCGGCTCTGGCGGTGGTTTGTGCTGTGGTGGTATCGCCAAATTTGGTTGAAATTGGAATATTTCCCCATAAATCCATCATCATAAAATAGCACAAAGCACGCATCGAACGAAGTTCTGCCAAACTGGTGGCTTTCGCTGGCGATTCGGGTGCTTTTGAAATCAAGAAAATGTTTTGGTTACTTGTACTAATGGTACTGGTAAGCCAGCCCCAAGCACTTTGCACGTGCGGGTTATCTTGGTTCCAAGTGTGCTTGTGGTGTTGTTCGTAACGTCCGCCGTCGAACCAGTTACCGCCTCTGGCTGGCAAAATAGCTTCGTCGGTACTTAACGACTGTAAAAACCAGTAGTCGGTAGAGAAGTTCTGACGAAACGCCGTATAAGTTGGCCCAGCCGCTTGGATAAACTGCGTAGGTGTTTGGGGAAAAATATCGGGCGTGAGTTGTGTTGTTACGGGTACTTCAAGGTCATGGCAGGCAATTAACCCACTCATGCTTGCAATGGCTATTATGAATTGAAATATTTTTTTCATCTGTTGCTAGAATTTAGTTTTAAACAGTTCTTGTTTTCATTTGGCACATTTCTTTGGTAAAAGAACTGTTTTGATTCATGATACATTTTGTTAGAAAGAAGCCGACACCCCAAACAAGAAAGTACGAGTTTTGGGGTAGAAGTTGTTGGCATCTACACCGGGGGCTGTACCGCCTTGGTTGATTTCGGGGTCTATACCTTTATAGCCAGTAATCACAAACAGGTTGTTGACAGAGGCATAAACCCTCACACGTTTGATGTTTTTAGCGATATTCTTGAAAGAATATCCCAACGTGGCGTTGTCTAAACGTAGGTAGCTACCATCTTCTATAAAACGAGATGAATAACGGTACGAGTTGTAGTCGTTGGCCGATTCGCTGGCTACTTCCACAGGAATATTGGTAAAGCGGGCTGTACTAGGTCTGATTAAATCGGCACGGGTAATATTCATGATTTTGTTGCCCAATACTGCACGCATAAAAATGTTTAGGTCTAAATTTTTGTATGTAAAACTGTTCGACCAACCCAACAATACAGTAGGTTGTGCATTGCCCAAAGCCTTGTAATCTTTTACGCTTAAAGGCTTCGTTGTAAGCTCACCTTTGGCATTGTAGTACTGCGATACCCCACTGGCATCTTTCCCTGCGTATTCATAGGTAAAGAATTGTCCGATAGGTAAACCCGCCGCAATCAACATAACGGTTTCACCTGTTTGACCAGCACCATCGGGTTGTACGATTTTGATAGAGTCGGTTTTGAGTGTTGCGTTAGAAAGACTTACAATTTTGTTTTGGTTATGGGCCAAATTAAGGGTTGTGTTCCAAGAGAAGTGTTTTGTTTGCACAGGGCTTGCATTCAAGGTAAATTCTATCCCTTTATTGCTCATTTTACCTACGTTGGCTGTTAACGAACCATTGGGGTACAATACGGTACTTACAGGGTAAGTCCAAATCAAATCAGAAGTAGTTTTGTCATATACTTCTAGCGTACCGCTCAATTTTCCTTTCAAGATGGCAAAGTCAACCCCGATGTTTGAGGTAGCTGTTTTTTCCCAACCTAAATCAGGGTTTTCGTTTTGCAAAGCACCAATAGCTGTTTGCTGTGTTCCGTTGTAATAGAACGTACCGATATTACCATAAATCAATTTAGTGGTATAAGGACTAAAGCCTAGCGAGTTACCAGTTACACCATAACTGGCACGGAGTTTGAGTTCGGTAAATACTTTTTGTTTTTCCATAAATGGTTCTTGGTCGATACGCCAAGCAACCCCTACCGCAGGGAAATATCCCCAGCGTTTGTTTACACCAAATACCGAAGAGCCATCTCTACGCACAGAAGCTTGTACCAAATACTTGTTTTTGTAGTTATAGTTCAAACGACCGAAATCCGAAATTAAGCGAACCTGTTGGTAGTTGTCGCCACCATAATTTACCCTAAAAGAAGCCACCGCATAAGGGTTGCCAAGGCTAAGGTTGTTGTACCCAACGGCATCTACCGGGAAGTTGGTACTGGTAGCTTGGAAGCCATCACCATTGATGCTCTCTTGCCAAGAGTAACCCACAACGGCGTTGATAGAATGGTCGCCAAACTGCTTATCCCAAGTAAGATAGGTTTCCAACAAACTTTGTGAGTTTTGGTAAGCATTGCGTGTAGCCAAGCCATTAGCCCCTACCAACGTAATGAACGTAGGGTTGCCCGGAGGTTCTGGTGTGCTACGCACGTTGTTGTAGTATTGGGTATAATAGCTGTTGTAATAAGCCCCGTAGTTGGTTTGGAAGTTTTGGTACGAAAGTTTCAAATCGTAAGTCAAGCCGAAAGGAAGCTTTATTTGTGTAAAGAATGTACCTAACAAACTTTTGTATTTCAACCGTTCTTGTGCGTTTTCGATGAGCGATACAGGGTTGTAATAGCTCGACTTGTTGAAGTTGTCGTAAAACGAACCGTTATCTCTACGTATGGGTGAAGTTGGTAAATACGTAAGCATTTGAGCCAATACGGTATTACGATAAGGTACTAATTTAGAATCTGTGATAGAGTTTGTTACCGATAAACCTAATTTTACTTTGTCGTTAAAAGCTTTTTGTTCAATAGATAAACGTGCCACAATACGATTTAAGGCACTCGATTTGATGATACCCTCTTGGTCGAAATAGTTGAGGCTGGCGTTATAAACGGTATTTTCGTTGCCACCACCAAACGAAATATTGTGGTTTTGGCTGATGGCCGTGCTGCGTTGTACGGCATCTTGCCAGTTGGTATTTGCTCCTAAGTCGTCTTCTGGAGTAAGCGACTGGCCGTTGGCCGCCAAAAACGATTTCAACTGATTGGCATCCATCATTTCGTATTGATTAGATACTTTGTCGATGGCCATGTACGAGCTATAGGCTACCTGCATTTGTCCTTTGTTGGCACGCTTGGTTGTCACCATAATTACCCCATTGGCGGCACGGTTTCCATAGATTGCCGTTGCAGCCGCATCTTTCAGGATGTCCATGGTAGCAATATCGTCAGGGGCAATCAATGAAATATCGGCACCGGGTACGCCATCAATCACAAACAAAGGCGATTGTGCACCGTCACGCAACGACGAAGCACCACGCAAAATGATGGCAGCCGAGCGGTTGGGGTCGCCACTTCTGGTGATATTCAAGCCGGGTACTTTTCCTTGCAACAATTGCCCTACGTCGCTGATAGCTCCTTTGTTGAGGTCTTCGGGCTTGATGGTCGTAATGGCACTGGTGAGGTTTTTACGTGATTGTGTACCATAACCTACCACGACTACTTCTTCGAGGTTTTGGTTTTCTACTTGTAGCGATACATTGACAGTAGAGCGGTTGCTGACCGATACTTCTTGCTTTTTGTAGCCTACAAACGAAAACACTAAAGTTGCGTTGGCTTCTGGCACATTGATTTTGTATTGTCCTTTGCCGTCGGTAGTTGTACCTCTATTGGTGTTTTTTACCAATACCGATACGCCCGGTAAGGGTTGTCCTTTTTCGTCTGTGACGATACCCGATACGCTTTGCTCGGCGATGATGTCGTTTGGGACAACCGCAGGGGTGTTGTCTTTTTCAACACCATTTTTTTTACGAAGTAAAATACGGTTTTCTATTACTTCGTAAGAAATATTGAGGGGATTCAGTAATTCTTCTAATACTTTAGAAAGTTTATCGTTTTTAAACTCAAGCGATACCGTTTGCTCGGCTTGGATGGCGTTTGAGCTATAAACAAATTTTACGTCGGCTTTCTTCTCAATCTGAACCAACACTTGCTTCACAGTACTGGTTCCTGTTCGCAGGGTGATACTCTTATTGAGTAGCTCTTGCGAAAAAGCACTGTTGGCAAGCGAAACGCCGCAACAGATAACCGAAAGGAATAATTGCGTGAGAGTAATTCGCATCGCTTTGGAGAGAATCTTTTTTAATGATTGTTTTTTTTTCATACTTTTAAATGTTTTTTGACTGTAACATGGAGAAAAACAGCATCCTAAGCATCGCTTCGATGCCACCAAATTGGCGTTTGGTGGGTTGCTCTGGCCGGTAATGCTCGCAACATTATCGGCTTTTTTTGTGAGAGAATAGTACTTATGTTTTCATGAGGGTTAAATAGTAAGTTTGAGTTATAATATGAATTTTACGAATTGGGTTTGTTGCTGCAATGGTTTTATGGCACGTGACCCTTATTGACAACCCGTACCATTGATAAAAATGACCGTTCCTCGTTGCTCGTAGGTGGCATCTAATGCTTTACAAATCAAATCGAGTTGTTTGTGCAAAGGCAACTCGTTGAGGTCGGCCGTGAATGCACACTTGGCAAGCTGATGGTTTTCGATAACAAATTCTATTTGATAGGCACTCTGCAAGCGGCTCAGTACCAAGGCTAGGGGCGTCTCTTCAAAAACAAAATCGAGGGTTGTAACGGGTGTATTGATAACGATGGGATTTTCTACCAAACTGGGGACTAATTTTTTGGTTTCTTTGTCGAAAAGAATCTTTTGGTTAGGACTCAAAATTACGCCATTTTTTCGCTTTTCATTTTTAATTGAATTTTCATAAACCGATACCCGTCCCGTCACAACCGACACTTCTATAGCTTTCGATTGCTCATACGATTTGATGTTGAAACTTGTGCCTAATACTTCTGTTACGAGGTCTTTGGTGTGTACGATAAAAGGCTTGCTTGGGTTGCGTTTTACCTGAAAAAAGGCTTCTCCTTGTAAATACACCGCACGGTTTTTATCGTTGAAATGGGCTGGATAACTGATGCTACTTTGGGGTTTTAGTACAATCAGGCTGCCGTCTTCTAGCTTAATCTGCTGCGGTTTGGCGGAGGTATTGCGGACTTCTATTTCGCCCGAGGCATTGCTTATTTCTTGGGCATTGGTAGGCAAAATGCCTGTGCTAGGACTTTGCCACAAAAACGTAAACAACACTACAAGCAAGCAAGCAACGCCTGCCAGCGAAGTCCATAAGGCATATATTTTATACGGTTGACGTGGGAATAAAGTGCGTTGAATCCGTTGCCAAAGCTTTTGCTCGAATCGTTTTTTTTCAAAAGTATTCATCTGAAAATCACTGTTTTGTAGTAATCTTTCAGACCATTGGTGAATAAATATTTCCTCCTCTTCGGTGCATAAACCCGCAAGGTATTTTTCTAAGAGCTTATCAAAGTCGTGTTGATTCATTTTTCCTTCATTTTTAATTGTCTGAATGATAGTTTTTCAGATTTTCTCTTAATACTTTGAGCGATTTGGTGAGGTGGTATTCCACGGCTTTTTCGCTGATTTGGAGGCGTTGGGCGATGGCTTTGACCGACTGGTTTTCAAATCGACTCATCCTGAATACCTCACAGGTTTTTTCAGGTAATTTTTTTAAGGCTTCATCAACAGCTTTCGACAAATCGGTGAAATGAACACTTTCTTCTGTAGAAAGATTCTGTCTGATTTCATTAAAAATAAGGTACTCTTGAAATTTGCGGTTAGTAATTTGTGATTTGATATAATTGACGCTTAGGTGCTTGATAGATACGACCAAATAGGCACTCAATAAACGAATGTTTAGTTGTTGTCGGCGTTGCCAAAGACTTTCAAATAAATCATGTACCAGTTCTTCGGCTTCTTCTTTCGTACCAGTTTCATGATACGCAATGCCAAAAAGCTTGTACCAGTAGCGGTAGTAAATTTCTTCAAAAGCCCGTTTGTCGTCTTGTTGAAGAAATCCTATCAATTGCTCATCACTCAGTTCTGAATGCTTCATGGGTCGTAAAAAGCTAAATTTGTTGTATAGTCAAACAAATCGGTAAAATCCCTAAAAGATTTTAAAAAATATTTTTTTTGTTCAAAAAAAAGCTGTCAGTATGGTGCTTTTTTAGGAAAAAGTAACAATTAAACAAGATAGCGAAATATTACTTTTCTTAGTTAAACAAGTAAAGCGTACAATCACATAAAACAATAGCGAAATTTCGCTAGAGTAATTTTGTATATTAATTTTGCAAAAAATATTATTTCAATGATATGATTTATCATAGATTTTTATGCTACAATAAGATATTTACACAGGATAAAAATCTATGAATCAAGCTGTTTTTCTAGTATTTTCTTAGGAGTAAGTATTTATTACTAAAATTTTATTTGGTTATTTCTTGCAATTAAAAAAAATACTCCTGTATATTTGTGAAGGACTAAATAAAACATTAGCGAAATTTCGCTAGTTGCAAATGTTAAAACTTTCAAGCGTAAATATCATCCTCGTTGTCATTCTGCTCTGCTATCAGGTATGAGACGGGTTCTTGTTGTATATATTTCCGAAAGACCTTTCTCATACCACGAGAAAGGTCTTTTGTCATCTAAAGAAGCTTTAACTTAAAATAAGTCAATTAATGCCAAAATAGTCCAAAGTCTTGCCAAAAATTGATTATTGGACAGCAAACGAAACAATTTCATTATGGAACTAAACAAATTCTCCAGAACGCTCACGCAAGAAATTACCAACCCTGCTGCTAAAGCCATGCTTTATGGCATTGGTCTTTCGTCAGAAGATATGCAAAAGGCTCAAATTGGGATTGCCAGTACTGGCTACGAAGGCAATACCTGCAATATGCACCTCAATGGTCTATCGGTTCATGTAAAGAAAGGAGTTCAAGATAATGGAATGGTGGGCTTGATTTTTCACACAATCGGGGTGTCTGACGGGATGACCAACGGCAACAATGGGATGTCTTACTCGTTGCCTTCTCGTGACCTCATCGCCGACTCAATCGAAAATGTAGTGGGTGCTCAGTGGTACGATGGCGTAATTGCGGTGGTTGGTTGCGATAAAAATATGCCCGGTGCTATGATGGCTTTGGCTCGTCTAAACCGCCCCGGTATGTTGGTGTATGGTGGTACAATTCGTACAGGAGAATATAAAGGACAAAAGCTCGACATCGTTTCGGCGTTTGAAGCTTTGGGTAAAAAATTTGCTGGCAATATCTCGGATGAAGATTACGAAGGTGTCATTCGCAATGCCATTCCTGGTGCTGGTGCTTGCGGAGGAATGTACACCGCCAATACGATGGCTTCGTCGATGGAGGCTATGGGCTTGACGCTCCCCAACTCTTCGTCGTATCCTGCAACACACGAAGGCAAAAAAGCTGAATGTTTGGCCATTGGTGCAGCCATGAAAAACTTATTGGAGAAAAATATTTGTCCAAGAGACATCATGACCCGCAAGGCGTTTGAAAATGCCCTCACGATGGTAATGACGATGGGTGGCTCGACCAATGCCGTATTGCACTACTTGGCTATTGCTCGTGCTGCACAAGTGGATTTTACCTTAAAAGATATTCAAGCGATTTCTGACCGCACACCGTTGATTGCCGACTTGAAACCTTCGGGTAAATACTACATGGAAGATATGCTTTCAATCGGTGGCGTACCTGCTTTGATGAAATATTTGTTGAAAGAAGGCTATTTGCATGGCGACTGTATGACTGTAACAGGTAAAACTGTTGCAGAAAACTTGGCGGATGTGCCAGATTTAGATTTTGAATCACAAAAAATCATCATGCCACTTACCAACCCTATCAAGCCTACAGGTCACTTACAAGTATTGTACGGAAACTTGGCAACGGGCGGGGCTGTAGCAAAAATCACAGGCAAAGAAGGAGAGCGTTTTGAAGGAATTGCTAAAGTATGTGAGCGTGAAGAAGAAGTAATAGAATATTTATCAAGAGGCGAAATCAAAGAAGGACAAGTAGTCGTGATTCGTAACGAAGGTCCTAAAGGTGGCCCCGGTATGCCAGAAATGTTGAAACCAACCTCTGCTATCATGGGTGCTGGATTGGGCAATAAAGTAGCGATGATTACCGACGGTCGTTTTTCGGGAGGTACGCACGGCTTTGTAGTGGGTCACGTAACACCCGAAGCACAAGTAGGGGGCAATATCGCTTTGGTAAAAGATGGCGACTTGATTACGATTGATGCGGTAAACAACGTTATCCATTTACACGTATCAGACGAAGAATTGGCAGAACGCCGTAAAGATTGGCAACCACTCGAATCGCCATTTAAGCAAGGAGTCTTGCGTAAATACGTGAAAAACGTGGCTTCTGCAAGTGAAGGTTGTGTGACAGATTTGTAAGAAAGAAGTTGTGAGTTAGTGAGTTGTGAATTAGCGAGTTAGTGGATTGCGAGTTAGTGAATTAGTGAGTTGTGAATCAATAAATTTAATTTAATACTGTACGAAGGGTTTTATCTTGTTCAAAAGCGTTCTTATTATTCGCATTTTTTGGTGTAGTGGCAACCCTTGCGGTTGCCATGTTGAGTGTGGCAACTGCAAGAGCTGCCGTTACTGCAATTTTAAAAGATAAAACCAATCCTTCGTACAGTTCTAAATTTAATTAATCAATTCACAACTCACTAATTCACAATTCACTAACTCACAATTCACAATTGAGCAGCAAACAAAACCACAAGAGTTTTAACCAAAAGAAAACGGGATAATAAGCCAATTTTCAAAAAAATAATCATTAAACGCATGGCAGCACAGACACAAACCATGACCGCAGCACCAAAAAACAAAGAACCCGAACAGTTTCTTACGGGTGCACAAGCCATAATGCAATCTTTAGTCGAGCAAGGTGTTGATACTATCTTCGGCTATCCAGGTGGCGCCATCATGCCCACGTATGATGCCCTATATGATTATCAAGATAAACTCAAACACATCCTCGTGCGTCATGAGCAAGGTGCTGGTCATGCGGCACAAGGATATGCCCGTATGACCAACCGTGCGGGTGTAGCGATGGTGACTTCGGGCCCAGGGGCAACCAACCTGATGACTCCTATCGCCGATGCCATGCTTGATTCGACACCGTTGGTGTGTATCGTTGGACAAGTAAAAGGAAATTTACTCGGAACAGACGCTTTTCAAGAATGCGACATCATTGGTATTTCGATGCCTATTACTAAATGGAATTACCAAGTAGTAGATGCCAACGAAATCCCCGAAATTATCGCTAAGGCATTTCATATTGCCGAATCTGGCAGACCTGGCCCTGTGTTGATTGATATTACTCGCACCGCCCAAACCGATAAAATGACCCAACCTTTCAAATACGAGAAAAAGGTAGATGTCATCAGCTATCGTCCAAGGGTTGTGCCTAAACAAGAGCATATCGAAGCCGCAGCCAAATTGATTAATGCCGCCAAAAAACCTTATATCTTGGCTGGTCATGGCGTTTTGCTTGCTAATGCTCAAGATGAATTGAAACAATTTATCGAAAAGGCTGGTATTCCTGTGGCTACAACGCTCTTGGGGATGTCGGCGGTAGATGCCGACCATCCGCTTTACGTGGGCTGGCCCGGTATGCACGGCAATTACGGAGCAAACGTTTTGACCAACGAATGCGATGTATTAATTGCCATCGGAATGCGTTTCGACGACCGTATTACTGGCGATTTGGGTACGTATGCCAAACAAGCCAAAGTGGTACATATTGAAATAGACCCTGCCGAAATCAACAAAAACGTATTTGCCGATGCACCAGTGGTAGGCGATGCCAAAGAAGCTTTAAAAGCTCTTTTACCCTTGATTAACACCAATTCGTATCCTGAATGGCGTGCCGAATTTGCTAAATACGATGCCATCGAATACGAAAAGATTACGAAGAAAGATTTATTCCACGAAGGCGATCAAATCAAAATGGGCGAGGCTGTAGCCATGCTTTCGGATAAAACCAAGGGCGAAGCCGTAACCGTAACCGACGTTGGACAGCACCAAATGATTGCCAATCGTTACTATCGTTTCAAAAAGCCGTTTTCTAGCGTAACGTCGGGCGGTGCAGGTACAATGGGCTTTGCACTTCCAGCCGCTTTTGGAGCTAAAATGGGTGCTCCCGACCGTGAAGTAGTGGCGATTATTGGCGATGGAGGTTTCCAAATGACGATTCAAGAATTGGGTACAATTGCCCAAAGTGGCTTGCCTGTGAAAATTATTATTCTCAACAACAACTTCTTGGGAATGGTACGCCAATGGCAACAATTGTTCTTTGATAGACGCTACTCTTTCGTAGAATTGCAAAATCCCGACTTCATTACGATTGCCAAAGGCTTTGGTATTGCAGGACATACGGTGTCTGACCGTGCCAAATTATCGGAATCGCTCGATACCCTTTTACAATCAGATAAACCCTATTTATTGGAAATTATCTGCGAAAAAGAAGAAAACGTATTCCCGATGGTGCCTGCTGGTGCTTGTGTTACCAAAGTGATATTGGAGTAATTTTTGAAGACTTTTATGACTAAATAAATTTAAGTTGGGGATTAAGTAAAGTTTATTCGTAAATATCTTTTTACCTTTGTCCCCGATTTTCATGTAAGACCATGACAACATACACATTATCGATATTTACCTCCAATACCATTGGTTTATTAAACCGCATCACGATTATATTCACACGCAGACGCTTGAATATCGAATCGCTAACGGTTTGCGAAACAGAAAGAAAAGGTGTATCGAGATTTACTATTGTGATTCGCCACGATTCTCGTGAGGCTGTCGAAAAATTAGTACGTCAAATTCGTAAGGTGGTTGATGTATTGGCTGTATTTGGCTACCTCGACCACGAAATCGTTTTTAACGAAATTGCTCTGTTTAAAATTGCTACGCCTTTGGGCGGCGTACCGCTCAATATCAAGGAAATCAACCTCGATTGGAATGCCAAAGTAGTGCATTGGGGACTCGATTACGTGGTAATTGAGAAAAATGGCACAGAGCAAGAAATAGCAGAATTTTACCACTATATCAAAAATTGGGAAATTCTCGAATACCTCAAATCGGGCCGTGTGGCTGTAGGGAAAACCGAAAAAGGCTTGGTCGAATACCTGCCCGAAGGCGATTGGGAAGTGGTGTAATCATCTATTGAGTGAGTTGTGAATGAGTGAATTGTGAGTTAATATTTTCATTTTTGATAAAAATAAAGTGTAAATACTTAAAAAGTCAAAACACTAATTCACTAACTGGCAATTCACAATTGTACATTAATACTTAAATTTTTTGTTGTAAATCATTTTCAGTAAAACATAATTCCAAAAAACAAATCAAATCATGGCACAAATTAATTTTGGCGGAGTGGTAGAGGATATCGTGACTCGTGAGGAGTTCCCATTAGAAAAAGCAAGAGAAGTATTGGCTAATGAAACTATCGCTGTAATCGGATACGGTGTACAAGGGCCTGGTCAAGCTTTGAACATGAAAGATAACGGCTTGAACGTAATTGTAGGTCAACGTAAAGGAAAAACCTATGACAAAGCCGTAGCTGATGGTTGGGTTCCTGGCGAAACATTGTTTGAAATCGAAGAAGCACTAGAAAAAGGCACTATCATTTGCTACTTGCTTTCAGATGCTGCTCAAATCGAATTGTGGCCAACTGTGAAAAAATATTTGACTGCTGGTAAATCATTGTATTTCTCTCACGGATTCGGTATCACTTATAAAGAAAAAACGGGCATCGTGCCTCCTGCCGATGTTGACGTATTCTTGGCTGCCCCTAAAGGTTCGGGTACTTCACTTCGTCGTTTGTTTGTAGAAGGCAAAGGCTTAAACTCTTCTTTCGCTGTTTACCAAGATGCTACGGGCAAAGCTCGTGAAAAATGTATCGCTATGGCTATCGGTGTAGGTTCGGGTTATTTGTTTGAAACAGATTTCTACAAAGAAGTAACTTCTGACTTAACTGGCGAGCGTGGTACATTGATGGGAGCTATCCAAGGTATTTTTGCTGCTCAGTACGAAGTATTGCGTGAAAACGGTCACTCTCCTTCTGAAGCTTTCAACGAAACGGTAGAAGAATTGACGCAATCGTTGATGCCTTTAGTAGCTGAAAACGGTATGGACTGGATGTACGCCAACTGTTCTACTACAGCTCAACGTGGTGCTTTAGACTGGTGGAGACCTTTCAAAGAAGCGACAAAACCTGTATTCGCTCAATTGTACAACTCTGTGAAAACACAAGCAGAAGCCGAGCGTTCTATCACATTGAACTCTCAACCAGACTACCGTGTGAAGTTGGAAGCTGAATTAGAAGAGCTTCGCAATTCTGAAATGTGGCAAGCTGGTGCGGCTGTACGTAGCCTTCGTCCTGAAAGAAACTAATTCTTGTATTTGAAGGTATAGGCAATTTGAAAATGTTCATATCGTTTTCAACTAATTCTTTTGTCTAAATATTCAAATAGGCTATAAAATGAGTGAGTAATAGATTATTTTCTATTGCTCACTCATTTGTGTTTTGAGCCGTCTATTTCGTAGTTTTATCTTAACTTCACACAACAAACCATACGCTTTATTCTATGCAACTTCATTCTGCTGTATTTCCTTCGCTCGAAAGCATCTACGATGCCGCCGAGCGTTTGCGTGGCATTGCTACGCATACGCCTTTGATGGAAAATTTGGTCCTTTCGGAGAAATACGAAGCCAATATTTTCTTGAAAAGAGAAGATTTACAAATTGTACGTTCCTATAAAATTAGGGGTGCTTACAACAAAATGTCGCAACTATCGCCCGAAGCTCTCGCCAAGGGTGTGGTATGTGCCAGTGCTGGCAACCATGCACAAGGCATGGCGTATGCTTGCCATAAAATGAAAGTGATGGGCACGGTTTTTATGCCCACCACTACGCCTAACCAAAAAATCAAATCGGTTAAAATGTTTGGGCGTGAGCATATCAATATCCAACTTATCGGCGATACTTACGACGATGCCTCTAAAGCAGCCAAGCAATTTTGCCAAGAACAAAACGCTACTTATGTGCATCCGTTCGATGACATGGATGTGATTGCTGGACAAGGCACGGTGGGTTTAGAAATTTTCAGAGATGCCGCCATGAAAATTGATTATTTATTACTGGCGATTGGAGGCGGAGGCTTGGCGGCTGGTACGTCCACGGTATTTAGGTTGTTGTCGCCCCATACACATATCATCGGCATTGAACCTGCCGGAGCGGCCTCGATGAAAGCCAGTATCGAAGCGGGCGAAGTACTAGAACTGGCTACGATGGATAAATTTGTCGATGGGGCAGCCGTGAAGCGGGTAGGAGATACCACCTATCATATTTGTAAAGAAACCCTCGACCACATCATTTCTGTGCCAGAAGGTAAAGTGTGTACCACCATTTTAGAATTATACAACGAATCGGCCATTGTAGCCGAGCCAGCAGGAGCATTGACCATTGCGGCGTTAGATTTTTTGAAAGATAAAATCAAAGGTAAAAATGTAGTATGCTTGGTGTCGGGTGGCAACAACGACATTACCCGTACCGAAGAAATCAAAGAACGTTCGTTATTGTATGAAGGCTTGAAGCACTATTTTATCATTCGTTTTCCCCAACGAGCAGGAGCTTTGCGTAATTTCTTGAATAATGTATTAGGCGAAGACGACGACATTACGCATTTTGAATACCAAAAGAAAACCAACCGTGAGTCGGGGCCAGTGCTGTTGGGCATAGAACTGAAATCGAAAAGCGATTTTCAGCCCCTCATCGAACGCATGGAAGCCCACAAAATAGAATTTCAGTTGCTCAACGAAAAACCAGATTTGTTTACATTTTTGGTATAAATATAGCTTTGTCGTTAAGTACCAATGCTGAATTATGAATGAGTGTTTTGATTTTTATAAACTTACTTTTAATCAAATTTATATGAAATCCAAAGCCAACCTTTTTATAGTAATAATTGAATTTTAAGTTTTTGAAAATGAATAGTTTAACTTATGATTTTCACTCACTCACTAACTTACTCACTCACTAATTGTATATGATTAGAGTTCCATCTTTTATGCACGCAGAAGAATTTCAGTCTTTGAAAATCAAAGACATGACTTTTGTGGCTTATCGCAACCAAGACCCTCCGCTCAAAAATGAGGTGTTTTTTGAGGAACACGCCTTGATTTTTGTATTAGAAGGAGAAAAGAAATTTGTTACGCCTCAACAAGAAATTCATGTAAAAAAAGGAAATATCGTATTTATCAAGCGGGGGTATTATTTGATGCAAGAAACCATCAATAAGCAATACCGTAGTTTGGTGTTTTTTTTCAACGAAAAATTGCTCAAAGAATTTGTAGGCGTACATTTGGCTTTATTTGAAGAAACACGCCTCAACGAACCCGATGCTAATACGGGCTTGTTGGTTTTTGGCATCAACGAAAGCCTCGAAAAGTTTATTGA
Source organism: Cytophagales bacterium (assembly GCA_013298025.1). GTDB lineage: Bacteria > Bacteroidota > Bacteroidia > Cytophagales > Spirosomataceae > Flectobacillus. Next base: position 39,358 of record JAAFJE010000017.1, on the reverse strand, counting down.
TTCTATTTTTCCCTATTTTCACCTACAAACGCCCTACCTCAATTATTTCCTAAACCTCAAGTTGCAAGAGCTATTGTTGCATTTGTTGGCCATAGACCCTTCAGGCGAGCTCAAAGCCCTTATTTATGCCATTTACAAAGGCGAAAAAGCCGACTTAGCATATCTCATGCAAAGCTATTATCTCAAACCCTTGTCAATGGAAGAACTCTCTCGTTTGTCGGGAAGAAGCTTGTCGGCTTTCAAAAGAGATTTTCAGAAGCAGTTTCAAACCTCGCCTGCTTTATGGCTCAAAAACAAACGCCTCGAATATGCACGCTTGCTGTTGGCAAATTCGCAGATGAATGTTTCAGAAATCAGTATGGAAATTGGCTACGAAAGTGTATCACATTTTATCAAAGCTTTTAAAGAAAAATATGGCGAAACGCCTAGCCATTATCGAGAATAGATTTTATACCGTTCTCAAAACACCACTAAACCCTACTGTCAAACCATTTATCCTAAACTATTTCATGGCTTGCTATTTCATTCGTAACATTGATTTATCAAAATAAAGAACATCCCGCTTGTGCATAAGAGCAGGGCTGTCTTCTATCGAAAACAAATCAGTCTTATGAAATCAAGCATTTACAAAGTCTTTTTGGGTGGCCTTTTGGTGGCGAGCTTACAGGCTAACGCTCAAAATGCCATACAGGCTTCATCGCAAACAGCACCAAAAATTACGCTTCAACAAGCGGTTGATATGGCTCTTCGTAACAATATTTCCGTGAAACAAGCAGAGGTTCAGTTACAAAATGCCTTACTCAACCACCAACAAGCACAAAACAATATGTTGCCTAATGCTACGGGCAATATCAACGAATATTTCAACTTTGGCCGAAGCCTCGACCCTTTTACCAACACTTACGTTGCCCGAAATATCAACTATAACACGCTTAGTTTGAATGCTGGTGTAACGGTTTTTAATGGTTATTTTATCAAAAATACCATTGCTCAAAATCAATTGTTGGTACAAGCTACCCAGTTAGATATGCAGGCAATGAAAGAAAGTGTAGCCATGCAAGTGGTGCTTGCCTACCTCAATACCCTCAATGCCGAAGACCAACTCAGTATTGCCCAAAGCCAAACGGGTATCACTCGTCTGCAAATCGAGCGTACCGAAAAATTGGTGCGTGCAGGCTCTTTGCCACAATCAAATGTATTGGACTTAAAAGCTCAGTTGGCCAACGAAGAAACAACCGTTATCAACAACCAAAGTACCCTCGAATTGGCAAAATTATCGCTTTTACAGTTGCTCAACGACAAGAATATTGGTGACGTTTCGCTCGACCGCATCGCTGTGCCTACGCCTGCTAGTAGCACGTATGAGTTGTCGGCTGCCAATATATTTCAAGTTGCCGAAGCCAATCAACCGATAGTAAAAGCCGCCGATTTGCGTGTAAAAAGTGCCGAAAAAGGCATTGCCATCGCCAAAGCTGGCTTTATGCCCACGGTGTCGTTGTCGGGAAGCTTTGGGGCAAACCAATCAAATGCCCAAAAAGAATATAAAATCGATGGTGTAAGCGAAACCAGTTTGGGTACAGTCACCCTCAATAATGTGGATTATCCGTTGGTGGTAAAACAACCCAAAATGGTAGAATCGGGTACAATTGGGTATTTTAAGCAGCTAGAAAATACCTTTAACTACGGCTTTGGGATTAACATGAACATTCCTATTTTTAGCCGATTTGCCAATAAAACGAGGGTCGGACAAGCCAAATTGCAACGCCTCAACGCAGATTTAGAAGCCCAAAAAACACGCCAAACGTTGCGTCAAAATATCGAACAGGCTTATACCAATATGACCAATGCTGCCAAAAGATTTGAAGCCATCACAACCCAAGTAACGGCCCTCGAAGAGTCGTTTAGGGCTGCCGAAAGTCGTTTCAATGCGGGAGCTATCGACTTTGTTGCTTATAATCTTCAAAAGACAAACCTCGACAAGGCTAAAGCCAATTTGGTGCAGGCAAAATACGACTATGTTTTTAGAATCAAAATCTTAGATTACTACCAAAACAAACCGCTCACTTTTTAACCAAACTAGGTAAGTTTTGAAAACAAAACTTATAGCAAATCTATTATAATAATGGCAGCAAAATCATCAAAAAAAACGTGGATTATCCTCCTGTCGGTAGCCGTTGTATTGGTTGTCGGGCTTATTGTAGCCAAAAAGCAAGGCTTGATAGGCAAAGAGCCTGCTACAGAAGTAGAACTGGCAAAAGCCCAAAAAGCAGATATTATTGAAAGGGTATCTGCTTCGGGTAAAATTCAACCTGAAATAGAAGTGAAGTTATCGCCAGATGTTTCGGGCGAAATCGTGGGCTTGTATGTGAGCGAGGGCGATTCGGTAGTGGCTGGACAATTATTGCTCAAAATTCGTCCCGATAATTACGAATCATTGTTGGCAAGAGCCGAAGCCGAAGTCAATAGCACCAAAGCTGCTTTAGAGCAGTCTAAAGCTTTGCAGTCGCAAGCCGAAGCACGTTTGGTAAAAGCCAAAGTTGATTTCGACCGTAATAGAAAACTTCACGATGATAAAGTAATCTCTGATGCCGATTTCGACCAATTTAATTCGCAATATTTGGTTGCCAAACAAGAGGTAGAATCGGCAAAAGCCAATGTGCAAGCAGCCGCTTTCCGTGTCAAAAGTACAGAAGCCGCTTTGAAAGAAGCCCGCACCAATTTGACCAAAACAACCATTTATGCACCGCAAAGTGGTACAATTTCTAAACTCAATATCGAGCTTGGCGAACGGGTAGTAGGTACTTCTCAAATGGCTGGTACAGAATTACTTCGCATTGCCAACTTAAATAAAATGGAAGTTCGGGTAAATGTGAACGAAAATGATATTACTCGTGTTAGTCTTAATGATACCGTAGTAATAGATGTCGATTCTTACAGTGCCTCGGGGCGTAAGTTTAAAGGAATTGTTTATGAAATTGCGAGTTCGGCCAATGGTCTTAGCACTGCCACCACAACGGCTGTAGATGGCGTAACCGAATTTGAGGTAAAAATTCGGGTGCTAAAAAGCTCTTATGCCGATTTGATTAAAGGCAAAAACTCGTACCCACTCAAGCCCGGTATGACGGCATCGGTTGAAATTATTACTAATCGTAAAAATGGCGTGTTGTCTGTTCCATTAGCGGCTGTCACTACTCGTGACCCTAATGCAGAAAAGCAAGAAACGGAGAAAAAAGAAGGCGAAGAAAACAATAATAACGAGCCAGAAAAAGTTAGTAAGAAAGAGAAGATTAAAGAAGTTGTTTTTGTATTTACCAAAGATAATCACGCAAAACTGAAAGAAGTAAAAACAGGTATTTCAGATTTTGAAAATATAGAGATTATCAGTGGTTTAAGCGAAGGCGAACAAATTATTGCAGGGCCATATTTGACCGTTTCTAAAAAATTAAAAGACGGTGAACTTGTACAAAAAAAAGACCCCAATAAAGACAAAAAAGAGAAATAGTTAGGAAAATGCCTGTTAAACCATTTTCCATCAAGATAATCAAATAGATAAATTTAGTTTGGTTTAGGGTTTATGGAAAAGCCACTTCAGCTTATTTGGAAGTGGCTTTTTTGTTTTTTATGCTTCTACGATAACCAGCAGGTTGAAACTTCTACAAAATACTGTACCTAAACTGTGACTTTTCCTAAAATTGACCGTAAAAATAACACGCCGTTCGCACGAAGTATTGTATTTTTGTGCGTAGCTTACACGTGTTTACTGGCGTATAACGATACATAGCCTTGCCAATAGTACAGCAAGCATTATGAAGTATGGCAGAAAGTATTGATTTTTATTATCGATTTTCATTGTATATTGTTGGCTAATTTTTAGGGTAAAATCTATCAAATGCTTACTCATCTCAAAATAAAGAACTATGCTCTTATCGAGCATTTAGAACTGTCGCCTTCCAAAGCCCTGAACATCGTAACGGGCGAAACAGGTGCGGGTAAATCTATCATGCTCGGAGCTATCGGTTTGCTCCTAGGCAACCGTGCCGACACCAAAGCCTTGTATAATCCGCAAGAAAAATGCGTGATAGAAGGCGAGTTCGACATAGAGGGCTTTATTATCAAAAATCTCTTTGAGGAAGAAGAATTAGATTACGAAGCTCATTGTATTATTCGACGTGAAATTTCGCCACAAGGTAAAACTCGTGCGTTTATCAACGATACGCCTGTCAATTTAGAAACCCTCAGACGAATCGCTTCGCAGTTGATGGACGTGCATTCGCAACACGACAATTTATTGCTGGCTGCCAATGAGTACCAGTTGCAAATCGTTGATACGTTTGCCCAAAACGATGCCTTGCAAGAAGCCTATAAAAAAGATTTTGGAGCTTACCAAAAAGCTACCAAACAATACGAAGCTCTTTTACAAGAAGCCAAAGCCGGACAAAAAGAGCTAGATTACAATGCTTTTCTTTTAGAAGAATTACAAAAAGCCAAAATCAAGCCCAACGAGCTAGAACCGCTTGAAGTAGAATTAAATAAACTAGAAAATGCCGAAGAAGTACGCACCAAACTAGCACAAACGGCAGCGTATCTGAACGAAGGCGAACAGTCCGTTTTATCATTGCTGGCTACTTCGCTGGCAAATATGAGTAGCATTGGCAAATTTGGAGCAAATTTTGCCCAATTAGCCGAGCGTCTTCAATCGTGTTTTATCGAACTCAAAGACCTGACCAACGAGGTTGAAACCGAACTAGAACAAGTAGAAATTGACGACGAGAAAATTACAGCATTACAGAAAAGAGTAGATTTACTCTATGCTTTATTACAAAAACATCAGGTAAAAACGGATAGAGAATTGCTTGCCATTCAAGCCGATTTGGCGGCAAAAGTTGGGCGTGTCCTTAACCTCGACGAAGCCATTGCTTTAGCCAAACAACAAGTAGAAAAAACCGAAAAAGCCCTCCAAATCAGTGCCACGACACTTTCGCAGTCACGCTTGGCGGTTTTACCTTTGATAGAAAGTCAAATTACAGCCTTGCTTCTCGACCTTGGTATGCCCAATGCTGTGCTCAAAATTGAGCATGAATTGATAAAGCCGTCGGCTACGGGTATCAACGTAGTGAATTTACTATTTTCGGCCAATAAAGGCATCAAACCTCAACCACTCAGAAATGTGGCATCGGGAGGTGAATTTAGCCGTTTGATGTTGGCTATCAAATACATTTTAGCCAATAAAAGGGCATTGCCAACCATTGTTTTCGACGAAATAGATACAGGTATTTCGGGAGAGGTGGCAATCAAAGTGGGTAATATGATGCGAGAAATGGGCAAAGGACACCAGATTATTGCCATTACGCATTTGCACCAAATAGCGGCACAAGGCACGGCACATTATTTTGTTTACAAAGACCATTCTTCCGAACGAACTGTTTCACGCATGAAAGAGTTATCTAAAGAAGAACGCATTAGGGAAATCGCTCAAATGATAGGCGGGCAAAACCCGTCGGCGGCTATTTTGGCTAATGCCAGTGAAATGTTGGCAAAACACGAAGCCTAAGTTAATTTGTAAAAATAGAGTTAAGCGTACTTTACTATAAACACAGGCTGTTGATTTCCAAAGAAATAGCCATTATTATGCGTAATTATATGAAAAAAATACTTCTACCAATAGCGATGTTAACGTTGACTTTCTCGTGTGATAAAGCTCAACAAGAAGACAAACAGAAAAAGTTGATTGACGAAGTGATGGCAATTCATGATGAAGTGATGCCTAAAATGGAGGAAATCATGACGCTGAAAAGTGAGTTAGACAGCGTAGCGAAGGTGTCTGCCGATTCTGTTCAGGCAAAAGAACTGATTTCTGCATTAGATTCGGCTGATATAAAAATGTCGGTTTGGATGGAAGAATACAATCCCGAAGCGGTGAAAGAAAAAGGCTCGGATGAAGTAATAAAATACTTTGAAGGTGAGAAAAAACGCATTTCGGAGGTAAAAGAATTGACTAATACGAGCATTACTAAAGCGAAACAATTTTTGGAGAAATGAAAAGAAATACAATTGTAAAGGCGTTTGTATGGGGGCTCGCAATGGTATCGTTTATGAGCAGTTGTAGCGATGCTCCGAAAACTTTACCTTATTTAGGCGAAAAAACTTTTAAAACAACAATGGTCGATGGTAAGCCCGTAACTGATACGCTTTACCATAGCATTCCAGATTTTAGTTTTACCAACCAAGATTCGGTGACAGTGACGCAAAAAGAGGTGGCAGGTAAAATTTATATTGCCGATTTTTTCTTTACGACTTGCCCTACGATTTGCCCGAAAATGAAGGCTCAGATGTTGCGTGTGTATGAAAAGTACAAGACAAATCCGCAAGTGATGATTTTGTCACATTCTATCGACCCACGCCACGATACGCCTAGCGTATTGAAGGAATTTAGAACGAATTTGGGCGTAACAGGCAATAGCTGGCAAATGGTCACTGGCGACAAAATGAAAATTTTTGAAATCGGTCAAAAAAGCTATATGGTAACGGCGGTAGATGACCCTACGCAGCCCGGTGGCGTGGTGCATAGCGGGGCTTTTATTTTGGTTGACAAAAATCGCCATATTAGAGGTATTTACGATGGTACTGTGCCAGACAAAGTAGATAAATTGTTGACCGATATTGATATTTTATTACAAGAAAAATAAGGCAGGCTGGTGCGTTTTACTATATGATAACTTTAAAAAGAAGTATTTACCTGTTGGGTATGGTGTATGCGTTGGCTGCTTGCCAGTCGCAAGATGAATTGAAGCTCAAGCATTATTATATTGAAGGACAAGCCCTTTATACAACGCATTGTGCCAATTGCCACCAAGAAAATGGAGAAGGATTAGCAGGCTTGTATCCGCCTATTGCTAAATCTGATTTTTTGACAAACAACAAAAACTACATTATTTGTGGCATCAAACATGGCATCAGTGATACGATTCAAGTCAATGGGAAAACGTATCGTCAACCAATGCCAGCCAATGCTCAACTGCAAGCCATTGACATCGCCGAGATTGTCACTTATATTTATAACGAATGGGGCAACGAAAAGAAAATAACACCCGTAAAAGAGGTGCAAAAAATTTTAGAGAAATGTGAATAAAAAATCCCAAGAAGGTCGCTTCTTGGGATTTTTTATTAGGGTAATGTTTTCACACTTACTACGCCATTGACCTTTCGGAGGGTATATTCTGTAAAGTCTTGGTTAGAATCCATGCCTACACCGTGTAAAATTTGTTCAGGAGTTTTTACATGAACCGCCACATCGGTATAAACTTTTTTAGTATCTGGATTCCAAAATAACTCGTCGGTATCGAGGGTTTCGTGTTTTACTTGGTTGTTGATATTGACCCTTCCCATCACATGATATAGGTTTCTGGCACGAATAAACCTTGCCGAATCGCCCCTTAAAATGGTGGTATTATTGCCTTCTCGGTCGAAGAAAAATACCCTTACTTCTTTCGGATAAATTTTATCTTCGTTGGGCATGGTCAATTGTACTTCTGTTGACATCCGTACAACCGTTCTTGCCGAGTCGCTGTAAGTCATATTAATGCCATACAATTCGGAAAGAGGGCCTTCGTAAAACTCTTTTTTGTTTACTTTCTCTTCTTGTTTACACGATAGAAAAAAGAAACAAAACGCTGTGCTCAAACAAACAAACAGGTGTTTGGCATATACAAAAAGGTTACGCATAAAATAGTAAAGTTTAAAGATAATTACTTGTATTGAATGCTATCTTAATGATTATCAGTATTATAAAATTGACATTCAATAAAAGCAATGCCCTCTTAGTCTATTTTTGGTTTACGGAACCAGTTGAAATCACCCAATGAGAAGCCCAATACTATTTTGGTATATTGTTCTTCTAAACCGTTTGTACTCAAGACACCACGTTTGCCATGCACAATACCGAGGTTCATGTAAGAAATGGTTCGTAAAGGAAACGAAGCCCCTACAGAGAAGTTATAATCTTTTGCTCCTGTAGTACCTGTTAGGGTATAAGGCGATTGTGTAAACGATGCCCCCACACGATAAGCCACATGGTTGAAATAGCCCGAAATAGCATCGAATTTAGGAATATATTCAGCACCAACAGCTACGGTATAGGCGTTCTTCAAGCCTTCATTACTTCCTGAAATATTTTTAAACGATGTCCATTGAGTCATCGAATAATCTAATGAGACAACCAATTGTCCGGGTTTTTCCAAACTTACGCCAAAGCGATAGGTAGCAGGAAGAGTCACGCTCGCATTTTTAATTTGCGTAAGCGTATCGGCATTGATTGTTGACAAACCGCTAGAAGTGAGGGTTAAAAACTGGCGGATATTATTGGCATTGAGCGATTGACCAAACTCTGCTGTTCCACCGACGTTCAAAAAATACTCTTTGCTCAACTGTGGTCGCCAAACAAAGCCTAATTTGTAGTTTAAACCTGAATAATTGGTACGGTCTGATAATTTTACTTGATAACGTTGGTTGTCGCTCCAATTTTGGCTCGTAATATCGTGGTTGATTACCCCAAATGTAAATGCAGTTTCAATCCCTACATATATATTTTTAGAAACCCTTACGCCATTGCCTATTACTGCTTTGTTGAGGCCGCCGCTGCCATTGTAGCTATAAGTGACGCTATCGACACCAAGAGGGTCGAGTTTGTTTACGATGTACGAGGCATAATCGACACGAGTAGAAGGACGCAAGCCCAAAAGCATTGTCCAACGTGACGAAACTGGTAAGGCAATGGAAATAGGAGCGATAGTTCCTTGATAAGTACTAGAGCGTTGCCCGTTGTTTTGCATAGCTTTAGCTTCTGTACTTACGCCCATTTCAAACATCGTAAAGCGGTTGCGAGCCAACAAGGCAGGGTTCATGTTGTTGATGTATAACCCCGTGGCGTTGGTTACGCCCAAGCCACCCATCATGCTATTAACGGCCGTACCTTCGGTGATACTTTCGCCGATGCCTAAGAAAGAATAAGGCGAATTGCTTTGCTGTGCAACCGAAAAAGAGGAAGAAGCTAGAACCGTCAACAAAGCCCACAACAAGGCTTGATACGTATGCGGAAGTTTTACCTTAGCGAGGTTCGATGTATTTTTTGAATGAAACACTAAATTCTTGGGGTTAAACATTATATTCTAATATTCGGTTAAGTCCTACCAACACTAACTCATGAATTACAAAGTTCGGGTATTTTATGCGGTTTGCAAAAAATGTAGCATCTCCTCCGCATAAAATGACGTTAATTTTTGTTAAAAGCCTGCTGTATTGGTCTATAAAATCGTGGATTTCGGCCAGAAGTCCATTTACTACACCGCTTTGCATGGCGGTTTTGGTGCTTTTGCCAAGTAAAGCTACCGAAGGTTCTGCTTCTACTAACGGCAATTTACCCGTAAAAGTGTGCATAGCTTTGAAACGCATTTGCATACCAGGCGAGATAATGCCACCTTGAAAAATCCCGGGTGCTTCTACCAAATCGTAGGTAATACAGGTGCCAAGGTCTATCACCATGCAATGTTGTTGTGGAAAAAGTACACCTGCCCCAACGGCGGCGGCGATTCGGTCAACGCCCAAGGTTTCGGGAGTATCGTAGCGTTTTTCGAGTGGCAGGGGCATCGCATTGTGCAAAACGAGTACCTTTGTTGCGATGTTTTGTAATGCCTCTAACCACCCTGCTTCGACTTGCCGCACCGACGACACAATAACATACTGCGGTTGAATACTGCTCAGGTGTACGACCACTTGCTCGTAAGAGAGTTGAGGAATCATTTGTTGAAAAACGCCATTTTCAAAAATGCCTATTTTAGCAAACGTATTGCCTATATCTATTGCTACATTTTTCATGGATTCAGTTTGGCTAAAGCAATGTTTCCACAAAGGTACGGAAGGAAAAGGCATAAAATACTATCTTGGGTCGTGCGTTTGTTCCTTACTTATTTATCTCGAAATTGAACTATTTTCAAGCGAAGAGCCTTATTTTTGTGGTAGTTCCGACTTAAACTTTATCAAACGATGAAACTTTTTTCTTTAGAAATTCTCGAAAATACCCTGCTCGATTTGTTGTGGTGTATTGGTACATTGGTTTTTGGGATATTAATCAAACGTTATTTTTCTATCGTATTAAGTAAAGTTTTGTATCGTTTTATTCGCCACGACCGTGTACCTATTTACACCTGCATCGACCTGCTTCGCAAGCCTTTAGAAGTATTTATCATTTTAATGGCTATTTTCTTGGCATTTATGCACATCAAAGTACCTGATGCTTGGCACTTAACGCCTATTCATGAGTTTGGGATACGTATGGTTGTATGGAAAGGCTTCCAAATGGCACTGATAGTATCGTTTACATGGATTTTGATTCGTATTACCAAGTTTTTAGGAATTGTTTTTCAGGAAAAAGCCGCCCTTACCGACAGCCGTCTCGACGACCAATTTGTGCCTTTTACCAAAGATTTGGTCATTGTTGCCTTGGTCTTGCTTTCGTTTTTTTCTATGCTGGGCATTGTATTTAAGATAGATGTCATCGCACTCATTACAGGTTTAGGTATAGGCGGTTTGGCTATTGCTTTGGCGGCTCGTGAAACCCTCGAAAATTTGTTTGCTTCCTTGACCATCTTTGTGGACTTGCCCTTTTTGGTTGGCGATACCATTATGCTCGACAAAGTAACAGGCGATGTAGAGTCGATAGGTTTTAGAAGCACCCGCATCCGTACTGGCGATGGCAGCCTAGTGACCATTCCGAACCGAATGCTTACAAACCAAGCACTCGAAAACCTAAGCCAGCGTAATTACCGACGAGTAAGGTTTGTATTGAAATTACAGCTTGATACGCCTTTGTACAAAGTAAAAACCGTGGTAGAGGGTATCCAACAAATTGTGGTGAATCACCCCAATATTTACCAACCCGATACAGGCAAAACTCGCTTCGATACCATTGGCGAAACGTCGATGGATGTACTGGTGTCTTTCCATGTAGCAGGGAATGATGTAATCAAACAAAACCAGACCAAAGAAGAAATTAACTACCAAATTTTGGCATTATTAGAGCAAGAAGGCGTAGCCTTGGCCTATCCTGCACTGAGAATCCCAACCCTGCCTTAGTCCCATCCTGTTTTATAACCATTCTCATGGCTCAAAGCTTCTTTGCTGTAGAAACCGTTTCTAAAACCGAAAGATTCTCTCATCTTTAATCCATGAACAAACGGCACACACACATAGAGTTATGGTTTTGGGTGGGTGGCCTAATAGCCCTAGGCTTGAGCAACCACACCGCCCAACACTATACCTTATGCCCTTGGGCATTACTGGGTTGGACGCACTGTCTGGGTTGCGGCATTGGTCGCTCTATCGCTAGTGCCTTGCATGGCGATTGGCAACAAGCTTGGGCGTATCATCCCTTGGGTGTTTTTGCCTTGTTTGTCATAGCCAAACGCATTTATGAGTTGGCCAAAAACCTTTTTTGCTCAAACGTTTGCTCAAAATCGTAATCATACTTTAACCTAATACTTACAGCCATGAACACCAACTTCGCTTACATGACCGCTAACTTCGATGCACAAGAGAGTGCATTTATCCAACATATCACCAAAGAGCTTACCGAAGATGAACTCAAAAGCTTTTTGATGATTTACCAAAACAAACGCAGAGATAGTCTTTTGATTCTGATTACCACGATATTAGGCTTTGTTGGCTTTGCTGGAATCCAACGTTTTTTGACTGATAAAATAGGTATGGGCCTGCTCTATTTCTTTACGGGTGGCTTGTGTATGATTGGGACAATCGTTGATTTGGTCAACTACAAAAGCTTAACTTTTGAGTACAACCAACAAGCTGCTTACGATACTTTGCAAACGGTGGCTTTGTATAAGCGTTAGGCATCAAGCAACAGAAATGAGAGAAAGGATAGTTACACATAAATTTATAAAAAAAATATTGTATATTTCTAAGGATTTTTCGTTATCACTCCTTAGAACAGTCACAATAAAAATATTATAAATTATTCATGGAAAATACAATTTCTCGTCGTTCTGTTTTACAAAAAACAGCTTTAGCCACCACCGCAGCCATGCTTAGTACTTCGCTCAACAATCGTATTGAGGCTGCCGATACTCAAATGGGTGCAGCACTCAAAGGAAGAATCAACCACTCGGCTTGTCGCTGGTGCTACGAGTCGATTCCGTTTGAAGATTTATGCAAATCGGCCAAAGAAATTGGCATGAAATCTATCGAATTGACGGGCCCAGAAGAATGGGGAATCATGAAGAAATACGACCTCACGGCAGGTATTGGCTGGGGAAAATGGCCTGAAAATACAGGGTTGGGTAACTTTTTCAATAACCCTAAAAACCATGACGTATTGGTAAATTTTTACAATGATTTTCTTATTCCAGAAGCAGCAAAAGCGGGTATCAAAAATATCATTTGTTTTTCAGGAAACCGCAATGGATTAAGTGATGCTCAGGGACTTTTGAATTGTAAAAAAGCCTTGCAACGTATCATGAAAACCGCCGAAAAATACGATGTAACGTTGTCGATGGAATTGCTCAACTCGAAAGTAAACCACAAAGATTACCAATGCGACCGCACCGAATGGGGCGTAGAGCTTTGCGAAATGGTTGGTTCTGAGAAGTTTAAGTTGTTGTATGATATTTATCACATGCAAATTATGGAGGGCGACGTAATTGCAACCATCCGTAAATACCACCAATATATTTCGCATTACCACACAGGAGGCGTGCCAGGGCGTAACGAAATCAACGACTCGCAAGAACTCAATTATCCTGCGATTATGAAAGCAATTATCGACACAGGATATAAAGGATTTGTAGGACAAGAATTTATTCCTACACGCCAAGACAAAATAGCTTCGTTGCGTGAAGGAATTTTGATTTGTGATGTATAGTTAATAATGTACGAAGGATTGGTTTTATCTTTCAAATAAAATTGCAGTAGCGGCAACCCTTGCGGTTGCCATGTTGAGTTGGGCAACCGCAAGGGTTGCCGCTACTGCAAAAATGCTAACGATAAGAACGCTTTTGAACAAAATAAAACCCTTCGCACTAATATATAGTTGCCAAACAAAACGGCTGAATAACCACAAGCGTTATTCAGCCGTTTTGTTTTTTAACTTTTACTCGGGTAAAATTTTACTTTTGAGCAAACGAGCTTGTTTGAAGTACAAATAATATTGCTGATTTTTATCCTTTACAATCTTAAATTCAATATCAGTACTGTAAGTATTTTTATCGCCTAAAGCCTTTTGTCTTTTGCTGAGGGCTTCGTGAATTTTGAGGGTATTTTCACGCAAACTTTTGAGTAAAGCTGTGGCTTTGGTATTGCCAACAAACACTTTCCCTACGTTTGAACGGCTATACATTTTTTCCATATCTCCTTTTGCTCCAACCAAAAATGCTTCTGGAATTTCGCCTTTTTTAGGATTGGTTACTTCATGCTCGCCGATTTGAGCATTGACCAAAATACGCAAAGGCTTTGTGCCGTTGGGCGTTGCTAAAATCACACCATTGGCGTACTCGCCAACAAAAGCTGGGCTAATAAGCACCGCCATCGCAGCCAATTCGTGATTCATGCCGAAATGTTCTCTTTCTTCAAAAGCTTCATCGTTCCATAAAGAAGCGTAAACCTGCAATAATTTTTTACTCAAAACCACGTCACTTTCTTGGGTTTTGAAGCCTTTCGAGTCGTACAAACCAGCCCCATTGAATGTGGGCAAATCTTCGCAATTGGTCGAACTACGGAGCTTAACTTTGCCTTTGGGGAAATGCGTTTCTACCACGGTACGAATAGAGGCAAGTGTTTTAGCAGGAATACTCGATTGTAAAATCACTTGTCGGATACGTGCTAATGCCTGCTTTTTCTCTTTGTAATTAAGCGTATTTTTTTTACTCAGAAAAAAATGAATTTCTTTATCTGCTCCTTTCGATAATACCTCTAAATAAGGCCCAAAACCCAACGCATAGCCTTGATGCACCAGTTTTTCGCCCAAAATTTCATACATCAAAGCGTAATTGGTTGCTTTTGCACCGATAAATTTCACTTGTTGGTAATTTCTAAAAGCTGTTGTCAAAGGAATAACCGACTCGAAATCTGCTTGAGGTTGCACAAGTTGCAGGGCTTGGGCTGCGTTGGTTTTGACCGATGCCACATATTTTTGGGAAACGGGCTTAATCGTCAGTTTTTGAAAAAGCGGATTTATTTCTACATTTTGTCCTAAATATTTGGTCAATTCTGGTACAAACGACAAATTCGTGACATACATATTGAGCGTATTACGATTTTTTGCTAATAAATTAATATGCGAAAGTGGCGTTTGCGGCACAAGTGTGATGATACCTGCCAACGGAGGAATACGTTTGGGCGTAAAGCTAAAAATAGCAATATCATGAGCCGTGAGTGCAGCCATTTCTGCTTCTGACTGTACCTTTACCAAATGCCCGATGGCTTTAACGCCATTCAAAACCTCCATTTTTTTACCCCCAACGTGCTTGATAAGCTGATTAAGCGTAACATAAGCCACATCTTTGGCTTGTAAGTATTTGTTAATAGCATTGACATTAAGTGGGTCTTTGAGGCGTTGAGTGACCACAATCAGCCCTTTTTTGTTTTGTAAAAAAGGAATATTACCGACCAATTTCATCAATTTATATACCTGCAACGACATCATTTCTGGAGTATCGTCGTACTCATAATCTTCGAGCCGTACAGCATAATCGAAAGGAAGCTTATTTACAGTGATAGGCTTTTTCCGTAAGTCATAAATAAAAAAAGGCATATATTGCCGTTTGGCCGAATTGCTCGATAGCTCTTTGAAGGTTTGAAAGGTAATAGCTCTGCCTAGTTTACTTTTGACAAACTCGGCATGGCCACGGGTTTCGTTGGCATCGTAAATATACGCTTTGGGCGACGTTTGCCAGTCTATCGCTACCGCCGACCACGTGGGCAAAGCACCATAAGAAAGAAACTTATACGCATCATAGTCTTGTGCCAGAAGAGCAGGCGTGGTACAAAAGGCAAAAATGCAGGCAATAAATACACGAATCAAGCACATGGGACGATATAGCGTTAAAGGGGTTCTTGGTTACTACATTAGATTAGCCTATAAAACTAGGTTTTTTCACAACAAAAAAAAAAAGTAAACGCTTAAATCCCATGCTTTTTCTCTATAATTTATCAAACGGCATTTTGGCAATCTTTTTGGGTGGTTTTTAGATGAATTTCATGCAAAAAATAATTTCTCAAACGTGCTGCCCAATCATGCTTTTGTCCTTTGTAAAAATCTTGCTCTAATGTTTCTACAAAAGATACAATTCTGGCATCATGAGCCAATGGCTTTATGTTGAAAATAGCCGAATGTTGGGTTGGCTCGCCAATTTCGTAGCTGTGCCAAAGTTGTTCGTGCAAACGCTCGCCAGCCCTCAAACCCGTAAAAATAATCGGAATATCGCTGTAAGGACGCAAGCCCAACAAGCGAATAAGTCGCTTGGCTAGGTCGAGAATAGACACTGCTTGAGCCATATCGAAAGTGAATATTTCTCCTCCATGATTCAAGGCACAACTTTCAAAGACCAGCCTACAAGCTTCTTGAACGCTCATAAAATAGCGGGTGCAAGCAGGGTGTGTCACCGTGACGGGGCCACCTTGAGCAATTTGCTTGCAAAACAAAGGAATCACCGAACCATTGGAGCCAATGACGTTGCCAAAACGAATGATAGCCAAACGAGTATGGGTTTGTGTTGTTTGTCTTGCCAATAGGTACAATTCTGCTAGGCGTTTGCTCATGCCCATGATGCTTTGTGCTTCTACGGCTTTATCGGTAGAAATGAGTAAAAACTGCTCTGTAGCCCAAGCACAAGCAAGCTCTAGGAGGTTTTTTGTACCTAAAATATTGGTTTTGATAGCCTCGTAAGGATGCTGTTCCATCATCGGAACGTGCTTGTAAGCAGCAGCGTGTAGCACAAAGTGTGGTTGGTGGCGTTCAAAAATATCACTTATGCGTTGGGCATCGGCTATGTCGGCAATATAAGGAACGATACGAACGGTTGTATCATGGGGTAAAGCTTGCAGTAAATCGAACAAAGGCGACTCGGCTTGGTCTATTAGAATCAGTTGTTGCGGGTGAAAATGTACCATTTGCTTGACCAACTCACTACCAATACTACCCGCAGCACCCGTAATCAAGACAGTTTTATGGCGAAAAAGAGCCATGGTTTCAAGGGTAATAGGGGCTAATGCCTTGTTCGGAAAAAGAGCCGTTGCGATGGCTTCTGGAGAAAGCATTTTAGGCTGACGACGCATAAGCCGATCGTAAAAGGCAACAAAAAAGGGTAGAATCGTTGAAAAATACATAGTCATCAATGATAAGTGCTGCGTTAGTTTTTTGATTTTAAGGGTTTTATCTATGAGTTTTGTACTTATAGAAAGAAAAGCTAGGCTCAAGCGAGCCTAACTTTTACTGTACGTGCTTATTCTATGTTTCAAAAATAAATAAACCGTAACGTATGATGTAAGCAGATAAAAAATCATTGTCGGTAAAGTTTTAGGAAATAAGACATAACTCAGGAGCAGTCCTAGGTTAATTCCCATTTGTGCTAGTACA
Source organism: Cytophagales bacterium (assembly GCA_013298025.1). Lineage (GTDB taxonomy): Bacteria > Bacteroidota > Bacteroidia > Cytophagales > Spirosomataceae > Flectobacillus. The sequence continues at coordinate 22,719 of JAAFJE010000017.1, read as the reverse complement.
TACCATGTGCTAATCCACAAAGGATGAATTTTATACACATCTAATAACTTTTGATACAAATGCGAGCGATGTGCCTGCCAAAGGGTTTGCCCCTGATAACACCGTTGAATGAGCGTAGCGGTTGTATCTAGTAAAAAAATACCAGCAAAAAAGATAAAGTAGCTATTTACTATTTGAATGAATTTCAACAAAATAAACACAACCAAAAAGCCCATGCTGATACTGCCTATATCGCCTGCAAAGCACAGGGCTTTTTTCCGAAAATTATATCCTAAAAATACAAGCAAGGCCGCCACCACAGGATGAAACAAATCGGGCGACACTACTTGTGTAATGAAGGTATTTGCATACCAACAGCAGAGCAATGTAAGTAGGCTGTAGCTGCCCATCATGCCATTGATGCCATCCATAAAATTATAGGTATTTAGCAAGAAAACACCAGCCAATATATAGCCCAACATAGATGCCCAAGGAAGGTTTGTTTGTGAATACATGACCAAGGCAATCGCCAAGGTCTGAATCCCTAAACGTAAGGCTACGGGTAGGTTTTGTAGGTCATCCCAATAACTACAAAGGCTCAACACAACCAAGCCTCCTACACAGAGCCAAGCTTGCTGATAATACCCCAAGGTGAAACTGATAGCAAGGGCTATTACAATGCCAGCACCCCTGATGGTTGGTTGGAGGTGCGAACTTCTGTGGTTGGGTTGGTCGTAAATCTTGTATTTTCGAGCCAAATAACAATAGCCATGCGTCAAGCCCCAACAAATCAATATTTCTCCGAGTAGTTGTATCATGAGTTCCGCAAGTGTGCTATGGCTTGAAAGGTAGTAAAAGGCAAAGGTTGAGTGATGTGTTTATACAAGGGTTTCGTGTCAACGATTTGAGCCTTGATACCTAGCGATAGATGTACGTTTTTGGTTAGTTCTTGTATCCAAGACAAAGGCTTTTTTCGCCATGCAAGTACAAAATCGGCTAAATGAATGTTGGGTTCGTCGGCAACTGTATAAATGCCCGAAGGAAGGTCATGTTCTATTATATACTGAATAAGCCAACACAAGTTTTCGACATATAAAACCGCATAACGAGGGTTGTCGAATACCCAAGGTAAGCCTAATTTCCCCCACCAAGCAAGGTATTTGAGCTTATTTTTACAACCTTTTCCATATAAAATGCTTGGTCTGATGATGTAAAAAAACTTTTGCTCAGGTAGTATTTTATGGGTAATGTACGCTTCTGCCTTATGTTTGGATACAACATAAGGCGTAGTGACATCAGTAGCTACCTTGCTACTACTTATAAATATAAACTTCTGACAGTGAGTTTCTTGTAAAAATTGGTCGTACAATGCTACCGTTTTTTCGTAGTTGATAGCTCTATATGTTTCGGGAGCTATACTTGTGGTATCTTTTGCAATACCAGCCAAATGCACACAAGCTACGCCTGTGATAGGAGGAAAGCTAGTAGTCCGCCAGTTGATTGGCTGGATACCATAGCTTTTTTGCAGAGAAGCAACAAGGTGTTTTCCTACAAAACCACTCGTTCCCGTAAGACTGATTGTTTCTTTAAGGTGTATCATCGTGTATGTTTTATTAAAAGGTGACAAATGTGCTTTTAATCAGAGTCGTGCATCTGAAAAAGATTTATCCCAAAATGCTTTAATATCGTACAGCACGGCGTTTTCGCTTTGCAACGATTTTACACAAATATTTCTAAAAGCATCGTGTGCCACACAAAGTAAAATGCCTGCATAAGTCGTGTCGGGCGTGTCTAATAAATGGATGCCGTATTCGTGTTGTACTTCTTGTTTGTTGGCCCAAGGGTCGAATACCCCAACATCTATGCCATAGGCTATGAGTTCTTTATACACATCTATAACCCTCGAATTACGAATATCTGGACAATTCTCCTTGAATGTAATTCCCATGAGTAACACCTTGCAACCATCAATTTTATGTCCTTTTTTAATCAAAAGTTTGACCAAATTATTCGCTACAAAAATACCCATATTGTCGTTTACTCGTCTTCCTGATAAAATGACTTGTGGATAATAGCCCAGACTTTCAGATTTATACACCAAATAATAGGGGTCAACACCAATGCAATGACCGCCAACCAAACCCGGCTTGAAAGGCAAAAAATTCCATTTGGTACTGGCGGCTTCGAGTACTTCGGTGGTATCAATACCCATTTTGTCGAAAATCAGTGCCAGTTCGTTCACAAACGAAATATTTACATCTCGCTGGGCATTTTCAATGGCTTTGGAGGCTTCGGCAACTTTGATAGAACTCACACAGCAAGTGCCTGCTTCTATAATAGAAGCATAAAGTTGGTCGATGAAAAGAGCTGTTTCGGGTGTTGAGCCAGACGTAACTTTTTGAATAGACGTAAGCGTATTGTGGCGGTCGCCAGGATTGATACGTTCGGGCGAGTAGCCACAAAAAAAGTCTTGGTTATAGGTCAGTCCACTGGCGGCTGCCAATACAGGAACGCAATCTTCTTCGGTACAACCTGGATAAACGGTTGATTCATAAATCACTACATCGCCTTTTTTCAACAAACTACCCACCATTTGACTGGCTTGCAGTAAAGGTTTTAAATCGGGCTTTTTAAAAGCGTCGATAGGGGTAGGAACAGTGATGACAAAAACCTGACAAGCCTTCAAATCGCTACAATCGGCGGTAAACTGCAAGAACTGTGCTTGCTGTAGCGTTTCGTTGCTCACCTCATGGGTGCGGTCGTAGCCACTTTCTAGCTCGTTGATTCTGTGAGGGTTGATGTCGAATCCCCATACTTCATATTTCTTTCCAAATGCTACGGCTAAAGGTAAGCCTACATACCCTAGCCCAATAATGGCAATCTGCATACGAATGGCTGTTTTTATTGATTTAGACGACAGCCCAACAGAAAAGTCACAGGGATTTAAAAAAAATACCTAGTTTAAAAGATTTTTTTAAACTAGGTATGGCCGAAGGCTGTATAATTGAAAGACAAAAACTAATGAAAAAACAAATAACTTACCAAAATCGCTGTAATAATGCCTGCGAGGTCGGCTGTGAGGCCAGCCCAGAGCGTATAACGGGTTTGTTTGATGTTTACAGAACCAAAATACAAGGCAATTACATAAAAAATGGTATCGGCAGAGCCTTGAAATACACAAGCCAAACGCCCTGCAAATGAATCTGCACCAAAGGTTTTCATGGTATCAATCATCATCGCTCTCGACCCACCCCCACTCAAAGGGTGCATCAATGCCGTAGGCAAGGCGGCGGTAAAATCGGTATTCATACCTGTAAGAGCAAATACGTATTTCATACCATCGACAAGCCAGTTGAGTGCACCCGAATTACGCAAAGCTCCAATAGCTACCAACATAGCCACCAAATAAGGAATAATTCTTACCGATGTTTCAAAACCGCCTTTCGCTCCTTCTACAAAAGCATCGAATATATCGACCTTTTTCCAGAATGCTCCAACTAAAAAAGCAACAATAATGCTAAACAATAAAACATTGCTCAATACCTTAGAAAAAACTTCTATGTCCTCTTTAGGAATACTTGACAAATACCAAAGCAAACCAGCGATGCCTGCTGTAATACCTCCCAGCCAAGTCAAAATAACCCTATCGAGAAGATTGATTTTTTGCTTGATAGCCACAAAAAGCAAGCCCGTGACAGTAGCAACATAAGTGGCAATCAGACAGGGAATAAACACGTCGGAGGCATCGGCTGCACCATAGATAGACCTTTGAGCCATGATACTCAGGGGAATCAGCACGGGACCAGCACTGTGTAAGACCAAAAACATGATTTGAGCATTGGATGCAACTGATTTATGCGGATTCAGTTCTTGCAGGCTTTGCATGGCTTTGAGTCCAAAAGGTGTGGCGGCGTTATCTAAGCCCAACATATTGGCCGAAAAATTCATAATCATTTGTCCGCTTGCTGGATGATTGGCCGGTACTTCGGGAAAAAGTCGATTAAAAAAAGGCCCTACAATGCGTGCCAGTAGGTTGATAGCCCCCGCTTTTTCACCAATATTGAGCAAACCCATAAAAAAAGTCATCACACCTGCCAAAGGAAGGGCAATTTTCATCACTGAATTTTCAGACGACTCAAACATACCATCGATGATTAGTTTGAATATTTCGGTGTCACCAAATACAATCAATTTGATGAGTGCCACTACAAAGGCTATCAAGAAAAAGGCTATCCAAAGGTAATTTAATGCCATATTTTAGGGGATTTATCGTATCGTTTTGGGTTATAATTTGCTTAAAAAGACCTCTATCAAGAGAGATACGGGTCAATTAGTATGCGTTTTTCCCTTAAATTTAACCTTTATTTTTGACCAAAAACAAACTTTGTTATGAAAAATCCTTTGATGACCTTTCTTTGTTTAATACAATTATTTACAATAAATGCTTTAGCTCAAAAGTCTAAAAAGCCTTGTCATTATGAAGAAAAAATGCAAAAGCAAGGATTAGTAGATATTCAAAAACTTGATGCGAGTCTTTTGGTTTCGTTAAAATATTCGACGACGGATAATTTTATGAAAAAAGATGTATATGATTGTATCACCCATTGTTTTATGCAAAAAAAAGCAGCCAAAATGTTGGTAAAAGCCCATGCGATTTTGAAAAAAAAATATCCTCAATATCGCTTATTGGTCTATGATGGTGGTCGTCCGGCGAGTATTCAACAGATACTTTGGAATACATTGACGCAATATCCACCCAAAGAACGGCAAAAATATGTAGCAAATCCAGCAGAGGGGTCTATTCACAATTATGGTTGTGCCGTAGATTTAACAGTTGCCACAGCAGAAGGCGTTCCTCTTGATATGGGCACACCGTATGATTATTTTGGAGAATTGGCTTATCCAAAATACGAAAAACGCTTTTTAAAACAAGGAAAACTAACCGCCAAACAAGTGGCTAATCGTCAAATTTTACGTTCTGTCATGCAGCAAGCAGGTTTCATGCCGATTGATTTTGAATGGTGGCACTTCAATGCTTTGTCGAGGAAGCAGGCAAAACGTTTCTATAAAATCATAGCATGATAAGTGTCATAGAAAAAAGCCACAACTCTGTGAGTTGTGGCAAAATCATGAAGAGTGTAAAATCATAAATTTATTGATAGGGTAGAAAGGTAAAAGGATAGGTGTTTTACTTTTTTACTAGGGATTAAGATTTTTTCGTTTTCAGGAGTGTAAAATCCCTTTGCTTATTGATTTTACCTTTTGACGATAAGCAACATAAAAAGTCACATTTTCGAGAATATTTTTTTACATTTTTTGGATACTTAATCTTAGAGTGATGGCAGGGACATACTGACATCTGCTTTAAAACCAAACGCTGTAAACGGGTTAATGTATGTGTTCTTTATGGTTTTGTGCTTGATAATTAGGTGTTTATAGTTTGGATGGTGTACTGCTTTTTCATGAGGAACATACATTTACTTGCTAGGGTAGAACGTCAAGAAATAGGTGCGTCACTTTTTTACTAGGGATTAAGATTTTCTCGTTTTCAGGGTATAAAATCCCTTTGCTCATAGATTTTACCTTTTGACGAGCAACGACATAAAAAGTCACATTTTCAAAAAGATATTTTTAGATACGCTTCTTTACAGGTCGTCTTGCTGGCTGTGTTGGGTCTTTTGATGCTGCCATAATTCCTGAAAAATCGGACTATGTTCCAACAAGTCCTCAAAACTACCGTGGGTTACGATATGTCCTTTTTGTAAGACATACACATAATCGAAATAGGTGAGTAGGTGCAGGCGATGCAAGGTTGAAAGAACAGCTTTTTCTGCAAAAGCTTCAAACATTTTTTGATAAATCAACAGTTCTGTTTTGGGGTCAACACTGCTGGTGGGTTCGTCTAGCAAGATAATTTGTGCACTTCTCGCTGCCAAAACGCCTCTCGCCAGTGCCAAACGTTGCTTTTGTCCGCCCGATAAATTGACTCCTTTTTCTTGGATATTCGATTGCAATCCGTTGGGAAGTTGAGCTACAACATCAGAAAAATGAGCAATATTACACACTTCTTGCATATCGTTTTCGTCAAATGGTAAACCCAACGTAATATTATAGGCAATGGTATTTTCAAAGATTTCGGGCTCTTGTGGAAATAGTGTGACTGATTGAGCGATTGTTCCCCAATTACTTATTTCTTTTCCATCTAAGGTAATTTTCGTACCTGCTTCTGCTTCGTAAAGTCCTCTTAATAAAGCCAATAATGTACTTTTTCCAGAGCCACTTTCTCCAATAAATGCAATACGTTTGCCTTTTTGAATATGTATTTCCAGTTGGTGTAATGCTTGTGATTGACTTTGAGCTTGATATACTTCTTGATGAGAAAAGTTAAGATTTTTGATAACAAGGTTTTGCCAATTGTCGGGTAATGGCTCTACGGCTTCGGCTCTATGATGAGCTTTGTAGGCTTCGGCGATGCTACGGGCTGTTTGCACGTCGGTATTATGCTGAATGATTTGGGTATAAAGCCAGGCTACGTCATGAAATACACTCGTGAAATTATTGACATACCCAAGCAATGTAACCAAACCTCCTACCAAAAACACCTTCCCAACTTCCCAATGCTGATACACATAGCCAAGCGTAATCACAACATAGATAACCGCAACCAGCATATCGGCCACAAACCACTTCCACTCATTTACTACGACTTGTTTGCGAAAGGGCTTAAACACAAAGGCTATTTTATCAGCTAAACTTTTTTCCATGCGTTGTTCGAGGCGGAGCGTAATAACGGTAATGATGTTTGAAAGGCTGTCGAATAGGGTAGAAGAAACCACGTGTTCTCGCTCGTTGGTTTCGTCGAGGGCTTTGATAAAAGGTTTATCAAATTGTGTAATTATCCAAATCGTAACCAGCCCCAGTGCAATGCCAATGCTGCCAAACAAGGGCGAAAAATAAAGCATAGCAATGAATGAAAAGAAGAATTTTGAAAAAGCGTGCAGATACATGAAGCCGTCTTGAAAGAAGGTCTTGAGGGCTTCGTAGGCTTTCCGAATGCGATTGATGGTTGCACCGCTATGGTTGTCTTGGTGCCATTTGACGGGCAAATGCAAGGTTTGGTGATAAAGTTCTTGTAAAAAATTTCTACTTAAATTAAATGCCAAACTCCGTTCCATTACCCGAGCAACGCCATGAAATAGCCATTCTGTAAAACGTAAACCCACAAAACCTAAGCCGTAAATCCACGCATGATGTGGCACGTTGATACCATTTTTTTGAATATTATCAATAAACCATCCATACCAAAGTGGATTGAGCGAAAAAATGATGTTGGCAATACCAAACATGGCATATACCAAGACAAATTGCTTTTTTTCGTGCCTTGCATATTGCCAAGCGGTTTTGAGTAAAGAGAAATAGGGGTTATGTTTCATCATAAAATGCTGTCTTATCGTTGTTTTTGTAAGCATCTATCGTATAGTTATGCTCTTGCAAAATTACCATTTAATACGTTTTTTTATCAATCGAAAAAAAATCTTATTTTAAAACAATCTATAGCCTTTTAATCTAAAATAAGGAAGAATTTTATTCTAACTATAGGTGCTTTTATCCCTATTTACTAGAAAAAAAATCTAAAAAACATTTAAAAAATGCCTTCTTTTTTGGTTTGATGATACTTAGGTTTTTTGTAAAAAATGAAAAAGTGTGTATTTTTGATTCATGGAAAACAATCGCACAAAAAAGAAAAATACACTTAGCCAACTGCTCCAAACAGTCTGAGGAAGTCTTTTGTGCCGTACAAAAGCCTTTTCTCTTGATACTTTACAGAGAAAAGGCTTTTTTGTGAAAATCCCATTGCAACTAATATTTGTTACAAAAAAAATTATTCATCCCAAAATTCTTTCTAAATCATGAGTCAAAGAATTCAAATTTTCGACACAACCTTGCGTGACGGCGAGCAAGTACCTGGCTGTCAATTGAACACTGAAGAAAAATTGCAAGTTGCCGAACAATTAGAATTACTAGGTGTTGACATTATCGAAGCGGGTTTTCCCATTTCTTCCCCCGGTGATTTTCGTTCGGTAGAAGAAATTGCTAAACTGGTAAAGAATGCCACCGTATGTGGTTTGACTCGTGCCAAGAAAGAAGATATTGATGCGGCAGCGGCAGCCCTAAAACATGCCAAACATCCTCGTATCCATACGGGCTTGGGCTCTTCGGATGTGCATATCAAATACAAATTCAACTCTACTCGTGAGAAAATGATTGAGCAAGGCGTTTGGGCGGTAAAATATGCCAAAAGCTTTGTAGAAGATGTAGAGTTTTTTGCCGAAGATGCAGGCCGTGCCGATTTAGAATTTTTAGCTCAACTTACCGAAGCCGTGATTGCGGCTGGTGCAACGGTGGTAAACTTGCCAGATACAACAGGCTATTTGTTGCCACACCAAATGTTCCAACGCATTAATTTCCTTTTTGAAAATGTGAAAAACATCGACAATGCAGTTATTTCGATGCACAACCACAACGACCTTGGCTTGGCTACTGCCAATACTATTGCAGGTATTCAGGCTGGTGCCCGTCAGGTAGAGGTGACAATCAATGGCATTGGCGAAAGAGCGGGCAATACTTCGCTAGAAGAAGTTGCGATGATTTTGAATGTACACAAAGATTTGGGCTACTATACCAATATTAACCCTAAACATTTATATCCTACCTCGCAATTGGTTTCAAACTTGATGGGTATGTCAGTTCAAGCCAATAAAGCAGTGGTTGGAGCAAACGCCTTTGCTCACTCGTCGGGTATTCACCAAGATGGTTTCTTGAAACACGCCCAAAACTACGAAATCATGAATCCAGAAGATGTAGGCGTGCCTTCTTCTGCCATTGTCTTGACTTCTCGTTCGGGTCGTGCAGCTTTGCGTCATCGTTTGCAATTGTTGGGCTTTAATTTTGAAAAGCCTGATTTAGATAAACTTTACACACGTTTCTTATTAATGGCCGATGAACGTAAGCAACTAAATGATGAAGATTTGAAAGAATTGGTTGGCTAAAAGTAAAAGCTATCTCATGCGTTTTGCGTACAAATCAGGTAATGTTTTTGTACGCAAAACGCATTGTTTTTTTAAAGTTTTGACAGATAGGTCAATCCTTCTAAAAGCCTATCCAACTCTTGTAAACTGGTATAAACGTGCGGTGTTACCCGAACGCCGTCGAGCTTTTCCCATTTTACGGGCGATGTATGTATTTTGAATTTAGCAAAAAGTTCTCCCTCTATTTTGCCTGCTTCCATTCCTTCAATACCCACATGTGCCAATGCTCCCGAATGACTCAAGGGAATGGGAGTGTTGAGTTTTACTTTCTTGATTTTCAAGGCTTCTTTTGCCCAATATTCTTTCAAAAAATGTAGCCGTGCTTCCTTGCGTGCATTGCCAATAGCTAATTGAAATTGTAGTGCTTGCCCGATGGCTTGTTCTATCATAAAGGGTCTTGTACCTAGGTTTTCAAATTTCCGAATATTATCCGAAGTAGGTTTGTCGTTCGGAATCAAAGGATAAATCTTGTTGATTTTTTCTTTTTTGACCCAAAGCATTCCCGACCCAATAGGAGCAGAGAGCCATTTATGTAGGCTTGTGCCAAAATAATCGCCTCCTAAATCGGGTATTTTGTATTGCAAATGAGCAAAAGAATGAGCCCCATCTATTATTACTTCAATACCTCGCTTATGGGCTTCTTCTGCAATACGTTTCACCGGCATGATTTGTCCGTTCCAATTGATGAGGTGGGTTAGATGCACAACCTTGGTACGAGCGGTCATTTGTTCTACGTATTTTTCAACAATTAAATCGTGGCTTTCAGTGGGTAAATCAAGGTTTACATAATTAATCTTAATTCCCTCACGCATTTCTCTTTGTCGCCAAGCGTGAAGCATATTCGGATAGTCGTAACGCCAAAGTACTATTTCATCGCCACGGGTAAGGGGCATCCCCAAAATTACGGTGTCGAGGGCTTCGGTGGCGTTGCGATTGATGGCAATTTCTTCTGGCGAAACCCCAGCAAATTGGGCTAATTTATCTCGAAGTGGTTCTCTTCCTTGGTCGAGAATACGCCACATAAAGTAGCTAGGCCCTTCGTTGGCCAATTTATTGTAGCGGTCTTGGGCATTTTGAACAACCAATGGCGACGGACTAACGCCTCCGTTGTTGAGATTGATAATTTGCGGCGAAACGGTATAAGCTTGTTGAATCTGACTCCAAAAGTCTTCGTCTGTCGCAATTTGCTGTGCTGTTTGTAAAGAGTTGTATTGATGGATTTGAGCCAAGTCGATGGCGGCAATGCCTTTAAATAGAGGTAAACTGGTAGCCGTTGAAAGAGCCACCATGCGGTTGATGAAGGTTCGTCGTGATGCCATATTTTTTAGTTTGTTTTCTTTCTAAAAGATAATACAAAGCGATTGTTTTAGCAAGATATAAAAAATTAGCAGAAATTAATATTTTTTAAATGGTTGATTTTCAATTTGTTGAAATGGCAAAATTGAAAACTTACCCCCTAAAACAGAAATCCTTTTTGCTCTTTCGTATTCTGCGTTTACCTTTACGAAAGTTTTCTTATATATAGGCATTTTCAATAATATATAACGGCACAAAGATGAGTGTACTTGTTAACAAAAACTCAAAAATAATCGTACAAGGTTTTACGGGTTCAGAGGGAACTTTCCACGCCCAACAAATGATTGAATACGGCTCGAACGTCGTAGGTGGAGTTACGCCAGGTAAAGGTGGTAGCACGCATCTTGACCGTCCTGTTTTCAACACTGTACTGGATGCAGTAGTATCAACAGGAGCAGATACTTCTATCATTTTTGTTCCACCAGCATTTGCTGCTGATGCCATTATGGAAGCTGCTGATGCAGGTATCAAAGTGATTATTTGTATCACTGAAGGTATTCCTACCAAAGACATGATTTATGCCAAGGAATACATCAAAACGAAAAACTCTCGTTTGATTGGTCCAAACTGCCCAGGTGTAATGACTGCTGGCGAATGCAAAGTTGGTATCATGCCTGCGTTTATCTTTACAAAAGGTAAAATTGGTATCGTTTCTAAATCAGGTACATTGACTTACGAAGCGGTTGACCAATTGACTAAAGCTGGTTTAGGACAAACAACTGCCATCGGTATTGGCGGAGACCCTATCATCGGAACAACTACGAAAGAAGCCGTAGAATTGTTGATGGATGACCCTGAAACAGAAGGTATTGTCATGATTGGTGAAATTGGCGGTAGCATGGAAGCTGATGCTGCTCGTTGGATTAAAGAATCGGGCAACAAAAAACCTGTAGTTGGTTTTATCGCTGGACAAACCGCTCCTAAAGGTCGTCGTATGGGTCATGCTGGTGCTATCATCGGTGGTGCCGACGATACGGCTGCGGCAAAAATGAAAATCATGGAAGAGTGTGGTATCCACGTGGTTCACTCTCCTGCTGATATTGGTGCAACCATGTTGAAAGCTTTAGGCTTGAAATAATTGTGCTGTTCCTCGTTGATTTTGGTATTTAGTCCCGTATTTTTGTAAAAAAAAACGAAGGATTGCTAAAAGTCAAGAACATATACAGTAACACAACTTTAAAACCTGACAAACTACGGTTTGTCAGGTTTTTGTGTTTACAATTGCTGTATTTTTTTTCCAGAAAAACGATAGCTTGCCTAACAATCATACTTTGGGTTGCATCAAGCTGGCAAGCCTCAGCCGAGAATATAGGCCCCAACCAAAATTATTATAGCGTACATACTTTTGCCGACGATTGGCAAGTGTATGACGACCGCTACGATGCTTATGTGCCGTACATCAAGTCGGAACATAAAAACTATAATTCCTTTAGTATTTTCTTTACAACCGAAAATAACAAAGGCTATAAGTTGCTCTATTTCTCCCCAAAAGAAAATTATTTGTTTATAAACGCCTCCTTACAAAGGAAAATGCCTTTGAAAACATGGGTTTTAATAGACATTGATAGCTTGCGAGCGGTATATCAAAAACCAAATCTTTTTCTGACTTTTTACGGAGAAGAGTCGTCACCAGAAGATATTCAGTTGCTAATTGGGAATCCTATTTCTAAAGTTGAAAAAAGTATTCAAATTTCAGAGTCATTATTAACGGTTACGCCACGAGATTTTACAGCCTTCGACGATTTCTTTGTGATTGGCTTGTTGTTTTTGGCATTTTCGTATGCTTTTTTGTTCAACTTTCAACCCAAAGCTTTTGCTCGTTATTTTAGTTTCAAAGATTTACTTACCATCAATCCAAGAGATGATTCCTTTATTGTAAACAAGCCTTTCGATTTTGGAAACATTCTATTTGTCTTGAACCTAAGCTTTACCTTGGCATTTATTTTTATGCTGATACAGCACCAAGACACCGATTTGTTTTCGGTAAGTTCTATTTTGCAAGAAGGAGAAAATCTTTTGACAATCTTTAGCAATTTTATGGAACTAGGGCTATTAATCTTTGTTGTGATGTGGCTAAAATACCTCGGATTGCTGATTTTGACCAATCTTTATCGCCTCGACAACATCACTAATATGCACTTTTTCAAGGTAATACAAGCATCTGGGTTGTTTTTTATGTTGGTTGCGGTGGGGCTGAGTGTATTTTCTGTTTCATCTTCGGCCATATTAGCAAATATTCAATCGTATTTAATTGTGCTGATTGCCATCTTTTTCTTATTACGATTGCTCCTGATATACTTTACGATAAATAAGATGACAGCTTTAAAAAATCTGTATTTATTTTCGTATCTTTGCATTGTCGAAGTTATTCCATTGATTGTAGGAGTCAGATATGCCCTGTAAATCAGAGTTTAGTTTCAGTAATCACCACATTAAAGTTTAACTGCATTGAGCATGAGCGAACCAACACTAAACGCACATCCAGACAGATTAACCAGAGTATCAAGCATTTTAGTTTCACAAGCAAAGCCAACAGATGAAAAATCTCCCTATTTCGAGTTGGCTAAACGATACAATATCAAGGTAGATTTTCGTCCATTTATAGAGATTCAAGGCGTTTCGTACAAAGATTTTCGTAAACAAAAAATTAATATTTTAGATCATACTGCAATTATTTTTACCAGTAGAAATGCAGTTGACCACTTTTTTCGCATTTGTAAAGAAGCTCGTATCGAAGTTCCTGCCGATATGAAGTACTTCTGTATTACAGAGCAAACATCTGTGTATTTACAGAAATACATTGTGATTCGTAAGCGTAAAATTTTTACGGGTCAACGCACGGCTGCCGATTTGTTGGAGTTGATTAAAAAGCATAAAACAGAGAAATTTTTGTTTCCATGCTCTGATAAACGACGCAACGATATTCCCGAATTTATGGGTACGAACGATTTACATTTGACCGAAGCGGTGATGTACGAAACGGTTTCGTCAGATTTGTCAGATTTGGAAAATGTTTATTACGATATTTTGGCATTTTTTAGCCCTTCTGGTATTAAGTCGTTGTTTGAAAATTTTCCAGATTTTAAACAAAACAAAACACGCATTGCGGCTTTTGGCCCAACAACTGCCAAGGCTGTTACCGACGCTGGTTTGATATTAGATATTCAAGCACCACTGCCAAATGCTCCTTCTATGTCGGGTGCTTTAGAATTATATATAAAAAAAGTGAATGGCGTGTAAACGTTTTGACCAAAAAAGCGGTCTGGATAGTCAGTAGGATGGCAATTCAGACCGCTTTTGCTTTTATAGCCTTTTACAAGGTGTTTCTTTGTGAAGAAAAACAGGTGCTAGGTAAATAAGAAAAATAGTTTGAGCCTGACTATGAGTTTGTTAGGTGTAATTGTAGCGTTTCCCTCGGAGATGTATAACAAAACATTCGTTATATTCGTTTATTGTTAAGGTAAAATCCTCGTGCTGACCAACAGCACAAATTATGGATTTACTAACAGAATAACGAATAGATTTAATGCTTGAAGAAACTTGCAAATTCAATGTTTATTTGTAGTTTTGATAAGCATCTTGTTGATGTATCAAGAAAGATAATGCCCAAAAACCTAACGAGCCTTTGATTCTGGTGCAATAGTGCATCGAAGACCTTGTTGATTATTAATACTATGCAAAAAAAATTATTATTCCTGTTAATTCTTATTCTTGCAACAAGTATGAACTCGCTATTGGCACAGCAAGATGCCCAGTTGAGCCAATATATGTTCAATACTTTATACATTAATCCTGCCACCGCAGGAACAGATGGCGTTGCCAAATTTCAGCTACATTACAGAAATCAATGGACTGGCTATCAAACGAGCTTTGATGGTTCGGGCTCGTTGGGAACACAAATTTTTACAGCATCAATGCCCCTTAACGGGCTTAGTAGTGGTATTGGTTTTTATTTTGTCAATGACAAAACGCCATCAGGTGCTGGGTATCAATCTATCAAGCTTTCGTATTCGTATCAAATCAAATTCAACAACGGTCACTATATCTCATTAGGACTTGGCGGTGGTTTTTACACCAAGTCTTTCGATAATGCTTTTCGTGCCAGAGAGGCCAACGACCCTATTGTTGATGCCGTTTCAGCTAAAGTGGTGCAGTCGAAACCCGATGTAAATGTGGGCTTTTTGTATAGTAGCCCTGAGTTTTTTATTGGTGCAAGTTTCAATCACTTAAATACGCCTACGTATAATTTTGGGGTCTTGAATGTAGCGGGTAATAAAACACAACAAACTATTTATGTACATGGAGGCTATAATTACTACCTAAATGACGATGTGAAAATTACGCCTACGGCTCTTTTCCGAACCGATTTACAAACTAACGTTTTGGAAGGAGGAGCTATTTTTACGTATTTAGAAAAGTATTGGCTCGGAGGAAGTTATCGCCTAAATGATGCTGGAATTGTGATGGCGGGTATCTCGTTATTATCAAATAACTCATTGAAAATTGGATATTCTTTAGATTTGACAACAATGGGCGTTACCGCAAAATCGCCTACTTCGCACGAAATAGTATTGACGTATAGCTTACCAGCCCCTAAATTCTTAGCTGGAAAGAAGACCCCTGTACGTACACCCCGATTTAGAAAATAATCATTTGAAGCGGAAAATATTGTTGTTTTTGTTGGAAAAAAAAATTGAATAATAAAAAAAAATGACCGAATACTAATTTATCTAGTGGAACGTTGTAAGAAAAGTTTGATAGTAACAGTTAAACATTTCGTTATTAGGCATATTTTACTTATTTTTGTTTTAGTAATTTTTTGATATATCCATATTATAAAATCTAAACGATTACAATCTTGAGAATTAATTGACCTATTAGAATAAGAGGTTTCAATCGAAAAGCGAAAATCAATATGAATTACAGTGTAACTTTCAAGAAAATTCTATTACTACTTCTTGTGGCAGCTCCGATACTTGTGTTAGAGAGTTGTAGTTCTTCGTCTGGTTCTAAAGGAGGAAAATCTACCAGCAGCCGGGCAAGTAGAGGAAGTTCTGTGGCATCTAAAGGAAAGAAAGGCCGAAACAGCAAGAAAAAAGATGCTGGAATAGCTAATGGAGAAATTGTAGCTACGGCAAGAAAAGGCTGGAAACAAACAACGCCTTATGGCATGGTGCTCATTCCTTCTGGCTCTTTTATGATGGGGCAGGCAGATGAAGACGTGATTGCTTCGGGTATCAATTTCAACAAACGTGTTTCAGTTGCACAGTTTTTTATGGACGATACCGAAATTAGCAACAACGAATACCGCCAATTTACAGATATTATGCTATCTGATTCAGTGGCTGTATTAGGCGAAGAAAAAATTATGGCTGAATACTATCCTGATACAACTGTATGGAGTAAAGACTTTTCCTATCATAATGGCGACCCTATGACAGAGTATTACTTCTCTAGTGCCGCTTTCGACCTTTACCCCGTAGTAGGTGTAAGTTGGAAAGCTGCCAAATACTTCTGCGAATGGCGTACCAAAGCACTCAACGATTATCGTTCTTCTGAGGGGATGTACATCTATCCTCGTTTCCGCTTACCAACAGAAGCTGAATGGGAATGGGCTGCAAGAGGAGGAAAAGCTTCGGCAAAATATCCTTGGGGAAACCCTTATGTTGCGAATGGCAAAGGCTGCTTGTTGGCTAACTTCAAACCTCATCGTGGTAATTATGATGCAGATGGGTATGCCTACACTGCACCTGTCAACTCGTACAATCCGAATGATTATGGATTATACAACATGGCAGGCAACGTAGCTGAATGGTGTATTGATGCCTATACCGATAACTCTGTAGCTATCACTTGGGACTTAAATACCTTAAATGATGATAAAGATGAGCCAAGAAAAATCATTCGTGGGGGTTCTTGGAAAGATGTAGCCTATTACCTCGAAACTGGGACAAGAGCTTATGAGTATGAAGACCGTAAGCGCTCTTATATTGGCTTCCGCTGTGCAATGACTTATATGGGTAAATACTCTGGCAGAGATTTAAGATAATATAAAAGAGGATAGCTACAAATACATCTTAGATGTATCATGTAGTTATCCTTTAATTTTACCATTTAGTATTTATTTAACATTTGAAACTGTTACTTTTTATTCCACATTAAAATTAACTTTCCAGACACATGAAAGGCTTAGAAAAACTTATTAACATCATCGCCAGTGCAGGTGCCGCTGTAGTTATTGTAGGAGCTTTGTACAAAATTCTACACCTTGAAGGAGCAAACCAAATGCTAATGATTGGTATGGGTACAGAAGCAGTCATTTTTATCTTATTTGCGGTATTGGCTGCTATCTCAAAACCAGAAAAAGAGTACGAATGGGAAAAAGTTTATCCTGAATTATCGCCTGAATATCAAGGCGAATTGCCAAAAGTTTCTCCTCGTGGAGCTTCTACGGGTAGTGGTTTGACAGCCAAAATGGATGAGGCTTTAGCCAATGCTAAAATTACGCCAGAAGTATTTGATAACTTAGGCAAAAGCTTGAGGTCGCTTACTGCAAGCGTTTCTAAAATTGGAGAAATTTCGGATGCCTCTATCGCAACAACAGAATATGCTAAAAATGTAAAGGCTGCTGCTGTTGCTATTGGCGAAATGAATAAAGCGTATGGCGTTACGTTAACTGCCATGAATGAAATGTCTAGTGCTGCTCAAGATGCCAAAGACTATAGAGCTCAGTTCCAAAAAATTACGCAAAATATGAGTGCTTTGAATGCTGTTTATGAACTTGAATTACAAGATACCAATAAGCACCTTAAAGCAATGAATGCGTTCTATACAAACCTTACATCTGCTATGGAAAATATGGCTGATGCCAGCAAGGATACACAACAGTTTAAGCAAGAATTGGCTAAGTTGACAAACAACCTTACTTCTTTAAATACTATTTATGGAAGTATGCTATCTGCTATGAAAGGTAATTAATTCCTTCACGTAGATATACGGAAACAATTTTCTTAAACAGTTAAAACCCTTTAAGCAAAAATAAAATGGCAGGTTTAAAAGAAACGCCCCGGCAGAAGATGATCGGGATGATGTATTTGGTGCTAACGGCCATGCTTGCCTTGCAAGTGAGTGATGCCCTTTTGCAGAAATTTGCATTATTAAATAATAGTTTGGAAACAGCAAACCAATCAGCGTCAGATAAAAATAAAGGAACACTGAAAGGTATTGAAGATAAAATTAGTGAATTGCCCAATCCTGCGGCTTATGCCGATGTGAAAAGTAAAGCAAACCAAGCTCACCAATTGGCTCAAGCGGCTGTTTCAGAAATCGAAGATTTGAAAGCTAAAATTGTTGAGGCAGGAGGTGGCATCGACCCCGAAACTGGTCAAATCAAAAACCCTAAAGAAGAAGAGAAGGTTTTTCAATTGATGATTGGTGCAAGCAAAAACGGAGCTGCTTATAAGTTAGCTAATACCTTAAATGATTATGTAGCGAAAATTACAGCTTTGAGTGACAAAGGTACAACGTTCCCTCAATTGGCTCTTTCTGCGAGTGAGGACCCCATTGCAGCTAAGGATGCTAATCAAAAAAACAAAGATTTTGCAGAACTAAACTTTGCACAAACGCCTGCTGTTGCAGCACTGGCAACGCTCAGTCAAAAACAAGCCGAAGTAAGACGATACGAAAGTGAAGTGCTTGGTCAATTGGCTGCTAAAGTTGGAGCAAAAGAAGTGAAATTTGATAAGGTATTTGCACAAGTATCAGCTAATGCCAATACCGTCGTAGCAGGAATGGACTATGAAGCAGAGGTGTTTATCGCAGCTACTTCTAGTGGCTTTTCTCCTCGCATGAGTCTCAATGGCTCTTCTTTGCCTGTAAAAGATGGAAGAGGGGTTATCAAATTCAAAACTTCTGGTGGCGAATATGATAAAAATGGTTTAGCAAGAAAATCTTATACAGCTTCGGTTTCTTACATGAGTCCTACTGGGCCCAAAACAGAGTCGATTGTAAAAGAATACTTTGTCTTAAAACCTACTTATAACATCGAAACAGCAACACTACCTGCTCTGTATTTAGGATGTGCCAACAAACTAAGCGTTGTAAGCCCAGGCCTAGGTTCTTTATGGAATCCTTCTTTCTCGGCTGATGGTGGCGAAGCCATTGCTGGCGATAGAGGCAAAGTTACGCTTGTTCCTAGTGCAGCTACTGTAACGTTGAATGTAACTAATGGCGGAATACTGCTAGGAAAAGAGTCTTTTAAAGTAAGAAGAGTACCTCGTCCTGATGTAAAAGTATATGGCAATGGCAGCGAATTAGACGAAAAACGTGGGGCTAGTGCTACTGGTTTACGTACCATCGAAGCAAGAGCGCTTGCCGACGAATCATTTAAATCAACTAATCCCGACGACGCACAATTCAGGGTTTCTGAGATTTACGTAGCACTTGCCCGTGGCACTCGTAAAGTTGGTGATATGACTGGACAAGGAAGCGTAAATGTAACCTCATTAGCTCAACAAGCACAGCCTGGCGATCGTTACTATATCAAAATTATAGGCGTACAACGTAGAAATTTCAAAGGAAGTATAGAAAACATTCCATATAATTCTGAAAAAAATATTCCATTGAACTAAATTACTATAGCTTGTTTGTCGTTTAAAGTATAGCTTGTTCGTTTATATCAATTAATAACGACTAAATCAAATGAAGAACTTTATCAAATTTGCAGGAGCTACGCTATTAACCGTTGCCACCTGCTCACTCACTTCGGCTCAAGAAAGAGACAATAATTACGGAAGAAATCCCAACTCTGTTCGTCCTATCGACGATTCCAACATTATGTGGAAAACTCGTCTTTGGAGAAGAATGGATTTGAAAGAAAAGCAAAACAGTCCTTTTTTCTCTAAAAATAATGAAATTACAAAATACATTATTGAATGGGTGCAAAGTGGGGTTCTTCAGGCGTATAAGAACGACTCTCTTACGAGCAAATTCACCAAAGAACAGTTCTTAAAAAACCTTGAGATGGAAGGCGAATTCAATGCTGATGCTCTAAGTGATGAAGAGAAAAAAGCAGGCATTGGCGGTGGTGCGAATGCCAAGTCCTCTGGCGACGATGGCTGGGGAGGTGGTGGAGCTTCCAAAGACAAAAAAGCTCCTGCTGGTAGCGACGATGGTTGGGGTGGAACCGGAACTGGAACAACAAAAACAACTACGAAACCTGACGATTTCTCCAATTCTTCTAGTACAGCAACTGACGTAAACTATTACTTTGCCAAAGACATTGATGTATTAGAGATAAGGGAGGATGCCATTTTTGATAGACAACGTTCTCGTTTGTATTTCGATATTCAGGCTATTACAATTATAATTCCTGCTAGTAAAACAGGAAGTAAAGGTTTTGATAAAGTCATAGGTTCGTTTAGATACAAGGATTTGGACAAACTTTTCCGTAGCAATCCTAATTGTATTTATTACAATGCCCAAAATGAAGCACAACATAAAAACATGGCAGATGCTTTCGATTTACGACTATTTCACGCTCGTTTGGTGAAAAAAGGTAACGCCGAAGATAAATTGTTGTACGAAATTTATGGTGGAGAAAAACAAGGATTGATGATGTCTCAACAACTCGAATATATGTTGCTTGAAAAAGAGCATAATCTCTGGGAATACTAATACAGTAAAACAAAAGCCCGCTAAGTAGCGGGCTTTTGTTTTAACTAGGATTTATAATGCTTAGTTGTGCTTTAATGGTAGCAGCTTTGCTTGTTCCCAACACTTGTGCAAGCTCTGCTTCGCTGGCTTCATAAATTTTACGGACTGTCCCGAAATGCTTGAGCAGTTTGGTCGCTGTAATTTTTCCAACTCCTTCTAAATTTTCAAGCTGACTAATAATGAAGTTTTTACTTCGTTTATCTCTATGTTTGGTAATACCAAAACGGTGTGCTTCATCTCGTAATCGTTGAATCAACTTGAGTGATTCTGATTTTTTATCAATGTACAAAGGAATAGTGTCTTCTGGGAAATAAATTTCTTCTAACCTCTTTGCAATTCCAATAATAGGGACTTTTCCATAAAGGTCTATTTTTTTTAAAGCATCACAGGCCGACGATAGCTGTCCTTTACCGCCATCTACAATAATCAAATCAGGCAAGGCTTGCTCTTCTTCAAGCAAACGACTATAACGCCTCGTAATTACCTCATACATGGTGGCAAAATCGTTTGGTCCTTCTACAGTTTTGGGTGTATAATGTCGGTAGTCTTTCTTAGAAGGTAAGCCATCTTTGAAACAAACCATCGCCGACACAGGGTTTGTACCCTGTATATTAGAGTTGTCAAAACACTCAATATGTCTAGGGATTGTTTTAAGCTGGAGGTCATTCTTCAATTTTAACAAAATACGCATTTTTTTGTCGCCCCCACTTTCTTCGGCTGCTTGCCTGTCAGCTTTTTCTTTTCTAAAGTACAACACATTTTTCAATGCCATATCAAGCAGTTTCTTCTTATCACCAATCTGAGGTATAGTATTGTCGATACCCTTGAATGCAATAGACAAAGGGATATTTGTCAAAATCTCTTTCGCTTGACTTTCATATTGCTCACGCATTTCCCAAACCAACATGGTCAAAATATCGTCGTCAGATTCGTTGAGTTTCTTTTTTATATCCCATGTTTGCGTTTGAGTGATAAAGCCATTAATGATTTTCATGAAACTTAAAAAAGCTGTTTGCTCATCAGAAACAATTGCAAAAACGTCTAAATCTTTAATATTAGGGTTAACAACTGTAGATTTACTTTGAAAATTTGATAAAAGTTGAAGCTTTTCTTTAAACTCTTGAGCCTCTTCAAATGCCAGTTTACTTGCTGCTTTGAGCATTTGCTCTTCAAAGTATTGTTTTGGAATGCTAAGGTTTCCCTTTAAAATATACTTTGCCTGTTCTATTTCTTCTTCATAGTCTTTACTAGGTTGTAAGCCTTCACAAGGTCCTTTACAATTACCTATATGGTATTCTAAACAAACTTTAAATTTCTTGCTTTGTATATTGCTTTCAGATAGTTGTAGGTTACAAGTTCTAAATTTATAGAGCTGATTAAACATTTCTAGGATTGCATACATGGCTTTTTGATTAGCAAATGGGCCAAAAAAAGTACCTTGCGACCGATTTACTTTTCTTGTAGTAACTACTTTGGGAAATGCTTCGTTGGTGATGCAAATGAATGGATACATTTTGTCGTCACGAAGTAAAATATTGAACTTAGGTTGATGTTTCTTGATTAATGTGTTTTCAAGAAGTAAGGCATCAAATTCGGTATGAACAATGGTAAATTCAATTCTTCTAATTTGTGAAACAAGGCGTTTCGTTTTTTTATCATGCTGGTTTGATTTTACAAAATAGCTACTAACACGGTTTTTTAAATTTTTGGCTTTACCCACGTATATGATAGTGTCTTCTTCATCAAAATATCTATAAACACCCGGTTCTTCAGGTATTTTGGCTAATGCTGTTTTATAGTCAAAAGTTGTTTTTTCCATGTTGTCAATTATATGAGCAATATTACTACCGAAATTTTTTACTGCAAATGAGATGATTTTTTTCTCTAAAAACTATTCTTGAAGATTGATAGTTGTCCTTTTTAGTGAAAAATGCTTGTTTTTTTCTTAATCTACAGCCAAACATCAAACTAAGCAATGTACACGGTATAGGATTTAGGCTAGAAGTAATGTAATTATATGGTTTTTGGGAAAATGTAGGTGAAAAAATATTTATTGATTAAGTTACTGACAGGTAGAATTTTAAGTGTTTTTGCTCAATTTTTTTCAAAAACTATTTGGAAAGAAAGATAAAAAGTAGGAATTTTGCACTCCCAAACGACGGGGGAGGAGAAAAGAAGATGTGGGAGCGAAAAAATATTTTTCAAAAAATATTTGGAGGTTGAAGAAAGTTTTTCTATTTTTGCACTCCCAAACGACGGGAAAGGCTAAAGCGAACGAGTGATAGCGACAAATCTTGGAGGTTTTAATTCTGTAAGGAATTGAGGTTGAATAAGATAAAGAGTTCTTTGAGGTATTGATAAGGAAATAATAGCAAATACGACATTCTAAGAGACAAGAAGTGTGTTGATTACGCAACTTTTGAAAAAAAGGGAAGATAATCGACATTGAAAAAAAATTTACAATGGAGAGTTTGATCCTGGCTCAGGATGAACGCTAGCGGCAGGCCTAATACATGCAAGTCGAACGGTCACTCAGCAATGGGTGATAGTGGCGCACGGGTGCGTAACACGTATGCAATCT
>JAAFJE010000016.1:146738-155933 GCA_013298025.1 Cytophagales bacterium | reverse complement strand
ACCTTATCTAAGATTTCCTTAGTTTTGTCATCAAGTATGTTTCTCATGCCTAAGCTGAATTTAGTGTGTTTTGTCGCCACAAAATTCAGCTTTTATTTTGTACTATCAAAAATCATCGGGTAGAGTAAAATAAGCTTATTGTTTTTAGTCTAAAAACTTATGAAAATGGTTCAATAGACTTGATTTGTCGAGGTGTTACACCAAAAACCTGCTTAAAAGCAGCACAAAAGTTAGACAAACTTTCATACCCAAACTCTAAATAAATATCCGACGCTTTTACTTTTCCTTGTTGGAGCAGTTCTTTGGCACGAGTTAGGCGTTTTTGCTGAAACCATTTGCCGGGGCTTTCTTGGTAAATTTCTTGAAAATTTCTTTTGAAAGAGGAAAGGCTCATATTGCACAAAAAGGCTATTTCTTCTATGCTTAGATTGCTGTACAAATGGCTTTCAACCACAGCCCTAAACGAAATAGTTTTGGCATTGCCGAGCAAGTTTTGTATAAAAGCAATAAAGCAATCTTGGTACTTTTCGAGTAAATAGCACAAAAGTTCTTCAAACTTGATACCTAACAACAAAGGCGAAGGCTGCGTTTGTTGCGACAATACATAAATACTTTCGATAAAGCTATCTAAAAATGCGTCTTTCTCTATCAGAAAAAAAGGCTGTGCATTATTGGATTTTTGCTTAGGGAATTTTTCAAAAACCTTATATTTCAGAACAAAATCGGATAGTTTTTCATGCGTAAAAAACAGAAGAATACTTTGAAAAACCTGATGCTCGTCTAGTCCTTCCGACATTAGGCAATTGCCAGAAGCCATTACAATGGCTTGTCTATCAGATATTTCAATATTTTCTTCTGCAAAACTCACCCGTTTAATACCCGTTCGGAGTAGGCTAAACACATGACTTTCGAGCGTCACTTTATGGTTGTTGAATGCTTGGTTAGACAAGAAATCAAAAAGAGCAAGAGCCGTTTGTGGAGGCGTGGCAAATAAATCTTTTGGAATGGTGAGTGATTCCATAGTTATCTTGTGGTTTAAAAGAAAAGCGATTGCACGCACCATGCAATCGCTTTTTGGCTAAGAAAAATTACACATCAACTTTAGCATATTTAGCATTTTTCTCAATAAAATCTCTGCGTGGAGCAACCTCATCGCCCATCAACATCGAGAACAACAAATCGGCTTCGGCAGCCGAGTCGATGGTCACTTGTTTGAGGGTACGGCTATCGGGGTTCATGGTTGTTTCCCAAAGCTGTTCGGCATTCATTTCACCAAGACCTTTGTAGCGTTGCACGTTTACCGAACTTTCCTTATCTCCTCCTAATTCTCTTATGGCTAAATCGCGCTGTTGGTCTGTCCAACAATAACGACTTTGTTGGCCTTTTTTTACTTGGTATAAAGGCGGTTGAGCAATATAAATATAGCCATTGTCCACCAACGTTTTCATATAACGGAAGAAGAACGTTAGAATCAATGTACGAATGTGCGAGCCATCCACGTCGGCATCGGTCATGATAATGATTTTGTGGTAGCGTAATTTTTCGATATTCAAGGCTCTGTCGTCGCCATCCTTCCCGAAGCTTACGCCTAAAGCCGTAATCATATTTTTGATTTCTTCGTTTTCGTAGATTTTATATTCTTGGGCTTTTTCTACGTTCAAGATTTTACCCCGTAACGGCAAAATGGCTTGGAAAGCACGGTTACGACCTTGTTTGGCTGTTCCACCAGCCGAATCCCCTTCTACCAAATACAATTCGCAGCCAGCAGGGTCGTTGTCGGAGCAGTCGGCCAATTTGCCGGGCAAAGAGTTGCCACCCAACACCGTCTTACGCTGCACCATTTCACGGGCTTTGCGTGCTGCATGGCGTGCCTGAGCTGCCAAAATTACTTTAGCTACAATTTGACGGGCCTCTTTGGGGTGTTCTTCGAGCCACGTTTCGAGCATATCAGACATAGCCGCCGATACCGCTCCCGACACTTCGCCGTTACCCAATTTGGTTTTGGTTTGTCCTTCAAACTGTGGTTCGGCAACTTTCACCGAAATTACAGCC
The DNA here is from genome assembly GCA_013298025.1 of Cytophagales bacterium. Lineage (GTDB taxonomy): Bacteria > Bacteroidota > Bacteroidia > Cytophagales > Spirosomataceae > Flectobacillus. The sequence continues at coordinate 153,881 of JAAFJE010000016.1, read as the reverse complement.
GTAAGTCCTTCACGGAAATCATCGCCCGCAATATCTATTTTCAGTTTATCTAAAGCACCCGATTTTTCGGCATAACCTTTCAAAGTACGGGTTAAAGCCCCACGGAAACCAGCCACGTGTGTACCTCCTTCGATGGTATTGATGTTGTTGACATACGAAACCACATTTTCGGTATAAGAAGTATTGTACATCATTGCCACCTGCACTGGCACGCCGTTTTTGTCGCCTTCCATATAAATAGGTTCAGCAATCAACTTTTCACGGGTCGAATCGAGGTAAGTCACAAATTCTCTTAACCCTCCTTCCGAGAAGAAAGCATCTTTTTTAGGCTCGCCTTTTTCGTCTATATCACGGAAATCTTGCAGGTAAATTTTGATACCCGCATTCAAAAATGAAAGCTCACGCAAACGACCAGCTACAGTTTCGTATTTGTATTCTGTTACAGAAAAAATGCTATCGTCAGGCTTGAAGTGAACGGTCGTACCAGTACGGTCGGTAACGCCCACTTCTTTTACAGGGTATTGAGGAATACCAATTTTGTATTCTTGTTGGAATATTTTTCCTTCTCTATGTACCGTTACTTTCAAGTCGGTAGAAAGTGCGTTTACGCAGGAAACCCCTACGCCGTGCAACCCCCCAGAAACCTTGTACGTATCTTTGTCAAATTTACCCCCAGCGTGTAATACCGTCATTACAACCTCCAATGCCGATTTTTTCTCTTTCGAGTGCATTCCAGTTGGAATACCACGGCCGTTGTCGTCAACGGTGATAGAGTTATCTTCGTGAATGCTCACATAAATGGTATCGCAATGACCTGCCAAGGCTTCGTCGATAGAGTTATCAACTACCTCCCAAATCAGGTGATGCAATCCTTTGATACCCGTATCTCCGATATACATCGAAGGGCGTTTACGTACTGCCTCCAAACCTTCTAATACCTGAATGTTGTCGGCTCCATAATTGTTTGCGTTACTACTTTCTAATGGTTCTTGAATTTCTGACATATCTTCTTTGAAGTTATTACTTGCTGTAATCTTTTTTGTATTTATGCTTAAACGAAATAGTAGGCAGACGGCTCAGAGTTACCGTCGTGAGGAGGGATGAACGAAAGGCTTGCCAACGCAAGGCTTCTTTATACCTATTTTAGGCATTTGGAATACGTAAGGAGTTGTTGCCACTTTTTTCTTCTTTGCATTAAAATGTAAAAATAGGAAAAATCTACTGAATTGCCTAAAAACAAGGGAATTTTCGGGCTGTTTTGGGCTTAATTTTGGAAAATTTCAACAGATTGTCGTAAGAGTTTTTTAATAGATAAGTAAGTAACTTTTTACGGCGTATTAAAATTGTACAAAAGATAGATATTTTCTAAAAAAAATGTCTTGGTAAAACTTTTACCAAGACATTCTAAGCAAAAAATTTGCTTGATGATTAATGTTTAAAATGACGCACGCCTGTCATGACCATTGCCAAGCCATTGGCATCGCAATAGGCAATCGAGTCTTTATCTTTGATAGAGCCACCAGGCTGTACAACCGCCGTGATGCCTGCTTTATGAGCAATCTCTACACAGTCGGGGAAAGGGAAGAAAGCGTCTGATGCCATCACTGAGCCTTGCAAATCAAAGCCAAACTCTGCTGCTTTTTCGATGGCTTGTTTCAAGGCATCTACACGAGAGGTTTGTCCTACGCCACTGGCCAATAATTGTCCTTCTTTCGCCAATACGATGGTGTTCGATTTGGTATGTTTACACACTTTCAAGGCAAATTCTAAGGCTTTTAATTCTGCCGTTGTAGGTGCTTTTTCGGTTACGGTACGCATCTCGGTTGCGGTTTCGATAGCCAAATCTTTGTCTTGTTCCAACACGCCATTCAACAATGTTTTGAACATTTTTTTACCGAAAGCTACTTCGTTGCGTTTCAACAAAATTCTGTTTTTCTTGGTTTTCAAAATTGCAAGGGCTTCTTCGGTGAAAGACGGAGCAATTAAGATTTCAAAAAACAACGAGTTCATGGCTTCGGCTGCGGCGGCATCTACTTGGCCATTGGTAGCCAACACGCCCCCAAATGCCGAAACGGTATCGCAAGCGAAAGCGTTGAGATAAGCGTCTTTTACGGTAGCAGCCGAGGCTACACCACAAGCATTGGTATGCTTGATAATGACAAAAGACGTTTCGGTAAATTCGTCTAGCAATGTAATGCAAGCATCTACGTCAACCAAGTTGTTGTAAGAAAGCTCTTTGCCGTTGAGTTTATCAAAAAGAGCGTTCAAATCGCCATAGAAAGTAGCCGCTTGGTGAGGGTTTTCGCCATAACGCAACGATTGCGTAGGCAACGATTTGAAGTTGTAAATATCGGTAGTATTGCCAGAAAAATAGGCATGAATAGCTGTGTCGTAATGCGACGAAACGGCAAATGCCAACATCGCAAAACGCTTGCGGTCGGCTAAATCGGTAGCCCCGTTTTTGGCTTCCAACAAAGCCAACACTTCTGCATATTGTGTGCGAGAAGAAACAATCAACACATCGTTGAAGTTTTTGGCAGCCCCACGAATCAACGAAATACCGCCAATGTCGATTTTCTCGATGATGTCGTCTTCGGCAGCACCACTGGCAACCGTTTCTTCAAAAGGATACAAATCAACAATAACCAAGTCGATAGAAGGGATTTCAAACTGAGCGGCAGTTTGTACGTCACCTTCGTTGTCACGACGGTACAAAATTCCCCCAAATACTTTTGGATGCAAGGTTTTTACACGTCCTCCGAAAATAGAAGGATAGCTCGTGAGGTCTTCTACGGGAATTACAGGAATGCCCATTTCTTCGATAAAAGTTTGTGTACCACCCGTAGAGTAAAGCGTTACGCCGTTTTTGTGAAGTAACTCTACGATAGGTGCAAGACCGTCTTTGTAATAAACCGAGATGAGGGCTGATTGGATTTTTTTGGATGACATTTTCGTATGTACAGTTTCAGTTAGGCTGCACGAAGCTTCCTATCTAATAAGAACGTTTGGTTAAAGAAATGACTAGGAATAAATGCTCAACAGATAACTTTGTCAAAATGAGAATGCAAAAATAATCAATTTTGTATTTTTCAAAGTGATTTGTGTTAAATTTATGTCAAATACCTTTCCTGTTTTCCTATTATTTTGCTTTAACCTAAGCCTTTTTTTGTAAAATTTTTACCTAAAAATCAAATTTCATTCTAAACCTTATGGCTGGTTTATTGGCTACGTTGGGCTTATCGAGGTAGGTCATGCGTTGCAGGAGGTCGATGCGAAGAATTTTAAAAATATTTTCTACGCCAATACTCACTTCGGTATAAGGACGGGCTTCGAGTGCCGAGGTTTGGGTTTGGGTATCGAAAGGCAATTGGGGCAACGTGTTGCTTGCTTGAGGCGTATTGCGTTCCGACAAACCGCCCCACAGGGTTTTGCAGGTGACAACTTCTCGCCATTTGAGGCGATTCAATACAGGGATTTTATTCAAGAAAAAGCCATTCAAATGGTAGTCGATAAAAACTGCGGCGTAGCGGTCGCTCACAAATTCGAGGAAATTCATGAGGTTATAGGCTTCTGGCTGAAAGGCATAGGTTTGGTTGGCTCGGTGTACAAATAGCAGTAAATAAGGGACTTGTCCCCACATTTTACCTGCCTCCAAGGTAATATCGGCGTAGCCCAATGGCGACACGTACATTCTTTTGTTGAGCATGGCTATCAAACGGCTGTACTCATAAGCACTTCCCCACCAGTGCTGCGGAGCGTAGGTATATCGCAGTTGTATGATTGGATAGCGATTAACAATAGGAATGCGGTAGTTTTTTCCTTGGTAAAATTGTTCGTTGGGTGCATAACGTAAGCCCAAAGTCCATTCGGTGGTGGTCAGTTGAGGGATATTTTCTCCGTTCGATTGTTGAAATTGCAATACACCTGCGGGTGTTTGACGGGTATGTTTGAAGTTGATATTCCAAGCCAAGCCTGTTCGAGATTCTCGCAAAAAATCAAGGGCATACACCTGATTATAAGTCATTTTGTTGTTTACTCCTCTTTTGAAAGAGAGTAAAAAATTGTCTTCTTGCACAAATTGCAATTCTTGTCCGGGAATTTTAATGTCGTTTTGGTACGAAAGTCGCAGGTGTCGAATGGGATACGTATAAATGTTATGATTGGTTAAAGATAAAGTCGCCGAAGCAAAATATTTGGGTTGTTGGTCTTTAAAACCATAAGCAGCGTAGGTTTCAAAAGCGACACGTTCGCTAAACTTTGGCGTAGTGCGTCCGCCCAGGCGTAGCCGCAAGCCTTCTATCGGATTGAAGCTGTAAAAGGTATTGACAGGCCCAATTTCAAAACCGCCAATGGGTTTATACCCTTCGAGCAGGAAGGAGGCTGTATTCATAAATCGCTGAAAGGCAGGTACTTTTTTTACACTATCGACCATGGTATAAATGCCCTGTTCTTTACTCGAAAGCGGCTGGTGGCGTGCCTTTGCCCAAAAATCATCGCCTTGCTGGTTGGCGTTGGCGAGTGTTTCGGTTTTCAATCCTGTAAAAATGGTTTCGGGTAAAGGTTCGTTCAACTGATAGTTTTGGTAAGAAACACTTCGTTGCCCAAACAAGCCCATGCCATTTTCTTTTTTGAGTAAATTAAACTCTATCGAAAGCTCGTCTTTTGAAAGCATCAAGCCCTTTTTTTCTACCCAATCAAATTCTTGTACTATTTTTAGGTCGGTTACAAAGTTTACATTGATGTCTTTTGAAAAACCCATTTCTACTTTTCTCACGGCATAAGTCGAATCAAGTGCCACCAGCATTACACCTTGGAAAAGTTGGTCGCTTGCATTGCGTGGAGCAAAACCCAAGCTTATGCAGGGCGTTTGGTGAAAAACGGTGGTGTCAACAATGACGTAACGATACAACTGCGGTGCAAGCGGCGACACAGGACTCAAAAACTGATTGGTCAGCAACAAAATATTGTTATCGTAAAAATGTACATCTTGGTACAAGGCTTCTAAATACAATTTTATGCCATTGTTGTCGATATAGCCGCCCAAGCCAGTCATTTTTTCGCCTTGGATGCGTTCTTTGCGTGTTTCTGGATTTTTTCTATAAAAAACCTCCGAAACGGTTTCTTTGAGATACATGGGCAAATTGACCTTTCCCGTAATTTTGGAGGTATCTAAATGGTCGAAAACGAAGTCGAATTTGCGAAGAGAACGTTTATTTCTGAATTTTTCGGAAATATTACTTAAATCAAACTCTAATTTTTCGTAGCGATTGTATTGGTAAAAGTCTAAAGATTCAGGCCGATTGCGGTCTTTGTGTTCTATTACTTTTCGTACCAACGCCACCGCAGGGTTGTCTTTGTTGCGGTACTTTTGCTTTTTACCCTTGACGGTTACTTCAGCCAAATCGTTGCTGATAGCCTGCAAACGAAAAGTTGTTTGGAGATTGCCCGCAGAAGCCGTGAGCCGACGAGTTTGAGCTTGGTAGCCCACCATAGATACCTTGATAACAGGGCTTGCAACGGTGATTTCCAGATAAAAATTACCATTCATATCACTTTGTGTGCCTTGCGTTGTGCCAAGTACCACAACGTTGGCAAAAGGAATAACTTCGTTGGTTTTGGTATCGAGTACCTTGCCACGAACTTTCAAAGGCGTTTGAGCCAATACATTCAACTGTCCGACGCTCCACAAGCTCAGGCACAAAACGATACGCAACAGCGACATCGACGTTAGGAAGAATTTTGCATTCATAATTAGCAAAATTGCTTCCTGTAACGGTGAATATTGGTTAGAGAATAGTTAAATAATGGTAAAAATTGTATTATCAGGATGCTAAGTCAGTAAAAACTTTTTCACAAAACGCAAACATTCTTCGGGTTCTTCTACCATGCCCATGTGTGCTACTTGGTCGAGCATAAGCGAAGTGATACGAGGATTGAGCCTTAGTTGGGCAAGGGCATCATCGAAAGGAATGCTTTTGTCTTGTTTTCCCACAACAAACATCACAGGATACTTCGCTTGGCTCAAAATATGGCGACGGTCGGGGCGTAAACGCATGGCATCCATTGCCGTCATGAGGGCTTTTACAGGCAATTGGGAAGAGTAGGAAATATGCTTTTGTACTATTTCAAGATGCTGATTCACAAATGTTTCAGCGTAAAGATTAGGGGTAAAATTTTTGATAAAAAACGCTGTGCCGTGTGCCTCCAAAAATGATACATTTTTTATACGAATGGCTTTTCTTTCGTCGGTATCGGCAAAAGCAGTAGAGTGAAATAAGCCTAAACCTGTCACCATTTCAGGAAATAATTCGGCAAAAGCCAAGGCTATGTACCCTCCCATCGAATGACCAATGAGCGTACATTGTTGGATATTTTCAGCAGTCAAAAGCTCTTTTATCCAAGTGGCATAAGCCTCCATCGTCGAAAGATGTTCGAGAGAAGCATAATCGGGTGTGATGACACGAAAGCTTTTCTGTAAAAAAGGGACAAAACCCGCCCAAACAGTAGCATCTTCTCCAAATCCATGCAATAATACTACAGCTTTCTTGCTCATGAGTAATCCTATAAAATGTATGTAAAAATAACAAATGATTATAAACTAAAAATCTATGAATCAGACACTTTACGCAATGCCTGAATTTCTTCTATTGGTAGCTTGGTGATATGATGGATTGTCAAATCATCTAACCCTGCTTGTATAGCATTGCGAACAATTTCGATTCGTTCTTCCAATTTACTTGCTTCTCTCACCCTAAACTCTTCTTCTGTTTGCAAGGAAAATAACTCACTTGCTTTCAGGTGCAAGCTGTCTAAATACCGATTGTAGCCATATTGGTCTTCCTTTTCTAATCGCATGATGTCGAGGACTTCCCCTGCTTCTTTCAAACCCTTTGCCCTAAAATCGTCTTTTACCTCACTGTTTTTCAGAAAATAAATCCATTCGTCCAATGTGTCTTTCGCAGTATTGTTAAACTGGTTGACTTTCAATAAATAATATTCTGGAAAAATATCCGATACATTACTTTTCAGAAAAGTACTCTTTTGCTTTTCCGAAAGTCCAAGCAAATCATCTTGGTGAATACCTCGGAAATCAGTTTTGCCTTTGTAAATATAATCTTGCCCTTGTCCGAGGTTAAAGTAAAC
>JAAFJE010000016.1:0-146728 GCA_013298025.1 Cytophagales bacterium | reverse complement strand
ATATTTATAGATATAACCTTCCTTATCTCTGCATACTTTTGTCCTATTTTAAGGTTCTCCGTGATGCTTTTAGATACACCAAAAGCCATGCGTTGAAAATAATCAATTTCGTAGGTACTTTGTATTTCGATAATGATAAGTTCGTTTTTCGAGTTTTTAGTCAGGATGTCCACCCGATTAAACTTTTCATCATCCGTTAGCTGATTGCCTTCACTTTCTAAGATTTGTTCTATTTTGATGGTATCAAACAACAGTTCTGACAAAAAACCTTCCAGCACAACAAAGTTCGCCTTGTTGCGTAAAAGTCTTTTGATTGCCCAATCGAAACGTATCAGTTTTTTGCCCATTTTGTAATAAATCTAATCTGTGAATCATCCATTTGTCAGGGTTCTTCGCAATGCCTGAATTTCTTCTATTGGTAGCTTGGTGATATGATGAATTGTCAAATCATCCAACCCTGCTTGTATAGCATTGCGAACAATCTCTACTTTTTCTTCTAGTTTTCCTTCTATTCTTCCCAGTTCTCTCACCCTAAACTCTTCTTCTGTTTGCAAGGAAAATAACTCACTTGCTTTCAGGTGCAAGCTGTCTAAATACCGATTGTAGCCATATTGGTCTTCCTTTTCTAATCGCATGATGTCGAGGACTTCCCCTGCTTCTTTCAAACCCTTTGCCCTAAAATCGTCTTTTACCTCACTGTTTTTCAGAAAATAAATCCATTCGTCCAATGTGTCTTTCGCAGTATTGTTAAACTGGTTGACTTTCAATAAATAATATTCTGGAAAAATATCCGATACATTACTTTTCAGAAAAGTACTCTTTTGCTTTTCCGAAAGTCCAAGCAAATCATCTTGGTGAATACCTCGGAAATCAGTTTTGCCTTTGTAAATATAATCTTGCCCTTGTCCGAGGTTAAAGTAAACTATATTTATAGATATAACCTTCCTTATCTCTGCATACTTTTGTCCTATTTTAAGGTTCTCCGTGATGCTTTTAGATACACCAAAAGCCATGCGTTGAAAATAATCAATTTCGTAGGTACTTTGTATTTCGATAATGATAAGTTCGTTTTTCGAGTTTTTAGTCAGGATGTCCACCCGATTAAACTTTTCATCATCCGTTAGCTGATTGCCTTCACTTTCTAAGATTTGTTCTATTTTGATGGTATCAAACAACAGTTCTGACAAAAAACCTTCCAGCACAACAAAGTTCGCCTTGTTGCGTAAAAGTCTTTTGATTGCCCAATCGAAACGTATGAGTTTTTTGCCCATTTTGTAATAAATCTAATCTGTGAATCATCCATTTGTCAGGGTTCTTCTCAATGCCTGAATTTCTTCTATTGGTAGCTTGGTAATATGATGGATTGTCAAATCATCCAAACCTGCTTGTATAGCATTGCGAACAATCTCTACTTTTTCTTCTAGTTTGCCCTCCTTTTTCCCTTCTAGTTTTCCTTCTATTCTTCCTTGTTCTCTCACCCTGAACTCTTCTTCTGTTTGCAAGGAAAATAGCTCACTTGCTTTCAGGTGCAAGCTGTCTAAATACCGATTGTAGCCATATTGGTCTTCCTTTTCTAATCGCATGATGTCGAGGACTTCCCCTGCTTCCTTCAAACCCTTTGCCCTAAAATCGTCTTTTACCTCACTGTTTTTTAGAAAGTAAATCCATTCGTCCAATGTGTCTTTCGCAGTATTGTTAAACTGGTTGACTTTCAACAAATAATATTCTGGGAAAATATCCGACACATTACTTTTCAGAAATGTACTCTTTTGCTTTTCCGAAAGTCCAAGCAAATCATCTTGGTGAATACCTCGGAAATCAGTCTTGCCTTTGTAAATATAATCTTGCCCTTGTCCGAGGTTAAAGTAAACAATATTTATAGATATAACCTTCCTTATCTCTGCATACTTTTGTCCTATTTTAAGGTTCTCCGTGATGCTTTTAGATACACCAAAAGCCATGCGTTGAAAATAATCAATTTCGTAGGTACTTTGTATTTCGATAATGATAAGTTCGTTTTTCGAGTTTTTAGTCAGGATGTCCACCCGATTAAACTTTTCATCATCCGTTAGCTGATTGCCTTCACTTTCTAAGATTTGTTCTATTTTGATGGTATCAAACAACAGTTCTGACAAAAAACCTTCCAGCACAACAAAGTTCGCCTTGTTGCGTAAAAGTCTTTTGATTGCCCAATCGAAACGTATGAGTTTTTTGCCCATTTTGTAATAAATCTAATCTGTGAATTATCCATTTGTCAGGGTTCTTCTCAGTGCCTGAATTTCTTCTATTGGTAGCTTGGTAATATGATGGATTGTCAAATCATCCAACCCTGCTTGTATAGCATTGCGAACAATCTCTACTTTTTCTTCTAATTTACCCTCCATTTTCCCTTCCTTTCTTCCCAGTTCTCTCACCCTAAACTCTTCTTCTGTTTGCAAGGAAAATAGCTCACTTGCTTTCAGGTGCAAGCTGTCTAAATACCGATTGTAGCCATATTGATCTTCCTTTTCTAATCGCATGATGTCGAGGACTTCCCCTGCTTCCTTCAAACCCTTTGCCCTAAAATCGTCTTTTACCTCACTGTTTTTCAGAAAGTAAATCCATTCGTCCAATGTGTCTTTCGCAGTGTTATTAAACTGGTTGACTTTCAACAAATAATATTCTGGAAAAATATCCGACACATTACTTTTCAGAAAAGTACTCTTTTGCTTTTCCGAAAGTCCAAGCAAATCATCTTGGTGAATACCTCGGAAATCGGTCTTGCCTTTGTAAATATAATCTTGTCCTTGTCCGAGGTTAAAGTAAACTATATTTATAGATATAACCTTCCTTATCTCTGCATACTTTTGTCCTATTTTAAGGTTCTCCGTGATGCTTTTAGATACACCAAAAGCCATGCGTTGAAAATAATCAATTTCGTAGGTACTTTGTATTTCGATAATGATAAGTTCGTTTTTCGAGTTTTTAGTCAGGATGTCCACCCGATTAAACTTTTCATCATCCGTTAGCTGATTGCCTTCACTTTCTAAGATTTGTTCTATTTTGATGGTATCAAACAACAGTTCTGACAAAAAACCTTCCAGCACAACAAAGTTCGCCTTGTTGCGTAAAAGTCTTTTGATTGCCCAATCGAAACGTATCAGTTTTTTGCCCATTTTTCTCAGAATTTGTCATACAAATGCGTTTATTTTTTCTATTTAGAAGCTTTATTAGTCAAGCTTCTAAGTAGAAAAGCAGCATTGTGAATGAGTGTTTTGATTTTCATAAAATTACAGTTTTATCTGATTCACAACACAATCAATCTAAAATTCAGCTAGAAGTCCTATTACGGTGAAAATTAAACCAATTAAGGCCGATAAACCACCGATAGCTCCTAGCCCAAGAATCGTTAGAATAATACCAATTCCTAGTAAAATAACGCCAACTTTCAAGAAACTGTTCCAGCTATGAAAGCCACTAGCCGCTTGGTTGGATGCTTTTTTGTATTGTTTTTCTAATTTTTTTACCACTAATTTTTCAGCAAAATTCATTTTATGTTGCTGATTTACCTGCGTTTGCTCTTGTTTGATTTGCTCTACTTGCTGCAAAACAGCCTTGAGTTTTGTCACCGTTTTTTCATATTTCGTTCCCTTGCTTGCTGCTTCGAGCGTCACGATGTTTACGTCTGATGACGCATACAAAGGCGGTATTTCAGTCGTTTGATTTGCCGCAAGTGCCGTTGAGGTTGCAGGCGGTGCTTCGCAGGGAGCTACAACAGCCGTTTGTACGGGCGTTTGATTGATACTGAGATTGTTGTGCTTTGCACAAGACGAGAGCATGGCTGCCAATGCTAGAGTTCCGAGGTAGTAAGGTTTGATTTGCATAACTTTTGTGTTTAAATTGGTAAGATAAAGATACATAAAGCAGGCATTGCTTTTGCTCTAAAACGGAGAAATTGCTTGTTTTAATATTTTACCTTTGGGCTATCTTAGACTCATTTCGTGAAAATATACATTTATTATGCCATAAAAAAGGCTTACAGTGGTTTTCTGTAAGCCTTTTGTTTTGGTATTATGCAACGGTTTTCATTTTATAGAAAACAGATTTTTCAAACTTCTCTTTCGCATAGTCAGCCGTGACGATGAAGCTTCTGACGTTTTCTTGCGAAGGCAATTCAAACATGGCATCGGTGACAATTGTTTCGCAAATAGAACGCAAGCCCCTCGCTCCTAGCTTGTACTGCATGGCTTGGTCAACGATGTATTCGAGGGCTTCGTCTGTAAAATCCATCACAATGCCTTCCATTTCAAATAGCTTGCGGTATTGTTTGGTCAAGGCATTTTTGGGTTCTTTCAAAATCGAAAACAAAGTCGTTTTGTCGAGCGGATTGAGTGAAGTCACCACAGGCAAACGACCTAATAACTCAGGAATCAGCCCAAACGATTTTAAGTCTTGTGCATTTACATAACGCATCAAATGTTGCTGGTCGAATGCCTCGTAAAAATTATTATCCTTATTAAAACCAATGGGTTGGGTATTCAAACGGCGTGCAATGTGGCGGTCGATGCCATCAAATGCTCCTCCGCAAATGAATAGGATATTTTCGGTATTTACGGCAATCATTTTTTGTTCGGGGTGCTTACGCCCACCTTGAGGCGGACAATTGACCACCGAGCCTTCCAATAATTTCAACAAGGCTTGTTGTACGCCTTCGCCCGAAACATCTCGTGTAATGGAAGGATTATCAGACTTACGGGCAATTTTATCTATTTCATCAATAAAGACAATGCCCATTTCTGCTTTAGCAACGTCATAATCAGCCGCTTGGAGCAAACGGCTCAAGATGCTTTCTACGTCTTCGCCCACATAACCTGCTTCGGTAATAACCGTGGCATCGGCAATACAGAAGGGCACTTGGAGCATTTTGGCTATGGTGCGAGCCATGTAAGTTTTGCCTGTACCCGTTTCGCCAACCATGATGATGTTCGATTTTTCGATTTGTACTTCATCTTGGGTATTTTTCTGCATCAATCTTTTGTAGTGATTATACACCGCTACGCAAAGGCATTTTTTGGCTTCATCCTGACCAATCACGTACTGGTCAAGGAACTTTTTCATCTCAACAGGCTTAATCAAATCGAATTTCGCTTTGTTCGCTTTTCCTTTGGCGTTTTTGGCCGCCGGAGCAAATTCTTGCTGAATTATTTGGTACGCATGAGTTACGCATTCGGTACATATTTGTCCTTCCACACCTTGCAATAACAGTGGCACTTCGTTTTCAGGTCTTCCACACAAAGTACAATGTGGTTGTTTATTTTGTTTCATTCTACAATAGCTTGATTATCGAAAAGCTGGCTTGCAAACAAAGCCGTTCTACACGTAAGAGTTAACGATTGGTAAAATTACTGAATTAATTACAAAAATGCTTGTGAATACAGGAATTAAGTAAAGGGAAGCCTGTGTTTCGTGGGTCGGCAAGACAGCCCATTTTGAAGAATATTAGAATAAAAAATCGTTTAGCCAACAAATCACTTGCATGGCTAAACGATTAGGAAATAAAACAAAAACTTTTGGCTACCCGACTAGCGTGTCAGAATTTCATCAATCAAGCCATAAGCTTTGGCTTCTTCGGCACGCATCCAATAGTCACGGTCTGAATCACGCTCAATTTCTTCAAAAGTTCTACCTGAATGGCTCGCCAAAATATCGTATAATTCTTTACGAATTTTTACAATTTCACGGGCTGTAATTTCAATATCGCGCGATTGCCCTTGTGCTCCGCCCGAAGGTTGGTGAATCATCACACGGGCATGAGGCAAGGCCGAACGTTTGCCTGCTGCTCCGCCAGCCAACAACACCGCACCCATCGAGGCCGCCAACGACGTACAAATGGTGGCTACGTCGGGACGAATGTACTGCATGGTATCGTAAATCCCCAAACCAGCATATACCGAACCGCCAGGGCTGTTGATATACATCATGATGTCTTTTTTGGCATCTGTCGATTCCATAAACAACATTTGAGCCACAATGATATTTGCCATGTAGTCATCTACAGGTACGCCCATAAAGATGATACGATCCATAATCAAACGAGAAAATACGTCGATTTGGGCAAAACGCATCGGACGCTCTTCGATGATGTATTGCGTCATATCTTCTATAAATGGACGGCTCGTTCCGCCTATCTGATTCATGTACTGGTCAACTGCCAAACCGTTCAATCCTCTGTGATGAACAGCGTATTTTCTGAACTCTTCTGAACTTAAATCTTTGTGAAACATAATTTTATAATTGTTTTTTACTCTTTTAACTCGAATGAAAGGAAAATGGTTCAGACAATTCGCTGAGGTAATCGCCGAGTGTCTTCTAAAGCAAATATGCAAAATCTATGAAAAAATCCTAGTCGGAATAACAGATAAATTCTCGGAATTTTCGATTTTTTCTTTATATTTTTTTACAAAAAAACAACCATGTTAATTATCTATTTGATAATCAACTTCTTGCTTTTATTACACTGGCATTGAACCAAGTGTTTGTAGAGAATGTTTTTTTAACAAAATTTATGCTAAAATTTATGGAAAAGCCCAACATTACTGAATCTATTCGTAAAGCCCGTTTGATGCTTGGGCTTTCGCAAGAAAATGTAGCCGACCAATTAGGCATTTCCACCACAACCTACGGCGATATTGAGCGAGGAAAAACAACACTTACGCTCACAAGAGCAATGGCCATTGCCGAAGTGCTACGGCTCGACTGGCAAACGCTTTTGCCTGCGACAACGGCTGTTTCGGCGGTAACTACCACAGAATTGGAAGCGTTACAGGAGGCCTATCAAACGTTAGAAGAAGAGAAACGACAACTCGAAACAGAAGTGCGTTTTTGGCGAGAAAAATTTGAAGAGCGTGTGCTGTTAGAAGCATACCGTTTGCTCAAACAGCAACAACGCAATCCGATTGGGTTTAAATAACTGCTGTGTTATTCGATGATTTTATCATTTACCTTGATATTTTTTAACGTAAAACCTTGTACAACGCTTTTGTCGATGGCAGGGTTTTTACTGTTTACCTTGAAATTTTCAAACGTAAAATTTGATAATTTATCGTATTCAGAAATGGCTACATCGTAAAAAATATCGCAGGTAAGTTCGATGTTTTTTAGACTGATATGGTCGCAATAAGATAGCGGTACGTCTTTGCGTCCTTGCAAATCGAAAAACTGTTTCCAAGGCTTTACATACAAAAGACTGCGTGCTTGTCCTTTGATATTTTCGACGAGAATATGCTCGTACAACTGTGGCGTATCGGGACGCATTTTGAGCCATAATACTCGACTAGCTTCGCTTACGTGGCAATTTCGCATGATGATGTTGCGGTTGTGAATAGCCTCGCTGCCACAAGTGAGTGCCGAATGGCAAAAACCAAATTCGCAATCTTCTATAATAATATTGGTATTTGCCCCATTGCTAGGCACTTTGTCGGCCCAAGGGCCTTTACCTCCTTTCAAAGCAATGGCATCATCGTTGACCGACATATAACAACCTTTTACCAATACATTGTTACAAGCGTCGATGTCAATGGCATCGGTACTAGGTGCTTTAACGGGCTGGTAGGGCGAATAAATGTGTGCATCTAGGATTTTCACATTGTTGCATTGGTAATAATGGCTCGTCCAAAAGCCCGAATTATGTAACTTCACATCTTGCACTTGTACGTTATTAGATTTCCAAATGAACACCAAGCGTGGGCGTGAAACCTCTAAATTGGTACAATTAGGGTTTTCTTTGCGTCTTTGCCAAAAAGCCTCCCAATAACGCAAGCCATTGCCGTCTATCGTGCCTTTGCCCGCAATGGTAAAGCCATCTACTTGATACGCATTGACCAAGGCTGTAAAGTAATCGAGGCTTTGGCCTTCCATGCGAGAAGGTAATTTTGGATAATCGGCAATGTTATCAGAGCCTTTGAGTTTTGCTCCTTCGGCTACGTATAAATGTGTTTTAGGTTTGAAAAATAAAGCTCCACTCAAAAAAGTCCCTTTTGGCACAACAATTACGCCTCCTCCTTGGGCGGCGGCCTTATCAATCACTTGTTGAATTGCCTCGGTTTGAAGCAAGGTGCTGTCTTGTTTTACACCAAAATCGGTAAGGATATAAGCTTTGCCTAGCTGCGACAACTGTACTTTTTTGTTGTTGGTAAACCATGTTCCGATAGGCGAGCCATCGGGAAAAGTAGCCTTGGTGGGCTTTTGAGCCGACAAAGACGTTGCTCCAAGTAGCAGGTACAGAGCCAATAAAATTTGTTTCATAGTCAAAAAATAATTGAAATAGATAGCAAATGAGTATGCAGGCAAGTTGCTATATTTTTGGGAAGATACCATCCTGTAGCTTAGGGTAAGCAAGAGAAAAATAGGCTTTGATATAGCACTTGTGCGATGAGGCTACAAATCTTTTTGCAACCTCATCGCACAAGTGTGAAAGTAATTTTTAAATCCAGAACTCAATAGGCAGTATCTATCGCTTCCGCAAAGCTCATCTATTTTTTTAGCGTTGACGGACAAACGTAGTCGGTGGTTTTCAAGCCAGTTTTTTGTATTGCACCAAAACCACCTTGGATGTCTATAAAATTATCAAAACCTCTTGCCTTTAAAATAGAAGCCGCTACCATCGAGCGATAGCCCCCTGCACAGTGGATAAAGAAAGGCTTATCTTTAGGAAATTCGGAAAGATTTTCGTTGATGTAATCTAATGGCAAATTGATAGCTCCTTCGAGGTGTTCGGCTAGGTATTCGCCCGTGCGACGCACATCTATCACGATGGCGTTGGCATCGAGGCGTTCGGCAAAAGTAGCGGCATCTATCGACGCTACGCTGTCTATTTCTTTGCCTGCGGCTTGCCATGCTTCAAAACCACCCTCCAAATAACCAATCACATAATCGTAGCCAACACGTGCCAAACGGGTGATGGTTTCGGCTTCTTGTCCGGCTTCGGTAATCAACAAAATTTCCTGTTTTACATCAGGAATCAAGGCGCCTACCCAAGGAGCAAACTGACCATTCAAGCCAATATTGGTAGCATTGGGAATAAAACCTTTGGCAAATGTTTGAGCGTCACGGGTATCTAAAATCACAGCCCCCGTTTCGTTGGCGGCTGCTTCAAATGCCTCTGGACTAAGCGCTTGGGCGGCACGGTTCATCACCACGTCGAAGCTTTCGTAGCCTTGTTTGTTGAGCATTACGTTTTGTGGAAAATATTGTGGAGGCTTGGTCAGCCCGTCGGTTACTTCCTTGATAAACTGTTCTCGGCTCATATCGGCACGCAAAGCGTAATTGGTAAGCTTTTGATTACCAAGCGAATCGGTTGTTTCTTTGCTCATGTTTTTTCCACAAGCCGACCCTGCTCCGTGGGCCGGATACACCGTTAGGTCGTCGGGCAAAGTCATGATTTTATGACGCAACGAATCAAACAGATAACCCGCAAGGTCGTTGATGGTCAAGTCAGATTTTTGTGCTAAATCGGGGCGACCTACATCGCCAATAAACAGCGTATCGCCACTGAAAAGGGCGGTTTCCTTGCCTGTTTCGTCTATCAACAAATAACAGGTCGATTCCATCGTATGACCGGGTGTGTGTAGCACTTTGATACGCACTTTTCCCAAGGTAAAAACCTCTTCGTCTTTGGCAATATAAGCCTCAAATCCCGTAACGGCATTGGGACCATACACGATAGTCGCTTGTGTTTTTTTCGCCAAATCGAGGTGCCCCGATACAAAATCGGCGTGGAAGTGGGTTTCAAAAACGTATTTGATTTGGGCTTGGTTGCGTGCAGCTTTGTTGATATAGGCTTGTACCTCTCGTAGGGGGTCGATAACGGCGGCTTCTCCAGCCGATTCAATATAATAAGCTCCTTGGGCTAAACAGCCCGTATAGATTTGCTCGATTTTCATGCTATTCAAGATAGTTACAGTTTGATGACGTTATGGCTGTAAAGATACAATAACGCTTTTGAATTTATGGTTCAAAATTAGTTCAACAAAAAACCATCTTCTGTGATATTAGTTACAAAGGCAATATTTTATGAAAAAATAGTGATAAATACCAATGCTGCATTGTGAATGAGCCAATGGTGCATTTTTGATAATCAAAATACTAATCACAACTGACTCATGCACAATGTTGCATTAATACTAAACATTCGTAACAATCAAATCCGAAAATTACAGCCTATTTTTTCTTCAAAAAAAGAGCTAAACCAAAGATGCTCACAACCAATACGCCCAAGGCAGAAAGCAAGGTGACAATATCTCTTACGTCTTTGCCGGCCCATTCCATGAACAAATATTTGTGCAATACCGCAAAACTCCACCCTTCTCTTCTATCGCTGTTTTCTATTTTGCTTGCCAATTTCCCTGTGCTGGTTTCGATATAATAGGTTGTTTTTTCATCGGTTTTATAAGCCAATTTTACCACAGGCAAACGTTTGTTGACAAACCCATATTCTCGGTCGAATTTAGCGAGCCACGCAGTTTCAACCAAATTAGCGTGATTGATGCTCGCATTAGGCGTATCGGCAGTAGGTTCGCAGCAATCAATACTGGCTTCTTCATCGGCCTGTGCCGATGCCATATTGGCAAATTTGTTGGCGAGATATTCGGCATACAACAAATTTCCGTTGGCAACTTCTTTGCCCGTTTGGGCATCAATGAGGCTTGGCTGGGGTGTACTTTCTTCTTCTTTTTTGAACGTAACAAAATAACAAACTTGATTTTTTAATTGTACTAAAGAAAGGTTCGTCACTTTTTCCCAAGGTAAATCCAAGGCTAAGGAAGCTTGTTGTATATCGCTTACTTTAAAAGTTGGTTCGTAACTAAATTGCAAACGGTTGTCGGGTGTCCACTTTTTCAAAGCATGGTATCCTCCCGAAAAAGCAAAAGTAAAGGTGACAAAGCTTACCCATAGACCAATTTGACGATGGTATTTTTTCAAGATACCTTTCTTGTCATCGGTACGAGGTTTTTTAAATTTACCCCACATAAAACCATAAATAAGCAAACCCAATACCGTAGAAGCAACAATCACGGCAAGGCACAGCAACATCACGATGACGCGTACATAATGGTTGCCGATGGCATCGAGAAACGACCAATTATGAAAAACGTCAAATACCCAAATAAAAGCCTTACGACTGTTGGTGTTGAACGTTGCCATGCGTGTAGAGGCTGTTTCTACATAAACATCTAACCCGTCTGGACGCTCGAACGATACTTTATAGACAGGCAAAAGGCGGTTGACAAACTTGTATTGGTTGTCAAATTCGGTTTGTACCCTAATGCTTTTAATACGTGAAACCGAATCTTGGGCAAGTGTGCGGGCCATCCATTCGGCGTATTGTATATCGCCTTTGGGCAGTTCGAGGCCTGTACTGGCATCGAAATACACCAAGTTGTCGGATACCCGTTTTACTTGGTAATAAGTATGTCCTTTGAACGAAACAAGCCGAAAGTTTTTAAACTGTGTAATTTGATTTTGGCTCAGTACAGTTGCCAAAGGCAAGCCTATTTGAGCTTTGTTGAGGGGTTTTGCTGGAATAAATTCTTTGGCAATTTTGGGTTTAAACCAATGCGACATAAAAGGGTGCATCAGCCCCGAAAGTGTCCAAAATATCACTGGAATCAAGGTAATAATGCCTACCGTTCTATGCCAACGATACATATTTTTTCTAAAGTACTTTGAAAAACCTTCTTTTACAGGCGGTTTTGATGCAAGGGTTGTTTCCATCATTTTTGAAAATTTATGGATGAATGCGTCGGGATTACGGCTTACATGGGCTTCCGTAATCCCTGACGGAGTTTATTTTTTTCCTACAAAATTGTACTGTAAGCCAAACACAAACGTGCGTGGTGCGGCAGGCGTGTAGCTACTGGCATCGGTTGCGGCGTTGCCTCTGCTGGCATTGTAGGCATACAAGGCATCGGTTAAGTTGAGGATATTACTAAAAATTTCGACCCCGTATATTTTGTAGCCAATACGTGCATTCAACACATCATAACCAGGATACGAAATGGTATTTACCTGATTTTGGTACCAGCTACTTACGTGTTGCCATTCTACGGCTACTCTAAAATCTTTGATGGCTTTCGGATAAAAACTCAACTCGGTGTTCCAAATCCATCTTGGGGCACTTGGCATATCTTTGCCGTTTACGTCTTTTACGGCATCGGTAGCTCTTTGGCTCAAGACAAACTCCTCAAAGCGGTGAATCGAATTTGTACCACCCAAACGGAAGAAAAACTGGCTAGAAGGCTTGTAGGTTAAGCCAAATTCAATGCCTCGATGAAGCGTTTTTCCAGCAGATTGATAGTCGAAAGAGTTGTCAGGCTGACGAATACTGAGCAATTCGTTTTTACCAATCATCTGATAATACGCTACATCGACATACACTTTGTTTTGGTACAAGGAAGCCCAGCCACCAATTTCGCTGTTGTCGAAAGTGGCAGGTTGGATATTGTAGTAAAACCAATCGCCATTGGCGGCCTGCGTCGTTCTTTTACGGAAAACTGCCGTAAGCCCCGGAGGCGAAAAGCCTTTAGAATAATTGGCATAAAGTCCTTTGCCATTGCCAAGGTTGTAGGTCAACCCAATTTTTGGCGTAAGTTGGCTGTATTCTTTTGAACCGCTATTGGTGGCGGTGTTTTTGTCGAGGTTGTTTACATAATCAAACGACATACGGTCGTAGCGTACCCCAGCCGAGAAGTGTAAGTTGTGTATAGGCTCGAAATCGTATTGGATGTATGCCCCTACATTTTTAATATCGGCTTTGTAGCTAGTCAACAATGAGTCGGGGCGTTCTTGTAAAATGGCATATTTTTCTACCGATTTTTTATCTGCACGCAATTGTGCCGATAGCTTCACATAGTAAGCCCAATAGTCGTTTGGAGAAAAATCGAGCGTTGTTCCTACCACAATTTTCGATTGCCAGAAAGGAAGTTTTTGGGTATGCTGTGCGATGATGCCCGTACTTGAAAAGTTGTTGGAATTGACTTGCCCCGATGCGGTTGTATTGGGCGTTCTCCAAGAAATGGAGTAAGAAGGGTTCTGTCCGTGTCTGTTGTTGCGGTAAAATAAAGTAACAAAGCTGCTCGAACCGTCTTTCCATTGGTGGTCTAAAGTGATACGGCTGCGTACCGAGAAAGCTTTACGGTAAGTAAAGTCTGATGTACCAACATATTGTCTGTTGAAAAACGCTGTACTATCGGCACTACCACTCATTTGTGAATAGTAGTTGTTGTACGAATACGTAGCGGTAAGTCTTGTGCTAGGTTTTAATAGGTATTCTACTCGACCGTTAAACGATGTTTTGTCATAATCAGAACTCGCCATCCAAGAGTTTTTTTGGTCAGAGAAAAAACCACCTATATATACACCCAACTTTCCTGCGGTAGCTCCTGCACCATATTGCACACGGCGGTAGCCCCATTGGTCGAATTGTACGCCCAATTTGGCGGTAGGCACAGCCGTAGGGCGATGCGTAATAAAATTGATTGCTCCGCCAACGGCTTCTGGGCCATAAATCGACGACACAGGGCCTTTTACTACTTCTATCGAACTGATGGCAAATTGGTTAAATTCCAAAATAGAATTATGGTTGAAAACGCCCATTGGTCTGATAGGCACGCCATCTTCCATGTACAAAAAGTAGGCGTTGGTTGTCATGGGCTGGCGGATGGCCATCGAGTGTTGTTCGTTTCCAAGGTTGACCATCATTGCTCCCGACACTTTGTTGACGAGTTCATACATCGCCGTTGGCTTGGCTTCGTCAATCATTCTGGACGTAAGTTTGGCGATGGCGATGGGTGCTTGGGTGCGTAAACCAGCTTCTCGATTGGCTGTTACTACAATTTGTTGGAGGTTTTCAACGGCTGGCAGAAGGGCTATCGTGGCAGGCGTTCCTGCTTGGAGGGTCAACTGTTGGGTTTGAAAACCAATGCTCGATACGGTTACTTCTAAGGTTTTTGCTGCGGAGGCCAAGCTGAATACGCCATTGGTATTGGTGGTTGTGCCTTGGTTGCTCTGGGCTACTTTTACTGATACGCCTACAATAGGCTCTTTGGTACTGCTGTCAAAAATCTTCCCTGAAAATTGTCCATAAACGAGGTTTGACGCAGTGCAAGCGAGCAATGCGATAAAAAATTTCAAAAAATTCATTTTAGTATAATATCTTTAAGGTTGGTAATGTTACAGGCTCTTGTGGCTACGGATTTTTCGTAAACCTATAGTCCTTAGCCTTGTGATAGAAAAGAGTGCAATCAGGTACGAGCGTCTTGATTCGTGCCTGATTTTTTAGGTTTTTGTTTGGGAAAGTACGTGCGTAAATATGCAAGGGTATTCCATGCAATCACCTAATTTTTACCAAAAAGATATTACGCTTGAGGAGGCTGAAAATGCGAGGAGGTATATTCAGAAAAATACCCCACAAGATAAGGAGGAACAATAGCTTGATGTAGTTCAGGAATAAAATCGAAGTGGATTTTTGCTTGAATAGCTTCGTAATAAGGAAGTTCAAACAACAAGCGAGCAAAGGCAATGCCTTTTTCTGTTACATCACGATGTTCGGTTGCAGCGATTTTTTTGGCTAAATAGCATTTTCCATCGCAGTGCATTTGTGGACGCAAACGGTTTTCGCAAAGGTTATTAACGATGTAATCTTTCCGAAGTTGATAATCGACATACAACAAAGGAATAGCCAACATCCTTATGGTAAGGACAATAGCCATGATTAACGCTCCTATTTGTAGTTTTTTATTCAACCGCAATGTAATTTTTTCACAAAGATAACAGCGTATGTCTTGTATTTACAAAATATCACCAGAGGTTTTTGTCTTTATTTAGATGATTTTGTGTTGATTCGTTCCTCGTTAACAAGATTCGCTCTAACTTTGTCGAAAAATTCTTAAATCCTTGAAAATATCTCTTATCGTTGCTGTAGCCCAAAATGGGGTAATTGGAAAAGACAACCAATTAATTTGGCATTTGCCCGAAGATTTGAAAATGTTCAAAAGACTTACGTCGGGTCATGTGATTATTATGGGGCGTAAAACCTTCGATTCGATAGGAAAACCATTGCCCAATCGTACTTCTATCGTGATTTCTCGTAATCCTGATTTACAAATAACTGGCTGTATCACAGTTGGTTCGTTGGCAGAAGCTATTGCCCAAGCCCAACAGCTTGAATCGGAAGAAGCCTTTGTGATTGGGGGAGCAGAAATTTATCGCTTGGCATTGCCTGTAGCCGATTGTGTATATCAAACAGAAGTGCAAGCGTCGTTTGAAGGCGATGCTTTTTTTCCTACTTTAACCAAAGATACTTGGCAGGAAAAGAGCCGTGTACAACATTTACCAGACGAAAAACACCGCTATGCTTTTGATTTTGTAACGTATGAAAAAATAGTACATTGAAAGAACGAAGCCTTTTAATCCACAAAGATTATGATAAAAATAACAGATAAACCCATTGATGTACAAGCCTGTATTGCTTTTGTACAGTCGGAGCGTGCAGGTGCGATAGATGTATTTATTGGTACGGTTCGCAACCATAATTTGTCGAAATCGGTTGTGCGTTTGGCATTTGAAACGTATGACGCAATGGCCGAAAAAAAAATGCAAGAGCTTGTCAATCAAGCAAAAGAACGATGGGATATTGAAAAAGTGGCGATGGTACACCGCAAGGGCGAGCTCAACATTGGTGATATTCCTGTGGTGATAGCCGTTTCAACGCCTCACCGAGCCGATGCTTTTGAAGCCTGCAAATGGCTCATCGACGAGCTAAAAAAGGTAGTACCTATTTGGAAAAAAGAGGTATATGACACTGGCGAAGAATGGCTCGAAGCCCATGCTTAGGCTATTGAATCATGAGGTTGCAGCCTCGAATATCGGCGTTGTCAAAGCGTCCTAAAATCCTGAAAGCCCCTGCTTGGTCTGGCACAAAAGCCCCTAAATCTTTGGTTTCGATAAAAGCACAAGAGTCCACATTGGCGAGGTCGATGACATTGATGCCACCCGAACGACTTGGATTATTGAGCCAACCAAAAGGGTCGTTTACATCTCTGAGCATGATACGCATAGAGTCGGGCAGGGTAAAAATGCCTTCGCCTTGCGAATAGCCTTGCGAAAGCAATTCTGTCATGCCATATTCCGAGTGAATGCTCGGCACGTGCAAGCCTGCACACAAAATGGCGTGTACTTCTTCCCGAATCATTTCTTTGCGGCGACCTTTCATGCCACCTGTTTCCATGACGATTACTTGGGAAAATTCTTGTAAAAAACCAAAGTCTAAGTCCGATTCTACCAAGTCGAGTAAACCAAACGTAACGCCTATCAGCAAGATTTTTTGCTGTGGATTTTGCTGTAAACTTTGGTATAAATTTGCTCTTAGCGAAGCGTATTCATGCAAATAGAACCCCGAGCCTGTATGCCCACTTTGCTCAATAAAATGCTGTACCATATACACCAACGAGGAGTTGCTGCGTTCGAGATACGATGGAAGCAAGGCTACAATTTGGAAATCTGTTAGGCTTCCATAAAATTTTTCAAAAATTTGCGTTGCAACCTTTAGATAAAAAGCTGGGTCTTTGACGAAATGTTTGCTTGTTTGTTGCCCCGTTGTACCACTACTTTCAAACACCACCGATGCCTCGGCATGACCCGACACAACGGTTTGGGTTTTGAAAAATTCTATTGGTAAAAAAGGAATATCGGTCAGTTGCGTCACTTGTGCGACACTTGTACCCAAACACGCAAGGTATTGTTTATACACCTGATTATGGGTAGCTTGATAGCGAAATACGTCTAAAGCCAATGCTTCAAAGCTATGAGCATCGACCGATAACACCCGTTTTTTTAAGGTATCAGCCAAAGAAGAATACATAAGTTTTACAGGATATTGGGGATTCAGACAACAAAATTAGTCCAAATGATTAACTTTACAGCACGCAATAGATGAAAGTACAACATTTATGCGACTGCTTTCGTTTCATGAATAAATTTTAAGCCATTGCTTTGGCATCAAATAAAATACGGTAAGTAATCGTGCAAATTTAATTTTGATTAAAACAAATCACTAACTCACAATTGGCAATTCACCGTGCTGCATTGTTACTTAGCGTTAGATTTTAAATATAATTTTTATAATGTTAGATGATATGTTAGCGAAAAAAATACTTGTTTTCATTGGATGTCTGGTAGGATTGGCCGCTTGTATGACCGAGCCTACTTTCGATCTAAAACCATTGATTGGCTTCAAAGATGCTTCGGTTGTCACCAAAAATTCTAGCGACTTATTAGGTAATATTACCAAAAGAGATTCTGTGATTATTACCATTGATTTTCAAGATGGCGATGGCGATTTGGGCTTTACACAAGCCGATTTAACCAAAATTCAGCCTCCTAATGCACAAAGTTTTGTGGTAAATTTGTACGTAAGAAAAAATGGTACATTCCTCAAATCAACGCCTACAACGCCCATTGGTGCCAATATGCCCGTGCGTTTGAAAGAAGGTGCGGCAGGGCCTATTGAAGGAACAATGGACTACGGACTTACCTTCGATTACCAAAACTTCAAAGGCTATCCTTATCTTACAGGTAAAAAAGATACCGTTTACTTCGATGTGTGGATTCTCGACAGGGCCTTAAACAAAAGCAATGTAGTACAAACCAAACCCGTAGTACTTTTTGCTAATTAGTTGCCCGATAATATCCAATAAAAGCCATGCAGGTGTAACCCACTTGCATGGCTTTTTTATGGCGTATGACCATGCAAATAAACACGTTTAGCCTCCTTTAATATCGGGTCAATACTTTGTCTTGATTCTTTTGCTACACGTAAAAAAAATGTCTTTTGGTAGAAAAAGCTTTGATTCTTAGTTAATTTTGTAGTTTAATAAATAAAAAACTTGCATAAGTTTTTTGTTGACAGCGTTTTAACCAGAAAATTCAATCTTGAAAAAGCTATTTCTTCCTAAAGTACAAGCGTCTTTCCAAACGGAAATTCCTTTGCCTTCTTCCAAGTCAGAGTCGAACAGAGCTTTGATTATCAATGCGTTGGCTGGTGGCACTGATAATTTATCTAACCTGGCCGAAGCCCGTGATACCCAAACCATGATGCGACTACTGGCTTCTGACGATGCCGTTGCCGATGTGATTGATGCGGGAACAACCATGCGTTTTCTTACGGCCTATTTTGCTGTAACTGGACAAACCAAAACCATGACAGGCACGCCTCGGATGTGCCAACGTCCTATCGGAATTTTGGTAGATGCCTTGCAAGCCTTGGGTGCTGAAATCGACTACGTGCAAGAAGCGGGCTATCCTCCGCTACAACTCAAGGGCTTTCGCTACCAAGGAAATAACCAACTGGCGATTCGTGGTGATGTAAGCTCGCAATATATTTCGGCTTTGTTGATGGTTGCCCCTTTATTGCCCGAAGGCTTGGTGCTGACCATCACTGGTGAGCTTGGCTCTAAGCCGTACATCGAAATGACGCTCAAGCAAATGGAAGCTTTTGGCGTAACGGTAGCAGCCGACTGGGACAACAAAACCATCACGGTAGCACCACAAGCGTATCAGGCTATTCCTTACGCTGTAGAGTCTGATTGGTCGGGTGCAAGTTATTGGTTTTCGGTGGTGGCGTTGTCGGCACACGAAGATGCTTCGGTAGAATTGTTGGGTTTAAAAGAAAACTCACTTCAAGGCGATTCGGTTGTCACCGACATCATGCGTCATTTAGGTGTCGAATCTACTTACACAGGAAAAGGCTTTTTATTGACTAAAATTCCTGCGGCAAAAGAATTGAGTTGGGACTTTACCAATTGTCCTGATTTGGCTCAAACCATCTGCGTAGTAGCAGCAGCCAAAAATATTCCATTGACCCTCACAGGCATCGAATCGTTGAAAGTAAAAGAAACCGACCGTGTTTTTGCTTTGCAAGAAGAACTCCGCAAATTAGGAGCTACCTTGGTAGAAGTAGAAGCCAATCACAAATATTTGCTCAGTCCCAATGCCGTAGCACGGGTAGCAGCTCCTATTTCGGTACATACCTACGACGACCACCGCATGGCGATGGCATTCGCCCCTTTGGCCTTGGTAGAAGAGGTAATTATCGAAGAACCCGACGTAGTAGTGAAATCGTACCCAAGCTTCTGGAATCACTTGTCAGTTATCGTACCAAACATAACCGCCTGCTAATGTTTCAATTGCACAACAAGGGTTTTTAGTATAAGTCAAAACCCTTGTTGTACAATGAAAAGTTTTGATGCGGTGCAACTTTCCTTGGTGTTTTTTCATCCTTGTTTTTGAAAACTAAAAACTCGTTATGAAAAAACGCCTCCTTCTTACCTCTCTTGTATTCTTTACACTTCTCGCAAATTATGCCTCCGCTCAGTTGAAAATAACAGGGCGAGTGCTAGACGACAAAAAACAGGCCGCTGCCTTCGCCAATGTATTGGTATTGAGTGTAAAAGATTCCTCGCTTGTCAAAGGCGATATGGCCGATGCCGATGGTCGGTTTAGTATCGAATCCTTGGCCGCCAATCGGTATATCTTACAAATTACGGCTGTGGGTTTTCAAAAATACCAGCAGCCCCTTTCGCTTACCCAAAACCTGATTT
Source organism: Cytophagales bacterium (assembly GCA_013298025.1). Lineage (GTDB taxonomy): Bacteria > Bacteroidota > Bacteroidia > Cytophagales > Spirosomataceae > Flectobacillus. The sequence continues at coordinate 127,094 of JAAFJE010000016.1, read as the reverse complement.
TAGAAGACATTACACTCAAAGCAGAAGCCCAAGCCTTAGCCGAAGTACAAGTAACGGCTCGCAAACAACTGATTGAAAGGTCGGGCGATAAGCTGATTATGAACGTGGAGGCAAGCCCTACCGCCGCCGGTCTGAATGGACTTGAACTGCTAGAAAAAGTCCCTGGCGTAACAGTTGACCGAAATAGCGAAACCATCAAACTCAAAGGAAAAGAAGGCGTTTTGGTGATGATTGACGACCGCAAAACTTACCTTACCAGCGAACAACTAGCTGCTTACCTAAAAACGCTCAAAAGCGACGACATCGAAAGCATAGAAGTAATAGCCAATCCTTCGGCACGCTACGATGCTTCTGGCTCGAATGGTATCATCAATATCAAGACTAAAAAAGGTAAAATGCTTGGTACCAATTATATCCTCGATTTAAACTATGGCTACAGCCATTATAGCAATGTAGGTGCTTTGCCTAAAAACGGACAAGGCTTTACCGTCAATAGTCGTCGAGAGAAATATGTTTTGTATGCCAATATCAACCGACAACTCACCCAATGGTATAATTCGGAAGAGCAAACCCAATATTTTACAAACGACCAACAAAACATACTCGAAACACGCTACAATACGAGTTTGGGGAAAGGAAAATTTCTCAATTGGAGCGGTAAAGTTGGCTTTGACTATGATTTTTCTAAGAAAACATCGCTTGGTTTTTCGGCACAAATCAATTTATCAGAAAGTCCATTCGAGCGTAATACCGAACAAAAAAGCGTATTGCCCAAAAGCGTACAACAGCTTTTGATGGGAAGAAATAGGCTTTCTACCTTCGATAATTATACTTTTAATACCCATTTCAGGCAAAATATGGATACGGCTGGTACGGTTTTGACAGCAGATTTCGATGTAATTTTGCTTCGCTCTACTTGGAACGACCATTTTGCGACCACTACCACCATCGACAACCAAGCCGCCACGGTTGCCAACAATCAAATTTATTTCCCAACACAAGGCACAACTTTAGTTGGAAAATTAGACTTTACCAAGAAATTGACGGCGAAAACAAAGCTTGAAACAGGTTTAAAAAATAGTTTTTCGAGTACTAATAAAGATTTCAACGACAACTTCCGCACCAATGGCGATTTGATGCGTTCGTTCTTTCATTTTAGAGAAACGATTGCGGCAGGTTATTTTATGTTAAATACAGAAATCAGCAAAAACGTGAGTATTCAAGCGGGACTTCGTGGCGAATATACCGACAACCGAGGAAGTGATATAAACGACCAAACGATTTCGAGCCAACAGTATTTTAATCTTTTCCCAACCTTGACTTACAATCAAAAAGTAACCAAAGATTATGCTATTTCGCTGGGCTACAGCCGCCGCATCAATCGACCCGACGGCGATGTATTCAATACCTTCCAACGCTTTTTCTACCCACAAACCTACGTAGTGGGCAATCCGACCATTCTGCCTTCGCTGAATAATACGGTGACACTCTCGAATACCTTTTTCGACAAATATAGTTTTTCGTTGAGTTATGTGGGTGTCAATCAGTTTTCGACCGACGTTTACGATGTGGACAGCACTTTGATTCAAGGCAAAAAGCTTATTCGAGAATCATCAGAAAACGTAAGTGGTAAAATTGGTTGGTGGAGTATCGACGCATCTCTTCCTTTTCAAATCACAAAATGGTGGAACGCCAATGTCAATCTTTGGGGAGGCATCAATGTATATCAATACAGCCGAGAGCAAACCAATGTTGACATCAAGCAGCCTTATGGCGGAGCGTATATCCAACAAACTTTTACCCTTTCAAAAACACTTTCAGGCGAAATTTCAGGCTGGATAAATTCGGGGGAAACATGGGGATTTCAAACCTCTAAGCCCCAAGGAGGCATAGATTTTGGCTTGAAACAGTTTTTAGTAAACAAAAAGGTAACGGTTAAATTTTTAGTCCAAGACCCTTTCAATTTCAACAATTGGCGTAATACCGTAGAAACCGTCAACCTCACAAGTGTAGGTACGTATCGTTGGGACAACCGCCGTTTTAGGCTTTCACTTACCTATAATTTTGGCAATACAGATGTCAAACCTGCTATTCAACACAACGAAGGCAACGACGGCGGCGGTGGCGGCAAAGGAAGAAGTTAATAAACGAAAAAGGCGGATGTTGCATCCGCCTTTTTTATTTAGAATCCTCCTCGGTCGTAGAAAGTACGACGACGAGAAAGTTTGAGTTCTTGTAAAAGCGAAGATTTTACCCTTAAATCGAACGAATAGCTACTCGCACGGCCATACAAAGGACTGGCGGCTGGTGTCCAGTTGAATTGCATTTCCCAGCAGTGCAAATCTCTGTGGATAGAAATATTCGTTAACGAAACACCTTTATTGATAAAATCATAACCCGACTGTAGCCTAAAATCCCATTTTTCTGTCAGTTTTACACTTCCCGAAAACGTCATAGCACTCACGGTTGTTGAAGGAGCGAGTCCACGTTTGCTGTAGCTAAACTGGTAACTAAACATAAAATCCCAAGGGACACTCCAATCTACATAATCATTGATATTGCGGTTGATTTGGTTGATTTGTCCTTCGGTAGCATTCGAGCTCGTTTTGGGCTTATTGGCACCAGGTTTGAAGCTTTTACCAACAGATAAGTTGAAATTCGAGAGGTTGGCAAGGCCTTGTCCTTCCAACAACAAGTACTTATCTTCTTGTTTTCCGACCAAGCCGTAGCTCGAATTTTGGGTATAAACGTAGGGGTCGAGCGTTCCGCCGATATTTATATCAAATTTTTTCACCCTCGACGTAGCCCCAAAACTCACAGGAGCAAGCTTGTATGCCGTGGCAAAGAAGTTGTAATTGGTTGAAAATGAAAAGTTATCAATCAAAGTGATTTTTTCAGATTCCTTCTGTGCCGTGTCTGATTTAGCTTTTATTTTAGCTTCTAAAGTATTATTTAAACTAAAACTAATACCACCCGATTGGCTACCGAGGTTGGTTTGTGTAGGATTAAACCGAGATATACGGATAGTTTCGCCAGATTTGCTAATTTGTACATCATCGTAAAAGCCAAATTTAGGGTCGGTAAAATTAGGCGTATAAGTAACACTAATAGAGGGTGTCATGGTATGACGAATGCCTTCGAGCCTGCCTTTTTTGAAACGCAACGTTCCATACAAACGGGTGTTCATACTTGCCGAAAACGAATATTGATAATCGACATAAAAGCCTCCACGAGCCGTATCAATCCGCACCGCTCCTAATTTTGCGATGGAATCATTTTTAGCCAAATCGTTGTATTCTACAAATCGGTAGGTATATTTTTGGGTATAAACATTACCCGACAAACTAAAACTTGGCGTAAGGTTGATGTATCGACCAAGCTTGATATTGGGTAAAGAAATAGGAATCGAATACTGCATTTTCATTTGAGCCTTACGCACGAGGTCGGGCAAGGTATTCAGATTGAAAGGCACAACGCCATCTCGTTCTAGGTTTGCCGATGCCGTAGCAGACGAAACAATAGGCTTGTTCAAATCGGTATCGGTTGTATCTTGGCGGCGATACACATTGTAAGGCAAGCTCAAATAAGAGCGGTTGTCGAGGGCTACTTTGTTGGTTATACCAATGGAGCCATTGAAGTCTAGCCCAAAACGGAACTGGTCGATAAAACGGTCAACCACCGCACTTTTCTTTTTGAAAGGCTGAATTTGGTTAAGACCAAAGTTATAATTAATGTCGGCACGTACTTCTTTCGTAGAAGTATTTTGCGAAATATTAAGGCTCGTTCCCGTGCGAAGGGTTTGTCCGAAATTTTTTGAATACTGTACCGAAGAGTTGATGGCACTCGAAATATACGCCGAAGTATTAAAGCTATTGTATTGGTTGTAGCTATTGCTGGCAATATTGACCGACGAAGAAAAGCTCGACGAACCTCTACTTTGGGGCGTATGTGACCACTGAATAGAAAAATCGTTACGGGTTTGTGGTGCGATTTCGTCGCCACTAATCCCTTTTCTGTATTGTAAATTAAAGCTTCCGCTGTAGCGATAGCGTTTGACATACTGCGAGTTTGCCCCAAAGCCCCAACTTCCTTTTGAATAAATTTCGCCTGTAAGTCGCAAGCCAATATTCGGACTAATCGCAAAATAATACCCTCCATCACGCAAGTAAAAACCCCTTCCGAGCGGTTCTTCGCCATAGGTAGGCATAATAATACCAGACGTACCCGACTCTTGTGGCGGCTTGTATGGGAAAAAGCCAAAAGGCAAACCAATAGGCAAAGGAATATTGTTGAGTTCGATATGAAAAGGCCCCGACACAATTTCTTTTTTCCCTACCACTTTAATACGTGAAGCACTAATATGAAAGTGCGGCTGTGCCAAATTACAAGTGGTATAAACGGCATTTCGGATATACAGGTTGTCTTCGTCGTCTTTCTTTACTTTTTTTCCTTGAATATAGCCCTCGCCTTGTTGGGTCACAATACCTTGGATTAGTGCTTTTTTCGACTTAAAATTATAGCGAATTTCTTCGGCATTATACTCGTCGTTGCCTTGTTTGAAGATAGGCTTCCCTTTGAGCTTTTGCGTAGCCGAATCTAAAGAGCCTTTTGCCCACACCTGATTGATGTCCCAATTGAGCTGGATATAATCGGCTTGTAGCGAAATATTTCCATAAGTCACCTTCGCATCGCCGTATAGATACACAATCTGCTTCTCGGTGTCCATGATGGTCGAGTCTTTGGCGGTGTATTGTACGGTGGTTTCGAGCTGGTCTTGCTTCTTGAGCGAATCGGGTACAGCTAGAGCGAGGCTGTCGGGCGTGACTTTTTTGAGCGAGTCTGTGATTACAGGTTTTGCTTTCGTATCTTTACTCTTGATACCTGCCGCTTCACGCAGCCCTCTGAGCAAACGCTGGGCCCGCACCTGTGGCGTATAACATACCCCAAGCAGTACAGCCAAGAGCAATGCCGTTGTACGAAGAATTTTTTTTGAAAGACTTAAAAAATTATATTTGCTTATATTACGGAAGTTATCCATTAGAATTGGATTTGTTCTGGTAAAATCTAGTAAGTCAATGACAACTATGCTTGGTCAAACGTTTACTAGCAAGTCATAAACTTTTAAAGTACAAAATTACTTTATTCAACGTTCTTGATAACGAACCATTCAGAAAATAATGTTAAACTTTCTTAAAGCAGGCTCAGTTTTTTTGGTAATAGCTTGGCTCACTGGATTTAAAGGTATTCAGGTAGAAGCCGAAAATGACACACTTTCCACTATTGTTGGGAGTGGAAAAATCAAAACGGTAGTGCTAGACGCTGGTCATGGCGGAAAAGACCCCGGTTGTTCGGGGGCATCGGGAACAAGAGAGAAGGATGTTGCGTTAGAGATAGTGTTGGCCTTGGGTCGGCGTATCAAGGAGGCGTATCCTTCGGTAAAGGTATTTTATACCCGACAAAAAGACGTTTTTGTCAATCTACACGAGCGTTCGTCTATCGCCAATCGCAACAGAGCCAATTTATTTATTTCGGTACATTGCAATGCAAGCCCATCAAGCAAGCTTCATGGTACCGAAACCTATACGATGGGTTTGCATAAAACGCAAAACAACCTTGATGTAGCCAAACGAGAAAATGCGGTTATTTTTCAAGAAAGAGATTACCAGAAAAATTACAAAGGCTTCGACAATTCGCCCTTGTCGCATATCATGATGGCCAATTATCAAAATGCTTTTATGATGAATAGCCTGAAATTTGCCCAAAAAATCGAACGCCAACTCAGGGTTCATACCGACCGCCATAGTTACGGTGTAAAGCAAGCAGGCTTTTTGGTACTTTGGGAAACAACCATGCCTAGTGTATTGATAGAAGCAGGCTTTTTATCAAACGCTCAAGAAGAAGATTTTTTATCTTCGGAAGAAGGACAAAGCCAGGTAGCCGAAGCTATCTTTAGAGCTTTTAAATCTTATAAACAAGAAATCGAAAATTAGCTGTTAACTTTACCGAAAATCTATCTGAAAAGCCTTGTGCAATGTACCTACCGTAATAAAAAGTTTGTTCTCAACGTTGTGGTACTAGGTTTAAAGTTTGAATCATAATGACTATAGCCAAAGAAATAAAAGTCGGCATTCTTGCCGTTGTATCGTTTACATCCTTATACTTGGGATTTAACTTTTTAAAAGGTTCTGATTTCTTTTCATCCGACAAAACATATTATGTTGTATTCAACGACGCTCAGGGCTTGCTGCCGTCTTGCCAAGTAATTCTCAACGGAGCAAAAGTAGGGCTTGTCAAGGCCGTGGAGCTACAACAAGATGCGGCTCACACCGTAAAAGTGACCTTAGCCATTCAAAAGGAACTGGTCATTCCTGCCGATTCTAAAACGATTCTGGCCTCCGATGGGCTACTAGGAGCTAAAATTTTACGCCTCCAACTCGGAAATGTCCAAGCCAAGCCTTTGGCCGAAGGAGGTTTTTTGGTTGGTCAATCCGAAACTGGCTTAACCGACCTACTCAAAGCCAAAGCCACCCCTGCCCTAGGCCATCTCGATTCGTTATTGGTAGCACTCAATAGCCTTGCTTACAACCTCAAAGGGACATCGCACGTACTTAATTCTTTGCTCAAAAATGCCGACCAAACGTTTGCCACGTTAAATGCTACCTTGGGCGAAAATAGAAATAACCTCCACGGCATTACGGGCAACTTGAAGAACCTTTCGGGGAATTTGGTTGAAACCGAAAAACAATTCAAACCTTTGCTTGGCAAGTTTAGCTCTATCGCCGACTCGCTACAAGCCTTGCAAATGAACCAAACGCTCATTGCTACCCAACAATCGCTCAAATCGCTGAATCAGGTACTAGCGGGCGTTCAAGCAGGCAATGGTACAATGGGCAAGCTAATGAAAGACGATTCGTTGTATAAAAGCCTTAATAAAACGATGGTCGATTTAGATAAACTCCTCATCGACTTCCGTCTAGCACCCAAACGTTATGTAAATATCTCTGTTTTTGGTCGTAAAAGTACCCCTCCGGTAGTCAAGTAATTAGGTGTGAAGCGATACAATAAAAAACGCCTTCCCAAGCTGAAAAGGCGTTTAGTGTATTACCTAACCACTATTAGATATTGTTGAAAATATCTAGCTAAAATTTTGGGAAAAGAGGTAAGAAAAGAAGTATTGCTTATGAAATATATTACCGTATAATGTTTGATTGTATAGCTTTTGTCATACCACATCTGTGATAAGCAATGCAATTATAAAATCTAAATATTAAATAGAAAAGAGCTAAGGGAGGAATTTTTGTACGCACGTACAATTGCATGAACAAAGCTACAAAATAAGTAGCTACATTGTTTTACTCCTGTAGTCTGTATTTACGAATTTGGACAAAACTCGTAAGTTCAGAATAATTAAGCTGACTCCAGTATTTTTAGCAACAAAGTGTTAATCCATTCATTACCAACTGATTAAAACCATCAACTACCTACATCATTTGGCAAATCCTCACGATTATCCGACTGTTGCTCTAAGGTATTTTTACGAAATTCGGAAGGGGTTTGTTGGGTATATTTTTTAAACACAGCATAAAAAGACGATTTTGAATTGAAGCCACATTCATAACCAATTCCTTCTAAAGTCAAGTGTTTGTACTGTTTATCAAGCAATCTTGCTTTAGCTTCCTCAACCCGAAAATGATTAACCAAATCGAAAAAGTTTTTCTCGAAACCCTGATTAATCACCTGCGAAACCTGATAACTGGGCATTCCGAAGGCTTCACTGAGCATCCTGATATTAAGGTCGGGTTTTAAATACGGTTTTTGTTCAACAAAAAAGCTATTTAATGCTTGCTTGGCACTTTCAAGCGTAGGATAAGTAGCCGAAAAACGGTTATTTTCTTCAGCACTTTTGGGGGTAGGCTCGACTTGATACTCAAAAATGGCTGCATCTTGATATATCTTCCATAGCCATACGCCTTCGAGGGCAACCACAAATATTGGTAAGAAAGCAAACAAATGAGAGCTAAGTGTCTTATAAATCAGCGGAATCATAAAATGAATAACAGCCAAACCAATAATACTTGTAAAAAGCCAATTATAGCGTTTTTTATCTAAATCGTTAAATGTATTATTCATTCCTAGGCGTATTTTACCCAATTTCAGCAAACTAGCCATCAAATACGCTACATTAGAAAAATAGACTATTACCCAGTACCATTGGTAATACACAGGTTTGTGTTGTAGAATTGCGGAAGTATAGGAGGAGGCATTCGCTATGGGTAAGTACAACAACGTGTAAGTAAAATAGACCACAGCTACCAAAGCAGGCACAAAATGCAGGTACGCCACACGCTTTTGCAATGGTTGCTTGCCCGTAAATGCCTCTACAAAAAAATACAGTAAAACACCCCACAAGAGCCGAAGCCCATCTATCGCATGAATCAAATAAGGAATATCAAGCAATACATTGGTTTGATGCCCCAGCAAGAAATAAATGTTATTCATCGAAACCAATGCCAAGAACAAGCCGAGGTATAAGTTTGCTTTATGATTAGCTTTCCAGTGGTACAAAAAATAAGAAGTAAGGACCAACGCACCAATAATGCTCATAAGTCCGATGATTTTAAACATCATAGCAACATAGCATTTCTACACAATTAATGGTTTTGTTAAGGAAGGTTTGGAGTTGTATGTGAATGAAATGGTAAAAGTAAGTGCTATTTGATAGATATTCACCTGTTAATTACAATTTTTTATAGAAAAATATCAATTTATGATTCAATATGAATTGGGACGGGCGTTTGGCTTTTGATTTCGTTTACCACAAATCGGCTTTGAGCGTTGCCTATATTTGATAAAGTAGCAAGTTTATGCAAAATAAAATGTCGATATTCGTCCATATCTTTTACCAATACTTTTAATAAAAAATCAGAGCCTCCCGATACACAATAACATTCCACCACCTCGGGAAGTAATAACACATCTCTTTCAAATTGAGCCAAAAACTCGGCAGCGTGTTCTTTCAAGGTCACGTCAACCAATACTACTAAGCTTTTACCAAGTTTCGATTTATTCAGAATAGCCGTATATTTTTCTATAATTCCTTCGTTTTCTAAACGTTTGATACGTTCATGGACAGGCGTAGTAGTCAGATTGAGCTTGGCAGCAATCTCTTTATTGGTCATCAGGGCATCTTCTTGTAAAAGTTGCAAAATACGTAAATCGGTATTGTCTAAATGGTACATACGCAATCATGAAAGTTTGAAAATGAAGTCTATCGTTCTTTTGTCTGCAATATAGGTAACAATACCAAAGCTACAAAAACAAAGCAGAAAAGTATATCATTATTCGTAGTACCTCGCAGCGGTCAAAGCACCCTTCACTTTCAAATGTGGGGTTTTCCTCTAAATAGTGATGTACAAACAAATATTTTCTGTTTTTGATTAAAAAATAGCTATCTATACACCGTTATATCAGCGTATTCACTTACGATGAAATTTAATGATTCGGCGATTACGCACGTGGCAAGTTAAGTATCTATAGAGAATGACATAACTTACTTGGAATGAAACCTTATCGTTTTTCAAAACCTGTAAGGTTTTTAGAGATTCTTATTCTGACAAGTTATGTCGCACTCTATATACGGCTTTTATAAGGAAAATAGCTTCTTTTTGTACAAAAAAAAATCGAACCGCTTGACAATCTCAAAGATTGGTATTATCATTGCAACAAGATTTATGATTCAGTGAATATCTTCCGTTAAGCTCCGACAAATATCTGCTTAACATCTTAACATCATCTTCCACCTCATACCAATTTTTCCGAAATTTTGATAGTAAAATTTACCATCTTTATTTAATTAAAAAATACTTAATCACCACCACTTTTGAGGCTTAAAACCAAGTAGCCTTTGTATAAAATTTGTATGTATAATATTGACGAATTAGAGATGAAGCTTATTTCTGAGCTTCGTGAGCTTGCCGAGGAAATCAACATCAAAAACATTAGTGACCTTCCTAAAAAAGAACTCATCTATAAAATACTTGACCAGCAGCAAAAAAGCCAATCCCAACAGCTAAACACTGCTTCTAGCGATGCTATGGAAAACGAACAAAAACCAGAGAGAAAAGTGAGGAAAGAGAGTGTGCCGGCATCTGATAGCCCACGCCCTAAAAGACAACGTATTCAGAAGCCTGAAGCCTCTGAAACCGAAACATCTACTACTCCCAAAGTAGATATGCCAATCATCAAAGCAAAGGAGTCAACGCCTAAAAATAGACCGTTGAAAGATACTAGACACAAGAAAATAGAAGCTCCTGCCGAAGACCTTAGTTTCGACTTCGACGAAGACCCTATTATCATAGATTTGCCCGCCGATGTAGAAGATGAATTTGCGTCTATTGATACTTCTTTCATCACTCCTGATGAATTAGGCGTACCAATGAGCAATAATACTTATGTAGAGCCAGTCGTAGAGTCGCCAAGACCTTTGCCTACCAACAACGGTATCACGAAAAAGCCTATTTACAACCAAGCGATTCGTGAATTTGATGGGATTATCGAAAACGAAGGAGTACTCGAAATCATGCAAGATGGCGGTTATGGCTTTTTACGCTCGGCCGACTATAACTATTTGGCTTCGCCCGACGATATTTATGTATCGCCGTCGCAAATCAAATTGTTTGGCTTGAAAACTGGCGATACCGTGCGTGGGGCTATTCGTCCACCTAAAGAAGGGGAAAAATACTTTGCCTTGTTGCGTGTAGAGTCGGTCAATGGTAAAACAACCGAAGAAATCCGTGACCGTATTCCTTTTGAATACCTCACACCGTTATTCCCTGACGAAAAATTAAACCTTTCTGCTCGTCACGACCAATATTCTACTCGTATTCTCGACTTGTTTGCTCCGATCGGAAAAGGACAGAGAGGGATGATTGTAGCCCAGCCTAAAACAGGTAAAACGGTATTGCTCAAAGAAATTGCCAATGCTATTGCCAAAAATCACCCCGAAGTATATTTGTTGATTTTATTGATTGACGAACGCCCCGAAGAGGTGACAGATATGCAACGAAGTGTGCGTGCAGAAGTGATTTCATCAACCTTCGACGAACAAGCCGAAAGGCACGTCAAGGTGGCAAGTATTGTCCTTGAAAAAGCCAAACGCATGGTAGAATGTGGACACGACGTAGTCATTTTGTTGGATTCAATTACTCGTCTGGCAAGAGCGTATAATACGGTCGTTCCTTCTTCTGGAAAAATTCTTTCGGGTGGGGTCGATGCCAACGCATTGCACAAACCTAAGCGTTTCTTTGGAGCAGCCCGTAATGTAGAAAATGGTGGCTCGCTGACGATCATCGCTACGGCTTTGATTGATACAGGCTCTAAGATGGACGAAGTAATTTTTGAAGAATTTAAAGGAACGGGTAACATGGAATTGCAACTCGACCGTAAGTTGTCGAACCGCCGTATCTTCCCTGCCATCGACGTACCAGCTTCGGGTACACGCCGTGAAGATTTGCTCATGGATAAAGAAACCCTACAGCGTGTTTGGATTTTACGCAAGCACATGAGCGATATGAACTCGGTGGAGGCAATGGACTTCCTATTGCAACAAATGCGTCATACCCGCAGCAACGACGACTTTTTAGCTTCTATGAATCGCTAGGTTTCGACGATAGGATTTTTGATTTCGGAGATAAAGTATCAAATCACGCTTTTTCCCAAAAATCAAAAATCCTATTCAAGGCGCTAAACGATAGCCAATCAATAGAAAATTTACGTGCAACACTTGTGTTTTTACTACACAACGTGTAATTTTGCAGTCCCAAATAACAGAATATGTCGTAAGGGTAGCATAAGTTCTGGATGTGGCGCAGCCCGGTAGCGCACACGTCTGAGGCCACGCCGGTGGCGTGGAGGTTCAAATCCTTTACATCTATGCCGAAAGATATTGTTGTGTACATACTATTTAGCTCAAAAACAGCTAAATACTATACAGGTAAAACCATACATTTTGAACGAAGACTTGCTCAACATAACGCTGGGCAAAATACTTCTACCAAATCAGGAAGCCCGTGGATATGTGTTTGGAAATCCGATTTATTAGAAGATAGCGAAGCTAGTATGCTTGAAACAAAAATAAAAAAGAGAGGAGCGGTTAGGTTTCTTGCAGATATAGCAGAGAAACAGTAATTATTCGGGATGTGGCGCAGCCCGGTAGCGCACACGTCTGAGGCCACGCCGGTGGCGTGGAGGTTCAAATCCTTTACATCTATGCCGAAAGATATTGTTGTGTACATACTATTTAGCTCAAAAACAGCTAAATACTATACAGGTAAAACCATACATTTTGAACGAAGACTTGCTCAACATAACGCTGGGCAAAATACTTCTACCAAATCAGGAAGCCCGTGGATATGTGTTTGGAAATCCGATTTATTAGAAGATAGCGAAGCTAGTATGCTTGAAACAAAAATAAAAAAGAGAGGAGCGGTTAGGTTTCTTGCAGATATAGCAGAGAAACAGTAATTATTCGGGATGTGGCGCAGCCCGGTAGCGCACACGTCTGAGGCCACGCCGATGGCGTGGAGATTCAAATCCTTTACATCTATGCCGAAAGATACTGTTGTTTACATACTATTTAGCTCAAAAACAGCTAAATATTATACAGGTAAAACAATACATTTTGAACGAAGACTTGCTCAACATAACGCTGGGCTAAATACTTCTACCAAATCGGGAAGCCCGTGGATATGTGTTTGGAAATCCGATTTATTAGAAGATAGCGAAGCTAGTATGCTTGAAACAAAAATAAAAAAGAGAGGAGCGGTTAGGTTTTTTGCAGATATAGCAGAGAAACAGTAATTATTCGGGATGTGGCGCAGCCCGGTAGCGCACACGTCTGAGGCCACGCCGGTGGCGTGGAGGTTCAAATCCTTTACATCTATGCCGAAAGATACTGTTGTGTACATAGTATTTAGCTCAAAAACAGCTAAATACTATACAGGTAAAACCATACATTTTGAACGAAGACTTGCTCAACATAACGCTGGGCAAAATACTTCTACCAAATCAGGAAGCCCGTGGATATGTGTTTGGAAATCCGATTTATTAGAAGATAGCGAAGCTAGTATGCTTGAAACAAAAATAAAAAAGAGAGGAGCGGTTAGGTTTCTTGCAGATATAGCAGAGAAACAGTAATTATTCGGGATGTGGCGCAGCCCGGTAGCGCACACGTCTGAGGCCACGCCGATGGCGTGGAGATTCAAATCCTTTACATCTATGCCGAAAGATACTGTTGTTTACATACTATTTAGCTCAAAAACAGCTAAATATTATACAGGTAAAACAATACATTTTGAACGAAGACTTGCTCAACATAACGCTGGGCTAAATACTTCTACCAAATCGGGAAGCCCGTGGATATGTGTTTGGAAATCCGATTTATTAGAAGATAGCGAAGCTGGTATGCTTGAAACAAAAATAAAAAAGAGAGGAGCGGTTAGGTTTCTTGCAGATATAGCAGAGAAACAGTAATTATTCGGGATGTGGCGCAGCCCGGTAGCGCACACGTCTGGGGGGCGTGGGGTCGCAGGTTCAAATCCTGTCATCCCGACTATTGAAAATCAAGGAGTTACAAGAAACTGTGACTCCTTTTTTATTTTCGGTTTAAATATGGTTTAAACAAATTATAGATAAATATTTGTACCTTAACCATAAGTGTATCTGGTAATCCAGAGATATGGATGAATGAGAATTGTAATAGTATTGTCTAATCAACAACGGAAGCTATTTTTTTATTGGGAATAGTTTCATTCTCCTCCAATGATTGTTTCTCCTCCTTCTTTCTTGGCAAGTAGTAAAAGACGATGTAAAAACCTACGCCGAATATCAAGAGTAACAAAATCAAGAGCATACGTAGCACTCCAAAGCCTTTACTGGTTGATGGTGTGACCACGCCAATGGCTGTTTCTACAGCTAAACCCGATAGGCTTTCGCCTACTTGCTCAAAGGGATGTGCGATGGTTTCAAACATGGTTACGATAGTTTTACGGTGTCTAATAATACAGTGAAAACGTCTTCTATTTGGCTGATAGTTTTGCTCACTATTTTGCCATGACTATTGGTGTATTCGATGGTTTGCCCTCTATGACTATGAAAGGCTCTTCGCAGTAGGTCGTTTTCATAAAAATTAACCTTTGTTTTGAGCTTGTCGATAAGCTTTTGCTGAGAGGCTACCGTGGTCATTAACTCCGAAGTACCATCTTCACTTGATTTTACTTGATGGTTTCTGCTCGAAATAACTGTTTCAACATATTCGCTGAGAGTCATTCCTATCTGTTGGGCTTCCTGAGCCAAGGCTATTTTGGTTTGAGCTTCACATTTGAAGCCGAGGGTTACTTTGTTGGTAGCATATTGAAGCCTTTCCAATTGCAAGGCTCTACCTGTTCTGATTTCGTTCATTGGACTCTTTCGTTAATTAATCGTGATTTACATTTGAAAATTAACTCCTGTTAATTTTATTGGTATAAAACTAATTAACCCCCATAAACCGCTTTCGAGTTTATGAGGGTTAACGTGGGTTAATTCGGATTAATTTACGTTAATGCTTACTTGTTTTTAGGGAATTAATCAGGTGGTTCGCCTAGGTGTGTGGTAATAATTTCTACTTGTTTAGGCGTAAAGATTCTTTGGTTCTCTATCAAAACAAGCTCTGGTATCAACCCTAGCCATTTGTTAAAGGTTGGAATGCTCACTTTATATTTTCGAGCCAATTCGGTTCGATTCATTGGGGGATATTTGGTAGAATTGCTCATGATTTGCTGTTTTTATAACGTTCGCATTCGCAAACCCCTATATATGGCTTTGCGAGTGCGAACGTTCTTAGAATGGAATAATCAATTTATAATAGGCACTTCTGCCCACAGTAAAGCGTTTTATAAAACCTTTGTCATCTAATTCTTTCAACCTATCTTCAATCGTTCTTTCTCCACAATCAAAAGCGATTTTAATCTCCTCGATTAGCTCTTTTTTACTTTTAGCTTCCTTTAGATGATTGGTAAGCCAGTTTTGAATATCAATTAATTGGGCTTTTGTTTTTTTCATCGCCAATTTTTCATTGATAAAATCAACATTCGCCAATACCAAACCTTTCGTTTCTTCTGAATATTGCACATAAATCGGCTCTAGTCGTTTGGTGTTTCTTGAATGTAGAAACTTTAAGCGTATTAAGTCGGTATCATTGCCTTGGTTGTCTTTCTCGAAACCGATTTGTATGACCTGAGAGGCTTTATTATTGAGTTCTGTACCTAAATGCCCACGTCCTTTGTCATTACCCGCCGAAGGGTTTTCATGAATGACACAAAGGAAAGTAACGTTGTATAGGTTGATGGTTTCATTGAGCATATCCACAAGCCTTAGACTTTCTCTAACATCATTGAAGTTCTCAACACAATCGGTCACAACATCAAAAACGATGAAAAGATTATGATTTTCATGTTGAACTCTGAAACGCTTGATATACTCATTGAGCGTATCAAATCTTTCACTGCGAGCAATATCAATAAGTGAGATATAATCGAAATTTGGAGGCTCTTCTTCTATCGGGTATCCTGCCAATAGCTTAATCTTTTGAATAGCATAAGGAAACTGGTCGTTGATATTTCGTTCGGTATCAACATATAATACCACTGCCTTGTGCATTGGCTCACGCACCATTCCTAAAAACTGGTGCGTTGCTATTGGTAGGTGTTGCCTCAACATCAAACCACAAAAGATTTCCGTTAACCTTGATTTATGTACGCCCTTCTTTCCCTGAATGATGTTGATAGTATTGGGGTAAATAATCCCTGTATCTTGATAGGTAATGATGGGCAAACTAAAGGCTATCGCCTGACAACTATTGGTTGTAAGGCGTTTCTGAGTCGCCAATACCTTCGCAAGATTGGGATTGGCATAACTAGGAAAACCTCCGTTCGTTGGCTCTGGATTGAGCAATTGGGCATACTTATTAATGTTCATTTTCTCCCTTTTTTTGAGTAGTAAAGCTTCGTTCTAACATAAGCTCAATCGCACAATTCATTAAACGGGTCTGCTCTGTTAGTACCTGATTTTCACAAGTGAGCGTAGTGAGTAAATCAGCGACATTCGCAGTTTCTCCAAGGTATGCTTGCTTTAGTGATTGGGTCGTATCTATCAATCCTAAAATGGTATGAATTTCTTCTTCTAGGGACTTGATTTGGTAAAACACTTTACTATCCATCTCTTCATCCAACTTTTGTCGTAGGTAGGCTAAACGCTTACACTTCGCTTCCATTAGCTTGTCGATACGCAACATCTCTTGTTTGCAAACAGCTTCCCAATATAATACAGAGCCACTTGTATTGGGAGTAGAGGAAAGATGATTCATCGTGAGCCTCCTTTCTTTAGTTTAGTCAGAGCTTCTTCTTGAATTTCTCTTACTGAGTTTTTACGATTTGATGCCATCCACACATCCAAATCAGCTTTAAGAAAGTAGTTTCTTTTTCCTCTTTTGTGATACGGAATTACATTATTATGGCAATAGCTGTATAATGTGTTTTTAGGGAGTTGAAGATAACTTGAAGCCTCATCAATAGAGAGATACTCGTGTGATTGGAAAGTTTTACCTTTTGAGGAGTTCGTTTGCTCACTCATTGCTTCCTGAATTGTGCCTTTAATGAATTCCTTGAATTCATGTTTAGAGAAGGTAATTAGAATTGTTTCTGTCATGTTTGTATCTATTTTGAACATGACAAAGTTGATGAAAAGGCAAGATAAAAGTCGTTACTATAATGATTACCGTAACGACTTTTTAGGTATAAGTTATTGTTTTTTAGAGCATTGCCTTATTGCGTCAAAGCGTGGTCTGTATGCAATTGTAAAGATACCTTCGTAACTTTTTTCTTGTGTTTTTTTGTCTTGTGTAGGTTTTAGTACTTGCTCAATAGTATCTGATTTTGTGAAATATTGTTTGATAAGCTTAGAAGGAATTTCATCTATCCACTTTTTACGATGTAATTCAACAAATAATTCTGCTAATTCTTTTTGTGTGCCGTTCCATTCTATTCTTTCATTATTCTCAATTTTATTACTGACAGGGTCTTTTAGGTCATTACTTTCACTGACTAAACGAAGAAAATATTTATTGACAAACCATGTTTTTATAATTTTATGTTCAAAAAACATATTTTGCTGTTCCGTTTCATTATTTATGTTCATAATATCCTTAAATCTTTGTTCCTGTTCTGCCGTCGATAACTTTTCAAATTCATCAGTATAAACACTAATAGCCGAAGAGTTATGGGGTTGCACGGCATGACTATTGATAAATTCAGCAAGTGATAATATCTTTGTTTTGTCAATATTGGTATAGTCTGATATATCGTCTAGCTGAAATTGATTTTCAAGAATTGTTGATACATTGTCTTTTAGTAATTCTCCAATTGCTTCCATTTTACTATTAGCAATATTCAATAACATTATGTTGTTTTCCTTTGACACTATTTGGTAGCATTTTGAAATTTCATCGTCTATTATCGTATTAACATCTTGATTAGCCAGCTTGGCATAATAGAGTTTTGTTTTGAGGTTTTTTATATTATCTTCTTCATTTCGTTCCCACCCTTTGAATAAATTAGGATACAATAGCCGAAGGCTTTCTATGTACGGTTGATTTTTGAGAAAATCGCCATATTGATTAATAAATGCCATTCTATTTGAAAAATTATCCATAGTATCAAATTTTATAGTGATAAAATCATATTCATTATTGTGCACTAAGTTGGTTCAAACTTCTACCCTCACTCGTTTTAAAATCATCTTTCCAATTAACTGTATTGGCTGGTAAATGGAGATGATGTTCAATTCTTTTTACACGTTCTGAGAGGGTAATTTTATCATTATGTCCAGATTTCTCTACTGCGCTTTCCCAAAACCTAATCAATTTATGTTTTGCATCGGTAATGATAACGTCTGATGCGGCAGTTATTTTATACACATTTTCGACCAGCATATACTCGGCTTTGTATGCTTGGGCTGTATTTTCATAATACAAAGAACTTCCCATTCCTAAAAGAAGTTTTCGGTCAATGGTGGGTAATTGAGATAACTTTTCTACTACCTCAAAAGCTTTTTCAACTTCTATTTTATATAAAGGACTTTTCAAGTCGTAGTGTGATGAAGGATTAAGAACAAGGTCTTTGAACATTTTAAGAGATTGTTGTAAATCAGCATCTATTGAAGTTTCACAATGACAATCTTTATAATACTTGATGAGTTGGTCTATTAAACGCTCTAATTCAGTTAGTAAAACTCCACTATTATCATATCTGTATGTTATTGGTAGATGGACTAAAACTAATCGTTCAACCTCTTTCCTCAAATAATTGCCTGCGGCAGGATAGTCTTTTGCCTTGAAGTATTCCTTGGCTCTTTGAAGATTACCTTTGTTTGGAATTATCACTGGATGTTCGTTTTCTCCTACAAACATCTCAATTGTACTCCAATCCGAAAGATGTTTTTTGGCTAATTCAAACCAACTTCTATCATAGGTACTCACAAAAACTTGATAACCATTTTGAATAAACTCCTTTTGTAATATATCAAACAGAGGAAGCCGATTAGACATATCTAAACCAATGAATACATCGTCTAAATACAATATTTTAGTAGGAATAGTATCCGTTGGATAAGTTTTATAAGCTGCTAAAAAGATACAGATAGCCAAAGCTGACAGACGAGCTTCATTTAAAAAAATTTGGTACTCAGCGATGGGAATAGGAGTGCCATGAAGTGAAATATCCAACGTCAATGACCGTTTTAATTCATATCTTTTTTTACTCTTGCCAGTATTCGTTTCTTCTATTACGTCTTGGAAATTAAAGCTTACTTGTAGCCCATTTTTGAAGTATGTTGAAAGCCAATTATTTAAAATTGATTCAATCCCTTCGATGTTATTAGCTCCGTTTTGCAAACCTTTTAACAATATTTTGAATCCACTGTTAAAATCATCACAATTGAGTTTTCCATTTGCCTTGAGTAATGGCTTCACTGCTGGATTGTTTCGTCGCCCATTTATATTGTTCTCAAGTAAAGTCCATTCTTCGCCAATAGTTTTGCTTGTAGATGGTGGAAGGAAATGATTCGTTAGTATTTGCTTCACCAATAAATCAAATAAATCGGGCTTCTGTTTATCTACTAAATAGGTTTTTAAAATTTCAGCATAAGTTAACCAACCGCTTGCCTTATCAGCTGATTTAATATTAGGGTCAGTATTTGCATTATTTCTCCCAGCATCGTTTGTGAATTTAAAAACTTGAGTATTTCCTATAAAATCCAAAGATATTTCTCCTTCTTCCATAACACCGTTTGGTGATGGAACGAAAGCATTAGATTCAAAAGGCAGTGATGACTGACTTGACTTGATGAAATCACGAACGGCCCGGAAAAGTGATGTTTTTCCCGAGCCGTTTTCACCATAAATCAATACATTTTTACCATTTACCTCAATTTCATAAGGTTTTGAATTTTGATTACTGTCTTTTTGAGGATAGAACGCTCTGTAATTGTGTATTTTTATGGTTTTGATTTTCATGTTATTTTATAAAAAGTTTATAGGGATACCTAATTTTAAGTTAATGTATGACCGCTTAAACGCACTCTCATCATTACCAATACTTTTTGAGTGTACATCAGGAAGGACTAATTCAAAGATTAAATTTGACTGTTCGGCTTTTGAATTATCCAGTATAACTGGAAATATCAAACCAATTTTTAAATTAGCGATTTTCTTGTCTAAGTCTGATTTATATTCAGTAGTTACGCCATATTTTTTATCAATATCTCCAAAACTTTTAAGTATAGTCATGCCTAATGTTAATAGATTTCTATTAGACTTTTCTACTAATTGCGAGGTGGTCAATTTACGAACATCATAGACTTCTGTTGATTCTGCAATTTTGTATTGTGTACCAGTTAATATACTATCTTTTAGTATTGTTATGGCATCATAATCTGTCAAAAAACTGTTATTGTTGTATTTTTCAAATTTGGCAAAGCCATTAAAACCCAATTTTTTCTTAAAATATGAGTAGTTAATAGAGATACCTAAAGAGCCATTTCTATAAATTTGGTCTTTTTCAATTGAGTTATTACGAAATAAATTCACACTTTGAGGAATATTATCATAATCAAGTGTAAACCATAAAAAGTGACGTTTAGTCCAAGGAGCATCTTTTTCAGCCTCGAATATTTTGTCTTCCAACATTTTTTTTAAGTCCTTTTCGGAAGAAGCATCTAATTCTTCAACTTCAATCTTTTTGGCTATTATTTTATTTTTTTTGTCCTTCAAATTAGAAATGTCATCATCTGATATATCTAAACTTTTAAGTATATCTACTGGTGATATATTAATTGTGTCTTTTTCGTTGGTGAGAATGAAAACGTTTTTATTTTTAACTCCAACTGTGCGTATAAAACCATTATTTTTACGAATATTTTGGATAGCCGATTCAATTTCATCTTTCTCAAAAACAATACTATTAACTCCTCCTTCTTGGCTGATTGTTAACTTATTGGTATCATCTACCTTTATATTTAAAGTGGACTTTAAGCCTAACAGATACTTGATAGTTTTAGCGTTTTCTGTTTTTTGGGTTATTTCCTCTTCTATTTGTTTTTCTTCGTCAGAGAGCTTTTTCTTTTTTGCTTCAAATGTTGTTTTATCATAATCGCTTATTAGCTTTTGTTTTATTAATTGATTTTTATCAATAAATAATTTCGTTTTGGAATCGCTCAAGTTGAAAAAATAGCGTGTTTTTTTTGCTAAACCCAAAGGGAAAAAAACTACTTTTCCCCCATATTTTAGATGAATACTGTTTGTATTATTAATTCCTAATCGAAACTCATCATCGTTGTTGAGCTTTCCTCCTAAAAAGGGATATAGCCCTAATATAGGCATAGATTTACTTGGGTCTTTGTATATCTGAAATAATTTGCCAAATAATATTTCTGGTTTATTCAGACCTACAATTAATTGGTTGGTAGGTAAATTATTTGTACCTACTACAGATGCAAAATCTCGTTTAAAAATCCTTTTGAAGGATGAGTAACTTACCAAATTGGAATTATTTATTGGCATTTTTTTTCCAAAATTAGAGGTATCCGCTTTCAACGAAAACCTTGATTTATCCGTAGTTTTTTTCTGCCCATAAGCCGAGAACATGGAAACCAAAAGCACGAGTAATAGAGTTAGCTGTTTCATAAGTTTTGTGTTAAATTTCACTTAAATATCTTATTTACAGCCTTTTATACCAAATGTTTTAGCTTTTAATGGAAAGAAAACTTAGTAAACGGTAAAATCTAATGGTTTTTACCTATAATAATGGCTACTTCTTCTACGGTATCAAGCTTAAATAAACTTTCACGCACGGGATGATTGGGTGAGTACAGTTCGCTGAAAATTGTTGCTATGCTCATAGTATCTTCACTAATACTTGGCAGTGCCTGTAAATGCTTATGAAAATAAACACCTGCTTGATGAAGCTCTTCTTCAAAGTAAAGCTCATACACCAAGCCATCCACAATTTCCTCAAAATACTTTGCCATTATATTACTTTCTCCTTTACCTTCTTTTTTTAAGTGTAAAATGTATTCGACAAGGCGAATAAAGGGTTGCTGTTGAGCAATGCTTAGTTGTGGAATGGGTAGAGATTTTAAATTATTCGGATAAACATCTATAAACCCTCCAAATACAGTCCCATAGTAGAAATCAATAAGCTGACAATTCAGTATTGCGAGTAAGTATTTTAAATTTAATAATGAAATATCTTTTTTCAACAGATGACCTTGAGGCAAATTTGAATTTTCAATAATGATGATTGATTTATGAGAAGTGTATATATTTCTATCATCATAGATTGCAAGAATTCTTAGATTACCACTACTAGCTCTTAAAATAATTTTCTCGCTTTCAAATAGTTCACTAAATTTGGCCGAACGCATTAATTGAGGGTTAGAGTAATCTAACCAAGTATCTATTTTAGGGAAAGAATATCTTCCTGATTTAGATTTGGGAATAGCTGAACCTTCTATATAAGGTTTTAAACCTTGACTGTAGATTTTATGAAGTACATCAAATTTACTTTTTCCCGGTATAGTTTTCCCAATATCATCTTTTGACTCTTTACCATGAATTTCTGCTCCTGTTGATACATAAAAATTAGACTCTAATGTGTTTCCTTTCGCTTTGATTCTATCTAAAATACTAGACAACTTATTCAAGTTTTCAGTCCTAAACATATTCTGCTCAGTGTTATGATATTTCTGAATATTGATACCATAATTTTTGGCAAATTCAGATTTAGAATAACCTAGTATACTCACCTCATGGTTGAAACTCTTCTTTCTCTGAATAATGGGTATGCAAGATGGTACCGTTGCATTTTCAAAAATTTTATTATTCTTCAAATCAACTATTGATAGAAGTTTGAAATCTTTCAAAATAGCTTTTCTAAGTTCCTCGGCAAATGGTTGATTTAATATTCCGTAAGGAATTATAAAGACAAAAAAACCATTTCGTGATAGAATTTTAATTGATTTTTCCACAAAAGGAACATATAAATCCCATTTACCTTTTAAGTATTGATATTCCTCTGATTTATTCAAAGCATTTCTATCTTCGTAGCTCATATTATTTGCACTGACATACGGAGGATTACCAATCACAATATCAAATCCATCGATTATCCCAAACATCCATTCAGCATCGAAGAAAGAGGCAAAAGTACTTTGGTCGTAAGGATTCCAAGCTGCCACTTGGTTGGCACTGCTGGGCTTCCAACCGTCGTTACTGAGCAATTGGGCGATTCCTTTTCTAAGTTCTTGGTCTTTTAGTCTGTATTTCTTTTTGGTTTCTGGAGTTCTGGCAAAGAAATGTTTGTGTCTTACTTCTTCCAATTGCTTCTCCAATACATCAATAGTCGTATTTTTCAGCAAGAGTTGGCTTGGTTTTTCAAGCCCAATAAGTGTATTGGCAGCCACAAACTTAGTTTCGAGGTTGGGTAGTGGGCGTATGCCACGGTTTGTTCCTTGTTGTAATGAATTTTGCTCTGCCATCAGGGAAATAAAGAAACGCAACTTGGCTATTTGTACAGCAATTGGCTGAATATCTACGCCATAAATACAATTTTCGATAAGATACAATTTACGACCAAAGTCATCTGTATTATGGGTAAAAGTATCTGTAATTTCTTGTATTTGGGTTTGTAAATCAATGCTTTGTCCGAGTCTTAGGGCTTGCTCAAACTCTTTGGTAGCTCTTGAGATTTGTTGTTCACGCCAGTACTCATTTAGGGGGTCAAGTTTTCGTAATAAGAATACTAATCGTTGTAAAATCCCCATCGGAAAAGCTCCCGAACCACAAGCAGGGTCAAGAATTTTACAACGGTCAATAGCACCAATCAGTACAAGCGTTTCTTGTTCATTGAATGGGTTATATTCGTTGGAATAGCTAAAAAGGTTGTCTAAGCACTCCTCAATGTTATTTTCGGTTCTGTTTTGTAAGGCTTCTTTTAAGTAGGCTTTTAGGCTTTCGTCCACCATATATTCTACAATCTCACGAGGAGTATAAAAACTACCAGTTTGTTTTCTGGCAGTTGTTTTTGTTTCAGGGTTGTAGGAAGCCAATAGGTTTTCAAAAACTTTTCCAAGTAGTTCGGGGTCAAGAGCTACTTCGATGTCGGTTGGCGTATTTTCTTCAACTGTAAAATTATAGCTCTTCAAAATATGGATAATGCCTTTTACCTGTACCGCTTTTCTTTTTTTGTCATCATATACGCTACTTAAATCGGTAGTATCTTCTCCAAAAAATAGATAGTCTGGTACAATTAGTCGGTTTTCATTCGATAAACGATTAGAAAAACAGTCGATTCTGATTTCGTTAGGCTCGCCAATGTTACGGTCTAAGTTTTCAAAGAGTCCACCATTTAAGAAAGGCGTTTCTTTGGTTAATTCAAGGAAACGTTCTTTATTTTGGAAATATCTTTCATAGCGATAAAATCCCTGAACACCAGTTTGTCGATTGATAAATTTGCGTTTATCATCTGTCATTTCAGTATTGAGTGTAGCAAAAAATAGGTTTTGTAAAATAGCTTTGTAATAGGTACTGCTTTGTTGGTCGTTGTTAGTATTAAAGTTTTTCAAGATTTCCTTTATCGTAGCCTCATCAAAAAGCTCATCTCGAACAAGTTTTTTTTGTTTCAAAAACCACACGAATATCAAGCGAGTAATCAATCTTATCACCGAAGTAGCATTGCGTACTTCATCGTTAGGTTCGGCATCATCAGGAAATGTTACGTTTGTTAAAGCCCAGAAGTACCAATCCGACAAGTCACGATAAAAGTTTTTAGTAAGAAGCTCGACAGAGAAAGCATCATTCAAGTCTTTTAGCTTAACCTGTTGTCCTTTTTTTGATAGTTCAAAAAAACGTTCGGTAGCAGTACGTACACCACTACCATTTCCCAATACATAAGTGTATCGTTTCGGGTCGGTTTTAAACTGTTTTCTATTTCCTGCTTCATCACGAACGAATATTTCAGAAACGTAGCTAAATCGCCAAGTTTCGCCAGTATCGAATACAATTAAAGCCGCATCTACAACCCTGTAAACAGACCTGAGTAGATTCCTTAAACTTACTCTTTTGTTTTCGATACTTACACCGTCTTTAATTTTCACTTCATATACACCCACCAGCATATTGTCGGTGGTGGTAAACTGCCCAATTTCATAAGCAGTATGAGCTACATCATTGTTAGGCAACTCAATAGCAGGAGGATTATTTCGGTAGCTTCCACCGAAAATATCCTTTAAAAATTCAGTCCAGTGACTTAATTGATATGGTTTTTGTAAAATGGTTTGAATATCCGTTTTGTTCATAGCAATATTAGGTGTTTGTTCAAATAAACGATTCTGAAATAATAATTTCGGGTTCTTTGTATTCTATGTGGAGTTCTTTTTCAGCTTCGTCTGGGTCTGCTTGTTCGATATGTAGTTTACTTACATAGCGTTCAGAAATTTTGATGATTGCTTTTTCTACTTCTTGTTGTTTGAGGTTTTTCTTTCTTATTTTATCCAAATCGTTTACTAAATTGGTATAAGTTCCTTGTTCCAACAAAGGAATGAGTTTTCGATAGGCTTCCTCACAAGCTTCTGTTAAAGCATTAGTACGAATAGAACGTAAAAACTTTTTTGCAGTGTTTGTTCTTATATTGGCTTCATCATCAAGAGTACTAATCACACTACTACGAGCATCTATTTCAAATTGAGTTGAGCATTTATTGATTTGCTCAAAGTGGAAATCGGGCATATCCAAAGCCTTTTCATGTATATTTGCCTCAAAAATACGAGCAGCCTCATCAAATCTGAGAGGTATAGCTTTATTATCTGTATTTACAAAATATACTTCTTTCTTGATATTATTTTGCATAAATGCGATAGATGTACCGCTTTTTTCGGTTGATTTTCGAGTAGTTCTGGCTTTGGGAGGTAGTTTTTTAATTCGTCTGAACTCATCAGGATTATTTTTCATAAAATTACGCAGGAAGTCTAAGTATCTTAACCTTACATCCTCATCTTCGGGCATACCATCCTTAAACATTTTAAACTGTTCAACTACCTCTTCAATGGTATAGATACGAGAATCCTCACCAAAAGCAGAGTGGAAACCCTGCAATTTCATGTAGGAAGTTTTTCGTAATTGTATTTCTTCATTTCCCTGAGCAGAGGGATAAAAATTATAGTTATACACACATTTTGCCGTTGAGCCAATACGATTGACCCTACCTATGCGTTGCATAAGTCGAGTGGCATTCCATGGTGTATCATAATTAACGATAATATTTGAACGATGAAGGTTCACCCCTTCTGCTAATACTTCTGTTGTTAAAATAATATTATAGTCATTCTTCTTTTCCTTATCATAATTAGCATCAAAGTTCTCAAGAATAGTTTCAAACATCTGTTTTCTATTGTCAGCAGAAATGGATAAAACCTTATCAAAGCCATTTTGCCTCAATTGATTGAAAAGGTAGTTTGTAGTGTCTTTTGATTCTGAGAAAATCACTAATTTTCCAGAGGCATTTTTTGTTGCAGAGAACAGTTCAGTTTGTAGTAATGCAACAAAAGCATCCCATTTAGGGTCGTTTTTGATTTCAAGCCAATGATTACAAAGTTTATCTAAAATTTTTGCATCATTTTGAAGTTGTCCTAAATAATCATCCTCAAAGTCTTTGGCTTCAAAAACACGATTATTAGGTTTTTCTTCTGATATTTCAAGAATACGAGTTTCAATTTCCTCATCACTCCAACCTTCATCCAGTAATTTATTTATATCTAAATCAGGTGCAATAAATATTCGATTATTCTCGAACATCTTTATCATGTTATTTGTGGCTTTTTGAAAATTATTAAGTGAAATTTTGAAAGCTGTAAAACTACTTTCAAGGCGTTTCACCATCATTGTTTTCATAATAACTGCAAGTGCAAGAGATACTCTGTCAGCCTGTTCGTAGTATTTATCTTTTATTTCAGATTTTAAATTACTAATGGCTTGATAGCGAGCATAGTAAAGTAGATTTTCATTGGTTAGAATCCCAATAGTAGTATAAAATAATTTTTCTAATTTTAAACCTAATTTGTATTCAATAGCCACTGGGTCAGCAATCTCAGGAAACTTTATACCTTGTGAATCAAGGTCTTTTTGATACTGCTCAATTCTTAAATCTGTACGTGTTCTACGAATAGTAATAGGGTATATAACATTCTCTCTTATAGCGGCATAAATACGCTTTATTTCTACCCTTATGTGTTCATAAAACGCCTTTTTTTCGTCTTCATTTTCAGGCTCTCTTAAACGCTTTAATCTTTCATAATCTTCAAAATATGGATTAAAAAAGCGTTGTAAATTAGGTACATTTGGTAGCGTTGTACTTCGAGTATTTTGAAAAAGTTGGATAAGATAGTATATATCTCTTGGATGGTTATTCAATGGAGTCGCTGAAATCAAAACTACCTTTTTTTGATTACCTTCTATCATCCCATTTTGAATTCTTCCTGATTTACATATAATTTGGAGGTTCTGGAAAGCAATAGAACGGTGATTTCTAAATTTGTGAGCCTCATCAACTAATATCAAATCATATTCTTCTTTAGAAGCATACTTAATGTCTTCATCAATAATTTTATTTAAACTTCCATTACTGATAAAATGAGTATATCTATCAATGTTAAAAAGTTTGAAAGTATTTCTCCAGTTTTTTTCAAGAGCAGGAGGATATACGATTAGTATTCTTGTTTTTTGAGTACCATTGGCAATAATAAATCTTTTGGCAAGCATTGCTGCCATTACCGTCTTCCCAGTACCTACTACATCAGCTAAAAAGAAGCCATTATGGTCTTCCAACATTTTAAAACCTTGATTAACAGCATCTACTTGGTAAGAAAGTTTTTTGAAACTCGTTGGTAAATCACCTACTGATTCAGGGTCATATTCAACATTTTTACCAAAGTATTCAATCAAGAATTTTATGTAAATCTCAAAAGGAGAAAACTCTCTTTCTAAGTAAGTTTTTTTGACAATATTTTGAAGGCTTTCGGGTAGAATAGGGGTTGATACTCGCCACAATCTTTGAAATTCATTTTCAGCGAACAATACATCTTCGTATCCACGTAACTCAACATTGAATTCATAGTTGTTTGAGAGATGTTTTATTCCTAAACCAGCACTTGTCAAATTGGAAGACCCCATAATGACTCTACCATCTTTGTGTTCATTGAACCCATCTGGAAGAAACACATATATTTTAGCATGAAGCTTTCTATCTTTTGATGCCCTAATTTCAATTTTCTTAGAAGAAATATCTTCAATAAATTGAATGATACTTGTTTCGACATCTTTACTATACTTCGCTTCTTTAATATCATTATACAACCATTTTGAAAATTCTTTTTGTGTTAATTCATCTTCTTTGAACAAGTCTAATCCCACTTTTTGTGCTTGAGCAATAATTGAATCAACATCTATACCCACTAAAATTTTAACATCTACAAGTTTGAGCAGATTTTCTCTAATTGCAAAATATCCAGAGGCACGAAAATATCCAACAACAGCATGAAAAGCATGAAGATTTGCCATATTTTCAAAAACTCCCTGAAATTTTTGAAGTAAGCTATTATTTGAATCGTTAGTGAAAAATTGACTTGGCATTGGATAAATTTCTTTATTAAATCATTTTCAAAGATATATTAAAGAATGATTATCTGAAAACGATTTAATTTGTTGTTTAAAATAGATTTATCATGTACCAGGTATTTATCTCCGTTGGAAGCAATGAACTGGTGGTAACTTAGGCAGAATCAACCCAAGCTATTTTACATCGCTTAAAAACAGAATAGCTTGCTATTAAACATTCTTTATAACTCATGGAATTTATACAAAAAATTCGGTAGTCCTAAAAATGTAATGCTTTTCTTTCAAGATTATAGTTACAAATAAAGTATTTTATTGCACCAATATGATTTTCGAGTGACTTTGAGAAACTTAAAGCTTTTCTAACTAATCTGGATGCTCTTTGTCTTAATGTTCCATTAAAACGCTCAATATAAGCTGTCAAGCCACTATCTTTACCAACGCCGAAATGATTCTCTTTCCCAAAAGGCTCTACATAGGCTTGCCAATAGTCGGAAAAAAAGCCTGTACCACCTTTGAAAACAGCTGGTATTTTTTCATAAAATAACTGTGCATCTTCTGCTGAACGCCCTCCCACGTGAAAGGCTATAATTTGCCTATTAATAGGATTAAGAGCAAGCCATAACCACTGCTTATTCTCTTTATTACCCACAAAGCTCCATAGTTCGTCAAGTTGAATACCATAAAATTCCACCCTCACGCATCGCTCTTTGCTATACAATTCGGTTACTAACAAATCGTTATTCTCAATATCAACCAAATTCTCCTCAAAAGGGTTATCCTCTTCTGTAATTACCTCACTTTCTGATACTTGAATGTATTCCTGTAATGCAATCGAATTTTTTTTATAACCTCTATCCTGCCTATTTCTTCATCCATCCTGTCTGCTAAGTAAGCTTCAATATCAGGCAAAGTCAAGTCTGCATTCAAATCATCTGGTAAGTTTTCATACAACTTTTTGATATAGGCTAAAAGCCATTGCTCGCTCACATCGCATACTCGACAAATACCAGATAATGAGATTCGCTCTAAAAGCAATTTGTTGATAAGAGTTTTATCAGATTCAGATACAAACCAATCTTGACCACCTTCTACAAATTGACGGTTGCAAGTATGACATAAATAGTTTTGCTTCCCGTAATGGGTATGACCATTCTTCTTTGTTGTTGTACTACCGCAATGACTACAGTTCATTTTACCTTTTTTATGACAAAGATAAATAAAGCATTACATTTACAGGACTACCAAAATTCAATTTTAGAATAAAACATGATGGCAATCAAATGTGAGAACTACCACTCAAAAGATCAGCAAGTAAGAAAGGTAGAATCCAGCACTCTAATTTTTGGTTAATTGAGGTTAAGGCAACGTCAGTTTAAAAGCCACTGATTAGGTGACATATAATTCACGATGAAAGAGAAGCTAATCTTTCCATTTCCTTACGCATAAAGTCTTCTAGCTGTTCTTGAGTAGGTAAATGAAGCTGATATTTGCTTACGAATAGGTTATCGTTACCAGCAGTGGCAAAATGAACCAAAGCGTTGTCTTTTGCCGTAACTAGCAAAATTCCGATAGGTTCATTATCTCCTTCGGTCATTTGCGTTTGCTTAAAGTAATTCAAATACGTGGTTAATTGCCCTGCGTGAGCGTACTCAAATTGTTCAACTTTTAACTCTATTAATACATGACATTTTAATACTCTATGATAGAACAACAAGTCGATATAGTAATACTCTTCCCCAATCAGAATACGTTTTTGTCTTGCTTCAAAACAAAAGCCGTGTCCGAGTTCTAAAAGAAATTCTTGAAGGTGATTAAGTAGTGAGTCTTCCAAGGCTGATTCTTCTAAAATTTGATGCTTCAAACCCATAAACTCAAAAATATGCTCATCTTTTATTAAATCGGTGGGAGTGGCTGGAAGAGTTTTGCGTTGCACCAGCGATGCCAACTTGGTAGGATTTTCTGATAAGCCCATACGCTCAAAGTATAAGGAGTGTATTTGACGTTTCAACTCCTTGTGTGTCCACACTCCTTTCACACATTCCATCTCATAAAAAGTACGTTTGAGTGGGTCTTTGATATGGATAAGTTCTGTTAGATGTGTATAAGAAAGATTATTAAAAACATCAATAGGATTTAGCTTTATTGATTGACTATCAGTATTTTGCAATTGGGCAATTGGCAATTGCCCAATTGAGCTATCTAGCTTAGAGATAATTCCTTGTCCCTTCAAATAAGCCTGAATAGGTTGAGAAAGGTGAGAATACTCTGTATATACTTGTCGAAATAACTTTAAATTTCTAAATGAAAGCCCTCTTGAATTGAGTCTTTCGGCTAATTTCTGTAAAAGTTTAGCACCGTACTCCGCACGGTCTTCTCCATTTTGTTCAAACTCTACTATGTATAAACCTATGAGCCAATTTCTGGCTGTTAGAGCTTTATTGATAGCTTTTACTGCTTCTGTCTGTAATACGCTGTCAGTTGTAGTAATTGAGTTTATAAGGGTATTGAAATTCATCGTTTGAGAACGTTTGTTTACTGTTAAATCACAAAAGGTTTTTCATTGCTTCGTCAAGTACATCATTGCCGAATGAATCCAAATATATTTTGGTTGTTTTTTCAGAATCGTGACCTAACATTTCTGAAATAATGGCTGTGGGTGTTCCGCTTTTTTTCTGAATAGTTGCAAATGAATGTCGAGCTACATAAGTAGTTATTGTTTCGTTAATTCCCAACATTTTAGCAATCTCTTTCATGTCTTCGTTGGTTTGCCTGTTTACCTTATGAATGCGGTCTCTCATTTGTTGTGGCGTTTTATGGAAATCTGAAAGAATCGGAAAAATATAAGAATCTTGACGCACGAAATTCGTTTCTCTAAAATATTGTAAAATTTTTTGTGCAGGAGGAAGTAGTATAATATTATACGCCTCGTTGGTTTTTTGACGAACATATTCTAATCGCCCATTGATGATATTCGACCATTTAAGGTTTGCCATATCTACAAAGTTGATGCCACCACAATAATAGCTAAAAACGAAAAAATCACGAGAACGAGCAAGACGAGATTGTGCAGGTAACTCCTGATTGATAATAGCAAGCATATCTTCTTTTGTAATCGCTCTTTTCTTTGTTTTTACATTTCGATATTTAGCAAACCCAAAATCCTTGAAAGGGTAGTAGTCGGGCTTTACTAACTCCTCTTTTTTGGCATAGCCAAGCAAAGTATTCAAGGTTCTTAGGTAATAAAAAATGGTATTGGGCATTAGTTTCTGAGAAATTAGCCAGTCTTCGTACTGCTTTAAAAAATTGAAAGTAATATCAGAAAACTCTAAATCTTTCCCATTTCTAAAAGTCTTGAGTTTATTAAGTGACTCTATAAAGGCATTGGCATAACCAACTTTACCAGATTGTTCTTTTTTGCTAATTATCTCTTCAAAGTAATTGAATATGGTAATAGCCTTTCTCTTCTTTTCAGCTTGAAGTATGTTGGCTAATTCTTCTAAAGAATATTCTTTCCCCTGATTTTCCAGATTTAAAATTTCACGATTGGCTTTATTCCGTACAGAATCAATCGTTATGGTCATTTCTTTATGGTTTGGGTGTTTCTTTTTGGGGTAATTGTTTTTATCATCCCAAAGGTCTAATGAGCAACTAAAACCAAGACTTATATACTTGAATTTGCGGTCTTTGGTTAATCTTAATACAATTGGATATTCACCATTTTTAAGTAGCTTTGATGTGAAGAGAAGTACTTTCGCTGAGGTCATGTTCTTACGATTTATTCTGATTTGATTTGTTTAAACTATTTTTGGGTTTAAACAAAGTTTAAACAAATGTAGTAAATAACCATGAATAATTGCAAGTAATAGAAAGATAAAAATAGTTATACTGTTGTTTTATAGGCAATTAAATAAAATTGAAAAATATTAAAACATAACTGTTATACTTCTGGGGGGCGTGGGGTCGCAGGTTCAAATCCTGTCATCCCGACAGGAAACGAGGAGTTACAAGCAATTGTAACTCCTCGTTTGTTTATAATCATCTGGAGCCACGCTTGGAGCGTGGAGGTTCAAATCCTGTCATCCCGACAGGAAACGAGGAGTTACAAGCAATTGTAGCTCCTTGTTTGTTTATAATCATCTGGAGCCACGCTTGGAGCGTGGAGGTTCAAATCCTGTCATCCCGACTACTGAAAATCAGTGGGTTACGAGAAATTGTAGCTCCTTGTTTGTTTATAATCATCTGGAGCCACGCTTTGGACATGACCTGTCAGTGTAAATCTAAAATCCATATACCATAGGAATTGGTTGATGTTTTGCTACATGCTATTTATAATCACATATACCTCAGTATGAACGAAAAGTAAAGGCTTTTAAAAGAGATTTCAGGAATTGGGGCAATATCATTCTTGTTCTCATCAAAATATTTTAAATTTTGGATCTTATTCTTACCATCATAAATATTAGAATAATCTATTGAAAAGGACAAGCTACACTCTTTATCAGAGCCAAACATTTTAGCTAAAATGGGAAATGGGCTGTTACTTTTTTTTAGGCTTTCAAAGTCTGATTCTGTTTTCAGGTCTTGTGATGAAAATATTAACAATTCATGAAATATAGAACCACCAAAAACATTTGATTTATTTATTGGCAAGTCTTGGCACTTAGATAACGCAGTTAGATAATTTTCTTTAGAGTCAAAAAACCAAATAAAGTAGGTTGTGATATTATATATGATAGAGGTATAAACTGACGAATAATCGATTCGTATCTTTTCTGAAGAAAAATCTGCTCTAAGCTTTTGATGAATGCTTCTGAAACTTATTTGCCCTTCATTAATAAAAAACAAAAACATATATTCCAATAAAGCTTTTCCTTCTTGATGTTCCTGATTCATTGGATTTAAATAGATAGGAAAAAAACTCTTAGCAATAGTGCTTTGGGCAATAGATTGTAGCCTGCCTGTATAGTTATCTCTCTTTAGTAAAATAGCTCTAATGTCAAACTTATAAATATCCTTCGAATAATATTTTGAAAAATATCCTTCAAAATCAGCTTTACTCCCATATCTATGTTCGTAAATACTGTGTACATTTCTAATATCTCCAACCAAGATAATCTTGTGAAAACCAAATTTATTCTCATTCAAATATAGAACCTTATTGCCACTGGAAAGAGAAAGATGATTTCCAAAAATATTTAACAGTCTAAACAAATGATCGGGATCTAATCTATCTAAGTCGTCAATTAACAATACGATCTTCTTACCGTTTCCGTTATCGTATATTTTGTTTAACGTATTTTTAATTATTTGAGTAATAGGATCATGTTCATATTCATGAAACTCCTTCATTATTTGCTCTAGGAAACAATCACTCAAATCTAAATCATCATTACTCACTTTTGTTAAAAACTCATCATATCCCTTCTTGGCTATTTTAAAAATTTTTTGTAACGTAGTTAAAGTTGTTGTCCAACTTGGCAAATTCGATTTTACCGCCTCAATATCTAATAATGGTTCTAGAAATTCAAGAGTAAAATTAATATCCATTGATTTCAACTTTCCATGTAAAAACCATTGTATTTTCAAAAAAGTAGAAATCGAACTTTGGTCAATTTTACTTTCATGAAACCTGATTAAGTGGAATAATATATCAAATTTTATTAGCTCGAAAATATCTTTATTATTTGCTGTTGTATAATTTATGGGAAACAACTTAATAACCTCATAATCAGAAGAATAAAAATCAAAAAATTCATGTAAAAAATAGGTTTTTCCAGAACCAAATTTAGCAGAAAAAAAAATCCTTAGATTATCATCTATATCTAGATGCTTTTTAAAATTTTCCATTAATAATTCAACGGATAAATGGTTTTTTACTCTATGTGAATATTGGTTGCCCGTTTTTTCATTTTTTTCCATAATTATTATGTTTGATCTTTCTAGGTAAGTTTAAAAATAGTTTTAATTTGCTGCTATAAGACTTTGGTACTTTGGTAGTAAGTATCTAAAATACAAATTTAATTATTAATATATGGCATTTGAAATTAGTCTAAAGATTTACATTTTCCGTATTCGTAATAAAACTGCGTAATTACTTAGTGCCACAAAATGAGAAAAGCCCAAGCGTGAAAGTAGCCTTTCTGGAGGGTATGACTGCATTCTCTCTAATTATCCAGACAGCGTCTGGACAATTATTCTTAGCTCTTAAAGCTTCTGTGGCAATAATTAATTTTCATTGGTAATATCAGCTATTTATTCTTGAATACACGATGGGGAAGTAATAAGATTGGGCAATTGCTGATTGCCCAATCTTATGATAGCATCGAAGTTTGCTTATGGTTAAATTACAAAAGGTTTTTCATTGCTTCGTCGAGTACATCATTACCGAATGAATCCAAATATATTTTGGTTGTTTTTCAGAATCGTGACCTAACATTTCTGAAATAATGGCTGTTGGTGTACAAAAACACGCCAATTTCCAAACACACTAAATATAGAGTAGTTCATGGAACTAATATTACGATTTAGTGGTTTATTAAATTAGTGGTTTATTAAAATGTATTAACATTTAATGTATAAACATATTTAATCGTATGAGCTTGATAGAAAAACTCAATTGGCGTTATGCCACCAAACAAATGGATGCCTCTAAGGTTGTTCCTCAAGAAAAAATTGATACCATTACAGAAGCCATTCGTCTTTCCGCTTCGTCGATGGGTTTGCAGCCTTATAACCTTTTAGTGATTCAGGATAAAGAAACGTTAGCAAAAATACAACCAGTAGCCTACAACCAACCGCAAATTACGGCTGCTACGGCGTTGGTCATCTTTGCCGCTTGGGATGTTGCTACACCCGAACGTATCAACAAGTATATTCAGTTAATAGCCAGCGAAAGAGGTGTTTCGGAAGAAAGTTTGGCTGGTTTCAAAGGAATGATTGATGGTGCTGTAGCAAAACTTGACGAGGCTTCGGCTTTCAATTGGATGGCCCGACAAGCCTATATTGCCTTGGGAACGGGCTTGGCCGCCGCCGCAGTAGAAGGCGTTGACGCAACGCCCATGGAAGGCTTTAATAATGCTGCTTTGGATGAATTATTGAACTTGTCCGCCAAAGGATTGAAAAGTGTGTTGTTGATGCCATTAGGCTACCGTGACGAAGCCAAAGATTACCTTGCTAAAGCCAAAAAAGTAAGAAAACCTGTAGATGAATTAGTTGTAGCGTTGTAAAACGGTTTGGTGCTTTGGAGGAAAAATTCAATTGCTGTATCGGATTAGGGCTTTATGAAGGATTTTATCTTGTTCAGAAGCGTTTTCAATATTATTGGCATTTTTTGGCGTAGTGGCAACTGCAAGAGTTGCCACTACGCCAATTTTATTTGAACCTTCGTAAGTTGCCCAAAACTAAAACGCTAACTCACAATTCTACATTAATACTTAAATACTTTGCCTGCCGCCAATACTTCTTGACGTTTTTCGTCGAAAGTTACTCTTTCTCCTGTACGATAAGCAGCGTTTGCCATGATACACGCAATAGAGTGCTGATACCCTGCTTCGATTGGTGCATTGGGTTGCTTACGAGAACGAACGCATTCCATCCAGTTTTTGATGTGGGCAGACGTAAGAATATCATAACCCGTATTGGCGTTGGTTTCTACTTTAGAAGCTTGACTCAACGAAAATTCTGGCAACAAATTAGCTTTTAGTCCCATCGCAGCGGCTTCTCTGGCACCAAGACCACCGTTAGGCGACACTTTGTTGTTGTCGAGGTTTAATTCTCCACCATTCGAGTAGTAAATTTCTTTTGTACCTCCAGCCGAATTAGAGAAACGGCTCGTAAACATCACTTGGAAACCTTTGCTTGGGTCGTTGAGTGGGCCGTAATCGAATACAACTGTAAGTGTATCGGCATTTTTACGACCGTCGTTCCATTGATAAATACCGCCATTGGCAACAGCACTGCGTGGATGTGCCAAACCACTAAACCAGTGTACGGTATCAATTTGGTGGCTCATCCATTGCCCCGGAATACCCGACGAATAAGGCCAGAACAAGCGGTATTCTAAGTATTTGCGTGGGTCAAACGTATCGGCAGGACGGTTGATTAAGAAGCGTTTCCAGTCGATGTCCGATTCTTTCAAAATAGCAGTGAGATCTGGTCTTCTCCAACGGCCCGGTTGGTTTACGTTCCACATCAATTCTACCATTTTAATATCGCCAAATTTACCCGATTTGATAAATTCGTCGGCGGCCCAGTAGTTTGGTCCACTGCGGCGTTGTGAGCCAATTTGTACAATTTTCCCCGAAGCTTTTACGGCTTTCAATACCGCACGGGCATCGTCCATGGTTTCGGCCAATGGCTTTTCGGTATAAGTATCGCAGCCTGCTTGTACAGCCTCGATGGTATGAATGGCGTGCTGAAAATCTGCCGTTGAGATAAACACCGCATCGACCGATTTAGAAGCATACAACTCATCGTTGTTGCGGTACGTGGTAATGCTTCCGCCTAGTTCTTTTTCTAAAAATGCTTTGCCTTCATCACGACGACGATTCCAAAGGTCTGAAAGAGCCACCATTTCAAAGTTCATTTCTTTCATAAATTCTTTGAATGGCGGTACGTGCGATGCTTTGAAGCGGTCTGAAAAACCAACACAACCAACCCTCACACGGTCGTTGGCACCGATGATTCTGCTGTATGATTTGGGGCTAAATGCCAAAGCTCCTAACGAAGCAATAGCCGACTGTTTGACGAAATCTCTTCTTTCCATGGTAAATAAGTAATAATTAAATATGGGGAAATGTAAAATTGGAAACTCATCGTAGCGTCTTCTAATCAATAGCCGTTGAAGACGCTACCCTCTATTGTTGTGTTACTATTTTTACTTCAACTCTCTGATTTTGATATTTCTGAACGAAACATTATCACCGTGGTCTTGGAGAAGGATGTTTCCTTTTTCATTCAACCCAAAGCCATCGTATTTGGCATATTTGCTGCGGGCAACCAATGCCTTGAAAATATTACTTCCTCTTTCGTATTCTACTACTTTAAAGCCATTGAGCCAGTGCTGTACGATATTGTTTGGATACACAATCACACGGCCTTGGTTCCATTCGCCAATTTTTCTTTGGAAACGTTTGTCGGGCTTATACGAAGGAATCAGGTCGTACAAACTCGCCAGCGTGCGGTTGCCCACAACCCCCATTTTAGCATCAGGGTGTTTTTCATCGTCTAGTACTTGAAACTCTAAGCCAACACCCGATTTGCCTCCTGAATCGAATTGTTCGTTGACAAAATATTTCAAACCTGAATTTGCCCCATCAGTTAACTTAAATTCAAACGTAATTTCAAATGCACCATACTGCTCGGTCGTAACGATGTCGTTGCCTGTTTCAGAGCCATCGGAAGGACTTATATTGATAGTGCCAT
This sequence comes from Cytophagales bacterium, assembly GCA_013298025.1. Taxonomy (GTDB): domain Bacteria; phylum Bacteroidota; class Bacteroidia; order Cytophagales; family Spirosomataceae; genus Flectobacillus. The sequence goes on along the minus strand of JAAFJE010000016.1, from coordinate 89,413 downwards.
TTTCTACTTTCCAACGTTTTTCAGGCATTTTATCTGAATGCACGGCTCTCCAACCCGTAAAATCTTTGCCATTAAACAACAACTTAAAGCCTTGGGCTTGTTCTAATGCCGACAAGTTATTGAGGGTAAGGTTTATCACAGGCGTAGCATCGGCAGGACGAGGCTTGAGGTTTTGGGTTTGGATTTTGATATTTTTCCAACGAATTTCCATGCCTTCCTTCATATTGCCATAAATCGAATGCACCTGCAAGGCGATGAACCCTTGGGCAGTTACGTCGTCAATCAAGCTCGAAACAGGAATGTCGTTTACCCAAGTACGAATCGTGTTGCCAATGGCTTCTACACGGTAGTGGTTCCATTGTTCGTTATGCTTGAATGCCTTTTTTCCTTCAGGATTGATATTCGGAATGTACAACCAATCTCTGCGTCCTTCGTCATACAATCCGCCAGACCAGTTGCGGTCAGAGGGGTCCACTTCTACTTGGTAGCCATGCACACGGCCATTTTGGTAGTCGGGTTTCGATAAACTACGGAATTGAATCCCAGAGTTCATGCCTTCTGCCACTTTGAGGTCGAGTTCTAATATAAAATCACCGTACTCTTTTTCGGTACATAAAAAGGAATTAGGCGTATTGGCAACCGTTGTACCAATAATTTCTCCGTTTTTCACTTCATACTTGGCTTGTCCGCCAAGTTGCTTCCAGCCTTTGAGCGTTTTACCATCAAACAACGGAGTCCATTGTTCTTTTTGTGCCATGCTACCAAAAGAAAGTAAGGTCAAAACAACCAACGCTTTCATACATTTTTGTATCATACTAAATCAATTGAGTGTTTGGTAAGCTCCTAAAAGCCTACATAATAGTTGTGTTAATTAATGCTAAAGTTGGGGAGAATAGTCTCTTTTCGTACATAAAGCTTTTGGTCTAACAATTTTACTCATTTTCCATCTAAAAGTCGTGATGTTAAAAGGATAGAGCAGGGTAGCGTGTGTTGGGAGCAATTATATAAATGTTATCGTTGCTTGTCTGATACATCTTTACCAATACTATTTTGCGTAAATATTATTACCTCCCTGACTATCAAAAAATTACAGATTACATTTGCTTTTTATAACAAAAGCTGTTAATTTTGCAGTCCTTTTAAAAAAACAGTTTAACAATTTTATCATTTTTATGGAATTACGTAATTATGAAACGGTGTTCATCTTAACTCCCGTTTTGTCAGAACAGCAGACAAAGGACGCCGTTGAAAAATTTAAAAAAGTTTTGACCGATAACGGTGCTGAAATCATCAATGAGGAAGCATGGGGCATTCGTAAGCTGGCGTACCCTATTCAAAACAAAACGACTGGTTACTACCAAATCTTTGAATTCCAAGCACCTCCTACCTTGGTTGCTAAATTGGAAATCGAGTATAAGCGTGACGAGAAAGTTATCCGTTATTTGACAATAGCACTTGATAAGCACGCTGTGGCATACAACGAGCGTAAGAGCAAAGGGTTAGTAGGTAAAAAACAAGAAGCGAAAGCTGAATAATGTTCCTATTAGGTCGAATCCAACAACATTTAACTGACTTAACATCATGACTTTAGTAAACGAACCAGTTGACAAAAGCGTAGTACGCAAAAAATATTGCCGTTTCAAAAAATCAGGCATCAAATACATTGATTACAAAAACCCAGATTTCTTATTGAAATTGGTAAACGAACAAGGTAAAATTCTTCCTCGTCGTATTACTGGAACTTCTTTGAAATTCCAAAGAAAAGTGGCTCAAGCCGTAAAACGTGCTCGTCACTTGGCTCTTATGCCTTACGTTGCAGATGGTTTGAAATAGGACAAGCCTCCTCTGATTTACGTGAAAAGTTTAGGGTTGTTACAACAACCATCAACTAAAAATCTTTGACAAATACAATGGAAATCATCTTAAAGACTGACATCGCAGGTCTTGGTTATAAAAACGACATCGTTACGGTGAAGCCTGGTTATGGCCGTAACTATCTTATTCCGCAAGGTTTTGCTGTAATGGCAACGCCAACTAACAAGAAAATCCTTGCTGAAAACTTGAAACAAGTTGCTCACAAAGCTGAGAAAATTAAATTAGACGCTCAAACCTTGGCCGATTCTATCGGTGATACTTCGCTTACTATCGCTGCGAAAGTGGGTGAAAGTGGCAAAATCTTCGGTCGTGTTACGAGCATCCAAATCTCTGAAGCTTTGAAAGAGAAAGGTTTTGAAGTGGACCGTAAGAAAATCGCTTTGGATACCGAAGTGAAATTTATCGGTGAATATACTGCTACTTTAGACCTTCACAAAGAAGTGAAACACAAAGTGCAATTCACAGTTGTAGCTGACTAATCTTTTAGCACAACTTTTGTATAAAAAGGCATGAATAAATGTAATAACTTTTATTCATGCCTTTTTGCTTTTAAGCCAATGCCGCTTTTACTGCCGTAAAGTTGGGTACTTCGCCTGCATTTTCTAATACTTCTGCATATTGAATTACGCCCTCGGTATCAATCACAAATGCCGAACGTTTCGACACGCCTTTTGTGCCAAAAGCAAAGCTTTCGTACAAGCAATCGTAGGTTTTTGATACTTCTTTGTTGAAATCAGACAACAAAGGAAATGGCAAGCTTTGCTCTTCTTTGAATTTCCCTAATGTAAACAAAGAATCGACCGACACCGCCAAGATTTCGGCGTTTAGGCTCGCATACGTGGCGATGTTGTCACGCATTTCACATAATTCTGCCGTACAAACACTGGTGAAAGCAAAAGGAAAAAACAACAATACAACGTTTTTTCCTGCATAATCGGCCAACGACACTTCTTGTCTTTCAGTGTTGTACAAGGTAAATAAGGGGGCTTTGTCTCCTTTTTGTAATGACATGGTTTTGTGATTTAGTTGTTTACTAATTTATCGGTAAAATTTAATCAAAAGTATTTCTATGGCTAAAAATAGCAAAGCTGCTCCCAGAAAATACTTCCAAAGGGCTTGTCCGAAATATTGCTCCTTAAAAGTCTTAACCAAAGCGGCATCGTCAAGTTTATCAAATACCTGTATATTTTTTTGTCCTGCTACTAATTGCTTGAGCTCTTCGGTACTATAAAAACGCATTTGCGATTCGGCATGGCTATGGTTGAAAGCAAGCAATCGCTGTGGCTTACCGTTGAGCATCAATTCATAATATCCCGATTCAACCCGTTGATTATCTTGTAGTTCGTTCGATTTTGGCAGTTCGATAGTCAGTTGTTTTCCTACCAAATATTGCACAGGCAATAGCTCCAACTGCTGATTTTTTAGGCTAAAACGGGCATTTTTATCAGGCATATTGGGTAAATCTATCCTAAAATTATGGGCTGCAAACGAATACGCCAAGGGCTCTTGTCTGGCACTGAGTGCCGCAATTTTATACATGGTTGGCACAAAAATAGCGTTATGACTTAGCTCGCCCCAAGCTTGGCTCAAAGGCGATGCCAGCAAATACACGGCTCCTTGTTTGGCTTTCGACACACTCAAAAAGGCTTGGTCATTTCTGAAACGAAGAATCTTTTCGCCTGCTACTTGCCACGAAAGTAAGGCATTTTGCGAAGGCATTTGTACCAATTTTTGTTGTAAACTTTGGTCGAAAATATCGGCATAAAAACCTGTATTGGCAGGCGGTTCGGCTAATAGTTGAGGATTACTCGGTTTATTGCCAATTTGCTGTACATTTCTGATACCATAATTTCCTAAAAAAGCTTGGTAACTCGCCACATTGGGCGTTTGCGAAGGAATCACCAGCACCGAACCACCACCGCTCACAAACTCGTCGAGGGCTGTTTTCAAGCTTCCATCAATGCTTGGCAAGCCTTCTACAATGAGTAAATCGGCGGTTTGGAGTTGTCCTACGTCGATATTATTGGCCAATTGACTTTTGATTTGAAATACACTATCGTTTTCAAAAACGTGTTTGATATAAGGCTCTGTAACGTCTTGGCTATAGATATGGGCAATTTGAATCGCTGGACTTGGTTGCAACACAAAGTAATAATCGTTGTCGAAAGTAATAGGTGTATCGTCGAAAGAAATGCGTCCTTTTTTAAACGTTTTATCTTTCAGCGTCACCTGAAACGTTGTTGTAGCACCTTGGTTGGCAGGCAAATTTACTACCGACGAAGCCACTTGGATGTCGTCGAGAAAAAGCCTAATGGATAAATTTTGAATGGCATTATTGCCTGTATTCATCAGCTTTACCACCAAGGTATTGCCTTGCATGGTACGCACAAAAGGCGTACTCAACCACAGCGAATCGACAAATACGTTTTGTACGGCAGGGGCTTGTACTGGCACTAAAAAAAGGCGGTCGTTTGCTCCTACTTGTAACTTACGCAAATCACCGGTCGTACTTTTTTGAAAATCACTAAACCAAATGTGTTGTGTACCGCCTTGTGTAGTGTGTTTGGCAGCCAAATGGGTTTGGCGTTGATACACCTGCAACAAACTACGAGGCGTATGGGTAAAATGCAAGCTTGTGGTACGCTCTTTGATTTGCTGTGGATTCGCCAAATGGTATTCGTCAGCCCCAAAAATATTGCTAACCAGTTGCATAATAGCACTTTGTGGAAACACCGTAAGCAATTCTTCCAATTTAGTAATAGCCCTATCGAGGTTGTTTTGCGTATGTTCTTTGTTTTGCATCGAAAGCGAATTGTCAATATACACGCTCGTAAGTATATGCCCTTTGAGGTCTAAGCCACTTTTGGCAGGCAAATACGGTTGTGCAAAAGCCAATACCAAACAGGCAATTGCCAACATACGAGCCGCCATAATCAGCAAGTGCTTCAACCTGCGGAACGAAGAGGTACGGGTATTAACAGCCTTTAAAAAAGCTACATTGGTAAAATAGATTTTTTTGGTTCGGCGAAAGTTAAATAAATGTACCAATACAGGTATGCTTATCGCCACCAAACCCCATAAAAACGCTGGATATAAAAATTGCATAAAGTTGTGGGTATGGATGCCCTAACAAAAGATGTAATAAACAAATATACAAAGACAGAAACGAAAAAAAAGCCCAAGAGCGTATGAGAAATATTTTTTAGGGGTAGCAAAACAAAAAATCCTTGACGTATGATACGCAAGGATTTTTTAAGAGCAAAACATCGTTTTATTATCTCGAAATTTCTAAGATGTCGAATTCAAGTTTGCCCGCAGGTGCAACCACCTCGGCAATATCGCCTACTTTTTTCCCAAAAAGCCCTCTCCCAAAAGGCGATGAAATAGAGATTTTACCCGCTTTTAAGTCGGCTTCCTCTTCCGAAACCAATGTATAAGTGACAACCGCCCCGTTTTTACGGTTTTTGATACGAACTTTTGATAAAATAGATACTTTAGAAGTATCAATGTTCGATTCGTCTAATACCCTTGCATTAGCAATGATTTCTTCCATTTTAGAAATCTTCAACTCCAACAAGCCCTGTGCATCTTTGGCGGCATCGTACTCTGCGTTTTCACTCAAATCCCCTTTGTCACGTGCTTCGGCAATTTGTCTTGCCATATCGGCACGCCCCTGAATCTTTAAATACTGAAGCTCGGCTCTTAGCTCGTCTAGCTTTTCTTGGGTATAATACTGTATCTTTGCCATGTTTTTATACGATGTTTATATTTTCAAATTGAGTTAGATACAAAAAAAATTACTGACAAAAACTTGCCAGCAAAACCAATAATTGTACGTCTTTCAGCACTCCTAACAAACAAAAAAGAACGGCTTCCAACCGTTCTACAAGATTTTTTAAGACCTTTGCAGAAAAATTGAAGCTACTCTATGAATGTTATGCGTCTGACTCTTTTCATATTTTTTAGAATTGAGAGAACAAAGATAAAGCATTTTTAAGCGTTTTCAAAATCTAATTATTTTTTTGTGTTATTAGAAGAATAAATATAAAATGTAAGGATTGAGTTATGCTTACCCAACAAGAGAAACGTCAAGACTAGCAAGACTAATGTATATAATATGAGAATTATTTTTATGGGTACGCCCGAGTTTGCCGTAGCAAGCCTCAAGGTATTGGTTGAAAATCATTGTAATGTAGTAGCTGTGGTGACAGCCCCCGACAAGCCTGTGGGGCGTGGACAAAAATTAGGGATGTCGGCGGTAAAAGAATATGTAGTCAATCATGCACCGCATATTCCTTTATTACAACCAGAAAAACTCAAAGCTCCTGCATTTTTAGAAGAACTCAAAAGCTATCAGGCTGATTTGCAAATTGTTGTGGCATTCAGAATGCTCCCCGAAGTAGTTTGGAATATGCCCCCACTCGGAACATTCAATTTGCATGGCTCGTTGTTGCCTCAATACCGTGGGGCCGCTCCTATCAACTGGGCTATTATCAATGGAGAAACCGAAACAGGCGTGACTACTTTTTTCTTAAAACATGAAATAGATACAGGTTCTATCATTTTTCAAGAAAAAGAACCCATTGCTCCCAACGACACCGTAGGCGAAGTGTATGAGCGTTTGATGTACAAAGGAGCAAACTTGGTGCTTACTACCGTACAAGCAATTGCACAAGGCTCGTACCCACAAATGCCACAAGACGAAAACCAAGAGCTGCGTCATGCTCCCAAAATTTTTAAAGAAACGTGTCAAATTAACTGGCAGCAAACGGCCCAAGCGGTACATAATTTTGTCAGAGGCTTGTCGCCCTACCCTGCCGCTTGGACAACCCTTGCAGGCAAGGGTTGTAAAGTGTATAAAACTCGTTTGGTTCATGACTATGAAGGTGAAAAATTGGCTATAGGAGCATTTTTTACCGACCATAAAACTAAATTGTATGTGCAGTGCGAAGATGCCATGATTGCCATTGAAGAACTGCAACTAGAAATGAAAAAACGCATGAGCATCGAAGACTTTTTGCGAGGAAATAAGTTATAAGCAAGACCATTGAATTGATAAATGAAGTATTTGAAAATGAAAAATTAACGCACAAACCACTCATTCACTCAATAGCTTAACCATTCCCTATGAAGCGTATTTTGATTACAGGAAGTAACGGACTACTGGGGCAAAAACTGGTGGCACACTTACGCAATCGTTCTGACGTGGCGTTGATTGCCACCGCCAAAGGCGAAAACCGTCTGCCTTTTACCCAAGGCTATACCTACGAGCCAATGGACATCACCGATGCCCAACAAGTAGCAGCCGTTTTTGCCAAAACCCAACCCCATGCGGTGATTCATGCCGCCGCCATGACACACGTCGATGTATGTGTGGCCAATCCAGAGGCTTGTTGGGAGGTCAATGTGAACGCCGTAGCCCATTTGCTCGAAGCAAGCAAACGTTGGCAAGCCTATTTCTGTTATGTATCAACCGACTTTGTCTTTGATGGCGAAGCTGGGCCTTATCGAGAAGACGACCAGCCCAATCCTGTATCGCTGTATGGCAAAAGCAAACTAGCCGCCGAAACGCTTGTACAAGCTTCGGGATTGGCTTGGAGCATCATCAGAACGGTGTTGGTGTATGGCATTGCTGCCGATATGAGCCGCAGTAATTTGATTTTATGGGTGAAAAAATCTTTAGAAAAACAACAAGCCATCAAGGTAGTAAACGACCAATGGCGAACGCCTACACTGGCAGAAGATTTGGCATTAGGCTGTTGGCTTGCCGTAGCGCAACAAGCCCAAGGCATTTTCCATATTTCGGGTAAAGATTTGATGAGTCCGTATCAAATGGCCTTGAAAACTGCCCATTTTTTCGGACTAGATGCCAGCTTGATTCAGGAAGTAAACGCCAGTGTTTTTCATGAACCCGATAAACGCCCGCCACGCACAGGATTTATCTTGACCAAAGCCCAACAACAATTGGGATACCAACCGCATAGTTTCGACGAAGGTTTAGCCATTTTGGCTCAACAATTGACCCCATTTTAGCGTTTCTTACAAAACAGGATACGTACCTTGCTCACACTTGGTAAGTTCAGGTTGCATTTTACGGAGAAATACAACCGTTGGTAAAAACTAAGCAAAATTTAAGCACTTTAAAAAGAACTATTCTGTAATTTTGGTGTTAAAATAGCGTACAGAACCATTACTAATTATCATTGCAATGAAATACCTTATCATATTTGCACTCATTGTATTTGTCATTCCTCGGTTGTTTAGATGGCTATTGAGAGGTTTTGTAGCCTCGCAAATGGACAAAGCTCAGAGGGATTTTATGAACCAGCAGCAGCAGTATCAACAAAAACAACGCCACAAGAGAGAAGGGCAAATTGACATAGATTTCGTACCGCCCAAAAAAGGCAAAAACGCCGATGATTTTAGCGGTGGCGAATACATTGATTATGAAGAAGTAAAATAAAAAAGCCCGTTTTATACAAATAATACAACATATTATTTGTATAAAACCAAGTCTTTGACAAACTTTGTCAGCTATTCTTATAAATTGTATAATTTTAATTTATCATACATTTTTATTTTTTTAACAACACAACAGCTAATTTTACAAAAATTGCAATTTTCGTCTGTTAAAATAGCTTTTTTGAATCTATTTTAAAGTATTATGTCGAAAATCAAACGTAAACTTGTATTTTTTTAATCCTAAAATTGTAATTTTGTCAAAAAACAATCGTGGGTAGAATTATAACACATATAATTTTTTCTATTTATGTACTATTGTTACTTTTTGTAAATAATAGTAAAACCCATAACGAATTAAAACAAAATAGTACAATTCAAAGAAATTTTGCGTTAAAAACAACAACTTCCCAGTATTTTTTGCACGCTACTACTTTTCATTATTCTCATATTGATGCCATTGATTTAGACCCTTCCTCTTCCGACGACAACGAAGACGAAGACAAAGATGTATCTGAAATAGCATTTTTGGCACAACATTCCCAACGCTTTGCTTTTTGGCATTTGAACACTTCCATCAACAATAATTTTTATCAAAATCATTATCAAGGCATCATTATAGCCCTCACTACGCCTCCACCCCAAGTTTAGGTCATATCATTTTTTTCTTTCCCAACAGTTTGTATCAAGTAACCTACGGGTAATTTCTAGCACTAATCTATTGTTTTTCAGAACAATGGTAAATGTTATGATATTTTTTGAGTTATACTTCATCTAATCAGCAAGCTAAAATTAAGCTATGAGTATGGGGCAAAATCCATACTCATAGTATAAAGATGAAATATGAATTTAAAATGTTAGCATACCAATATTTAGTATAAAAACTAATAGCCTTTATTGGGATTCAATCCTGTCAAACTATTTTAAACTAAAAAAAAACTCGTTATTGGGTCAAACGCCGCTTGATACATTACACCAAATAGCATAATTAAGTAAAGCATTTAATCTCGCTGCCAACCTCTCTCAATAGGTTTAAGCGACCAAACATGATAACAGCACTTTTGTAGGTATTTATAGCAGCTTACTGCTATGAATGCCCATAAGACAAATAGAAAAACGTATGAAAAAATTATTAGTTGCCGCATTCTTCGGCTTTTTGACACTTGCCTGCCACAAAAAAGAAGAAAAAAATGACTTGGTAGTAGAAAACTACTCCGTAACGTCGCCCGCAGTTGTAGATACTTTTCTGCATACCGATTATGTAGCCGAAATTTATGCTGTGCAAAACGTTGAAATTCGGGCGAGGGTAAAAGGCTATATTGAGAAAATTCATATTGATGAAGGTAAATTTGTGCAACAAGGACAACTGATGTTTACCATCAATAACCCTGAGTTGAAAGAAGACGTGATTCGTACCAAAGCCATTGTACGAAGTATGACCACCGAGCTACAAGCTGCCGAATTGGATTTGAATAATGTAAAAAAACTCGTAGAAAAAAATGTGGTTTCAAAAGCCGAACTTGCCATTGCTCAAAATAAAGTAGAGCTTGCCAACGCCAAGGTAGAAGAAGCCCAAGCCAATGAATCTTTCGCCAAAATCAAGCTTTCGTATTGCCAAATCAAAGCTCCTTTTAGTGGATTTACCAACCGCATTCCCAACAAAGTAGGAAGTTTGATTGAAGACGGAACACTCTTGACCACCATCAGCAAAAATGATGAAGTATTTGCCTATTTCGATGTTTCGGAAAAAGAATACCTCAATTATGCCAATAATTTCAAAGAGCAGAAAAACACCGCTCCACAAGTAACGTTGATGCTTGCCAATGGCGAAGAACATCCATTCAAAGGACGCATTGAAACCAGCGAAGGCGAAATCGACCCCAATACGGGAAACATTGCCTTTCGTGCAAGATTTTCAAACCCCGAACGCATCCTCAAACATGGGGCTAGTGGCAAAGTACGTTTGCTCAAACGCTACCACAATGCCATGTTGATTCCGCAAAAGGCTACTTTTGAAATTCAAGACAGAACTTATGTATATGTGATTGACAATAAGAACAAAGTGAAATCGAGAGCCGTAAAAGTATCGCAACGACTGCCACACTTTTTCATCATTGAAGGAGGTTTGACAAAAGAAGACCGCATCATTTATGAAGGTATTCAGAATGTAAAAGAAGACATGGAAGTGAAGCCTCAATTTGTAGCCATGAGCGAAATAGGTAGAACTCTTTCTAAAAACGATTCTCTTAAATAATCCTTACCCTTATGTTTGCAAAATTCATCACACGACCAGTGCTATCGTTGGTCATCTCGATTTTTATTGTGATTATGGGGGTGCTGGCTATGTTTAGTCTGCCCGTTACACAATATCCAGATATTGCACCGCCTGCCGTTACCGTCACGACCAAATATACCGGTGCCAATGCCGAAGTTTGTGCCAAGGCGGTTGTTACGCCGCTCGAAAGGGCCATCAATGGTGTACCCGGCATGACCTACATGACTTCTATGTCGGGCAACGACGGCACCAGTATCATTCAAGTCTATTTTGAAGTAGGCACCGACCCCGATGTGGCAGCCGTAAACGTGCAAAACCGTGCCACTACGGTACTCGACGAACTCCCCGAAGAAGTAATTAAGGCAGGTGTTGTTACGGAAAAAGAAGTAAACAGTATGTTGTTGTATATCAACCTCATCAGCGAAGACACAACGCTCGACGAGAAGTTTATCTACAACTTTGCCGATATTAATGTTTTAGCCGAACTCAAGCGTATCAATGGCGTTGGTTTTATCGACATCCTCGGTTCTCGTGAATACGCCATGCGTGTATGGCTCAAACCCGGACGCATGGATGCCTACGAAATTTCTGCCGAAGACATCGTGAAAGCTCTCAAAGAACAAAACGTAGAAGCTGCTCCCGGTAAAATTGGTGAAAGCTCTGGCCGACAGTCGCAGTCCTTACAATATGTATTGCGTTATACAGGAAAAATGACCCAAAAAGAACAGTACGAAAATGTGGTCATCAAAGTAACCGACAGTGGCGAAATGCTACGGCTGAAAGATGTTGCCGACATAGAATTTGGGTCTTTAGACTACGATGTTTTATCAAAAGAAAACGGTAAACCCTCGGCAGCCATTGTATTGAAGCAACGCCCCGGCTCGAATGCTAGTCAGGTAATTGCCGACATCAAAAGCCGTTTGGAATACCTCAAAGAAACATCTTTTCCGCCGGGCATGACTTACACCCTCAGCTACGATGTATCTCGTTTCTTGGATGCCTCTATTCACGAAGTAATCAAAACCCTTTTTGAAGCCTTTATCTTGGTGGCATTGGTCGTATTTATTTTCTTGCAAGATGTACGCTCAACGCTTATTCCTGTGTTGGCGGTGCCTGTATCGTTGGTCGGAACGTTTGCTTTCATGCAGCTTTTTGGATTTTCTATCAATTTGCTTACACTTTTCGCCTTGGTTTTGGCCATCGGGATTGTAGTAGATGATGCCATTGTAGTGGTAGAATCGGTACACGCTAAAATGGAAGAAAAGCACATAGATGCCAAGCAAGCCACCATCGAATCTATTGGCGAAATTAGCAGTGCGATTATGGCTATCACGTTGGTGATGTCGGCGGTGTTTATACCCGTAGCCTTTCTCAATGGGCCTGTGGGCGTTTTTTACCGACAATTCTCCGTAACTATGGCCATTGCTATCGTGATTTCGGGTGTCAATGCCCTTACGCTCACGCCAGCACTTTGTGCCTTGATTTTGAAGAATCCACATACCGAAGGGCCCCATAAAAAGACTTTTATCGACCAGTTGTTCAAAGAATTTAACAACAAATTTGAGCAGCTAACAGGTCGCTATGGTGTCGTAATCAAACGAGTCGCCAACCGCCGACTGATTACTTTTGGCGTATTGGTTGTGTTTTCGGTGGGTACTTGGGGCATTGCCAAAGTATTGCCAACGAGTTTTATTCCGACTGAAGACCAGGGTACGATTTATGCCAGTGTAACTACCCCAGCAGGAGCTACCCTCGAACGTACCGAGGAAATCATGAACGAAATAGACAAAATTGCCCAAACCATCCCAGAAGTGGCCTCTATTTCGAGCTTGTCGGGTTTCAGTATGATGACCGACGGCGTAGGAGCTTCGTTTGGGATGAGTACCATCAACCTCCGACCTTGGGAGGAAAGAGCCGTAACCGCCAATTACTTAATTGATGTTTTGATTGAAAAAACAAAGGACATCAAAGGGGCTGATATTCAGTTTTTTCCACCGCCAGCAGTGCCAGGTTTTGGTAATGCCAGTGGGTTTGAATTTAGGCTTTTGGATAAAACGGGTACAGGTAATTTGCAACGTACCGCCGAAGTTGCCGAAGATTTTATGGAAGCATTGAAAAAAAGACCCGAAATCAAGGATGTGTTTTCGAGTTTTAACCCCAACTTTCCACAATACCTGATTCATATTGACCAAGATATGGCAGCGAAAAAGGGCATTTCGGTCGATAACGCCATGAGCAACCTCCAATCGCTGATTGGTAGTTTTTATGCCACCAACTTTATTACATACGGACAAATGTATAAAGTAATGGTACAATCAGACCCGAAATTTAGGGCTCAACCAGAAGACATCATGAAGCTTAGGATTAAAAATAAAAAAGGCGAAATGGTGCCTTATTCTATTTTTAGTCGCATCGAGCGGGTATATGGGCCAGAGCAGCTTACACGCTACAATATGTATGTATCGGCCATGCTCAACGGCGAGCCTGCGGCAGGTTACAGTACGGGCGATGCTATCAAGGCGATTCAAGAAGTTGCCAAGCAGTCGTTGCCAAGAGGCTTTACCTACGAATGGTCGGGAATGACCCGTGAAGAGGTGCTTTCGGGCGACCAAGCCATGTACATTTTTATGCTCTGTTTGCTTTTTGTGTATTTGTTGCTTTCTGCCCAATACGAAAGCTTTGTTTTACCGTGGGCGGTATTGATTTCCTTGCCTATCGGGATTTTTGGTTCGTTTTTCTTCTTATACATTTTCAACCTCGAAAACAACATTTATGCACAGGTGGCAATGGTTATGCTCATTGGTTTGTTGGGTAAAAATGCCATTTTGATTGTTGAATTTGCCCTCCAAGAACAACAACAAGGCAAGAGCATCATGCAAGCGGCCATAGCTGGTGCTATTGCTCGTTTCCGTCCGATTTTGATGACTTCCTTTGCCTTTGTGGCAGGACTTATTCCATTGATGATGGCTTCGGGTGCAGGGGCTATTGGCAACAAAACCATCGGTACGGCTGCTGCTGGAGGCATGATTTTCGGAACAGTTTTCGGCATCGTGATTATTCCGGGCTTGTATGTGTTTTTTGCAGGATTGTCTTCTAAAAAGAAGAAAAAAAATAAAACTATTGAAGAAGCTTATGTATAAACTGAAATATAGCCTTTGCTTACTACTCCTGCTAGGAATAGGCGGCTGTAAGTTGAATAACGATATTCCCCAAGATAAACCTACGATGGTACTTGCACCCAAGTACCATCCTTTGGCCGATACCAACCAAGTGTCGTTGCCTTCTATCAAAACCTTTTTGGGCGATTCAACCCTGATGGCTTTGATTGATACGGCATTGAAAAATAATTTCGACCGCCTGTTGAGTTTACAAAAAATAGAAATGGCCAAGGCTGGCGTGCGGTTTACCAAAGGGTTGGGCTTGCCCGAACTGTCGGCTGTAGTTGGCTTGGGAGGACGTAAATTTGGAAATTATACCATCGACGGCGTAGGAAATTATGATACAAAATTTTCGTCGAATCTCAGTGACAAGCAACAATTGCCTGCACCTTTTGTTCCTGATTTTCAGCTTGGCTTGCAATCTTCTTGGGAAGCAGATATTTGGGGCAAACTCAAAAGCCAGAAAAAAGCGGCGGTAGCCAGATTCTTGGCTTCTAATTATGGCAAAAATATAGTAGAAACCTACCTCATTGCCGAAATTGCCGATGCGTATTATGAGTTATTGGTTTTGGATAATGAGTTAGTTTTTTTAGAAGAAAACATCCAATTACAAGAATCTTCGCTCGAAATGGTGCGTATTCTCAAACAAGCTGGCGAAGCCAACCAATTGGGAATTGAATTGCTAAAGGGACAGTTACTCAGTTCGATGGCATTCAAAATAGAAGTAAATCAACAGATTTTAGAAACAGAAAGTAAGCTCAATTTCCTCCTCGGACGCTACCCACAACCCATCAAAAGGCCTGTGTTTGCTTGGGAAAAGGTCATTCCGCCTCGTTTGGTTACGGGCGTGCCATCGGCTTTGTTGGAAAGTCGCCCCGACATCAAGCAAGCTGAAATGGAGATAATTGCCACCAATGCCGACCTTGCCAGTGCGAAAAAGGCGTTTTATCCTTCTTTAAATATCACAGGAACATTGGGCTTACAGTCGTTCAATGCTTTGTTACTCCTAGACCCTGCTTCGGCGGCTTATAGCCTTGGAGCTGGTTTGGTAGCACCTTTGGCCAATCGTAGGCAATTGTATGCCAATTTGATGAGTGCCGAAGCCGAACAAAAAACGGCCTACCTCAATTATCAAAAATCGGTTGTAGGAGCTTTTACAGAAGTGTATAATTATCTAAACCTTATCAACACCACTTCCGAAACCTACAAATTGAAAAACGAAGAAGTAACAGCCTTAAAGAACTCTATTAGTATTTCGGTAGAGCTTTTTAGGTCGGGACGAGCCACGTATTTAGAAGTAATTACGGCACAGAAAAATGCCTTACAGGCACAAATAGAACTCATCAGCATCAAACGTAAGCAATACAATGCCGTTATTGGCTTGTACCGCTCGCTCGGTGGTGGCTGGCGTTAAGCATTGGTGTGGGCTATCAGGCCCACACCATACTCAATACACCCAACAACATCAGTAGTTTGCAAGCGTGACTCAAAAAGGCAAAATCTTTAGGCTTGTCGGCATATACCAAACGATAAATTAAATATGCCAATGGCAACATCATCCCCGAAAAAATATATTGTATTTTATGGTTGGGCAATTGTGCCGACAAGCCAAACAACACCACAATAAAAAACCCAATAAATACATACAAAAGCCATTTGGTTTGGGCAATGCCCCAAATGATAGGCAAAGTTCTACAGCCATGTTTTTCGTCGCCTTTCACATCTTCCATATCTTTGATAATTTCTCTCACAAGGGTAATAGCAAAAGAAAAAATGGCATAAATCCAAACCTCTCGTTGATGCCCCGGATAATATACCGCTAAAATAAGTAGCGAAAATCCTGTAAGAATACTAATCAGAAAGTTTCCCCAAAATGCCAATCGCTTCAAACGGTTGGAATATACCCAAAGACAAAATACCGCTACAATATTGACAATAAAAACCTTTCTATTGACTGCCCAGCCCAAAGCAATGCCTATGGCATTAAACAATTGGTGAATAGCCAACGCCCAACGCCGTTTGATATATCGCCCAATAATCACCCGTTCGGGCTTATTCACGAGGTCTATTTTTATATCGTAATAATCATTAATCACATAACCCGAAGCCGCAATGAGCGAAGTGGCTAAAACAATCAACAATAAATTTTTATCCGTAAAAACTTCTTGCAAAACCGATAACGAAAGTCCTTGTTCATGAATTAAAAAAATACGGGCAAAATATTGCGTAAATATGATAATCAGCAAGTTAGGAAACCTTATAAGCCTCAAAAAACCTAATAGTATTTGTCTAAAACCAATGTTGTGCGAAGATACTTTCATATATTCATGGTATTTTGTTGTATTATGATGTGTTGCCGTTTGAATAAAATCTTTAATAATAGGGAGAAAAAAAAGTTTTTTTTGTGTTGTAAGTAGTAAAGTGTCCGAAAGTTAAGCTTCTCTTGCTAATTCAAAGCGAAACAACTATAGACTAAATACGCATAACCATTAATTATCTACATACTGTTTCAGTACCTAAAGATATAACTTTTTGAGAAAATTACTTGCTTGCTTGTTTCAGGTAAGCAACAGAATTAAAGAAACAGCCATAACAAAGCCAAAAATTTTATAAAAGACACTTGTAGTCAAACAATCAATCTCAATGAAAATCGGAATCGTTTGCTATCCAACGTATGGCGGCAGTGGCGTAGTGGCCACCGAACTTGGCAAAGCCTTGGCAAAAGCCGGTCACGAAGTACATTTTATTACGTACAGCCAGCCTTCTCGTTTAGATTTTTTTAACGAAAACATTTATTACCACGAAGTAAGTGTTTCGAGTTATCCTTTGTTTCAATATTTGCCGTATGAATCGGCATTAGCGAGTAAAATCGCCAGTGTTGTATTACACGAACAGCTTGATTTACTGCATGTTCACTATGCTATCCCTCACGCTTCGGCAGCTTTTTTAGCGAAACAAATCTTAAAATCGAAAGGGGTACATATTCCTTTTATCACAACATTGCACGGTACAGACATTACGCTGGTAGGCAAAGACCCTTCTTTTGAACCAGTCGTAACGTTCTCTATCAACGAGTCAGACGGTGTGACGGCCGTATCGGAAAGCCTTAAAAACGACACCTACGACGAGTTTGAAATTATCAGTAAAATAGAAGTAATACCCAATTTTATCGACCTAGCTCGCTTTAAAAAACTTCGCAAAGACCATTTCAAAATTGCGATTTGCCCCAATGGTGAAAAATTATTAATACACACTTCCAACTTTCGGAAGGTAAAACGCATCGAAGATGTAGTGCGGGTTTTTCATTTGGTGAATCAACAAATACCGAGTAAACTCTTGCTGGTAGGCGATGGTCCAGAACGAACTTCTATCGAAATGCTTTGCCGAGAATTGGGCGTACAACACGACGTGAGGTTTTTGGGCAAGTTAGATGTCATAGAAGAAGTATTGTCGTTGGCCGATGTTTTTTTATTGCTTTCCGAAAAAGAAAGTTTTGGCTTGGCGGCATTAGAAGCGATGGCCTGCGAAGTGCCCATCATTTCGTCCGACGCTGGGGGGATTCCCGAAGTGAACATTCATGGCGTAACGGGCTTTGTAAGTAAGGTAGGCGATATACAAGATATGGCAAAAAACACCGTTTATTTACTCGAAAATGAAGAACGATTGGCAACGTTTAGGCACAACGCTTTGGAACGTGCCAAAGAATTTGACATAGCCAATATTTTGCCTATGTACGAAAAGTATTACGAGCGTGTAACCTCCAAAAGTTGGAAGTTTCCGCAAAAGGTATTTGTTGATTGAAAATACTTAATACGAATATTTGATAAACGGTGATAAAAATCAATCTATAGAACCACTATAGAAAAGCAAAACTTTGTATATTTGCTGTAATAATTCAACAAATAAACCTTTTTAATGAAAATTTTATTACTTAAATACAATTTTACTGGTAACGAATTTTAGGCCCACTCATCTCGTATAAGATTATGGAAGAGACCAAGAAAAAAATGAGACCCAAGAATAGTGGTACCAAACAATTGTTTGAAAACCCTATCTTAGAAAAACTATCTCGTACACACATTGCTGTGCCTGTTACGCTATTTTTTGTATCCGGAGCATTACTCGGATGGTATGCTTTTGTTTATACAGCTTTAGAAAACTGGTTGATTGGTACACTTTTTGTCACAGGAGCGTTGGTATTTACCTTCGTCGAATATTGGGTTCATCGAAGTGTTTACCACATCGAACCCACTACCGAAGCCCGTGCCAAATTTCAGTATGTAGCACATGGCGTACACCACGAATACCCTAAAGACAAAACACGCTTGGCAATGCCCCCCGTATTGGCTATTGTTGTAGCGTCTAGTTTGTTTGCCTTCTTTTTTGTGCTGATGGGCGAAGCGGCTTATGCCTTCTTCCCTGGGTTTATTTGGGGCTATGCAAGCTATTTGTTGGTACACTATTCGGTACATGCTTATCCGCCACCCAAAAACTTTCTCAAACAATTGTGGATAAACCATGCCGTACACCATTATAAAGATGGCAATGCCGTGTTTGGGGTATCTTCTCCCCTATGGGATTATATCTTTGGAACAATGGATACCATGGACAAAACCAAGGTTGCAGATAATTTATAATGACGAATTTCAACAAAAAAGCGGTAAGGAAATATCTTTACCGCTTTTTTTGTTGATACAAATTTAACAGATAAGCTACTCTACAACAGCTTCAAATCACCTCATCTTCAAATTTTCAAATCTTCAAATCATCTCACCCCATCTTCAAATTTTCAAATCACCAAATCTTCAAATTATCCCCATCACCGACTACGTTTGTCCGTCAACCATGTTGTAAGATTATTCACAAGAAAAAGAGCCAATGTAACAAATATCACATTGGCTCTTTTTTCTATGTACTACTTTTGCAGATACCAAAGCTCATCCGAAGAACTTTTTGGGTTTGTTTTTATGTTGATTTGTTATAGCTTTAGTATTTATCTATTAAATCTATAAATTTTATAGAATATCTCTTGTTTTCTATGACACTAACCCCTAATTTATGCCAATACAACGACTTTTTTTACGGGTTGTTGTATTGGTAAAACAACAGCAAAAGCTTTTCTAGCGAGGATTTTTTGTTTATGATTTTTTAGAAAACATTCATAAGCAACTGTAAAACAGCCACTAAAGGCAAAATAATATTGAGGCGTAACAAAATACTAAATCACGCAGTAATACAGTAAACAACTATTTTATGGACTTATTAGAACTTATTAAACAACCTTGGCCTTGGTATATGGCTGGGCCGCTGATTGGGCTAACCGTGCCAACGCTTCTACTCATTGGCAACAAATCGTTTGGCATTTCGTCGTCGTTACGACATATTTGTGCGGCTTGTATTCCTGCCGACCTCCCTTTCTTTAAATATGATTGGAAGAAAGAAGCGTGGAATTTGTTCTTTGTTTTGGGCATTGCCATAGGCGGATTTTTAGCCACTAATTTCCTAAAAAATCCTGAGCCAATTGCCATTGCATCCAGTACCGTTACTGCTTTACAAGCCTTGGGCATTCAAGATTTTGAGGGATTGATGCCTGCCGATATTTTTTCTTTAGACAATATTTTTACCTTAAAAGGCTTGATATTCTTTGTCTTGGGCGGTTTTTTGGTAGGTTTTGGCACACGTTGGGCTGGCGGTTGTACGTCGGGACACGCCATTATGGGCATTTCTAACCTGCAAATACCTTCGGTTATTGCCACTTGTTGCTTTATGGTAGGCGGTTTTGCTTCTACGCACTTGCTTTTACCTCTGATTTTCAAACTTTTTTAGTCACTCTATTTTCTATCAATCATGAAATCGACCTTAGAACAAGAAGAATTTGTTTGCGAAGCCCCCAATACCATGAAAAAAAGCGAAACGGGGCTTGCCAATCTTAAATATTTAGTAGTAGGAATCCTGTTTGGCATTGTGTTTGTCAAAGCCGAAATCATCTCTTGGTTCAGAATACAAGAAATGTTCCGTCTGCAAAGTTTCCACATGTACGGTGTCATTGGCAGTGCCGTAGTGGTGGGCATGGTTTCGGTTTTTCTTATTAAGAAATTCAATATCAAAACATTAGCTGGCGAGCAAGTGGTGTTTCATCCTAAAAAATTTCAAAAAGGACAAATATATGGAGGCTTACTTTTTGGCATAGGCTGGGCAATTACGGGAGCGTGTCCAGGGCCATTGTTTGCACAAATTGGTAGTGGTTTTGTAGCCGTCATCATTACATTGCTAAGTGCCATTGCAGGGACTTGGACGTATGGCTATTTGAAAGATAAATTACCCAACTAGAATGGCGTTATTGTCAGACCGACAATTTTATAAGTTTGGATAATTTAAAACATCGGGTATGGTTAAATCATTCTTGATTAGACCCTTGTAATTATTTCCCATGTATTTCCTTCTAAAAAATCTATATAAAAGATAGGAAAAAATCCCTCGTAAGAGTCAACAAAACGTTGAAGCTCCAATAACGATAAAAGCTAACCAAATATCCTTTGGTTAGCTTTTATTTAACAATTACCCTATCTTATTTCGACAAGTACAAATTTCTCTCGCTATACACTTTGCGGAAAAATTCGTCTTTCAACGAATCAATGAAGTAAATCGCTTCGCCTGTCGATTTCATTTCTGGGCCAAGCTCCATGTTTACATTCGGGAATTTGTTGAATGAGAACACTGGAATCTTGATAGCCCATCCGTTTTTCTTAGGACTAAAATTAAAATCTTTGACTTTAGCCCCCAACATCACTTTCGTAGCAAAATTCACGTAAGGCTCTTGGTAAGCTTTACAAATAAATGGCACAGTACGAGAAGCACGAGGGTTGGCTTCGATGATATATACGATTTCATTTTTTACCGCAAACTGGATATTTATCAAGCCTTTGGTTTGAAGTGCCACGGCGATTTTTCTTGTATGCTCTTCGATTTGACGAATCACGTTTTCTGATAAATCGAACGGAGGTAGCACCGAGTGAGAATCGCCCGAGTGGATACCTGCTGGCTCAATATGTTCCATCACACCGATGATATACACATCTTCGCCATCGCAAATGGCATCGGCTTCGGCTTCGATGGCATTTTCGAGGAAGTGGTCAAGCAAGATTTTATTACCCGGAATGTCACGCAGAATGTCCACTACGTGTTGTTCTAGTTCTTGCTCATTAATCACAATTTTCATCGACTGTCCACCCAATACGTAAGAAGGACGCACCAACAACGGATAGCCCAATTCACGGCCAAGTTCTACGGCATTATCAGCATCTTCGCATACGCCAAATTTAGGGTAAGGAATATTGTTTTCTTTCAATAAAGTAGAAAATGCACCACGGTCTTCTGCCAAGTCGAGGGCTTCAAACGACGTACCGATGATTTTGATACCATATTTAGAAAGTTTTTCTGCCAATTTCAATGCCGTTTGTCCGCCCAACTGCACAATCACGCCTTCTGGTTTTTCGTGCTGAATGATTTCATAGACGTGTTCCCAGAAAACTGGCTCGAAGTACAATTTATCAGCAATATCAAAGTCGGTCGAAACGGTTTCAGGGTTCGAGTTAATCATAATCGCCTCGTAACCTGCTTCTTTCGCTGCCAAAATACCATGTACACAAGAGTAGTCAAACTCAATGCCTTGTCCGATACGGTTGGGACCAGAACCTAGTACAATCACTTTTTTCTTCTCCGTAGCAGCCGATTCGTTGTCGAATGTTTCAGAACCTTGCGAGAAAGTAGAGTAGAAATAAGGCGTTTTAGCCTCAAATTCGGCAGCACAGGTGTCCACGCATTTGTAAACACGGGTAATACCCATTTTCTGACGTAAATCATACACCTCCGACTCTAAGCAACGAAGGGCATAAGCGATTTGGCGGTCGGCAAAACCTTTGTGTTTGGCTTCTTCCAACAAGGCTTTTGATACGTTGTGAACGCTATATTTTTCGAGTTCGTTTTCAACTCTTACCAAGTCTTCGATTTGGTACAAGAACCATTTATCAATTTTGGTAAGGTTGCGAATCGTTTTGAACGAAATACCCATTTTGAAGGCATCGTAGATATGGAAAAGACGATTCCAAGAAGGATTTGCCAACGATTTCATGATGGCCTCTTGGTCTTGCAAGCCCTTGCCATCGGCACCCATACCATTGCGTTTGATTTCGAGCGACTGGCAAGCCTTTTGCAAAGCTTCTTGGAAATTGCGACCAATACCCATGGCTTCACCCACCGATTTCATTTGTAAACCAAGGCTCTTATCTGCTCCTTGGAATTTATCGAAATTCCAACGAGGCACTTTTACAATCACGTAGTCGAGGGCAGGCTCGAAGAAAGCCGACGTAGAACCCGTGATAGCATTGGTAAGCTCATCGAGGTTGTAACCAATCGCCATTTTAGCGGCAATTTTAGCAATCGGATACCCCGTAGCTTTAGAAGCCAAAGCCGACGAACGAGATACACGAGGGTTGATTTCGATAGCAATGATGTCGTCGTTTTCTGGATTTAAGGCAAACTGTACGTTACAACCACCTGCAAATTTCCCGATGGCATTCATCATTTTGATGGCCATATCACGCATTTTTTGATAAATGGTATCGGGTAAAGTCATGGCAGGTGCCACTGTGATTGAGTCGCCCGTATGGATACCCATAGGGTCGAAGTTTTCAATCGAACAGATAATAATTACGTTGCCGAGGTTGTCACGGAGCAATTCCAATTCATATTCTTTCCAACCCATAATCGACTGCTCTACCAATACTTCGTGTACAGGCGAAGCGTGCAAGCCTTTGTTGAGGGCGGCATCAAAATCTTTAGGGCTATTGACAAAGCCACCGCCAGTACCGCCGAGTGTAAACGAAGGACGAATAACGAGCGGAAAGCCCGTTTCTTGGGCAATTTCTTTTCCTTCCAAGAAAGAACGAGCAGTACGACCCTTACAAACCCCAACGCCAATTTCTAGCATTTTTAAGCGGAACTTCTCTCGGTCTTCGGTAGTTTCGATGGCCTTGATGTCCACGCCAATGATACGCACACCATATTTTTCCCAAATACCCGCAGCGTCGCAATCAATAGCTAAATTTAATGCCGTCTGACCACCCATTGTTGGCAAAACGGCATCTACTTTATGTTTCTCTAAGATTTCAATAATCGATTTCTTCTCAAGTGGCTTCAGATATACATGGTCTGCATTGAGAGGGTCTGTCATAATCGTGGCGGGGTTCGAGTTAATCAAAATAACCTCGATGCCTTCTTCACGAAGAGAGCGAGCCGCTTGCGAGCCAGAATAATCGAATTCGCAAGCCTGACCGATGATAATTGGTCCTGAACCAATGATAAGAACGGACTTGATGGATGTGTCTTTAGGCACGGCTGTACTTTATGTTAGTTAAAAATTGATACGTTGATAGTTCTTTGGTTATTCGTACATTAGTTAAATGCTAGTGCAAGAATATTTTGTACAATTTTTAGGCTTCCAAGGAGGGGTAAGCTCAAAAATTGCACAAAGTTAATAGATTAGAATGAAATATGCAGATGAAAATTGTATTTTAGTTATTAATTATCTGTAGCCCCTAGGATTTAGGATGAATTTATTCTTCTCTTTACACTTAATTTAGAGTGCCGTTGGAATGCCTTGTAGTTTTTCTGTATTTTTGTAAGATTAAGTTAGAAAAGGAGGGCGGTTGTGCCTCCAAATAGGTGCATCTTGGTATAAAAGTACCGTTTTTTTCTAGCAACAAACAGTTAATTTATCATAAAATGTATCACGAATCGGTCTTGCTTGAAGAATGTATTGAAGGGTTGAATATTCGTCCCGATGGCGTTTATGTGGATGTCACCTTTGGCGGTGGCGGTCATTCTAAAGCTATTTTGGCTCAATTGGGCGAAAAAGGAAAGCTATACGCTTTCGACCAAGACCCCGACGCTAAGAAAAACGCCCAAGCCATTGACGACAAGCGTTTTACTTTTATCGAAGCAAATTTTAGGTATATCAAAAAATATTTACGTTTGTATGGCGTAAAAAAAGTAGATGGCATTTTGGCCGATTTGGGCATTTCTTCGCACCAAATTGATGAACCTAGCAGAGGTTTTTCGATTCGTTTTGATGGGGCATTAGATATGCGAATGAACCAAAAAGCCGAGCTTTCGGCATACCAAGTGATTAATGAATATCCCGAAGAAAAACTCCATAAAATTTTTGGGATGTACGGCGAAATCAAAAATGCGAAAACCTTGGCAGCCGCCATTCATACGGCGAGGTCGAATGCCCCTATCGAAACGACGGCAGCCTTAAAGGCGATTTTAGAACAACACGCCCCCAAATTTAAGGAGTTTAAGTATTTTGCACAGGTATTTCAAGCCATTCGGATTGAGGTAAATCAAGAATTGGAAGTGGTAGAAGAGTTTTTGGCACAAACCCCCGAATTGTTGCGAGATGCCGACAGCCGTTTGTGTGTCATTACATTCCATTCGCTCGAAGACCGCTTGGTCAAAAACTTTATCAAGGCTGGTAATTTTTCAGGCGAATTACAAAAAGACATTATTTTTGGAACGGTGACAAAACCGCTAGAAGCCGTTTCTCGTAAGCCAATTGAGGCAAGCCCCGAAGAACTAGGCCGCAACAACCGCTCTCGCAGTGCCAAATTACGCATTGCAACCGTAGCAAAATAGTTTATTAATCAGCGAGTTAGTGAATTAGTGAATATTATAGTAGGGGAGATTTGAGGATTAATACTAGCCTACACTCATTCACAACTCACTCATTCACAATTGACTAGCTCAATCACGAAGTCTATGGCAAGAAATGTATCAAAACAACCTTCTTCATCTACTGAAAAGGTAAAGGGCAAAGGAGCGAGTTTGTTTGCTTTCTTTGATTCTATTTTTAGTCCTGATAAAATATTGGGAGGCGAATTTCCCGCCACTCAGTTGCGTTATATCTTGTGGATTTGCTTTTTGATTATTTTATACATTGGCTCGTCTATCAATACCGAAGGGCTGATTCACCGCATCGACAAAGCCAAAGCCGAGCTAGAGGAAGTGAGGGCCGATTATACCACCCAACAAGCGGCTTTTATGAAAGCTGGCAAACAATCGGAGGTAATTAAAAAGGTAGAAAAAATGGGCTTGGAAGAAAACAAAACGCCTCCCACCAAAATCATTGTGAAAGATTGGTAACATAGCAACAACCTAAGTTTGGGAAAAACAAAGCCCTTTACTCAATTCCAACATCGGTAATCTTCTTTCATACTGTATTCATTTACTAAGACTGTTTTATCCATGAATATCAAGAAAAGTATTGTATTACGAATCCGTATCGTTTTTTTATGCATTATCTTTTTTGCTCTGGGTATCGTTTGGCGTATCATTTATATTCAACGCATTGATGGCCCTCGTTTACGAGAAAAAGCTTCGCAATCGTATGTGCGTCAACGTATTATTGAGGCTGTTCGGGGTAATATTTATGCCGACGACGGCAGTTTATTGGCAACGTCTTTGCCCAAATACAAGCTTGGTTTCGACCCCTTGGTGAGTATGCGAAACAAACGCAACCGCAAGATTTATGAAGAAGGCATTGATTCGTTGTGTAGAAAATTGGCTACGTTTTTCAATGATAAAAGCTATGAAGATTACTATGCTAAAATAGATTTGGCTCGCCGCCGACAAGAAAGTTATATTGTGTTGAATGATAGACTTTTAGATTACCAAGAAGTAAAGCAAATGAAGCAATGGCCTATTTTTAGGTCGGGTAAATTTAAAGGCGGTGTCGTTTTTGAAAAAATCAATGTTCGGTATAATCCTTTTGGTAAAATGGGCTTCCGAACCATCGGTTATAAAAAAGATAAAGACAAAGTTGGGGTCGAAAATAGTTTCGATGTGGCTTTGTCGGGTACACCGGGCAAAGGACTTTTTGAAAAAATTGGTGGCGGTAGCTGGCGACCCATCGAAGGAGGCGAAGAGAGCATTCCTGTGGCAGGGCTAGACGTACATACCACCCTGAATGTCAATATTCAAGACGTAGCCGAAACCTCGCTCATGCACGCCTTACGCCAATACAATGCCGAAAAAGGTTGCGTAATTGTGATGGAGGTTGCCACAGGCGAAATCAAAGCGATGACCAACCTCACCCGTGTAGGCAAAGACAGCACGGCGTATGCCGAAACCTACAACCACGCCGTACTAGGCCGCACCGACCCCGGTTCGGTATTCAAACTGCCTTCGATGATAGCCATGATTGAAGAGGCAGGACTCAACAACGAAGAGTTGGTTGCCACAGGCGATGGCGTTTTCAGGTTTCAAAATTCAAAAATTGAAGACTCTAAAAAAGGCGGACACGGCACTATTTCGGCACAAGAAGTATTTGAGTTATCGTCGAATGTAGGCATCATGAAACTGATGATGAAATATTTTGGCGGTAAACAAAGGAAATACTACGAATATTTAGAAAAATTTCATTTGAAAGAACCTTTACAATTCCAGCTAAAACCCGATATGCCGCCTATCATTCGTGAACCCAAAAAAGGGGACAAAACGGCTATGTACTGGAATTCTATTGGCTATGGCGAGCTAATTACGCCTTTGCAGATGCTCACTTTCTATAATGCTATTGCCAACAATGGCAAATGGATTCAGCCCATTATTGTGCGTTCAACGCAAATTGCCGACGAAGTAATTGAAGATTTTCACCTTTCGCAACGCCAATACGAAGACCCTATTTGTTCGGAACAAACCTTAGAGAAAGTCCGCAGAATGCTCGAAGGTGTGGTCGAACGAGGCACTGCCCAAAACATCAGCAATCCTTTGTACAAAATTGCAGGTAAAACAGGCACGTCGCAAAAACTTATCAACGGCAAATACCGAGAAGGAATGTATTATACTTCTTTTATGGGCTATTTTCCTGCCGACCGCCCTCGCTACAGCATTGCCGTAGTGATAGACAATCCGCATGGGTTCAATCGCCAAGCCTTGTATGCCAGCGATGCCTGTGCTCCAGTTTTCAAAGAAATTGCCGATAAAATTTATGCGTCCGACATCCAAATGCACGAACCCATGATTGCCGATGCCAAGAAAACGGTTAATTTTCCCCAAACAAAAATGATTGTGCATTCTTCTGATTTAAAAGAAATCAACAAAGAGTTCAACATCGAACAAGAACTCGACGAAGAAGGCTGGTTTTCGGTCAGTAACAAAGCCAAAGATTCCGATAATATTACGATTCAACCCAAATATACCCAAAAGAATAAAGTCCCCGACATCAGGGGAATGTCGCTCAGAGATGCCCTTTTCATCTTAGAAAACCGAGGCTTACGAGCCAATTTTAAAGGCGTTGGAAAGGTAGTCAGCCAAAGTATTCCACCGGGAACAGTTTTTACCAAAAATCGTAGCATCGACTTGGTTTTGCAATAACTTACCCAAGCCTTATCTGTTTAAAAAACAACTGATTATCAACACTATAATCATTTACAAAGTACTATTACGCATGAAATTATTAGCTGATATTATCAAAGATGTTGCCTTTACAAGTATTGTTGGCAATCCAAACCAAAGCATCGTTGGGCTTACCATCGACTCTCGCCAAGCAGGGCAACAAATACTTTTTGCGGCACTGAGAGGCACACAAGTAGATGGCCACGATTTCATAGAAAAGGCCATCGCCTTGGGGGCTTCGGTTATTTTATGCGAAAGTTTACCCGAAAGCACCAATCCCGATGTCACCTATTTGGTGGCCAGCGATTCGGCAGCAGCATTGGGAAAACTCTCGGCCAATTTTTACGATAATCCTTCTCAAAAACTCAAACTTATAGGTATCACTGGCACAAATGGCAAAACAACCACTGTCACCTTGCTTTTTCGTTTGTTTCGCTCGTTGGGTTATCGCTGTGGACTCATTTCGACGGTACAAAACCAAATCGACGACGACGTGATTCCTTCTACTCATACCACGCCCGATGCCATCAATCTCAATAAGCTGTTGGCACAAATGGTACAAGCAGGCTGTACGCACGCTTTTATGGAGGTAAGTTCGCATTCGGTGGTGCAGCACCGCATTACGGGTTTGCATTTTGCTGGGGGAATTTTCTCGAATATCACCCACGACCATCTCGATTTTCACAAAACATTCGACAATTATATTAAAGCCAAAAAAGGCTTTTTCGATAACCTACCCAAATCGGCTTTTGCCTTGGTCAATATCGACGACCGCCGTGGCGGTGTAATGGTACAAAACACCAAAGCCAACATCCAAACCTATTCGCTCGAAACGCTTGCCAATGTCAAAGGACGCATCATTTCGGATAGTATTTATGGGTTAGAAATGGAAATAGATGGGCAGCAAGTTCATTTTCAGTTGATTGGCACATTCAACGCCTACAATCTATTGGCGATTTATGGTACAGCTATTTTACTTGGAGAAGACAAAGAAGAAGTGCTTCTGCATATGTCGAGTCTCCAAACCGCCCCCGGTCGATTCGAGCAAGTCGTTGACCCTCAAACCCATAAAGTAGGCATTGTGGACTATGCCCACACGCCCGATGCCTTAGAAAACGTATTGAAAACCATCAATCAAATCAAAGATGGCAACCAACAAGTGATTACGCTGGTAGGCTGTGGCGGTAACAGAGATGCCACCAAACGCCCAATTATGGCAAAAATCGCCTGTGAATTGAGCAACAAGGTTATTCTCACGTCTGATAACCCACGCTTTGAAGAGCCAGAAGAGATTTTGGCACAAATGCAAAAAGGTGTACCTCCGATTGACTATAAAAAAACCAAGGTCATCAACGACCGCAAAGAAGCCATTTTTTACGCCATTCAAACCATCGCCCAAGCAGGTGATATTATCTTGGTAGCCGGCAAAGGACACGAAACCTACCAAGAAATCAAGGGCGTAAAGTATGATTTCGACGATAAAAAAATGATACAAGAAGCTTTTCAAGTGCGTATTTAACAAGTTTCTTAGGAATTTATTCACAAAAAATCATGAAATTTGAAAGCTAATGAAAAGTTGCCCATTCGGGTATAATTACTCGATATGGTACTTTTGCTTGATTCATTGCTCATGCCAACTGTTGTTATTTCATAAATTAACCATTCTATCCACTGAAATATGCTTTATTATCTGTTTGATTACTTAGATAAGCAATTCAATTTTCCGGGTGCTGGGGTGTTCCAGTACATCACGTTTCGTGCCATTGCTGCCACTGTAACATCGTTGGGCATTGCCGCAATATGGGGAAAAACAGTTATTAACCTGCTTCGTAAATTACAAATTGGCGAAGACATTCGGGATTTGGGTTTGGAAGGACAAATGCAAAAAAAGGGAACACCAACCATGGGTGGGTTTATCATTCTTTTGTCGTTACTTATTCCTACCCTTTTGTTTGCCAAACTTCACAATGTATATATTATTCTGTTGATTATCACTACTGTATGGCTCGGTGGCGTTGGGTTTCTCGACGATTACATTAAGGTTTTCTTGAAAAATAAAGAAGGGCTTTCGGGTAGAATGAAAATTATTGGTCAAATCGGGCTTGGGCTTATTGTAGGGCTTACGATGTGGTTTAACGACAGCATTACGGTGCGTCATTATGAGAAAGCAAAAATTGCAACCAATATTGGTTATGTCCAAAAATTTGCCGACTCCAAAGCCTTGATTTCGACTGTACCTTTCTTAAAGAATAACCAGTTCGACTATAGCTATTTACTTCCCGATTCGCTCGACCAATATACTTGGATTTTGTATGTAATTGTGGTTATTTTCATTATCACAGCCGTATCGAACGGGGCAAACATCACCGACGGTATCGACGGCCTCGCCGCA
Organism: Cytophagales bacterium; assembly: GCA_013298025.1. Taxonomy (GTDB): domain Bacteria; phylum Bacteroidota; class Bacteroidia; order Cytophagales; family Spirosomataceae; genus Flectobacillus. The sequence goes on along the minus strand of JAAFJE010000016.1, from coordinate 59,802 downwards.
GGAACGTCGATGATTATTGGTATTGGTTTGGCCATTTTGGCGTATGTATCGGGTAACAAAGTGATTTCGCAATACCTCAACATCATGTTTATTCCCAATTCGGGCGAGCTGACCATTTTTTGTGCCGCCTTTGTGGGGGCTTGCGTAGGTTTTTTGTGGTACAACTCTTTTCCGGCCCAAGTATTTATGGGCGATACTGGCAGCTTGATGCTCGGTGGTGTGATTGCCACATTGGCCATTGTAATTCGTAAAGAATTGTTGATTCCAGTGCTTTGTGGGGTATTTTTAGTAGAAAACCTTTCCGTTATTTTACAGGTAAGTTATTTTAAATATACCAAAAAGAAGTTTGGCGAAGGTCGCCGTATTTTCTTGATGTCGCCTTTGCACCACCATTATCAGAAAAAAGGCTATCACGAGGCAAAGATTGTGACTCGTTTCTGGATTATTTGTGTGATTCTGGTTATTGTGACACTTATCACCCTCAAATTACGTTAAGAAAGTAAGCCTTGTACACGATGGCTTAACCTCGTGTACAAGGCTTGTTTAATTGATACAAAATATGAAATTTTATAAATACCAAGGTGCTGGCAACGACTTCGTTGTAATCGACGACAGGGCAAAAACCTTTCCTGTTTCTCAAGCGTACATCGCCTTGCTTTGCCATCGTCGATTTGGCATTGGGGCCGACGGCCTCATGTTGCTCCAAGCCGATGAGCAGTACGATTTCAGAATGGTTTATTTCAATGCCGATGGAAGCGAAGGTACAATGTGTGGCAACGGCGGACGTTGTTTGGTAAGATTTGCCCATGACTTAGGCGTGATTGGCGATACCACTACGTTTATTGCCATCGACGGCGAACACGAAGCGGCTGTAACACCCGAACGTATTTCGTTGAAAATGATTAATGTAACGGGCATCGACCGCCAAGAACAATACGATTTTATGAATACAGGCTCGCCACATTATGTGACGTATGTAGAAGATTTGGCAAATTACGATGTGTTTAATGTAGGTAAAAACATTCGTTATGGCGAACCCTTTGGGAGCAAAGGCGGTACAAATGTTAATTTTGTAGAAGTAACAGGCCCGCAAGCCTTGGCTGTTAGAACTTACGAAAGAGGCGTAGAAGACGAAACTTACGCCTGTGGCACGGGCGTTACGGCTTGTGCTTTATCGGCAAGCTTGCGTTTGGGCTTTGAAAAAGCCATAGACGTACAAGTAAAAGGCGGTGCATTACGCATCGAATTTGAACGTACAGGCAACGATACTTTTGAAAATATTTACCTAATTGGCCCAGCCGTAAAGGTATTTGAAGGCGAATGGAAGGCGTAAAAAACTAGCGGATGTCGGAAATTGCGTAGCAAAAGTCGTGCTATAATCAAAAATCCGACATCCGAACGTTAAGAGCCTAATTTCCCCATCTTTTTCAGTTTAAAATCTCGGCGAGCCGCAAGCAGATTTTTGAGTACTTCTATCGGACTATCACTATACCAAAAGCTTCTTTTGAGGTGTAGATTAAGCCCTCTTTTCAATGTATCCATTGTAGCTTTATCAGCAATAGATTGGTATTTATCAATCAGATACAAATTGTTTTTATAGATATAATAACAACGCAGAGGAGAATGAATTTCCTTTTCTTTTTTCACTAAATACAAGGTTTTCAAACTTGCTTTGCGTACCAATGTGCCTAATTCATGCTGAAGATATACATTTTTAAGACCAATCAAATCCCAACCCTTGGTTTTTACCCGAAGCGAATACTCCGAATCAACGGCATCGACAAACAAGGCTTCGTCGAAAGGGCCAATTGTTGGAAATAAATGCAAGTTTAAGAATGAGCCAGAGGTTATGACAAGCTGTCGGTGTTCGTAGCTATGTTCGTTGGTAGTCACCTTGTTATCTCTGCTAGGCGTGGTACTGAAAAGAGCCACTCGCTCTTTTTGCGGATACGCCATCATTCCTTCCTTATAAATAGCAAATGCTCCTTCCGAAAAATGTGAATCTTGGTCCATCATCAATAGCCAGTCAATCCCCTCAGCAATAGCCAACTCGGCGGCTTTGTTGAGGCGGTAAGAAATACCCGCATTCTGATGGTCATGGAAATAGACGATTTTTGAATTTTCCTGCAATGCCGAAACAAATGCTGTACCAGCTTCGGTGTTATCAAATACAAAAATTTTGTCAACAAGCGAGTCGAATGATTGGATATTCTTGAGAACATCACTGGTTGGGTGGTACATAACCACAACGGCTGCAAACTTCATTGATTGATTGTTTAGAGAGGTTGTACGTTTTTGATTATCTCTCAATTGTCTTTTGCTAAAGACCCTTTTCAGTGCTTTGGCGTTGCTTTTTCAGTGTAAGAACCTTCGTTTAAACAGATGCTAGAACACTTACAATGCGGCACAAGGGTGCATTTGCTGCGTTTGAGAACAAAAGCAATTTGAGGATAAAGATAGATAAATAAACAAATATTTACAATTTTATCTTGCTTTATCAGCTTAACAGGCTAGATTTCAAGCATGAGTCAATTGCAACATATAACCAAACGTAGTTTTAATGGTATTTTTGAACTATTCTAATAAAATCAGGTGTTATTACAGCTATTTTCTAAAAAAAAGGCTATTTTTGCACTTCAATTGTAAATCAGCCATCTAGGCATTTTTCATACAAAACGTTCTTTATACATTTCCGATGGTCAACCGACGCTTACTCCGCACAAAAGCATTTCAAACCATTTACGCTTTCCGCACTTTGGAAAGAGCCAACTATCAATTAGCATTCGATTATATTGCTGGACAATTTTTACCCAATCTCGATTTAATGATTCCGAAAGAAGAGCAAATGCCCAAGCTCGAAGGCTTGCGTAAGCTTGCTGAGGTGCATTTCGAGGAGTTGTTCAAAAGAGAAATCACCACCACCGATATACCTGCCGATGCCCAAAATGTAGCCAAAAAAGCCTTAGAAATATACCGTGAGGCCGTTAAGCGTGACCGCACTCGTATTACGCACCAAATGCTCGAAGATATTACGGGCATTTATACCGACTACCTCAAACTGTTGCAATTGCTGCTAGACCTCGCCGATGTAGCCGTATGGGATGAGCAACGCCGCCTACTCGAAAGTGAGCATAAAACTTCTCGTTTGGGCGAAAACCAAGTGCTGCTGGCTTTACGCAAATTACCCAATTTTGAAACAGAAGTAATTCGTAACAATGCTAAATGGGGCGATGAAGACCAAAACATGATGCGCAAGCTTTTCTTAGAAGCCATCCTTCCAGACCCTACTTTTCAAGCGTATTTGCGTACCACAAAACATAGTTTCGACGAAGATTTAGCCATTGTTTTACATATTCTCAAAACTTTCATCTTGAAACATCATACGGTGGTGGAGTATTTTGAAGAAAAAGACTTAAATTGGGGCGAGAAAAAAGATGTATTGAAAAGTCTTGCTACCAAAACCTTCAAAATTAATACCCTTGAAGAATTGGAACTCCAACCCCTAGCCATGAACTGGGAAGATGACAAGTTTTTCTTTACAGATTTGTTCAATTACACCCTCGACAACGATTTGAAATACGAAAAATGGATTATTGAACAAACCAAAAACTGGGAAGCCGACCGCCTCGCCATGACCGATATGATTATCCTGAAAATGGGCTTGGCAGAAATGATTCATTTCTCTAGTATTCCGGTTAAGGTGTCCATCAACGAATACATTGAGCTAGGCAAAAACTATTCGACACCCAAGTCGGGGCAGTTTATCAATGGTTTGTTAGATGTGCTTTCGCATAAATTGCAACAAGAAAATGTCATTCGTAAATCGGGACGAGGTTTGATAGACAATAAGTAAGTAACATTAACAATAAAAAAATCATGAGTAAATCATCAAAAACCTTTTGGGCTTTCATGACAGGTGCGGCAGTAGGTGCTGTATTGGGCATTTTGTATGCACCCGACAAAGGCGAAAATACCCGTAGCAAATTATTGTTCCAGTTGCAAAAATATAAAGACCAACTTCAAAACCTGATTACCGACCTTATCGAAGGAAAGGAAATTCCTGAAACGATGGCAAAATCGGAAGGCAAAAAAGTGGTAAGTGAAGCACGAGAAAAAGCTGAACGCTTGCTGGAAGATGTAGAAAACATGATGAACCAAATCAAAGCAAAAGCATAATATGGCACAAAAACAGTTGTCTGTAACGCTACAGGCAACTGTTTTTATTGTTAAAAACACCCCTTCGCTGTATGAAAAAGATGTTCGTTGTAGCCTTGGCAGCCTTGGCAATTGTAGCTTGCGAAAACAAGCAAAAACCTCGTAATCAACAGGAAATCCTCGATTCTGTAGAGGCGATGAAACCTTCCGCCGACCGCTTTCCTGTCATCAAAATTGATTCTCCTAGCGTCAACTTAGGTACTATTACCGAAGGCGATACCATTTATCATACGTATCGTTTTAGCAATGCTGGCAATATGCCTTTGGCTATTAGCAACGTGGTAGCGTCTTGTGGTTGTACAACGCCTTCTTACACGACCAACCTCATCGCCCCAGGCGAGCAAGGTTTCATCAAGGTGATGTTCAACAGTAAAAATAAAGAAGGAAAAGTGCATAAAACCATCACAGTTCATGCCAATACCAACCCTGCTGAACAAGTGTTTAGTTTTAACGTGGAAGTACTCAAAAAACAACAATAAACAATCTAAAGGGCAATTATAGCTATTGCTGGCTTTTGCTCAATTAACTTATATCACTCAAACAAATTTATTTATGTTTAACTTGATTCTTTTACAAGCAGGTGCTGGCGGAATGTCTTCGTTGTTTCTTATCGTAGGGATGTTTGTTATCATGTACTTTTTCATGATTCGTCCTCAACAAAAAAAGCAAAAAGATCAACAATCATACGTCGATGGCTTGAAAACTGGCGATAAAGTCGTAACTATCGGGGGCTTGCATGGTACTATTATCACAGTACGTGAAAAAACCGTAGTACTTGAAGTAGATGCCAACAAAGGAGTTCGGATGACTTTTTCAAAGACGGCTATCTCTAAAGATGCTTCTGCTCAAATCGCTGAATAACAAGACTGGCAAAGGAAGTCGATACGCTCAAGTATCGGCTTCTTTGCATAAAATTATTATGCCATGAAATCTACAACGTCTAAAACTGATTACCGTGCTGTGGTGGTTAGTTTATTGGTAGCTATTCTTTTTTGGGTAATGAATGCCCTAAACAAAGAAAACTATACCCAAAAAATTGCCTTTCCGCTCCGTTTCAATTACAACGATTCGCTTTATATTCCGACCCAACCTTTACCCGAAAAAGTATCTGTTAATGTATCTGGCAATGGCTGGAGTTTGTTGCGTAAAGCCTTGGCTTTAGACATTACGCCGATTTATTATACTGTCAAAAAACCCCTTCAAACCAAGTTTCTCAATACCTCTACGCTCACCGATTCGCTGTCGGAACATATCAAAGATGTGAAAGTAAACTATGTAATTGCCGACCGCTTTGATTTAGAATTTGAACGAAGAGTGCATAAAACCATTACCTTGAAAGTGGATAGCCTTCATATTCCGTTGCACGAGGGTTTTGTGGTATCGAGTCTTATCAATCTTCACCCTACAAGCATCGAGGTAGATGGCCCTGAAAGTGCTTTTACCGAGCTAGGAGAGTTTTTATATATCAAAGTGCCTGGGCGTAGGATTCAAGAAAATTTTGACGAAGAAATTAAAATTCCTCTTCCGAAAAATACCAATTTAAAGGCAAGCAAGGAGCGGGTGCAAGTAAGTTTTGAAGTATCAGAATTATTGAAATAACCTGATGAAACGTCCTCAAGTAATTGGAATTACTGGTGGTATTGGTTCTGGGAAAAGTACTATTTGCCGCCTTTTCGGCTTGCTTGGCATTCCTGTGTATGAAGCCGATAGTCGTGCCAAACAACTGGTCAACCACAACACTGCCCTCAAAGCCCAAATCGTAGCCCTCCTCGGCAGCGATGCCTATACCAATGGTGCTTACAATCGGGCTTGGGTGGCAAGCCAAGTATTCGCCCAACCAGCCTTGCTGCAACAACTCAATGCCATTATTCATCCAGCCGTCCGACAAGATGCGTCCGCTTGGGTGCAAGCCCAAGTCAATGCACCTTATGTTTTGTACGAAGCTGCCCTGCTCAAAGCTGCAGGCGAAGGAAATAGCTGCGATAAGGTAATAGCAGTGCTTTGTCCCGAAGCTCAACGCCTCAAGCGTGTATTGGCTCGTGACCACCGTTCTGCTGAGGAAATCAAGCGTATCATGGCCCAACAAATGAGCGATACACAACGCATGGCTTTTGCCGACTTTCTCATTTACAACGATGATACCCATTTGGTGATTCCGCAGGTATTAGCATTGCATACAGAGCTGTGTAAGGAGCAATAAAAAACAGGCTACCGTAACGACAGCCTGTTTTGCACCCTAAACACTATAATATTTATATCATTATTGATGTCTGACCAATAGTTTTTTTGTCACCAACGATTTGCCATCTGCCGACAACTGATAAAGATAAATGCCATTAGGCCAATCTTTTATCGAAACACGTAATTTACGTTGGTCTTTATCGAGCGTTTCTTCTTTGATTTCGCTTCCAAAAATATTGTAAAAAGTTACTTTTACTTCATTTACCTGACTCGATACCGAATAATCTAAATAAGCGTATTCATCGGCAGGATTAGGATAAATGTTTGAAACCAATAACTTTTCATTGGCGAAAAGCTTATCTTCTGTACTCAAAAGCTCCTCTGTTCGGAAACCATCTGGAATGTTGGCGGTGGTGGCCAAACTTTCGGCTTTTGCTACAGTTTTAGTATTTTTTTGCAAAAACGAGTTTGAAAAATATTGGTTAATCGCTGCTGCTCTATGCAAATTGATACCTCTATCAAGCGTATTGTGAATCGGTTGAAAGTGCGTAAAAGTCGATTTTCTCAAAGCCGAAACAGTCGCTGTCTTTTGTTTGGGTTTAATCTCCAAACGGCTTTTATAAGGGTTTTCAGATTGGGCAAAGACGCTCGCCGACGACAACACCGTTGTCACCATTAGCAATACCCGTATGTATGTAGGTAGAAAATTCATCACATTTAGAACAGTTGTTTAAATAATTGTGTAACAAAGTAAAAGCCGTCAATCTAATACGCCCAAAGCTTACCAATATGTGTTGCTTGCATTATTGCCTATTTCTTCGGTACTGCTTTCTACTGTAAAGACTCAGAAATGAGGTAAAAGGTTGCCTGAGTCAAAAAAAATTTTCAGAAATACACAATAATTTTAGAACTTACTTTTTTACAAAAATATAGTAAAATATATCAAATCTAAAAAAAATACCTATTTTTTCTGCGGTTTCTTAGTAAGCGGTAGTTTTGGGCTTACAGAAGGCAGTTTTTTTGTTGCTATGACAGAATCTTGAGGTGTTGGTTTAAGCATCGGAGCAACTTTTTCGACTTTTTTCAAAATCATTTCCTTAGTAGGCTTGTCGCTTGCACGCCACCTGAAACCGTCCAATTCTTTATCATCCGACTTGATTTCTTTGGGAGGTACAAATTTTCCATCAGGTTTTGCTAAAAAAGCAATACGGTTGATTTTGCCTTTGGCAAACTGCATGGTCATTTTACTACACTGCACCCGATTCATACCCGTGAGGTTATTTTTTTCATCGACGGCAAAATAAATACTTTCGCCATTGCCATCAACGCTCACCCGTTCTATTTTACCCAGCTTAAAATTAGCCACAATTTTACGCCCTTTCACTTGGTTGAAATTGGTCAGGGTATCAATCGACACAATAAACGATTTGCCTTTCATATTCATCTGGTGAATTTTGTTGTGATGCAACAAAATGTGAATCGAATCGGCTTCCGACTGGTTTTTACTATTCCACAAAATGGGTTTTTGGTAAAAATAAATCGTCGAATCCGACACATTATAACTCAGCGAATCGCATTTGGCGGATAAATCGGATTTATATACTAAAACCTTTTTGTAGGCATATAGTTTTTTGGTTTTCGTTTGTTTGTTATCCAACGACACCAGCGTATCGGCTGTTAGAAATAAGGTATCATCTTCAAAAATATTCTTGAGCAAAGCCCTGCCAAAAACCCTCGTAATACCCGTTTTTTTGTTGTAACGCCCATGTTCGCCCGTCAAGATGGCTTTATCTTTTTTCGAGACAAACACAATATTACCATTGGCAACCCCAATTTCGGTTGGGGGGTCATAAATCATGGTATCGGCGGTCATCACGTAATCATCAGTTTTTACGGTTGAACGCCCCTTCAAATTGGCTATTTTTTTAACAGTATTGTATTGACTACCCGGATTGGCATAAGTGGTGTCTTGTTTATTGATAATCACTGTAGGAGCTATAAAATACGCCTCTTTTGAGAGCGAATTGTATTTAAGCGAATCGGCAGTAAGCGAGCCATCTTTGTCCCAAACCTTTACATTTTTCTTAAAATCAAACAGTTTGGTAACAGTATTATAATACCCTTCTTGGCTGGTGAGGGTACTTTTTTTATCAATAATTTTCCCTTTTTCGTTGTAATACGCAATATGCGTGTTGAGGTCGTAGTCGAGTTTTGAGGTATTTAGAATGATTGTCCCGTCGTCGAGTCGAACTTTACCGTTCATTTTTGCCACCCGATTATTGCCAAAATAATAAGCGGTATCGCCTGTGATGGTCACGGTATCGGCTTGGATGATTTTCACTTTGCCGTAGGCCTCCAAAATATTGGTTGTTTCGTTGAGTATCGCCTGCGTACAATACAACAAAGTAGTACCTTGACGCAACGCCACATTGCCAAGAAGCTTTTTCATTTGCATAAAAGGCATATTCTGCCCAATGAGGCTATCGGCTTTGATGATTTCTACCTGATTAGGATTGGTAATTTGTGCTTGGCTTGCCATGCTTCCCCCTAAGAAAAGTAGCATCCAACACAAAAAGGCACGCAAACAAAAGACCAATTTTATTGGCTTTACTTGCATTATACTTGGGCAAAATGCCTCAACTTGCGGTATTTTAAAGTAACTTTGTTGCATAATTTTAGAGCTACAAAATTAGCCAATAAAACCATGCTTGACGAGTTTTTAACGTTTATTAACAAAGAAAAATTAGTAAATTCTTCCGAAAAAATACTGTTAGCCGTAAGTGGCGGAATGGATTCGGTGGTGATGTGCGACCTATTCAGTAAGGCAAAACTAGACTTTGCCATTGCACACTGCAACTTTGGACTGCGAGGGGAAGAATCGAACGAAGATGAAGCTTTTGTAAAAAAACTTTCTATCAAATATAAAGTACCATTTTTTGTTACAACTTTTCAAACGGCGGCTTTTGCCGAACAAGAAAAATTGTCGATTCAAATGGCGGCACGTATCTTACGCTACGACTGGTTTGAGCAGATACGCCAACAACATGGCTTTGCGGCTGTTGCAACGGCACATCACCAAAACGACGTTTTAGAAACGGTGTTATTGAACCTCACCAAAGGCACTGGCATTGCAGGTTTGCACGGCATACAAATCAAAAACGGCACAGTGATTCGTCCGATTTGGTTTGTAGAAAAAGAACGCATTTTTGATTATGTTGTTGAAAATCAAATCATTTGGCGAGAAGATTCCTCCAACGAATCGAACAAATACCAACGCAATTTGCTTCGCAACGAAGTAGTGCCTTTGCTCAAACAAATCAATCCTAATTTAGAGCAAACCATCCAGCAAACCGTAGCGAGGATTCAGGCGGTAGAAGCAATTTTTACCCAAGAAATTGAGCTTTTACGCAAGCAAATTGTGTGGTCAGACGGACAAGCCACTTATCTCAATTACAAAGCTTTGCAGGCCCATAACCAAGGACTTATCGTGTTGAGCGAACTGCTGAAACCATACCATTTTTCGTACCAAAATTGCCAAGAAATTTGGTCGGCTTTCGATAAAGAACCCGGCAGAACCTTTTTATCGCCTACCTACGAACTGGTAAAAGACCGCACCGAATTGGTCGTTACCCGACGCAACCTCAGCAATTTTTTAAGTAAGGTTATCGAAGCTACCGAAAGTATAGTAGAAGCAGGGCATTTTCAGCTTTTATTTCAGCAAGCAGATAGAGAGGAAAATCATCAGATTCCGACGGCGAAAAAAACCGCTTGCCTCGATGCCGACAAAGTGCGTTATCCTTTACAATTGCGTAAATGGAAAGAAGGCGATTGGTTTTGTCCTTTAGGGATGAACAAGAAAAAGCTTATCAGTGATTTTTTGACCGACCAAAAAGTACCTTTAAATCTCAAAAAAGAGGTATATGTGCTTACGTCTAACGGCTCTATTATGTGGATAGTTGGGCACAGGGTTGACGACCGCTACAAGGTGACAGACAAAACTAGCAAGCTATTGACCATTGAAATGAAGGGGTAAAATGTGTTGCGTTAGGGTTAGCCATCATTGTAAAAAGACCTTATAAATTTTTACTCGTTATCTTTATTTCGTTTTTGCTCGACAAGTTTAAGATTAGGGCTTTTCAACTTATCTAACGTGTAATTCGATAAATTTTGCAACGATTTTGTTTGTTCTACTGCTGTTTGGTGTAAAATAGAAATCCTATCTTTCTTTTCTACACCTTGCTTGATAAGCAAAGCATTGATACTTTCTAAGTTGGACAAAATTGTAAGCTGGTGCAAATCAGCATAATCCCGAATGTTACCGCCTTGCAAAACAAGATTCGGGTTTTCTTGTTGCCACTGTTTAGCTGTTTTACCAAATAAAATCAAATTGAGAACATCGGCTTCTTCCGCATATATCCATTTTTTTTGATTTTCAGAAGTCAAATTCGGTACGATGTTTTCTTTTATTGCGTCTGTATGAATACGATAATTTGCTTTTGACACTATACGTTTTATATCCCATTCCGCATTTGTTCTTTCGGCTTCATCAATTTTTAAGCGTTGGAACTCTTTGATAAGTAATAACTTAAACTCTGGACTAAGCCACGAGCAAAATTCAAGAGCTATATCTTTGTGGGCATACGTTCCGCCATAACGACCAGCACTCGCAACAATACCAATAGCATTTGTCCGCTCAATCCATTGCTTTGCCGACATGACAAATCTATTTGTCCCCGCTTCGCTTCTAATTCCCCCGAATTCGGGGGAATTAAAATTAGGGTTGTTCAGTTGTTCCCAAACGGCAAGAAACTCAATGGTATTTTTGTTTCTTATCCACTTTTCGACAAGTGTGTATCCACCTTCAAAGCCATTGGCGACATCTGTAAGAGAAATAAAATCATCATTATTTCGCTCAGAAATTTTTATAACAATACCTTTTACTTCTATCTGTCTATTTTTTGCCATAATTAAAAATGTTTTTATTTCGCAAATGTATGAAATAAGATTTTTAATTCCTAGAATTTGCGAAAATAAATATTTAGGTAAAAACCTTGCAAAAAATGTGTTATATCCTTCTTACAACCCTAACCCACTCCAGTATCGTCCTTGGTAAACTTGCAAGAGGTGTTCGAGTTGCCAAGATTTGATGGTGAGTTTATGTAGCGGAAATTCTCTGATGCGTCCGTTTTCAGCAAAAACCAAAGCTTCAACATATTTATCGTTTTTTACTTCTGATTTGATTTTTACGCCATACAGCAACTCCCAAGGAATGAGTGGCTTGCCTATTTCTTGTAAACCATCTTTTCGTAAAATCAGCACTGGCCGAGGTTTGTTTTGTTGCATATACAAAAGCGTAAGCCAAGCCGCCAGTAGGAGTAATAATCCCCCTATCGCATAATTGCTTTGCATAAAAAAATACACCATATACAGCAAAGCCCCCAAAGCCCCTAATAAAAGCATAGTATTGGTCTGTGGAAGTGTGTATATGACCGTCGCTTCGGGTACATTAGGGTCGTCTTGAAACGATTCGGTAAAATCTTGGTTCATCCGTAAATTGATGGTTAGCAATAAGATAAAGCTGGTTATAGCTATAGGCATTCAATCAAAAAGCCTCTTTCACGTTGTACATGAAAGAGGCTTTTATCAATAGTCGAAAGGCAAAAGCTTATGCCAAAGCAACACGTTTGAACTCAGTGATAGTCAAACCTTTTTGTGTTTGTTCCAACAACTGTTTGATATTGATAGAAGAATCTTTTACAAACTGTTGGTTCAACAAAGTAGATTCTTTGTAGAATTTCTCCAATTTACCTACAGCGATTCTTTCCAACATCGCTTCAGGCTTACCTTCAGCACGAGCTTGGTCTTTACCGATTTCGATTTCACGCTCGATTGTAGCGGCATCAACACCATCTTTATCCAAAGCAACAGGTTTCATGGCAGTGATTTGCATAGCGATGTCTTTACCAACTTCTTGTACATCGGCACCAGAAGTATTAGTAAACGCTACCAATACACCAATTTTATTGTTTGAGTGAACATAAGAAACCACTTGTTCAGCCGATACATTTTCGTAGCCAGCGATAGTGATTTTTTCACCGATTTTACCTGTTAATTCAATGATATGTTCGCCAGCAGTGCGTCCGTCCGACAAAGTAGCAGCCAACACATCTTCTTTTGTAGCAGCGTTGGTAGCAACAGCGGCTTCCAACAAAGCAGCAGCCAAGTTGGTAAAGTCAGCTACTTTAGAAACTGGTTCGGTTTCACAAGCCAAAGCGAGCAATTTACCGTTAGCACCATCTTCGCTGATTGCAATTAACACTACACCTTCGTTTGTTGCGTTATCGGCACGTTTAGCGGCAACTTTCTGACCAGCTTTACGAAGAATATCGATAGCGGCTTCAAAATCGCCATTGGCTTCGGTGAGGGCTTTTTTACAATCCATCATACCCGCACCTGTCATTTGTCTTAGTTTATTAACGTCTGCTGCTGTAATAGCCATCGTCTTGTATATTTTAAGATTAAATTTTCGATTGATAAAACACGGGAATCACCACGCAGCGATGCGGTTGATTTGCCCGCCCAAAACTAACAGAATAGCCCACAGAAAACTATGGGCTATTCAATTGTTAATAATTATTTTATTGGCATTTAACGCATTGATGCGTAGCAATGCACAACAGAAAAAGATATTGGAGGCTTATAGCCAAAGCCTTTCGCCTAATTATGCCCGTAAACTAGGCTTCGTCTTCTTTCTCGTATTTTGCAGCCAATTTAGCAGCCTCACGTGCAGCTTCTTCGTCGGCGATGCGTTTTGCTTCTTCTTCTTCAGCCAAACGAGCCTCGTCTTTATCTTGCTTGCGTTCCAACAAACCTTCTTCGATAGCCTTACCAATAGCCAAAGTAATCAAGGCAATTGATTTGTAAGCATCGTCGTTTGCAGGAATTGGGAAGTCAACTAAATCAGGGTTTGAGTTTGTATCGCACATAGCAAATACAGGGATACCCAAACGTTTTGCTTCTGCTACAGCAATGTGTTCACGTTTTACGTCAACTACAAACAAAGCGGCAGGAAGACGAGTAAGGTCGGTGATACCACCCAATACTCTTTCCATTTTCTCTTTGTCACGAGTCATCATCAAACGCTCACGTTTAGCCAATGCCTTGAACGTTTCTTCATCTTTCAACATCTTCTCAATCTGTCCCATTTTCTTGATAGATTTACGAACAGTAGCGAAGTTTGTCAACATACCACCCAACCAACGGTCAGTTACGAAAGGCATTTTCAAACGACGTGCTTCTTCAGAAACGATTTCTTGTGCTTGTTTCTTTGTAGCAACGAACATTACTTTACGTCCAGAACGAACGATAGCTCTGATAGCAACACAAGCCTCGTCTAAACAAGCCAACGTTTTGTTTAGGTCAAGGATGTGGATGCCATTTTTCTCCATAAAAATGTATGGAGCCATTCTTGGATCCCATTTGCGCGTTAAGTGTCCGAAGTGAACACCAGCATCTAATAGATCTTTGTATTCTAATTGTGCCATTTTGGTTTTGTTGAAAATATTTCAACAGTAATTGTGAAAAAATAAGAAATAAGCCATCGATGGCATCGGTCACTGCAAGCCATCTGATGAATAGTATTCGGCTCATACACCAATAGGCATAAGCCGAACATTGCATATTAACGTTTCGAGAATTGGAATCTACGACGTGCTTTACGGCGACCCGGTTTCTTACGCTCAACCATACGTGGGTCACGAGTTAAGAATCCTTCTTTCTTCAATGGAGGACGCAATTCGCTGTCAATTTCTTGCAATGCTCTAGAGATAGCCAAACGGATAGCTTCTGCTTGTCCTTTTACGCCACCTCCATCAACATTTACTTTTACATTGTAAGTGCCTTCTGTTTTTGTCAATGCAAAAGGTTGGTTTACAATGATTTGTAAAATTTCTGATGGAAAATATTCTTTAACGTCACGACCATTTACAAGAATCTCGCCTTTACCTGGAGTCATGTAGATGCGAGCAACAGCCGTTTTTCTTCTTCCTAATGTATTTGTTACTTCTGCCATTTTTTTATAGAGAAGTTATTGGTCATAGTTGAAAAGCAACTACAACAAATAACGATTAATTAGAATTTGATTTCTTTTGGTTGTTGAGCTGCGTGTGGATGCTCAGAACCTGCATATACATACAAGTTGGTGAACAAACGGCGGCCTAAACGGTTTTTAGGAAGCATACCTTTTACGGCTGATTCAACAATACCTTTAGGGTTTTTCGCCAATACTTCTCTTGGAGAAGCAAAACGCTGACCACCTGGGTAGCCTGTGTGACGGAGATACACTTTGTCTGTTAACTTTTTACCTGTAAAGCGAACTTTATCAGCATTGATAACAATTACATTGTCTCCGCAATCTGCGTTTGGCGTAAAGCTAGGCTTGTTTTTACCACGCAAAATTTTTGCAATTTCAGAAGTCAAACGACCTACGATTTGGTTTTCTGCATCTACGATAACCCATCCCTTATCTGCGGTAGCTTTGTTGGCTGAGATGGTTTTGTAACTTAAAGTATCCACTTCTTTTTCTAGAGTTTAATGTTGTAATCACTTAATTTCAGATGACGGAACACACCTGATTGTCAATGATTTTACCTAATTTCCATGCTGAACGGGCATCCAGTCGAAAAATGGGAACGCAAAATTACTGAATACCACAACGATATACAAATAAATATTCATAAAAATTTAAGAAAAAACCTTAGTATGAAGGGGTGTTCGTAGAAAAATGCAGTGGCTTTATTGGCTTTGGATGAGAGCGAAAAAAAATAGGCTTTTGTATCATTTTTTTTGATTGCGGATTAGACGATTTTTCAGCCATATCCGCAATCAACCTCTTTGCTATCCTGAAGGGATTTGCTTATAAATTCTTTTCTAAGAAATTGGTCATCATGGTGTATAAATGCAAACGGGTGTTTCCGCCGCTAATGCCATGATTTTTATTAGGATAATAAAAAGTCTGAAACTGTTTGTTTGCCTTGATAAGGGCATCTTCGAGGGCTACGGCGTTTTGAAAATGTACGTTGTCGTCGCCAGTACCGTGTACCAACAGCAAATTGCCTTTGAGCTTGGCAGCGTGCGTCACGGGCGAGTTGTCGTCGTATCCTTGCGGATTTTCTTGTGGTGTGCGTAAAAATCTTTCGGTATAAATGGTGTCGTAATAACGCCAGTTGGTTACGGGTGCAACGGCAATAGCCGCCTTGAACACGTCTGCTCCTTGGAAAAGGCAATTGGATGCCATGAAACCGCCATACGACCAGCCTTGGATACCTATGCGGGTTTTGTCGATATAGGGTAAATTGCCGAAATATTTAGCTGCTTGGATTTGGTCGTTTACTTCTAATTTGCCCAAATTAAGATAGGTACATTTTTTAAATTCTGTACCTCTGCCACCCGTGCCTCGGTTGTCAACGCAGGCAACAATATAGCCTTTTTGGGCTAAATATTGGTACCAAAAGAAATTCCCCGCATCGTATTGATTTAATACTTGCTGGCTACCCGGCCCACCATAGACAAACATCAACAAAGGATATTTTTGATTCGGATTAAAATTATTGGGTTTAATCATCCAAGTATTGAGCTCGATGCCGTCGGCGGTACGAATGACCGTAAATTCTTTGATAGTTGTATTGAAGCCCTGCAAACGAGTACGTAGCTCGGTGTTGTCTTCCAGTACTTTTATCAATTGTCCGGTATTGGCTTGGTACATACTCACACGCAGAGGGCTATTGGCAGACGAATTGCTTAGGACAAAATATTGAAAATCAGGACTAAAATTGGCACTGTTCATTCCTCTTTCGGGCGATAAACGTCTGTTATTCGTGCCATCGAGCATCAGGCTGTAGAGGTGTCTTTCGGTAGGCGATATTTCGGTAGAAGTATAGTAAAGCGTATTGGTACGCTCGTCGATGCCATAAAAAGTGGCTACTTCCCATTTGCCATTGGTCAACTGGCGAATTTCATGCCCCTGAATATCGTACAAGTACAAATGCTTGAAGCCTGTTTTTTCAGACGACATGATAAAATGTTTGCCATCGGCAAGATATTTGAGGTCGTCGCCGAGGTTTTCTACATCAACATACGTATGACTTTCTTCTACCAAAATGGTTTGGGTATTTCCTGTAAGGGCATCGGCGTGGAGCAATTCCATGCGGTTTTGGGTACGGTTGAGGCGTACCACCGCCAATACATTCGAGTCTTTGGTCCAACGCATCCGAGGAATATACTTGTTGGGTTCTGCTCCAACATCTACTTTTGTCACCTGATTGGTCGCTAAATGAAAAACCGAAATAGATACCACCGCATTGTTTTCGCCTGCTTTGGGGTATTTGTATCGGTAGTCTGTCGGATACAGCTTGCCCCACATTTGCATATTGTATTCAGGCACTTTCGATTCGTCGAAGGTATAATATGCCAACTTTTGGCTGTCGGGCGACCACTGAAAAGCCTTGGCAAAGCCAAATTCTTCTTCATACACCCAATCGGCTGCACCATTGATGATGTTGTTCCATTTGCCGTCGGTTGTGATAGCCCTTTCGGTCATGGTGGCTAAATCGACAAGGTAGATGTTGTTTTGGCGAACAAAAGCAATTTTTGTGCCATCGGGCGAAAAGGTTGGAAATAGCTGTTTTCCACCAGCCGATAATTTGGTCAATTGTTTACTTGCAATATCATACACATAGCTTTCTACCTTGGTGCTACGGCGATAAATGGCTTCGGGCTGTGTGGTTATCAAGATTTTTTGTTCATCGGCCGAAAGTACATAGTCGGCTATATCAAACTTTGCCCCAAAGTGTTCGACCATTACACTTTCATCGAATAGCGTTTCGACGGCGGCACCCGTTACCACTTGGTGCTTCACGATGTGGTTGGCTTCGAGGGCGGTATAATACGCCCCATCTTTCATCCAATTGATGCTTTGCACGGTTTTTTGTGCAAAAGTTCCTTTCGACCAAATATCTTCTAAAGTAATATTTTTCTTTTGCGCTACTGTTTCTTGGTAGCTTCCTGCTAAAACGAACGACACAATAAATACGATTAAATGTTGAGTTTTCACCTGAGTTTTAAGTTTGTTTGATTTGAAATACGTTATAAAAAGAAGTTGCCTATTATTATAAAAATCATTGATTATGAATTTATTACAAAAAACAAGCTTATCCTCATGCAACACAGCCACGCCTTTGTATCGACACAAAAGCGTCAAGCAAAGCGTTCTTTTTACTTCTATCAAATGTAGCAAAATTTCAGGAGAAATATGTCATGCGTTGTTTTTATAACATAAGTCCTCAAAAAGCATTTGAAAAACTAGCCTCGGAGGGGCGAAATATTTGTAGAAAATGTAAATGAATCCCTCCACCAAATCCTAGCAGGGCTTAAAGAAGCACCTAATCATAACTCAGAAAAATACAATTAATTTACTACGCAAAGCTGCTTATGCAACAAAAAACGAAGCCCCACAGAGGAGGCTTCGTTTATAAAAGAAGAATAAATGGGGTGGGGATAATAACGCAGTGCGGGAAAAAATCCTGTTGCTAACACGCACGCACAAGCCGATTGTTGTACGAAGCTGCTAGAATGAGGGGCAACCAACAGGTTTTCTACTTTCTTCTACGCTTTTGGCGTAGCCATGCTATCCTATTAAAATGCTTTTCTTCAAACCAGAAAAGCCCTGAACCTTCTGACCAATACAACCGCCCGATGGGCAGTAATTACAATACTAACACAGAGTTTTCGTCTGCCATGCCATTGAAAACAAACTTGTCGGCTTCAACGTCGTTTGCCCAGATAATGCTGTCAATCAAATAACGAAACTGAAACTCTTTGCCGGCTGTCAACTCTACTGTACCTTTGAATGTACCATCTTTTTGTTTTTTCAAAGCGGTAGCAGCAGCATCCCAATTGTTGAACTCTCCTACTACATTAACGGCTTTAGCACCTCCAACGGTTTCGGCAGGAACAACGAATGTAACTTTGCAAACGGGTTTCGATTTCAAATACTGTTTGGTAATTGCCATGATTGTAAATTAAAGTTTTTAAGATTTATGTATAAGTAATTATAATCATACTAAAAAGGAGGTCGAACACAACAAGTTATTAAACGCTGGAATTATACAGTCAAATTTTTTAGCATTACCTTTAATATATGGAGGATTACGCTATATATTTTATACCTATATCCGTTTTTCTAATTTAATAACTTACTGCAAATATTCAAAAAAAAATTCTATAAAATACTAATTTACAACTAATTAATTATTCATTATATTGTAATAATCATATTTAAACTATCCTTTCTACTAAAAACACTTTAGAACACTTAATCGCTTTCCTAGTTAGAGAAACAAAAGGCTTATTTCGTATGGTTGAATTACCCAAGGTAAAGTCATGCTTCCTGCTAAAACCTATAGTTTTTGATAAAATGAAAATATTTGCCTATAAATATTAAATTTTATGTAGGAATAATGCTATATTTGAAGACATTTTTCGTAAACCTGACAAGTATCAAGAAAATATACCGAATCGAAAGACAGTAACAACGAACCCTTTTTTTATAAAACTAGAACCCATAAAACAATTTTTCAACCTCTATGAAGCAACTTGTTAAATTCTTCTTAGCAAGCACTTTGGTGTTTTGCGGCATCTTTACATCCTTTTCACAAATCAAAACACGCTCTAACCGAGATATTCTTTTTGCAGTGCAAGTCAATGACATGAATCGTGCCGTGATTACGTGGGTCACGGGCGAAGGCCATAAGCCCGCTCGCTTCATTGTACAACGCAGCAAAGACAATGACACTTTCTTCGACATCAGAGAAATTCCTGTAAAAGCGAATCAGGCAGAAGACCAGCGGCTACAATTTACCTTTACCGACTCGAAGGTTTTGCGAAGTATAGAATTTTACCGCATTGTAGAGTACGAAGAAGACGGTAAATACCATGTATATGACTACATGGCCGCCAAACCGACCAATCCGATTACGGTAACGAAGGTCAACGATAAAATGGTTATCAATGTACTGGTTGACGACAACACTAAAGTTGTGCCACTACTCGGCACAGAAACGGGCTTGGGTATTCCTTGCGACTTCGAGTTGGGGGCTGGTAATAGTATTGTCGTAAGCCCTTCATACAACCTCAACGGAGGCAATTATGTAGTAAAATTACGGCTGACAGGTGGCGGAGAAAAGCAATTGAAGTTTATGGTAAAAAACGACGAAATGTTTAATTAACGATTTATGAAAGCGTCTTTTACAAAAAAGAATCATTGCCTTTTTTGCAAAAGACGCTTCAACTCATACAGCCTTTCCAGTTTATTCCTGCATTTCAAACACCAACGGATGCGATTCGTTGTGTTGCCTATCAAAAGCCGTTACCACATATACATAGCTATACCCTTGCTTGGGACTTGTATCAATAAAAGTTTTTTCTTTACCAATGTATAAAATTTTCTCGGCTTTACGGAGGTCTATTTCTTCTTTGGCATCGAAGCGATACACCACAAAATAATAGTTTTCGTCGCCATCATCTGCGGTTGTACCTGCTATCCATGCGAGGTTTACGCCTTCGGAGGTTTGGCTAATACTACCATTTTGAGGCGGCATGGGTGGGGTTTGGTCTTTCCAAGGCATCGGTGGCACTAAGGCAGGGTATTTGTAATAATGGTTACGAAGGCTGTCTTGTACCCCGTTTTGGTTTTCGGTGAGCCATTTAGAACTAAAAAACATACCGCCTTGAACACGCCCATTGGCACGGTCGATACGCAATTGGTAGGGGAGTTCGTCGGCAGGCCAACTTTTAAGTTTATACAGCCCATGCCCAATGTACAGATGTTTTCCAAACGTATTTTTCGCCCACCAATCGACCAATACTTTATAAGGAGCTTTGGTATGGGAGCGTTCAAAATAAATTTGCGGAGCAACGTAGTCAATCCAGCCATTTTCTAGCCATTTGCGTACATCGGCATACAGCGAATAGTAGGAGGTAATGCCAGCCTGTGTTTTCGAGCCAGTTTTGTCCTTGTTGCTATAATTTTGCCATACACCAAACGGACTTATCCCAAATTTTACACGGGGTTTGAGGCTCATAATTTTTTGGCTAATTGCCTCAATCAGCAAATCTGTGTTGTCTCGTCGCCAGTCTTCAATGTTGTTAAATCCTCGATTGTACTCCTCAAAGGTAGTTTCATCGGCAAGCACTTGTCCAGTAATAGGATAAGGGTAAAAATAATCATCGAAATGAATGCCATCTATGTCGTAGTGCGTCAGAATATCTTCTACAATTTGTACCAAATAATCTCTTACTTCTGGAATCCCGAAATTCATGATTTTTTGTCCATCGTAGGTGAGCATCCACTCAGGATGCAACACACTGATATGCTCCGACATAATCCGACGGTTTCCTTTAAAAGTAACCCGATTGAGGTTGAGCCACGCATGAAACTCCATGTTGCGGTCATGGGCTTCCTTTATCATAAAAGGCATGGGGTCGTAGTAAGGACTAGGAAATTTTCCTTGCAAGCCCGTAAGAAATTCCGACCAAGGTTCAGCCCCTTTGGCATAGTAGGCATCACAGGCCGTTCTGACTTGCACCATTACGGCGTTCATGTTTGAACGCCTGTGTTCGTCTAAAATTCGGATAAAATCTTTTTGTTGTTCTTCCGAATCAAACTGACCTTTCTGAGGCCAATCAATATTATCGACGGTGGCAATCCACACCGCCCGAAATTCTTGTTTGCGAAACAGACCTCCCGATTTGCTTTGAGCATGGGCAGCTATTGCATATAACCAAAGTAAGAGCGTAAAATATTTGTTCATAAAACGTAAAGAAGTAGATTGGCTAACACTCTTGCACAACAGTGCTGTGTATTTGTCCGCAAATTTTAGACCTAAATCTAATGTTATACGAAAGATTGTCGTAATTGTGGTATGCCACACCTTCGGCTTTCGTAAATCCGCTTTGCGAAAAAGGTTGGATAAATCGTTATTCCTCCTCACAATACTGCTGTTTAAGCACCTTCCAACTCATCCAACAATACCTTTAAACGCTCAAGGTGTTGGCGATACGCTTTTTTAACAAACCAACGCACCACACCAAAGATAATGGGTGTAAAAAAAAGGCTCAATCCCAACGACAATTGTAAGCCATACGAATACAGATAAGTAGCCCAATATGCTCCTGCAAAAAAAGCCAAAGGCGTAAGCACCATGTTGGTATAATAGTACAATTGGATGAAAGCCTCAAACTGTTCGATGAGTTGTTGCAATGCCATACGCAAGGAAGTTTGTTCTTGAAAAGCCGTCAGTCGCCTGATGCCCCACCCGTAAAATACCACACACAAGCCCAATAAGCCCAAAGCAGCAAGGGCTATCCAGCGAAAAAATGAGGTTTCGGTAGCAATATAATACCCAAGCAGGGGTACACAAGCCATTCCCAAGCCCAACTCTAGCAACAAATTGCGTTTGAGCTTGGCAATCACACTCTGCGACTTTTGTTGGGTCATAAGCCAGAGGTCTTTTTCGGCAAAATGTTGGCTTTCAACGCCTGCTTGGGTTGTTTGCCAGATATGTTTGAGGTCGTCTAGTTCCATAATTATGTTGCAGATTGACTTACCTTATTTTTCAATTTCTCTCTAATACGAGTCATTTTTACCCGCACATTGTTGGGCGTAATGCCCATGATTTCGGCAATTTCTTCGTTATTTTTTTCTTCAAAATACAACATCAATAATGCCTTTTCTATAGCCGATAAGGCTTCTATGGCTTTGTATAATTGTTGGAGCTTCTCGGCGGTATCGGGTTCTGGCTCGGTTGGAATGGCTATTTGCAGGTCATCGAGTGAGGTTTTTTGTGGCCGACGGCTCTCTTTTCTAAAATCAGAAATGGCTACATTGAGGGCTATCTGGTATATCCACGTAGAAACCTTGGCTTCTTGTCGGAAGTTGGGGAACGCTTTCCACAGTTGTATGACAATTTCTTGGAACAAATCCTTTTTATCATCGGAGTCGTGCCGATACATTCCACATACTTTGTGGATAATTCGCTGATGCTGATTCAGGTAAGCAACAAATTGTTTTTCAAGCGATACCGACATAAGCAAGGTTGATGAATCAAATAAAAACGACAAAGTGGATGTTGATAGCAGAGGTGTAAGCCACAAGAGCCTTTTCAGACCAAGACCGCCAACTATCGTCCTCATGAGTCGTGGGTTTAGGCCAAGAATTACAGGGAATTTAAGAAATTATCAGTACAAAAAAAAGCCTAACTCACAAGAGCTAGGCTTTTATAGACAACTATAATCCAAAAACTAAAAGGTATAATTTATTTTGAGGTCTAAGCCAAGACCGTTTATTTTATAGTCAACCGCTTTGTAAGTAAACCCATAGCTAGGCGACACCTGTAGGGCTACCGGACCAAATCTTTTCTCGAAACCTACACTTACATTATAGTTATTCAACGTAATTGTTTCGAGCGACGAGTTTACCTGTGTTTGCGTCAGTTCGGTTTTGTCTTTAATATCGAAACACACCTGCTTTGTTCCCGAAAGGTCTAGGTCTGTCCCCACTTTTCCAAACACAAAAAAGCTACGAGCAAGTGGCATATAATAGCTCAACTGAATCGGTATTTGTAGCAAGGTATTTTGAATTTCGATATTTTTAATAGGTGCTCCGAAAGGAACTTTAGGAGCAAAGCGAACCCTAAAATCGAAATCATTGAAATCTTTGAAATGATAATCGTTGAGGTACGTTTCTTTCGTCAAAGATACAAACCGCAAGCCAGCCGAAATGCTCAGGCGTTTGTCGAGAAAAAACTCTACTTGTCCGCCAATGGCTTGTTGCTTAGGCCCTGTATAAGCTTGTACCCCAGCTCTTAGAGAGGCATCTGCCAGCGAAAAACGCCAATGTTTTTCTTGCGTAGTATCGAATTGATAGTACCCAAAATTGGTTTTGGTGATAGTTGCCATCGTGCGGTAGCTCGAATCCCAGAGGGCTTGTTTGGCAGGCAAAGTTTTGAGGACAATGGCACTGGTAAGCAAAGGTTTATGTGCTACTTCCGTTACTTCTATTGTGCCCTTGTCGATGCCTCCACCATTGCCATTCGATGCCTTTTTTGTCCATGCTTTTCTAAATGCTTGATTACGTTTTTCGGTTAAACCAGCCCACAAGCCGCCAGCTTTGCCGCCTAGCGTTTTCTTACCTACCACATATTTTCCCTCTATACTTGTCGAAGCCGTACTTTCGTCGAGCAAGGTTGCTGGGGCATCAGGAGCGGTAGCCGTTGCTAGGGGCAGTTGTGTTGCGTTTTTTTGTTGTTGTTTTGATAACTGCTCGGCGAGCATTTGTTTGGCCGCCACGACGCTGTCTCGTTGTTGTTTTACTGAAAGAAGTTCTTGCTGTAAATCTTTTTTTGCATAGTATTGGGTTAAAGTTAATATAACAGAACTTACAACCACGACGGCTGCTGCCGCCGTGTATAAAACTGATTTGCTTGCCAAAGTTTTCCAGAAAGGCACTTTTTGAGCATGAGCAAACGCCATGAATTTATCCCAATCTTCTTCTTGAAAAGTGGGCTCAATGCCCTCAAGTTTTTGCTTGATTGCATCATCGAATTTATCAGTTTTCATAAAGATTGTTTGTTAAACCGACGGCGAATAAATGCGGATAGTGTGTTTTAATCATTTCTTGTAGTTTTAGTCGAGCTTTCATGAAATTCGACCGAGAAGTACCTTCGTTGATGCCTAGCATATCGGCTATTTCTCGATGGTTGTATCCATCTACTACGTGCATCATAAAAACGGTACGATAAGAGGTGGGCAGTTTTTGCACCAACGCCAATATATCTTCGGCAGCCAGCTTATCAATCACATTTTCGTCATACACGGGCATACTTGCCTGCTCTACTTCTAAACTGTATAAATTTTTTTCTCTTTTATGGTAATAATTAATACTTGTATTGACTAATATGGTTCTAAACCACGCCTTAAACGACTGAATATTTTCGTATTTATGAATGCTCTGAAACACCTTCATAAAGCCGTCGTTCATGATTTCCTCGGCATCTTCGTGGTTAGAAGAATAGCGCAAGCAGATGTTTTTAGCATAGCTAAAAAACATCTTGAACAAAACCTTTTGGGCATCAGGGTTTTGCTCTCGACAAGCCTGCAAGACGCTTTCGAGGTTGTTTTTATCGAATTCGGTATGTTTTTTCTTAAAAAACAAAGGAGTTATTTTTTAATGGTTAAATATCTTTAACGTACAAACACAAACTAAAAAAAGCTTACTGCTATTTCATTGGGTAATCAGCTATTAACGCTAGACTTCGTACCAAGGCAATAACTTAATCCCTACTAAATTATATTTTCAACAATGGTCAGAGGAGATTTGACGAAATTACAAGCAATTATCCATACCTCCTTATTTTATATCAACTTGCCTTATTTGTGACGATTGATTTCAATTACCATAACCGACAATGCTTTCAAAACGTTGCCTACACAAAAATTTTTTTTTTAGGCAACGTTCTACCGACGGCTGTAGTCATGTATGGTATAAAGTAAACAATTCAGTTTCAGCCCAAAGATGACAACGCTATGAGGATTTTAGCAATTGGAGGATACCCTGTTTTGGGATATGGCGTTCCGCACAAAAAAGGATTTATGGAGGTTTTTGCCGAAAGCCTAATCAAGCTAGAGCAAGCACCTGTAAAGGTAGATTATTACATTCATTTTTCTATGGAAAATACCATAGAATTGCTGCTCAATATAGGAATGCAAATTCATCGTTATGACCTAATTATCATGCAACTAGGCCATGGCGAGTTATTTGCCATAGACACAGTGGCAGACCTCCGAAAAACAGACAAACAGAAATATAATGAAAACAGCCTATTGTTAGAACAATTGTATGTAAATACTACCGAAATAGCCGATAACCTTGTAAGTCTTCGGGAGCTTTATAAGCCTAGCACTAAAGCCCTTTCTACAGGGCTAATAGGTCAATTAAAATGGGGTGTAAAACTCTATATATTAAAGCAAATGTATAAATTTGGTAAGCTTGGCAGATTCAAATACTACCGCCGTCTGTTGAAAGTAATTTTGAGCTTACTGACACAAGTAAAAGAACGTTGTGTTGTAGTGTCGCCTTTTCCGTGCATCAATTCTTGCCATCATTACTTGCGTACAGTAGGCCGCACCCTGACGCACGAAGAATGCGTACAACAGGCTTTTCACTACTTACCTAGCGAAAATTTTATAGAACATCACCCTTATTTTTTTCAACCCGATGGGCTGCACATCAATGCCCTTGGGCACCGGGTTTTGGCAAGCCAATTATTGAAATTTTATAGACAAGAAATCAGAAAACATCCATACTTTTTTCAGTTATGTTCAAATTGATAAGAAACAGCCGTTGGTATCAAATAGGTTTTTTGACCCTGACACTATGTTTTTTGGCGAGTTGTTCAAAGAATACAGATGTTACACCCAGTTCGTCAAACAATACCGCCGACATCAATACATGGATTTACAACACCATGAACGATGTATATTTTTGGTACGACCAAATGCCCGCACTGTCGAGCCTCAATACAGCCGAAGATAGCGATAGTTTTTTTGAAAAACTGGTCTATCAACGCAGTACAGTAGATAGATTTTCGATGGTAACAGACGACGTAGATGCCCTAGAACAAGCATTTAATGGTGTTTCAAAAATATTTGGTATTCGTTATGTACTGGGATATTTAGACAATACGCACAGCAATATGGGCTTATTTTTGAGCTATGTAGTGCCTACAAGCCCAGCAGCCAATGCCTCGTTGCAAAGAGGCGATATTATTATAAAAGTAAATGGACAAAACATTACGGCGAGTAATTACACTACGCTCTTGGGCAACAACAGCGTTACGTTTACGTTGGGTAAAATCAGCAGTGGTACAATCGTAGAAGATAGCAAAACAGTAACGCTTACCAAAGCTGAAGTAACTGAAAACCCTATTGGTTTTTCTACTATTATTCAAAAGCAAGCAGCCAATAAAACCATCGGCTATTTAGTTTATACCCAATTTATTCCGGGCTTAGAAACAGGCGATGCCCAGTTATACGATAACCAACTGCGACAAATTTTTAGCAATTTCAAAAATCAAGGCGTAAACGAATTGGTACTCGACTTGCGTTTTAACCCTGGCGGATACATCAGTAGTGCCACAACACTGGCCTCGCTGATTGTAAAAAATTTGAGTGCTGGTAAAGTTTTTTTCAAAAATCAGTATAACCAAAAGTACCAAGATTATTACCAAAGAATGTACGGGGCAAAGGTTTTTAATAACTATTTCACGATAGAAAATAGCAATATAGGCAATAATTTGACTAGAGTGTTTGTCTTAACCTCCAACAATACAGCTTCGGCGAGCGAACTGGTTATCAATGGTTTAAAACCATATATAGATGTCATTACGATTGGCGAGCATACCTATGGTAAAAACCTTTTTGGGACAATCATAGGCGACGACAAAAACCGCTGGAAATGGGGGCTGTACTTGATGCTCGGACAAACCACCAACGTCAATGGCGAATCTGACTACGGTACTGTCAATGGCATTACCCCAACATATACCGTGGCAGATAATGTGATTCCTTTCAAGGCATTTGGCGACGATACCGAACCGCTTTTTCGCAAGGCATTACAAATGATGGGGGTATCTGTTTCGGCAGGCTCAGGCGGAAGGGTTGAAGCCACTCAAAACATTGATATTGAAACACATGAACATTTGTCAGACACACCCAACAGCATTGTCAAACGAATGATAATCAAGTAACGAACCAATACTACACCCTTGATTTTACCTAAGCACTTTTAACAAAACAAAACCAATACCTTATCACAATGACAAGATATGAATTTCTCAAATCAATGGGCTTCAAAGGAGGTGCATTAATGGCTGTATTAGCTTCTTGCCAAAGCAACAACGACCCCACACCTGCTAGTACAAGCTCTTCTTCTAGCTCTTCATCCTCATCAAGTTCAAGTTCCAGCTCAGGTTCTAGTTCGAGTTCTTCGTCAGGTAGCAGTGGTTCTTCGTCAGGTTATTTAGTCAGCATCGACCTCACTTCAAGCACTTACGCTGCACTCAAAACAAGTGGTGGCTACGTGATTGTCAACAGTATCGTGATTGCCTGTGTAAGTGCAGGGAGTTACGTAGCAGCCACCCAAACGTGTTCGCATGAACCAAAGAAGAAAGTTATTTTTAGCAGTGGCGAATTTTTTTGCCCTGAACATGGGGCGAGATACAGCACCGCAGGCAAAGGACTCAACAGCTTTGGTAGCAATGGCTTAACTGTTTATACCGTCACGGTAGATGGCAATACATTGAATGTAAAATAAACCTACATCAGCTAGATTATTCGTATATTTAAACAACGCTTGCAAATACATTTTTTTCATAACTACTTTAATTGCTAAATTTTCAACTTAACACTTTTATTTTTATGACTCGTTATGAATTTCTCAAATCAATGGGCTTTACAGGAGCAGCATTGATGACATTATTGACTTCTTGCAACAAAGACGAATCGGGTGTTACACCTAGCACTTCAGTTGATTTTACACTTGACCTTACTGCCAGTAGCAATGCCAGTTTATTGACCTCCAATGGCTATGTAATTAGCAACAATGTTGTGGTAGCACGCACATCGGCTGGAACTTATGTAGCCGCTACTCGTGTTTGTTCACATGAAGCCAAAGCAAAAGTAATATTCCAATCGGGCGAATTTTACTGCCCAGAACACAGTGCAAGATTCAGCACCACCGGAACAGGCCTTAATAGCTATGCTTCGGCAGGATTATTGACCTACAAAACAGCACTTTCAGGCAATTCTCTTCGTATATATTCTTAGTTGTATTTATAAACTTTCTTGCCATGAATTTTGTCACCTCTTTTATTATCAGCGTTCTTTTGTTTGTTTCGGGCGACTGGCAAACCGATTTTTCGGCTGCACAAAAAACAGCAACCGCCAATCAAAAATACATTTTACTCAACTTTTCGGGTTCTGACTGGTGCGTACCGTGTATCAGAATGAAAAAAGATGTATTTGAATCGGCTACTTTTCAGCAATTTGCAACGGAACATTTGGTATTGGTACGAGCAGACTTTCCTCGTTTGGCAAAAAATAAACTCAGTGCCGAACAAGAAAAGAAAAATGAGGCATTGGCCGACAAGTACAATCCGGAAGGGAAATTTCCACTTACCCTACTATTGGATGCCAATGGAAAAGTGGTTAAAACTTGGGACGGCTATACCAACACCACACCCGAAGATTTTATCGCACAACTCAATAAAGGTATCCATGCTCGCTAATGCGTCGTTGCAAGTACCTGCCCTACACAAGCAGGAACATCGTTTGATGGGTAATCATTTTGAAATTAGCGTAGTGAGCCACGATGCTCATTACGCTAATACCTGTATTGACGCTGCTGTAGCAGAGATACGGCGTATTGAAAAACTGCTTACCACTTTCGACGATAATAGCCAAACCAACCGCATCAATCAAGCGGCTGGGATTGCTCCTATACAGGTGGACAAAGAAGTGTTCGACCTGATTGCAAGGGCTCAACGGATTTCGACACTTACGCAAGGGGCTTTTGATATTACGTATGGTTCGATAGATAAAAGTTTATGGAATTTCGATACCAACATGACCGCCCTGCCTAGTGCCGACCTTGCTCGGCAAAGTGTGCGGCTCATTAATTACCGCAACTTGGTATTGGATGCCCAACAATGTACCGTTTTTTTGAAAGAAAAAGGAATGCGTATCGGTTTTGGGGGCATTGGTAAAGGCTACGCTGCCCAACGAGCCAAAGATTTGCTTATTGGTTTAGGCGTAAATAGTGGCATCGTCAATGCTGCCGGCGACCTTACCACTTGGGGCAATCAGCCCGACGGCTCGCCTTGGACAATCGGTATTGCCAACCCAGACGCTGCTCATTTGCCTTTTTCTTATTTGTCTATTAGCAACGTAGCGGTGGCAACTTCGGGTAATTATGAGAAATACGCCATCATTGATGGAAAAAAATACTCCCATACCATCGACCCCAAAACAGGAATGCCTGTGTCGGGGGTGAAGAGTGTCACGGTTATTTGCCCAAATGCAGAGCTTGCCGATGCCATGGCTACGCCCATTACGGTAATGGGCGTAAAAGTAGGGCTCGACCTTGTGAATCAGCTCAAACAAATGGCCTGCATTATTATTGATGATTCAAACAGAATTTACACGTCAAAAAACATCAAAATTTCATAGCTTATGCGTACTGCAAAACTGTATAGTCCGATAATTTTATCTTGTATAATCATAGGTTTAGCGTCTTCATGCACAGCCGTAAAACCTTACCAAAAATCTCGCTTAAACGACTCAGAGATGGAACTTACTTCTCGCAAATCGGAAAAGTTTGAGCAAAACTTTCAGCTTTACCGAGAAGGGGCATCAGGTGCCAATGGAGGTAAAACAGGCGGTGGCTGTGGCTGTAATTAATTCGAGGTATTGCTGCTATCGTAACCATGCTTAAAACCATTCAATTGTCGATTTTCTTGCTCTTTTGTTTGATTCAAAACCAAAGTTTAGCCCAAGAAAAATACATCCGAAGAGTAGCCCTTGCTTATACCGTTGACAAGCATCATCCTCGTATAGGCGATACACTTGAGGTGGTATTAGAAGCATATATATACCCTAAATGGCAATTGTACGCAAGTGAAAATATGCTTTCGCCGGGGCCACAGTCGGCTCGTGTGCATTTCAACGCCCATGCCAGTTTTGTTGCCGTTGGAAACTTGAAGTCTATTCAACCTAAAGTCGAATACGATGTTTTTTGGAAAGGATATGTTCGTTATTTTTTGAACAAAGCACGATTTAAACAAAAAGTAAAAATCCTTCAAAAACACGCAGTTATAGAAGGAAAAATCACTTACCAGCTTTGTTCTATTGTTGACAAAACGTGTATTGTTGAATCTGATTCCTTTCGTATTGCATTGCCCTAACGCAAGGAATGCTTAAACCAACCATTTTTCAGATGAAAAAATTAACCTTAGCCATTGGGCTATATATAGGTATCTTGGGAGCAACGGCCAAAGCCCAAACAACCGATACCAGCAATTACCAAAGTCGTAAATTAAAAGTAGAAGAAATAGAGTTTGTATCGAGCTACTATCACCAAGATGGCAACAACTCTGCCGTAACGGGGGGGATTGGTACAGAAAAACTAACCGACTATGGCAATACCATCGACCTTCGTTTGTCGAAATGGGACAAAAAATCTCGCCAACATTTTTTCAATTTTCAGCTTGGCGTAGATGCCTATACTTCGGCTTCTTCCGATAAAATAGACCCTCGCACGGTGTCGTCGGCTTCGATGTCTGACAAACGCATTTATCCGTCTTTATCATGGAGTGTAAACAATGCCAAAAAAGGTACAAGTTTTGGCATTGTAGGTTCGTACTCGACCGAATACGATTACAAATCGTATGGTACGGGGCTTAGTTTTACGAAAACCTCCAAAGACGGCAACCGAGAATTTGGGGCAAAAGTCAATGCTTTTTTTGATACGTGGTCGGTTATTTTGCCCGAAGAATTACGTACCATTTATAGAGCAGATGGCACTTATTACTTCTATGGCTCTGGTAGCCACAGCGACCGCACGCCTATCGACTACAAGCCTCGCAATTCCTACAGTGCCTCTTTTTCTTTGGCACAGGTTATCAATAAGCGTTCGCAAATCATGCTGACCATCGACCCTGCTTACCAAAGCGGCTTGTTGGCAACCAAATACCAACGGGTGTATTTCACCGATGGTTCTGTGGCATCAGAAACCCTGCCAGATACACGCTTCAAACTTCCGATAGGTTTGCGATACAACTATTTTGCTGGTGATAAAATCATCATTCGTTCGTTTTATCGCTATTATCAAGACAACTGGGGCGTAAAAGCACATACCTTTAGCCTAGAAGCACCGATTAAACTTACGCCATTTTTGTCGGTAAGTCCTTCGTATCGTTTTTATACGCAATCACAAGCCGATTACTTTGCTCCTTATATGCAGCATAGCAAAACCGATACTTACTATACCAGTGATTACGATTTAGCCAAATTTACGAGCAATATGGTGGGTGCGGGCATCAGAATAGTGCCTCCGCATGGCGTATTGGGCATTGAGCATTGGAACTCCCTAGAGCTACGCTACGGGCATTACAACCGCTCGAACGGCCTGGCCTCTGATGTGATTACGCTTTATGCTAAGTTTAAATAAAAAGCAAGACGACGGTAAGGTCTTATGGGCTTTATCGTCTTGATACGCTCGCTAGTACATGATTTTTCTCATTTTCTTTTGTAGAAATAGGAAGAATCTATCATAAGTTTAGCAGTAACTTTCTAATAAACTTTTTTAATTAAAATTATGCCACTATTTTTGTGTTGTAATTTTTGATATAGAGAAACAAACATATATAGCAAATGAATCGCAAAAGTATCGTAGCCATCGCAGCCGTAGCCGTATTAGCTGTAGCTTGTGATTATCAAAGAAACAATACCATCAAGCAAAAAGATGTTCGTTTAGACGATGAGTATGTATATGGTGTACATCCAGACAGCGCTGCTGCTCAAACGAAAAAAACCTACACTGCGAAGCCCGAAAATGAAGCGAGAGCTGCCAAAATTCGTGAAAAGCTTTACGGTGCAACAGGTGCTATTGCTCAAGGAAACTAAGCTTAGAAAAGCATATAAAAAAGCGTTGTTGGGTTGCCCAACAACGCTTTTTTATTTTTACCAGCCTATCAAGGCTTTGAGTTGAACCAACTGATATACGCCCAAGGTAAGCACAATGCCCCAAAATACGGCAAACAAGAGCATCGTTAGAAGTATTCTTATCAACGAAACCCTAAACGACAACGCCAACAATGTACCTCCAATAGGCGTAAAAAACAAAGGCGTAAGGCACGCAATCCCCCAAATTCCTACTTTTTGCCACACTTTTACAGCTACTCTTGTGCGACGGTTGAAACGCTTGGGAGTGGCTTTTCTATAACGCTGTAGCATGCTGCTGATATGTGTTCCTAAAAAAGCAATGATGCTTACGGTCAGCATCATGCCTATAATGGTACAAATGGCTGTTTCCCACCACGTTAACCCCAATAATAATCCTGCAATGGGGCCATTCAAAAACTTGATGGCTGTAGCCAACATCACAGCAAGGTACTTTTCAAAAGGCATATATGTTTGAATACTGAATTATGAGTATATAAAAGATTTATGGGGAATATTAAATTTAGGTCAAATGCCGACATCACGTGGCAATCAGCCTCTTTTAAATTTTCTTCCAAATTTACGAGGCTTTTGCATTCTTTCTGCGTCTAAGTATAAATATCATGCTCACCTTTTCCCCACAATGCCATGCGAAACGGTTTTCTCCTAGTTTGTTGTTATTGGGCTTACATGGTTGTAGTGCCCTGCAAAGCCCAGAGTGTATATGCCCCACTCGACCCCGACTATTATTATGGGCTACAACGCCTTGAAATACAGCAAGGGTATTTTTCTTCCTTTTTACACAGCCATGCCCTTCCTTGGGAACGCAAGAAAATTGTATCATTCCTAGAAAGCCTCCCTCCTGCTCACGATAGTATTGAAGCTTTTACAAGAAAAATGTACTTACTTGATAACCGAGAATGGCTATCGAAACCCCTTTCGCCGAGCCTCAAGCCTTGGAAAAAGCATTTTTATTTATACCCAAACGACGCTTATGCCGTGCAAAATGAAGCGGTTGATTTGCATATCAATCCAGTTATAAATTGGCAAATCGGCAGTATTACGGGCGGTGCTCAACGCTACGTGTCGCTCAATGGCAGAGGCATTGAAATACGAGGCACGCTCTACCCTTCTATTGGATTTTACAGTTATATGACCGAAAACATCGCCCGCATTCCCGACTATGTGAAGGACTATGCCGATACCTTCAATCGGAATGCCTTACGCAAACAAGCCATGCCCGGAATGCCCAGCGAAGGACATACCAAGTGGTTTAAGAAAGACCCCCTCAGCCTTGATTTTTTCTCGGCAAGAGGATACCTCACGTTCAAGGCATCGAAGTATGTAAGTGTGCAGTTTGGCCACGACAAAAACATCATCGGACAAGGCTTTCGGTCGATGATATTATCTGACAATGCCGCTCCTTACCTTTTTCTAAAAATCAATACGCATATCAATAAAGTACAATACCAGCAAATTTTAGCCCAGCTTGTCAATCCCGATACGCTCGCCATCGACCAAGTTTTTCCTAAAAAGTACCTTGCCTTGCATCATTTGAGCCTTCACCTTACGCCAACATGGCAACTCGGTTTTACCGAAAGTATTGTTTTTAATAGAGATAGCCTCGAAAAAGGCTTCGATTTGAACTACCTCAATCCTGTGATTCTGTATCGTTTTGTCGAAAGTTTTCAAGGCAGTGGCGACAACGCCTTGCTGGCCCTAGATTTCTCCCATCTTATCAACAAACGAGCCATGCTGTATGGGCAATTGATTTTAGACGAATTTATCATCAAAGAACTCCTCAGCAATAGCACTTTTTGGGCGAATAAATACGGTGTACAGCTAGGCTTTAAATACCTCAACCTAGCCAATGTGGCTCATCTCGATTGGCAAACCGAAGGCAATTTGGCACGCCCTTATTTGTACAGCCATCAAGCAAGTGGACAGCATTACAGCCATTACAATCAGGCCTTGGCCCATCCTTTAGGAGCAAACTTTGTAGAATGGGTTCATATTTTACGTTATCAACCTAGCCCACGGCTACAACTAGCGACCCACTACATCACGGCATTGTATGGAGCAGACAAACCCAATAGCGACAATTGGGGACAAAATATTTTACTCGATTACACCACACGTACACGCCTCAAACGCTTCCAAGATAACTACGGAAATACCTTATTGCAGGGCTTGTTTACGCATTTGCATTTGATAAACGTTCGGGCTTCGTATCAGGTAAAGCCTAAAACATTTTTAGATTTTACCTTTTTATATAGAATCAATAAAAACGCCATGACAACCCAGCAAAACACCATTTTTATGCTCGGTTTTCGTTGGAATGCAGCTTTTGCTAAAATGTATTTTTGAAGCTATTTGGAGGCATTTTTTTTCATAGAAATCATCAAAACACCAGCCAATACCACCAGCGTACCAGCTATTTGCCAAATGGAAATTGCTTCATCAAGAAAGAAATACGCCATCACGATGGTTGCTACAGGGCCGATGCTTCCGATAATAGAAGCATTGCTCGAACCAATGCGTTTGATGCCATCTGAAATCATAAAAGAAGGTATCACCGTGGTAAACAAAGCCATAACCACCGACAGCACATATACCTGCCATTGGTACGACCCCAAAGAAGGCAACTTACTCAACACAAAATGAATCATCACCATGACCGTCGAAATAAGCATGGCATAACAAGTAAAGCGAAGTGAGCCAATTTTCGGAATCATCTCGCCACTACCAATCAAGTACAAGGCATACGTTAAGGCACTCAAAAACACCAAGAAAGAGCCAATCAATAAATCTTTTTGCATACCCAATTGCAAATCAGGCACAAAAGAGCCAAGTACGCCCACGTAGGTGATCACCAATGCCCAATATTGGATATTGGTGATTACTTTTTTGAAAAAAATAGCCGACAAAATCACAACCAAGGTGGGATAAATAAACAAAATCAGCCGTTCTACACTGGCAGTCACGTAGTTGAGTCCCCAGAAATCGAAAAAAGCAGCCAAATAATAACCCACTAGCCCGATGCCAGCCATTGCTACCCATTGTTTGAAGCTTAATTGCGGATTATTCGTAGGGTTTTGTCGTTGTTTATACCATAAAATGACAGCATAAAAAGGGGCTGAAAAGAGCATACGCAACGCCAATAACGATACCGTATCGACATGGTAATGTATATAATTGTAGCGTACCAAAACGGCCTTGCCAGCAAAAGCCACCGAGCCAATAAATACCAGTATTACGCCTTTGATATAAGATGACATACGTATGAATGCTGATTTTAAAATTTAATTTTTTATACAAAAAATTGATTTTCAGTTCATAACAAACCCTTCATCCGTATAAGCGATGGTATCAATTTTTTATTAACTCCTCGCCAAACAAGACAAAGAATGTCAAATTTACAGAACCTTTTTCAATCCTTCGCTATGAGTGGTTGTGGCTTTCGGGTATTTGTTGGCGAAAGAGAACGTCTGTTTAAGCATTATTGTAAAACAATTGGTATAGGGAAAAGCCATTTCACCTAACAATACAGTACGCATTTTGAGCTTTGCAGATAAGTTTGTAATCTTGGAATAAGTCAAAAATGGTCAAAGCTACCATTCGTCCAATTTTTATAGCACTTTACCAGAAACATTTTGCTAAATAATTTATAGATAGGACAATTATTCGATATGCTTCTTGTAACTTTGCAGGACTTATGACAAAACAAAAAATTTAACTAAAACAATAACGGCAAAACCAATGTTAAATCTCGTCTTGTTTGGACCTCCAGGTGCAGGTAAAGGAACTCAGTCTGCCAAATTGATTGACAAATATAACTTAGTACACATCTCTACAGGAGATTTATTCCGTGGGCATATCGCCAACGACACCGAATTAGGCAAACGTGTAAAGCAAATTTTAGCTGACGGATTGCTTGTGCCAGACTCTATCACCATTGAAATGTTGGAAGAAGAAGTACAAAAAAATCCACAGGCAGAAGGCTTTATTTTTGATGGGTTTCCACGTACCGTGCCACAAGCAGAGGCATTGGATGCTTTTTTAGCAGGTAAAGGAGAACAAATTTCGGGCGTTGTACAATTAGACGTAAACGAAGAAGAAATCAAAAACCGCATTGCCGAACGCCAAAAAATCAGTGGTCGTGCCGACGACGATGCCGAGAAATTATTGAAACGTATTGACGAATATTTCTCTAAAACGATTCATGTATTGCCTTACTACGAAGCCCAAGGCAAAGTAGCAAAAGTAAACGGCATTGGTGCAATCGAAGAAATTTTCGATAATATTTGTACAGCGATTGATGCAGTAAAATAAATCATTACCTGATTGTTGCGATGGCGTGAAGCAGACAAAATATGTCCAATCACTTATCAATCAAACAATTACCCACACAGGAGGATTTTGCCAGATTGCTGGAAAAATCCTCCTGTTTTTTTAAGAAAATCTAATTTATTCACAAGCCGTATGACATCAAACTTCATAGACTACGTAAAAATCAACATTCGCTCGGGACATGGAGGAGCGGGTTCGACACATTTCCGTCGTGAAAAACACGTCCCTAAAGGAGGACCCGACGGTGGAGATGGTGGTCGTGGAGGACATATTATCCTCAAAGCCAATGCACAGCATTGGACCTTACTTCACTTGAAATACCAAAAACATATTTTTGCCAAAAACGGTAACGGAGGCGAAGGAGGCCGCCGCACTGGGGCACAAGGGCAAGATATGATTATAGAAGTGCCGCTTGGTACAATTGCCCGCCATGCCGAAACAGGCGAGGTGCTGGCCGAAGTAACCAAAGATGGCGAGCAGGTGATTTTACTGCAAGGCGGTCGGGGTGGTTTAGGAAACGTGCATTTCAAAACCTCTACCAATCAAGCCCCACACCACTCGCAACCGGGCGAGCCAGGCGAAGATATATGGGTGATTTTAGAACTCAAAGTATTGGCAGACGTAGGTTTGGTAGGCTTTCCGAATGCTGGTAAGTCAACCCTACTATCGGTTTTGTCAGCAGCCAAGCCCGAAATTGCCGACTATCCTTTTACCACCCTCGTACCAAATTTGGGCGTAGTGTCGTATCATGATTTCAAATCGTTTATCATGGCCGATATTCCGGGTATTATCGAAGGAGCAGCCGAAGGTAAAGGCTTGGGTACTCGCTTTTTACGCCATATCGAACGCAATTCTATTTTGTTGTTTTTGATTCCATCTACAGCAGAAAATATCAACGACGAATACCAAATTTTACTCAACGAATTAAAGACCTACAACCCTGCGTTGCTCGACAAAGAACGCATCATTGCTATTTCTAAAACCGATTTGATTGAGTCGGAAGAAGACCATGCACGTATCATCAGCGAAATTCCTGCCGATTTACCTTACGTGATGATTTCATCGGTGATGCAACAAGGCTTAGGAGCATTGAAAGACCTCATTTGGCAATCGTTACAGGCAGCCCAACCGCCAGCCATCGACGAAGCTCCCGAAGCCGATACGCAGGCAGAAGCGTAGGTACTATAACCATGAAAAATACAATTATTGGCTTGCTTTTTGCCATGCTTTGGGCTTCTGCTTCGGCAGCTACCAAAATAGGCTTGAAAGTAGCCGAACCCTTGGTCATTGGCAACTGCCGTTTTTTTATTGCAGGTATTTTGATGCTTACTTTTAGCTATGGCATTCAAAAAAGTCGTTTACCTCAAGGCAAAGAATGGCTACAATTGGGCATCTATGGCTTGCTCAATGTAACCATCTATTTGGGTTGCTTTGTATTGGCTATGCAAAAGGTTTCGGCAGGCATTGGCTCTTTATCCACTGCCACCAATCCATTGATGATAAGTGTATTATCGGCCATTTGGCTTAAAAGACCTATCCAAAAAGAAGAAATTATAGGCTTGTTGCTGGGTATTGCGGGCGTAGGCATCGCTACGTATCCACTGCTGTTGTCGAGCTATGCCAGTGTAGAAGGCTTATTAATTTTGGCCACCAGTATGCTTTCGTATTCGGTTGGCACGATTTACTATGCCAAT
Organism: Cytophagales bacterium; assembly: GCA_013298025.1. Taxonomy (GTDB): domain Bacteria; phylum Bacteroidota; class Bacteroidia; order Cytophagales; family Spirosomataceae; genus Flectobacillus. Next base: position 21,532 of record JAAFJE010000016.1, on the reverse strand, counting down.
CAACAATGGCGTTTGCCCTTGCTGAGTATCAATGGTTGGCAAGTAATACTTGGAGGAGTGCTTATGCTACCGTTGACCTTCATTTTTACCGACTGGCAACACAACCAATATACCTTCGATTTTTGGGCTTCGGTGCTGTGGCTTGTTGTACCAGTGTCGATTGGAGCGGTGCAATTATGGCTTTATTTACTCAAAACCGATGCCGTAAAAGCCTCTTTGTGGTTGTTTTTATGTCCGATATTTGGCTTTATTTATGCCGCATTTCTTTTGCACGAACCCATTACCATTTATACCTATATTGGCACAGCCACAGTTATTGCTGGCCTTTCGATTGCCCAAGCCAAGAAATTTCGTAAAGCATAATTTTGTAATAGCAGGTTTATGGTGTATTTTAGGAAATGTTTTGTTTAGCCACTATGTATTTCCTAACACCAACCTCCTATTTTATGCAAAAACTTCCGAAGTGCTACCTCACATCTGCCATCAGCTTGCTGTTGATTGCCTGTAGCTTTGTGCAATCTGCCGTAGAAGAACCGCCTACTTGGAGAGATTTAGGCTGTGATTCTACCCAACAAGTAAGCTCCTTGTCAGTGTATGATTTAGTACAACCCTTTTATGCCTCCGATACCTTACAGCTTGTCCAACCAGCCAACAAAGTATATGCCGTTGTGGTAGAATCTTCTGGCAATATGTACGGCACTGGCATAGCCAAACTCGACAGCAATGTACTGGCAACAGGAGCGATTACTTCGTGGAAAATTTCGTGGACAGAAGCCCAATATTTACGGGCCTTGATAGAATCGCCACGCTATTTGTATCAACGTTGGGAAAAAATATTGACTTCGGACAGGGCGATTTTTTTGGCAAAAAGAGATTCTATCAAAGCAATTATGGGCGAAAAATACCGGGTTCAAGTAATTTCGGATTTACGTTCGATGGAAAATCAGCAAAAATACCTCCAACGCAAACGCAGTGCTGCACCCGTATCAATGCACAATTTTGGACTAGCCGCCGATTTTGGTATCATACGCAAAAGAAAAGTTTCTAATAACTTAAACAGCTATAGCTCACTGAATGAGCTAACTGCCCAATTTGGGCTGACTTGGGGAGGCAATTTTGTTGGCTTTATAGACCCCGGCCATATCCAATATTTCAAAAATGCTGCTGCTTTACTCAAAAAATATCCAGCCCTTCGCTTCGAGTTTGAGCCTTATCGCCAACATTACCTCAAGGCAATGGAACAGGCCGAGAAAACGGGAAAGCAAGCCAAATATCTCGATACCGCCGAACTTCTCAGTACGCTCAACCTGTTGAGAAAAGACCAAGCCTGTGCTTGTCAAGGAAAAGCCGTGACTGTACCCTTGAGTACCCTCAAAAAAATACAACAAAACCTCAGCACCACAGGCTATGCAAGCAATACCGATATACTTTTGGTAGGCGACCTCAGCACCCAAAGCCTATCGGTTATCACACCAACCCAAACCATCAGTTATCCTTTGGGAACATGGCGATGATACTTTTGTTTTATGAGTTGTCTGTTTTCCGCCTTTGTTGGAGTTATCTCCAACGAAACGAGCGTAAGCAACTCGCCAACTATCAAAAAAAGAAAATATGCTATTGGTTTGTTGCTTACGCACAGCTTGTTGGAGATAACTCCAACAAGGGCGAAAAATTACTTTTAATGAGTTTTCAAATTCTAAAAATAATTTTATGAGAATAATACTTAAAGCATCGGGAATAATAATGTTTGGAATACTTGTTGTTCTTTTTGTGTACCACATACTTATAAGTGTGTCTGCTAGTTATTTAGCCGAGCCGCTTACAGATGAAGAGATAGCCATTAATCACAAAATGACATTATTTTGCGATTCACTAAAGTTAGCCTTGAAATGTGAAGATGTAATCTTTGGCTATAGTCTTCACGAACGTCTACCTTGGACACATTATTCTGTAGATATACTGTATGAAGAAAATCAATTTAAAATCTTAAAAAAGCAATATTTAGGTTTTCTAAGAAAACAGAGCTTTAATATAGCTAACAATCTAACTAAGAGAATGTTATTAAAAGAGAGTGATGTTTCTCATATCGTAATACGTTGGGAATGTAATATTGCTAGGAGTGATTTGGATACATGTTACACTTATTTCAGCTTTTCTGTTGATTCACTTAACCACTTGTGATATTTTTCCATATCTCCCAGCCACTCGGCTCTAGCCGAGTGAGACTTATCACATAAGGCTGATAATATCCATACCATTGTCAGTCATGCCATGAGTGCGATATTTTGCTCCTGCAACTTGCAGGAAGGTTGCATCGCACGATATTTTGCTCCTGCAACTTGCAGGAAGGTTGCATCACACAATGTTTTGTTCCTGCAACTTGCAGGAAGGTTATATCACACGATGTTTTGTTCCTGCAACTTGCAGGAAGGTTACATCACACGATGTTTTGCTCCTGCAACTCGCAGGAAGGTTATATCATGCGATGTTTTGTTCCCCTCGCTGTTTCAAGTTTAAGAACTTGGAACAACAAATCAAGTGCAGTCTCCGACTGCACCACCAGCACAACCAACAGCAAAGATTGAATACTTTAGTAGGTTCAATTTGAGCAAGGTCGCAGTCGGAGACTGCTTTGTATTCGGCGTTCCAAGTTGTTAAACTTGAAACAGCTAGGATACTCGGCTAGAGCGGGATTGATTCGTTATAAACAGCCTTGATTTTTAACGGTTTAACGTAATTTTTAACGTCGGGGAGGTTTAAAACCTCCCCGACGTTAAAAATTACGTTATTCAAACTCAATAGAAAATCTATCAAGATTGTTTAATTTTTGATTTTCAAGGTGGAATTTTTCATACGCATTTCTATTTCCAAACCATTCTAATACTTCATCTCTTTTAAGTTTGGTCAAAGCCGTACTGAGGTGTGAATGATACGAAGAATGAGGGTAATCTCTCAAATCATTGACAAACCCATGTTTGATAGGGTTTTGGTGAATATAATAAATCAGTTCTGTAAAATAGTTATCATTATCTACCATAATTCTACGAAAAGACTCCTCAAAAAGCCCTCCTGTACGATTGTAAGCCTTGTTTATGGCCTGTGCGTATCCGTTAAATAAAACTGCAAATTGCTGATTAATTATTTTCGTAACATCTGGAATTTTAACGTCATTCTTAACGTCGGAGAGGTTCAAAACCTCCCCGACGTTTTTTATGTTTTTTTCTTCGGTAATATTTTTCTTAGCCCGATAAAAAGCTAAAATTTCTTGTTCTGTTTTTATTTTCACAGCCAAATGAAAGTGGTTTTTCAATAGGCAATACGCATAAGTGTCGGCAATGGGTGAAATACATTTGGCGTATTTTTCTAAGAAATAACCATAGTTTCTTTCTTCTTTGAAAATATTTTCACCGTTTATTCCTCTGTTATAGATATGATAAATCCTATCAGGCTCTAAGGGTTGGGTATGTTTTTTCATTTAATCTTATATTTAAGGGGTTGAACATTGTTTAATGTCGGGGTTTTAACTTCGTTTAACATCGGGGAGGTTTTAAACCTCCCCGATGTTAAAAACTATTCCTTACGTTGTTTTTGATAATGATGTTCTCTGTTATTTTCATTCCTACATACTTCCATACTACTACCTATGCAAATTCTCGGCTTGTTCAAAGATTTCTATATACACTTCATCTCTTTCAACAGCCGGATACCCAAACTCATCTAATAGCAGTATTAAATCTACTTTCAATGCCGACTTTATATCTTCCTCCTAGCTGTTCCAAGTTCTTAAACTTGAAACAGCTAAGGAATCTTAATTTTAGTCACAATTTCATTTACTCGATTAATAGAATACCTCTTTTGCTTATCAAAGCCCACATTATATGTTTTGTCATGCTCGTAAGCCTCTATTTTTTCAAGCAAAAAGCTAGTATAAAAATTTGATTTAGGATTGATAAACTTAAAAAATAATACAACTACCTTGTTGGTTGTATTATTTTTTACAGGAATCTTTATCCCGTCTTTATAAGATTCAATCTTCTGCATCTTGTACTTATTACTCAGTTTAGTCACACGGTGTTGATCAATATAATTTAAGACCCCATGTATGTCTTTTTGAAACAGATAGATTTTATTATCACCTACTTTAGCTTCGATAAATACAACCAGAGTTTTGTTATCTTGAAGAGTTACTGTATCTGCTATCCGACCTTCAAAAAAATCGCTATCAGAGTAAAAACGCAAAAATGCCTCCGCATCCGTAGAGATAATATTCTTTGTTATTGAATCTTTTTGAAAACTAAATACCCCTTGCGTGTTCATCTTAAATAAGTACTTATGCTCTTTTAGACTTGCCTTTCCACCATCAAATCCAAAATCTTCATATCTATCTGCCATACGGATTGTTAAATCTGTCCCGTTGTATTCAATTTTAGAGGTCATTTTATAGTTAAAATCTTCCCCATTGATATTTTTATCAACTAGGATGGAGTCAAGTGTACGACCTTTCGAGTTTTTCACATACAAATATGAGTCTGATAAAATAACCTCTTCAAATTCTTTTAACTGCTGAACTAATTGTATTACTCGCTTATCAGGCAAGGTAAAACGATACATTATTTTCCGTTGAACTCTATTATTAGTTAATTGCTCATCATTTTTGTTTTTAGTCGTATTAATAGCATCCATTTTTTCATGATTCTTCAGTAAATATTTGGTATCAATACTGAAAGTGTTTTGATTGGATTGGGAAAATAAAGTAGGCTTCATGCCCAAAAATACTAATAGGCAGTATATTGCTATTTGACTGCTTTTGGTGAATTTATTGCTCATATTCTTCATAGTTTATGTTGTTTTTTGATTGGTTATATTCGTAGGTTTAAACTAAGCCTCTTGCAAACGATTTACTATGCCATAAAAAAGGAGGTCAAATTTTTCGACCTCCTTGTTGTACTCAACTAAATTTTCTAATGCTTCATCGAATAGCTTTCTACTTTCTGTTCTATGTCGCCTACGATGGTCAGTTTGACGGTATCAATGCGTGCATCCATTTTTTTAATTACCTGAAAATGAAAGGGATGAAACTCAATTGTTTCGTTTTCTTCTGGTATATCTTCGTTGATGCTGATAATCATACCGCCCAAGGTATCGTAATCGCCTTCGGGTAAATTCCACGCATATTTATCGTTCAAATAATCAATTTCTAAGCGTGCCGAAAGTAAATACACTTTCTCTTCTAGGCGTTTTTCAATAAAATCTTCGTTGTCGTCGTATTCGTCTTCGATGTCGCCAAAGATTTGTTCCATTACGTCTTCCATGCTCACCAAACCCGAGGTACTCCCAAATTCGTCCACGACCAATGCCAACGATTTTCTTTCTTTAGAAAAACGCAACATCAAGTCTTTGGCAGGCATGGCTTCCGGCACAATCGGAATGGGTGTAAGGATGCTTTGAATATCTTTGGGCTTCTTGAATAAGGCCAACGAATGACAATACCCCAATACGTCTTCCAACGATTCTTTATAAACCAATACCTTGGAATGCCCACTTTCTACGAAAGTTTTCTTGAGTTCTTCAATGCCTCCTTCGATGTCGAGTGCCACAATTTCGGTACGAGGAATCATGCAGTCACGCACCCTTACTTGTTTAAATTCGAGGGCATTATTGAAGATTTTGGTATCGACCTCGGCTTCTTCTTCGGTAGAAACCTTGCGGTTGAGGTTTTGTAAATAATGATTGAGGTCGGTCAAACCAAACGCTGGTTTTTCTTCTGAGTATTCTAATCGGAGTACATTTTTGATAAACCAATCGGAAAGCCCTACAATCGCCGTAGCAAAAGGCGACATGAGCGTATAGATTATCCAAATCGGAATGGCAAGTACCTCTAAAAAGCCATCGGGATTGAGCAAAAATATGCTTTTAGGCGTAAACTCCGACGTACCTAAAATGATGACCGTACCAATAACCGAGGCAACAATGCCCGGTACGATGCCCGTTCCTAAAACAGGAAAATAATGCTCTATTTGCTCATGCAGCGAGCCTTCCATAAATATACCATACGCCACCAGCGAAAGTGTATTGCCAATGAGCATTGTACCGATAAACTTGGAAGGATTTTTGAGAAATCGGGAGATAATTTGCCCCGATATTACTCCTTGCTTGGCTTGTAACTCAAAATAGAGTTTATTGGCAGAAACAAAGGCCATTTCTACACCTGAAAAAAAGGCGGAGAAGACCATTGATAAGATAATTCCTAAAGCTTGTTGGGAGTCCATCGAATGTTGTTTTCAATTTAGGTTAGAAAGCAAATCACCAAAATTGTTTTGTTCTTTACCTTTAAATTGCAAAATTTCGGTCAAATATCAAAAAGAAAGAGCGATTTATCAAATCGCTCTGAGGGAAAATTATATTATTTCTTGGCTAAATCTAGTACTTTAGCTTCTTCGCCCTTGCTCAATGGCCTAGGGCTAGGCTATTTTTTACCTTTCAACAAAGCTTTTCTGGCTGCTTTTTTCTGGTCTTTTTCTTCCATAACAGGCGGTTGTGGCTTTTGTTGTTCTTCTTTTTTCAACCGAATTTGTTTAACATATTGAAAATAAAACAAACATCCTACAGCCATCATCAGCCAACTATAATGATAGAAAATACGGGTCCAAAAGGTGTTAATTTCTGGAGGCGTACCTGCTCGTAAATCCAATATCCAAATAATCACAAAACCGATAGCGGCCGAAAGTAAGAGTATTTCCTTTTTACTCATAAGTTATTAATATATGAAACTCGTATTTAACTTTGTATCAGCTTCAAACTGTTTTTAGCACGATTCCGAAATAAAAAAAATTACAAAAGGCTGTAAGTTTTTGAAAATCCAATCACTCATTCGCTCAATCACTCAATATCTTACAGTCCTTTATCTCTCATCAATTTAAACTCTCTGTAACGGCGGATAATAGCCAGCACAAAGCCCAGCGTCAGGACCAGCGTACCTATCCACAACACATTGATAAGCGGCTTTTCGATGGCTTTCAATACAATAAAATCTCGTTGGGTGGTATTGATGGCAAACGTAAATTTGCCCGTTTGAGGGTCGATATTGGCAAATCTGGCTCTTACACCTACTTCTTCGTTTTCTACAGGCGGCATCGCTACCATGCCATCTTTAATAGCAAACACAGGATAAATCGGATGTGGCTGAAAGTCTTTACCCACAATCAAAATTTTTGCCTGTACCGCCGCATCGGTCGATTGCAAGGCTTGTCCTTCAAAATTGCTGATGGTTTTTACTTCGTCTAATACCGCTACAAAATCGTTTAAGAAAAAGGTATCTTTCACTGCCACCGTAAAGTTTTCGGTTTTGCTCCATTCTCTTTCTTCCAAATTAGGTGCTAATGCCACGTAGGTATATAAATCGCCCAAGGCATTGTGTTTGAGGGCAGGCGAAGCAGCATTGCCCATTTTTTTATTAATCTGAAAACGAGGAAACAACGTAGTGATTTTGCCTGTTTTGTCTCTAAAATCTATTTCGTAGAATTTATTTTCTGGAAAAATAGGCAAGGTATCGCCTTTGCTGTAGTACTTTTTACCCGCTTGTACAATGTCTTCTAAAGCAACGGCATGAAAATCGTTTTCTACCATTTCTACCTGCGAAGGCTTTAGGTATTCGGGCAGCTCACGACCTTCTACACGCACACCTTTATAAGTAAGGGTATAGTCGCCCATGGGCAGGGGCGTATTGAGCCATAGCACGACGTTTTCTTTGTTTTCTTTATCGTTGTCTTTCGTAAAAGCTTCGTCTTTATTAGAAATGGCAAAACCACTGGTATTCAACGAAACTACTTTTGAATAACCCGACGAAAACAAAATACCCAAAAGCATCATGGCTACACCAATATGCGTAATAGCACCGCCCGACAAGCGATAGTTTCCTTTCAAGATATTCAACAAAATACTGCCATTGGTAAACAAAGAAAATACCGTAGCAAACAACAATACAATATAGGTGGGTTGCTCAAAGAAATTGCCTATTTGTAATTTTGTCGTGGCAAACACTGCCACAAAAGTAAGTATCAACGCCACCAACGCTGGTGTGAGAAGGTACTGAGAAAGGTTTTCTTTCTTGATTTTTTTCCACCAAAAAAATTGCCCCGTTCCTGAAAAAACAGCAATAGCTACCGCAAACCACAACTGAAACTTGCTGTAATACGCAGGGGCATCGGCAGGGGGAGCTAGTTTCGATACAAAGCCGAGGGCTTCTACAATCTTGTTATATACAGGCAATGAGGTAGCGGCAATGATTTGGAAAGACGACAAGCAAAGCGTAGTAGCCCCCATAAAAATCCAAAACTCACGGCTGTAGGTAGAAACCTCTTGCTCGGTTGTCGGGATTTTTTTCCAACGCATAATCAACAAAACCGTGGCTACAATCAAAAAGAAGAAAAGATACAACAGTAATTGTCCTGAAAGTCCGAGGTCGGTAAAAGAGTGAACCGAAGCTTCGCCGAGTACACCACTGCGGTTGAGGAAGGTAGAATACAAGACCAACACAAACGTAGCAACGACCAAAATAAACGAAATTCGCAAAGCCGACTCGTTGGTTTTATAAATAATCATGCAGTGAATGGCGGCCACCAATACCAACCAAGGCACAAAAGAAGCGTTTTCGACAGGGTCCCAGTTCCAATATCCCCCAAAGTTGAGTGTTTCATAGGCCCAATAACCTCCCATGATGATACCGATACCTAGCACAGCCGCCGAAAACAACGACCAAGGCAAGGCAGGACGAATCCACGCTTTGTACTCGCCACGCCACAAGCCTGCAATAGCATAAGCAAACGGAATGAGCGTAGTAGCAAAGCCTAAAAACAAAGTAGGCGGGTGAATCACCATCCAGTAGTTTTGCAACAAAGGATTCAAGCCACGACCATCTTCGGGAACGAAGTTGGGGTTCATCTTCCAAACGGGCAAATCGGGCATGGCTTCACGCATCAATAAAAACGGAGAAGAGCCAATTTTGAGTTCGATACCCGGCAATACAACACCCAGAATCATTGAGCATAAAAACGCCTGCACCGCCGCAAAAATCACCATCAAAGGCGATTCCCAGCTTTTATTCGTTTTGATGAGTATCAGCCCTAATAAAGCGTGCCAGAAAATCCAGAGCAAGAAACTGCCCTCTTGTCCTTCCCAAAAGCACGATACAATATAATACACAGGCAATGCTTTTGAAGAATGCGACCAAGCGTATTGATACTCAAAATAATGGTTATAAATGATGGTGTATAGGCTTGCTATGACCCCAATCACCGATGCACCATGCACGAAAAAAGCATAACGTGCCAATTTTTTCCACTGCTCCTCTTCGTTGACTTGAGAAGCCTGTAATGATTTCCAATAGCCAAACGTTGCTACTATCGCCGTCACAAACGAAACGATAATGCACAAATGACCCAAATTACCAATAGTTGTATGTAACATCGTGGTTTGTTTAGATAAAAACAAGGCGAAATAAAACGAGCATTTGGCACATTGTTATTTCGCCCGTTTGCCCTTTTACAATTTCGCTACGGGCTTTTGTACTTCTTTAAACTCTACTTTTCCATCTTGGTATTTCGACGGACATTTCAATAAAATGCTTTCGCATTTGAATACTTGGCCTTCCATATTTCCGATAATTACCACTTGCTCAGAGCGATCCATGTCTTGTGGCTTGGGAGCATCGTACACAACTTTTTGTTCACGTCCTTTGTTATCGACCAAGGTAAATTCTAAATAATTGGCATCTAAAGCAGGGTTGTAGTTCATTCCCACAATGCTGCCAGTAGCATCTTTTTTCAATTTCCCTACCACATGAACCTTGTCGGTATTTCCTTCTTTTGCCATATTTTCGGCAACACTAAAATCAACATAAGTACTGGCATCAGTACCTGTAGAAACCAAAATAACCACTGCTATCGCAATGATGATGAGTCCTAAGATGTGTGTTTTTTTCATGGTTCTTATGTAAAATTTATGCAGTGAACATTTCGATTTTATTTACAGCCAATGGCTAAAAATAGCTATTAGAAGTTTACCTTATGATGCTGATAAACAAGCTTTTTTAATCTTTTTTCAGGGCTTTTTCGAGTTTTGCTATTTTTTTATCTAAAGCAATAAGATACACGACAATGCCTACAAAAATCGTCAAAACCACCGCAACCACCACGTAGATGCGTCCGTCTGCATAGAGTTTGTCTGCCATTTCAGGCTCACCAGTGGCGTTGTCTTGGGCGAAAGTTAGCACCGAAGAAAGGAGTAATACGAATAACAACAAAAGCTTTTTCATCTTAAAAAAATGATATATACAACAAAAGAAAAATCGCAAAGCAAACACCTAGCTGATGCCTCGCTCGACCTGACGAATACGCAAACGCAAATTGGTAATCCAATACCCCAAGCAAATCCATCCGATAACGGCCGGATAAAACACCATACGCATCGTACCTTGGGTGTCCATCGGTTTAAAACCCGGATTACCTCCGTTGCCGGGGTGCAACGAGTCGTTCATGCGGGGTAAAATAATCAACAAAGGAATCAATAAAGCGATGGCAAAAATATTATAAATGGCCGAAATACGGGCTTTTTGCTGTTCGTCTTCAAAAGAACCCCTGAGTACGGCATAAGCAAAGTAAATGAGCAAGCCAATAGCTGCACCGTTGAGTTTTACGTCGTTGGTCCACCAATCGCCCCATGTATAACGGGCCCAAATACTGCCCGTGGCACAACCCACCACGCCAAACAAAATGCCTGTGTAGGCGTAGGCAGCCGCTTTGTCGTCGGTGCTTTCCAATGGATTTCGTAGGTATTTGATAGAGTTCCACACCGAAACCGCAAGCATCACAAACATAGCAAACCACATAGGTACATGGAAATAAAGGTTTCGAGCGGTTTCATGCAAAATCGGTTGTCTTGGGATTCTCCCCAAAAAGCCCCAACTCAACACATACGTGAGCAATAAGACGGCTAATACTTTATACCAATGTTGTTTCATAATTTATTATCTTTAATCATTTAATTTAAGTAATTGAGTTGTGAATGAGTGAATTGTGAATGAGTGAGTTAAGGTTTTTATATTCTGAATACTTATATTTTATTTAATTAAAAACTGTAAGTTTTTGAAAATCAAAACACTCATTCACAATTCACAATTAGTGCTGTACGAAGGATTTTATCTTGTTCAAAAGCGCTCTTATTATTTTATTCGCATTTTTGGGGTAGCGGCAACCCTTGCGGTTGCCATGTTGAGTGTGGCAACTGCAAGAGTTGCCGCTACCCCAATTCTATTTGAAAGATAAAACCAAACTTTCGTACAGTACTAATTCACAATTTTTCATCTATGCTCCCTTTCTTGTTTCTCTTAGCTTTTCCACAAAAACGGGAACAAAATCACCGAAAGTACCAGCACAATGGCATCCATTGCCAAGAGCATCATGATTTCGTCGCTGCTTTGCCCTCTGTCGAGTCCATCCATTGCATTTTTTGATACTTTTATCAACATCAATAGCATCGGAATGATGATAGGAAAACTCAAAATCGCCATCAGTGTGGCACTATTCTCTGCCTTAGAAGCAATGCCTGCAATCATGGTAAGCGTACTGGCAAAGCCAATAGCTCCCAGCACCAAAGCCAACAAATACAAGCCCACATCTCCTACCGGATTGCCCATGACCAAGGCATACACCCCAAAACCTACCAACGAAAGCAAGAGCATCAAGAGTGTATTATATACAATTTTCGATAAAATAATCCCCACAGGACTTGCCAAGGTATAATAATACAGCAAACGCCCGTACCTTTCTTGCGTAAAGCTTTTGGCTATAGCATTGACGGCCGTAAACAATATAATAATCCAAAACAAGGTGTTCCAAGTGATGTTATCTATGTGATTGGTCTTGAGGCGAAATGATAAATAGCAGACATAAACCGTACTAACAATGTAGAGCAACATACCATTGATAGCATACTTTTGGCGTAATTCCAAACGTATTTCTTTGTCTATCAAAGCTTTAATCTCTCGAATTATCATGCGTTTTTTATACTCTTATAAATGAGCGTTGATGCTTTTTGTTGGCATACTCAACCCTTTTTTTCAAAAATTTTCGGCAAAGTTACGACACAAACAAACGGTAAACTCAAAATATCGTTAATATTTTGAGGACATTCTTTGAAAGTATTTTTTCTTAGCAAATAGACAGCCTTTTCTTTAGTTGAGAAATGATTAATATCATCTTTACAAATAAAAAAACTACGAAAGCAGGGCAAATATTTTCTTAAACAAGGAACTCTTTGTTTATTTGCACTTGTTTTGAATAAGTCTAAATAAAGTAGCCAATTAGAGGCAGTTACTCGCAATATATACTCGAAGTGGTCAATTGACTAGACCTTATCTTTTCCGAAAACACTCAAAAACAGCATGAAGACCGTAGCAGATTTAAAAATTGGTGAGCGAGGCGTTATTGTAGGATTCAGCGACGAACTTTTATCGCTAAAACTCCTAGAAATGGGCTGCCTGCCGGGTACGCAAGTAACCATGACCCACATAGCTCCTTTCGGCGACCCCATCGCTGTAAAAGTCTCAGGATATGTTTTATCGATGCGTAAAGATGAGGCATCAACCATTATAATTGCTTAATCTGTAGCTTGGTAAAGGGCATACACTTTTGCCTTCAAAAGTCATAAAGCCTTAAAATGTAAAAGCCTTGAAGAATTCACCCAAAATAGCCTTGATTGGAAATCCCAACGCTGGGAAATCCTCTTTATTTAATAGCCTGACGGGTTTACGCCAAAAAACGGGGAACTTCCCAGGCGTAACGATGGATAAATTGATTGGTAAATGGAACTTAGACAAAGGTGTTCAAGCCGAAATCTTGGATTTACCGGGCATCTATAGCATTTATCCTAAATCTGTTGACGAACAGGTGGTTATCAACATTCTGGCCAACCCTCAGCACCCCGATTACCCCGATATTGCCATTGTGGTGGCCGATGCTTCCAACCTCAAACGCAACTTATTGCTTTTCAGTCAAGTACGAGATTTAGGTATTCCTACCGTATTGGCACTCAATATGATTGACGTAGCCGAAAATTCGGGTATTGTCATCAATTCTGTCAAATTGGCCAGAGAACTCAACGTAGAAATAGCCGAAGTAAATGCCAAAAAGGGCATCGGACTCAACGGCTTACGTTTGGCGGTTAATAAAACTTTAGAAACTCGTTTCAACTCAAACGACTCGTTACCAGTAGAGTATTCCAAAGAATTGGTCGAAGAAATTCGTGAAAATTATGGCGAAACCGACGATTACCATGCTTTGTTGTGGCTGTCGGAACACGATAATTTGAAGCAATTTTCGACCGAGCAACGGGTTGGTTTTGATAAATTACAAGAAAAATATGGCTGGAATTCTAAGAAGTTCCAAGCCCAAGAAACGGTATCTCGCTATGCCGTACTCAACGAAATTGTAGATGCGTGTTTGCACCAAGTACCTGTAGAAGACCAACCTATCACAACGTGGACCGACCGCCTAGATAAGGTTTTCTTGCATCGCTTTTGGGGTTATTTTATTTTCTTGGGTATTTTGTTTTTGATGTTCCAAGCGGTATTTACTTGGGCGGCGTATCCACAAGATTTGATAGATAACGGCGTTGCTAATCTTACAGAATACCTCAAAAACACCTTACCCGAAAGCCAGCTTGTCAACCTTCTAACCGACGGCCTCATTGCAGGGATTGGCGGTGTGGTGGTTTTTGTACCTCAAATTGTTTTTCTATTTTTATTCATTTCCTTGCTCGAAGAAACGGGCTATATGTCACGGGTAATGTTTATCATGGACAAACTCATGCGTAGGTTTGGGCTAAACGGAAAGTCGGTTGTACCCCTCATTTCGGGTGTTGCTTGTGCTGTGCCGGCTATTATGAGTACCCGTAGCATTGGTTCTTGGAAAGACCGCCTTATCACCATTATGGTTACGCCCCTGATGTCTTGCTCGGCACGTTTGCCTATTTATACGGTCTTGATAGCCTTGGTTGTACCAGAAAAAAGTACCCTGTTTGGCATTTTTAGTTTGCAAGGCGTAGCCCTTTTCGGACTATATTTATTGGGTTTTTTCATGGCTATTTTTACGGCTTGGTTGTTGAAAATCATCCTCAATACCAAGGAAAGAAGCTATTTCATCATGGAACTTCCTTCCTACAAAGGCCCTCGTTTCAAGCATATTCTGATGACCCTGCTCAATGCCACCAAAGCATTTGTGTTTGAGGCAGGAAAAATTATTGTTGCTATTTCTATTGTCTTGTGGGTGCTGGCAAGCTACGGCCCTGGCGATGCCATGCAACAGGCCGAAGCTAAAATAAAAGCTACGTATCCGCAACTATCAGAAGCCGAATTACAAAATAAAATTGCTTCCGAAAAATTAGAGCAGTCGTATGCAGGTTATTTTGGCAAAACCATCGAGCCGATTATCAAGCCTTTGGGCTATGATTGGAAAATTGGCATTGCCTTGATTACCTCGTTTGCCGCTCGTGAAGTTTTTGTTGGTACGATGTCAACTATTTACAGCCTTGGTGGCGAGGTCGATGACGAAAACACGACCATCGTCAACCGTATGCGTGCCGAAATCAATCCCGACACAGGCAAACCCATGTACGACACCGCCTTGGGCTTTTCGCTCTTGATTTTTTATGCTTTTGCCATGCAGTGTATGAGTACCTTGGCTACTACTTACCGAGAAACGAAATCTTGGCGATACCCCACTATCCAGTTTGTGTATATGTCGGGCTTGGCTTATGTTGCAGCCTTTATTGTATATCAGATTTTAAAATAAATTTTTTTGATTTTTATGTAGAAAAAAGGAGGACAAAAGTATATTGTCCTCCTTTTTTTTGAATAAAACTTCTAATTTTTTAATCTACCATCGCAGTGCTTCTACCAAGTCACTGGCAATTAAAGCCATTTGTCCTCGCTGTTGGGCGACGTTATCGCCTGCTTCGCCATGTTTATATACAGCCAACATGACTGCTTCACTGGCGGTATATCCCTGTGCCAACAGTGCCGTAATCATGCCTGTTAGCACGTCGCCACTTCCGCCTGTAGCCATACCTGCATTGCCCGTAGCATTAAAATAAACCTTACGGTCGGGTAATACCACTGCTGTGTGCATTCCTTTAATCAAGACAATCACGCCATAGTGCTGACAAAAATCTTGTGTTTTACGCAATTTTTCATAGTCATTTTCCCAACTACCCAACAATCGCTGTAATTCTTTTGGATGAGGCGTAAGAATGGTGTTGGGTTTGAGTAAAGGCAATAGCTGTGGCATTTCGGCAAGCAAGTTGATGGCATCGGCATCTAATACCAAAGGACAGGCTGCTCGTTTGAGTAAAGTTTCTAACATCTGTGCTGTAGCAGGTGCTTTGCCAATACCACACCCAACCCCAATGGCTTGGTACAAGCTCAAATCGGGTAGCTCGGTTAATAGCTCGGCATGACTATCGGTACTGCACAAAGCTTCGGGAACGCTTGTTTGCATAATGTAGTAGCCACAAGCCGGAATATGCGTCGTGAGTAATCCTACCCCCGAACGCAAACAAGCCTTTGCAGCCAATACAGCCGCTCCGATGCTCCCTTTTTTCCCAACCAATAGCAAGGCATGACCAAAACTTCCTTTGTGCGAAAACTTGGCTCTGGGCTTGATAGGCACTTGCGACATATAAAAATAGAGACTCTCTAAGCTTGCCAAATACGCCTCGCTCAATCCAATGTCAACTACCTCCCATTTGCCTACATACGCATGATTTTCGGGTAATAAAAAAGCTAATTTAGGCACTTGGAAACTGATGGTCAGTTGGGCTTGTAAAACAATGGCTTCCTTTTCCACAGGTTTATCCACATACAAACCAGAAGGGATGTCCACGGCAATTTTGGTATTGGGTAATAAATTGAGCGTATGGATTATGTCTTGCAAAATGCCCTTCACAGGTCGATTGATACCCGACCCTAGCAGGGCATCAACTACCAGCGTATCGCTCGAAGGAGCTACCCAAGTGTGCATCCCGTGCAATTCTTCTATGGGCATGAGGGCTTCTAGTCGTTTGTAGTTTTCAAAAAAATCTATCGAAACATCTTGGGCATGACGTACCACCCACACCTTTACCCGACAGCCTCTTTCGTGCAACAAGCGTGCAATGGCAAGCCCATCGCCTCCATTATTGCCCAAGCCACAATAAATCTCGAAGGCAGGCAAATGTTCAAAGTGTTTGCGTAAACAGGCCACAAAAGCCCAAGAAGCACGTTCCATCAAATCAATCGAAGCGATGGGTTCGTGTTGAATGGTGTAGGCATCTAAAGCCCGTATTTGCGAAGCATTGAGTATTTTTTTCATAGTCGGAAAAGGCTGTAAGGGTTTATTATAGGCGAAGCAAATACTTTTTTGTAAAAATGTCAATTTTATCGAATAAATAAACTTAAACAATTGGTATTCAGATTTTTTTTTCTGAACTTTGCACCCCAAAAGATTAAGTGATTATGTGATTGGGCAGTCAAACAGCAATAATCCATTGTTTTTCAGACCTTTAATATCACCGCTAGTTATTAATCAAGTCATTCAAATATTAGACTTTAACTATAAAATCATTCAAAATGAACGATTTAATTAAATTCGTAGAAGCTGAAAACGCTGCACGCCGTGCAGAATTGCCCGAGTTTTCGGCAGGTGATACCGTAAACGTACACGTGAAAATCCGTGAAGGTAACAAAGAGCGTATCCAGGTATTCCAAGGTACAGTTATCCAACGTCGTAACTCTGGTGCTGGTGAGTCTTTTACCGTTCGTAAAATTTCTAACGGTGTAGGTGTTGAAAGAATTTTTCCTTTGTTGTCACCAAACATCGACAAAATCGAAGTATTGCGTAAAGGTAAAGTACGTCGTGCAAGATTGTTTTATCTTCGTGGCAAACAAGGTAGAGCTGCAAAAGTTAAAGAAGCTAAGAAAAAATAGTTTCTCGGCACTGTCGGTATATAAAAAACCACTCTTTCACAAGCGTGGTTTTTTTATGGCGTAAAAAAAAAGAGGTAGCAAAAGCCTACCTCTTTTTCTATCAACTCTATCTTTATCATTTCTCAAATTTAACGTATTTTCTGCACAGTACCTTTTTTTTCTTGCAAAATATTTTTTTACAAAATATACGAATTTTGAGCAATGGCCGCTTCGGCAATTCTTCGGCGGGCTTCTTTCAAGTTGATAGGGTCTATTTTTGTAAAACGTTTGAGTCCCATGAGCATCACTCTTAGCTCGTCGCCTTCGGCAAACGAGGTAATGGCTGCCTTTCCTGCACTATTTACCTTTTCGATGGCTTCGTGCAAATACACCAATGCCACGTCTTGCTGTATCGCACAGGCTTCAACCCCTCGCACACGGGCCAGTTTCTCTACACGTAAAAGGGTCGATTCGGCTACATACGTTTCAATCATCATATCGGCAATGTTCATGATAATTTCTTGCTCTTGTTCAAACGCCATCATGAATTTTTGTAGGGCCGCTCCTGCTACCATCAAAATCGCCTTTTTCATGTTTTTTAGGGCTTTCTTTTCTTTGGCAAATAAACCGTCGTCATCGCTCAAACCAAAATCTGGAATGCTCATGATTTCTTTGCCTACCGCCATCGCTGCGGGCATCACGTCTAGCTCGCCTTTCATGGCTCGCTTGATTACTGTGCCTACCGCCAACAAGCGATTGATTTCGTTTGTTCCTTCAAAAATACGGTTGATACGAGAATCTCGATAAGACCTGTCCATGGGTGCTTCGGCCGAAAAGCCCATACCACCATAGATTTGCACGCCTTCGTCCACCACAAAATCGAGTATTTCAGAGCCATGTACCTTGAGCATGGCACATTCAATGGCAAATTGCTCAACACCCTTTAATTTGGCTTGTCCCGACTCCATGCCTGCCGCCAAATACATTTCGATGGCATCGTCGATATTTTGTCCAGCCCGATACGCCGCCGATTCGGCTGCATAAGTTTTGACGAGCATCGAAGCAATTTTGTGTTTGATAGCTCCAAAATTGGCAATACTCGTACCAAATTGCTTGCGTTCGTTGGCATAATTGATAGCAGTAGCTACCACTTTTTTGCTTGCTCCTACCACTGCCGCCATCAATTTGATGCGACCAATGTTGAGGATATTCACCGCAATTTTGAAGCCTCCTTCACGGGTAAAGAGCATATTTTCGACAGGCACAGCACAATCGTTGAAGAAAATTTGGCGTGTAGAAGAACCTTTGATACCCATTTTATGCTCTTCTTCGTTCATCGTGATACCGCCAAAGCTTTTTTCTACAATGAAAGCCGTCAGCGATTTATCGTTATCTATTTTGGCAAAAACGATAAATAAATCAGCAAAACCGCCGTTGGTTATCCACATTTTTTGTCCGTTGATAAGGTAATGCGTTCCATCGGCCGATAGCACCGCCTTGGTTTTCCCCGAATTGGCATCGGAACCCGCATCGGGTTCGGTCAAGCAATAAGCCGCTTTCCATTCGCCAGAGGCCAACTTGGGTAAATATTTGCTTTTTTGTTCTTCATTTCCATAGTACAAAATCGGCAACGTACCAATACCCGTATGGGCCGAAAGTGCCACCGAAAACGAATGTCCTCCGCCACAGGCTTCTGCCACCAGCATAGAAGTGTTGAAATTCATTCCAAAACCGCCATACGCTTCGGGAATAGCCGTACCCAACAAACCCAATTCGCCAGCTTTGTCGAGCAACGAAACCATCAAGGTTGTGTCTTTGGCGGCATCAATGGCTTCTAGTTGGGGTTGCACTTCTGTACGCAGGAAGTCCAGACAGGTCTGGGCAATCATTTGTTGTTCTTCCGAAAAATCTTCAGGAATAAATATCTGCGAGGCATCTATGTCTTTGATGAGAAAATCGCCTCCTTTGATAGCGTTCTCTTGTGTTGTGAGTACCATAGTTATCGAGTTTTGAAGGTCAAATAAAAAAATAGTATGCTTACATACCAATATTTATGTAAATATAAAAAACAAAAAAAATGTTATGCAAGCATAACATTTAAAATATTTTTATTTCATGCTAAAAGTTGGGCTAAGGACATCAATAAACTGACAATCAGGCATTTTTTATTTGTGCTAATTTCGTTAAAATTATCAATATGAAGATAGTCTTGTACGCAAGTTTGTCTTTAAAATAACATTATTGTAGGGGTAACGAAACGATAGGAATGCTTCTGAACAGCAAGGAGATTTCATAGCAGATTATGCCACAGAAGTAGCCACAAGGGGTAAAAAATTGGCAAAAATCACTAACTTTACCCCTAGCTGTTTCAAGTTTAACAACTTGGAACAACAAATCAAGTGCAGTCTCCGACTGCACCACCAGTACGACCAGTAGCTAAGATTGAATACTTTAGTGTGTTCAATTTGAGCAAGGTCGCAGTCGAAGACTGCTTTGTATTCGGCGTTCCAAGTTCTTACACTTGGAATAGCGAGTGGCTTACGCACAGCTTGTTGGAGATAACTCCAACAAGGGCGAAGTACAGCCCAAACCTCCATACGTTCAGTTCATAAACCAAAAAATCACATAAAAAACGAGCAAAATGAAAACAACAAGCACTATTCTGTTATTGATACTTATCCTAAACACGAGTTTGGGGCAAGGAGAAGATTTAGTTTCACTGAAACAACTACAGGGAATATGGTCTGGGGTGGAGGTAGAGGCAGGAGTAAAGACTGTATTATATGATAATGTCTATATGATTATCAAAGGGAATAAAGCACTACAAATATATCAAGATAAGCATGACCGTTCGAGTTTTTATACAGACGCTAACCCTTTTTCTTATATTGGGTTTGATAATGACAAAATACCATATCCCAAGAAAATCTCTGATTTATTAGATAAAGGAGAGCGTTTAAATTTTTATCGTGTGGAAGGCCGGGACTATGATAAACAGGGTAATATTTTACCTGATGCTAGCTACCGAAGTAATTCTATAACATATAACGAGGATAAGAATGAGGACTATAAACCTGCCGTTATTAGATTGTATAGTATCCGTATAGATGCATTTACCGTCTATGAACAAGTAACAGCTATAGACGATGCTTTTCTTTTACAATTGCATAAGTATAATAAAGTATTGTGGAAACAATATTTGGCTTTTGAAGGGTTAAAAGAAAAAAAGGTTATTGTCAAAAAATCAAGTATTTACCCCAATGCCGATAGCCCCGAGCCAACAAAAATGTATTTGATAGAAGGGGATGTATTTGTGGTGTTAGAGGAAAAAAATGATCGGATAAAAATACGTTACTTTGGCAAAAAGAAAGTAGAGGGCTGGATTAAAAAAAACGAAGCTAATTAGGTATGGTTTTTACTCATGGCATGACTTATCACATGATGCTAAGATACACAAATGATTGTCAGTCATGCCATGAGTGAGATATTTTGCCCCTCGCTGTTTCAAGTTTAACAACTTGGAACAACAAATCAAGTGCAGTCTCCGACTGCACCACCAGTACAACCAATAGCAAAGATTGAATACTTTAGTAGGTTCAATTTGAGCAAGGTCGCAGTCGAAGACTGCTTTGTATTCGGCGTTCCAAGTCCTTACACTTGGAATAGCGAGTGGATTACGCACAGCTTGTTGGAGATAACTCCAACAAGGGCGAATAGCTGGGGTACAGCCCAAACCTCCATACGTTCAGTTCATAAACCAAAAAATCATATAAAAAACCATCAAAATGAAAACAACAAGCACTATGCTGTTATTGATACTTATCCTAAACACGAGCTTGGGGCAAGGAGAAGATTTAGTTTCACTGAAACAACTACAGGGAATATGGTCTGGGGTGGGGATAGATGAAAGAGAGGAGGTAGATAAATCTGATAAAGACCACATTTATATGATTATCAAAGGGAATAAAGCACTACAAATATATCAAGGTAAGCATGACCGTTCGATTTTTTATACATACGCTAACCCTTTTTCTTATATTGGGTTTGATAATGACAAAATACCATATCCCAAGAAAATCTCTGATTTATTAGATAAAGGAAACGTTTTAATTTTTTATGATGTGGAAGGCAAGGACTATGATAAACGGGGGAATATTTTACCTGATGCTAGCTACCGAAGTAATTCTATAACATATAACGAGGACATGAATGAGGACGCTAAACCTGCCGTTATTAGATTGTATGGAAATCGTATAGATGCATTTACTGCCTATGAACAAGTGACAGCAATAGCCGATGCTTTTCTTTTACAATTGCATAAGTATAATAAAGTATTGTGGAAACAATATTTGGCTTTTGAAGGGTTAAAAGAAAAAAAGGTTATTGTCAAAAAATCAAGTATTTACCCTAATGCCGATAGCCCCGAGCCAACAAAAATGTATTTGATAGAAGGTGATGTATTTGTGGTGTTAGAGGAAAAAAATGATCGGATAAAAATACGTTACTTTGGCAAAAAGAAAGTAGAAGGTTGGATTA
>JAAFJE010000015.1 GCA_013298025.1 Cytophagales bacterium | reverse complement strand
TAGATTGCATACGTGTTACGCACCCGTGCGCCACTATCACCCATTGCTGAGTGACCGTTCGACTTGCATGTATTAGGCCTGCCGCTAGCGTTCATCCTGAGCCAGGATCAAACTCTCCATTGTAAATATTTTTCAATGTCGATTATTTTCCCTTTTTTTCAAAAGTTGCGTAATCAACACACTTCTTGTCTCTTAGAATGTCGTATTTGCTATTATTTTCTTATCAATACCTCAAAGAACTCTTTATCTCGTTTATCTTCAATTCTTTACAGAATTTTAATACCCAAGATTTGATGCTATCACTCGTTCGCTTTAGCTTTTCCCGTCGTTTGGGAGTGCAAAATTAGAAAAACTTTCCGCAACCTCCAAATATTTTTTGAAAAATATTTTTTCGCTCTCTCATCTTCTTTTCTCCTCCCCCGTCGTTTGGGAGTGCAAAATTCCTACTTTTTATTCTTCTTTCCAAATTATTTTTGGAAAAAAATTGAAGTTTTTTCTAACATACTCTTTTTAAAGGATTTAGTGTTGATAATTTTTAACATAAAAAATACCCTAAAAAGCATCTCTACAACAGACCTCTTTTTAGGGTATAATTTAATATAAAATTAATTATATCTTATTTTTTCATTTTTCTAAAAAAGGATACTTATAGTCTGTGGGAGAAACAAAAGTTTCTTTGATGGTGCGAGGAGAAACCCATCTGAGTAAGTTTAAATAAGACCCAGCTTTGTCGTTTGTTCCCGAAGCCCTTGCTCCTCCGAAGGGTTGTTGCCCTACAACTGCCCCAGTTGGCTTGTCGTTTACATAGAAATTTCCAGCAGCATTTTTGAGCTTTTGCGTAGCCAAATTGATAGCGTATCTATCTTGTGCAAAAATAGCTCCCGTAAGTGCATAAGGCGAAGTAGTATCGACCAAGGTAAGCACCTCCTCAAAATCGGCATCTTTATATACATATATAGTAAGGACTGGGCCAAAAATCTCTTCGCACATGGTGGTGAACGTAGGATTCTTCGTAAGGATAACCGTTGGCTCGATGAAATAGCCCTTCGATTTATCATAGCCTCCGCCTGCGATAATTTCTACGTCGGGACTATTTTTAGCTAATTCTATATAATTGCTGATTTTATCAAATGATTTTTCATCAATTACGGCATTGACAAAATTAGAAAAGTCTTCTACCGAACCGACTGTTATTTCATTCAAGAACGTTGAAACGTACTGCGATGTTTCCTGCCAAAGGCTTTCGGGAATATAAGCCCTTGACGCAGCCGAACATTTTTGTCCTTGAAACTCAAATGCCCCACGAACCAACCCAACGGCCAAAGCCTTGGCATCGGCAGAAGCATGGGCTAGTACAAAATCTTTTCCACCTGTTTCGCCAACAATTCTAGGATAAGATTTATACAAATGGATATTTTCCCCTATCGTTTTCCAGATATGTTGAAACACCTTGGTGCTACCCGTAAAGTGAACGCCAGCAAAATCGGGATGTTTGAAGACAATATCGCCCGTGAGTGGGCCGTCGGTATAAATCACATTAATTACGCCATCGGGTAAGCCTGCTTCTTTCAAGATTTTCATGAGTACATACGCCGAGTAAATTTGCGTAGGCGAAGGTTTCCACACAACCACATTGCCCATTAGTGCCGCCGAAACAGGAAGATTGCCCGCAATGGCTGTAAAATTGAAAGGCGTAATAGCAAACACAAAGCCTTCGAGCGGACGGTATTCGAGCCGGTTCCAAACTAAATCGGACGATTCGGGCTGTTGGGCATAAATTTGTGCTACATAATACGCATTGAATTTGAGGAAGTCAATCCATTCGCAAGCAGCGTCGATTTCGGCCTGAAAAGCATTTTTCGACTGCCCCAACATCGTAGAAGCATTGAGTTCTAAGCGATATTTGGCAGCCGACAAATCGGCTGCTTTGAGAAAAATAGCAATGCGTTGTTCCCAAGGCAGGTTTTCCCAAGCTTCTTTTGCGGCCAAAGAGGCATCTATCGCAGCCTTGACGTGTGTGGCATCGCCTTCGTAATAATAGCCTAACACGTGTTGATGGTCGTGCGGAGAAGTGAGTGGTAATTTTTTCCCTTCCTTTAGCTCATTTGCACCGATATACATTGGTACGTCTATACATTGCGATTTCATTTCGGCTAACTTATGTTGCAAAGCTAGTCTTTCTTTTGTGTGAGGAGCATACGCCCAAACGGGTTCGTTTTTAGGTTTGGGGATATGAAAAAATCCAGTAGCCATTGTGATGAAGTTTTAATTGATGTGTAAAGTTACACAGTTGTTTTATTATCACAATAAAAGGCTTATTATAATGCTAGGTAAGGTATAAGCCGATTGAAAGTATCGGTATCGAGGCTTTTGATATTGAGCAATTCTTGGACATTTGAAAATGCTCCGTGTGCATTTCGGTAATTGATAATGGCTCGTGCCAAATAAGGTTTTAGGTAAGGATGTTTCAACTCATCAATCGTGCATTCATTAAGGTGAATCAGCTTGACCTGCGGATGAGCAGGCAAACGTAGTTGCTTTTTTAAGTCGCTTACGATACTCGAATCAAGCCCATAAATTTCATACAATTGTTCTAAAGAATGAAAACCACCAAGCCATTCTCTATATTTTACGATACGCATAGAACGCTTGCTCCCGATGCCTTTGAGGCTCATGAGTGCGGTGGTATCGGCGGTATTGAGGTCGATGACGTGAAGGGCTGGCGTATTTTTTTTTGCGGGTTGTTGTAAAGCCTGTTGAGGCAACATGATAAATGGACTCAAGGCTTGGTACAACGCAGGGGGAAATCCGTAAATTTTTTGCAAATCTTCTGGCTTACGAAACACGCCTCCTTTATGCCGATAGTTATCAATCCGTTGTGCCAGCCAAGGAGGCATTCCGTGGGCTTGCAGGTCGGCGACAGAAGCCTCGTTGGGATTGAAGGGCATTTTCGTGATTTTTTCCGTAACCCATGCTTTTTTATTAGGTGAAAACTCCGACTTATAAGCATCATTCTTCCATGTTGGCGTTTTATTTTCGATAACCAAATGGGCTACCATATCGTTTAATGCCCTTGGGTTGTTGCTGATAGTAGGTTGAAAACGCATCAACCACACAGCCATATAACTTGCCACAAGCAATGCCAAAGCCGTAACCAATAAGGCAAAGCCTTGAATTTCGAGGCGAGAAAAGCCAAAATAGGCTTGTAGGTAAAAACGGATTCTTTCTTTCATATTTTATAAAAAACAATCGGTATAAAATTGACACTCAAGGGAAATCTGACACTTTGTACAAATAATATGCTGTTATTTGTAGAGATTAAAATAATTTTGTGTGACTTATCCACTTTTTGACGTTTGTTTGTGGATAAAGTCACTGCGTATGCAGGATTTATTTTTAACCAGAAAACTTGATATGATTCTTTACAGTACCAAGCACGAAAGCCCCGATGTGTCGTTAGAAGAAGCCGTGTTTAGAGGATTACCTCCCGACAACGGGCTTTATATGCCTTATACCATTCCAACCTTACCTGCTTCTTTTTTTGAGGATATTCAACATTTAAGTATGCAAGAAATTGCCTTTGAGGTAAGTAAAGCATTGTTGGGTGAAGACATTCCAGCAGAAGACCTACGCCAGATAGTAGAGCGAGCCATTACGTTTGAAGCACCCTTGGTAGCAGTCGAACCGCATACGTTTGTACTGGAGTTATTCCATGGGCCGTCAATGGCATTTAAAGACTTTGGGGCGAGGTTTATGGCATCGTTGATGTCGTATTTTTTACAAAAATCGGCCAAAGAGATTCATATTTTGGTGGCTACTTCGGGCGATACGGGCGGAGCAGTGGCACAAGGATTTTATAATACGCCGGGCATCAAAGTAACCATTTTGTACCCTACGGGCAAAGTTTCGGATATTCAAGAAAAGCAACTTACTACGCTGGGAGGCAATATCACAGCTTTAGAAGTGGACGGAACATTTGATGATTGTCAACGTTTGGTTAAATCGGCATTTTTAGATAACGAGCTTAGAAGCAAATTCAATTTGGCTTCTGCCAACTCTATCAATATTAGTCGCCTTATTCCACAGTCGTTTTATTATTTTAGTGCTTATGCCCAACTGAAAAAACAGGGCCATAACGAACCCGTTGTTTTTTGTGTACCTAGTGGTAATTTTGGTAATTTATCGGCTGGCTTGATTGCTCAAAAAATGGGCTTGCCTGTTGAAATGTTTATTGCCGCTACCAATATCAACCACATTGTACCCGATTATTTGGCTACGGGAATATATGAGCCAAAGCCTTCGCAAGAAACCATTTCTAATGCGATGGACGTGGGCAATCCTTCTAATTTTGTCAGGATGCAATTGTTGGCAGGAGAACAATACGACGAAATTATCAAACACGTGACTGGTGATTTTAGCGATGATACTGCCACGAGAACAACCATGAAAGCGGTTTATGATGCAACTGGCTATGTGATGTGTCCGCATACGGCGGTGGCGTACCGAGGTTTGAAGCATTACACGGCTACTTTGCCCGAAACGGTAAACGGTGTATTTTTATCAACGGCACATTATGCGAAGTTTTTGGATGTAGTAGAAGAAACTCTTGGCACAAAGGTTGAAGTGCCAACCCAATTATCGGACTTACTCGCCAAAGAAAAAGTAGCCATTCAGATGAGTAAGGACTTTGCCGATTTTAAGGCTTATTTGTTGCAGTAAATTATTGAGTGCATGAGTGATTGAATGATTGAGTGATTAGCTCCGTCTTTCAAATAAAATTGCAGTAGCGACAACCCTTGCGGTTGCCATGTTGAGTTGGGCAACCGCAAGGGTTGCCGCTACTGAAAAAATGCTAACGATAAGAACGCTTTTGAACAAAATAAAACCCTTCAGCACTAATACGAAATCACCAATCCCATCTTTTTCATGGAAAAACCTATCTAAAACACAGCATAGGCTATCTCAGAGATAGAAAATCTCATCTTTTTCATGGAAGAACCTATCTAAAATACAGCAGGGGCTATATTGGAGATAGGAAATCCTATCTTTTTCATGGAAAAACCTATCTAAAACACAGCATAGGCTATCTCAGAGATAGAAAATCTCATCTTTTTCATGGAAAAACCTCTCTAAAATACAGCAGGGGCTATCTTAGATATAGGAAATCCTATCTTTTTCATGGAAAAACCTCTCTAAAATACAGCACGGGCTATCTCGGAGATAAGAAACCCCATCTTTTTCATGGAAAAACCTATCTAAAATACAGCAGGGGCTATTTCAGAGATAGGCAATCCTTATCTTTTTCATGGAAAAACCTCTCTAAAACACAGCACGGGCTATCTTAGAGATAGGAAATCCTATCTTTTTCATGGAAAAACTTCTCTAAAATACAGCAGGGGCTATATCGGAGATAGGAAATCCCATTTTTTTCATGGAAAAGGCTACCGACAAAAAGCATGAACTAGCACATAAGGGAAATAAAAAAGTCAGGTTTTTCCAGAAAGAAAACCTGACTTTTTTATTGGATGATGCCTCCTAACAAGCGTACATCGTATCTATTTGTTTTTCGTATTTACGATGAATAATCTTGCGTTTGAGTTTGAGCGTAGGCGTGAGTTCGCCAGCGTCAATACTAAACAGTTCGGGCAGTAACGTTACTTTTTTTACTTGTTCGTATTTGGCTATATTTTCCATGAGTTCTTTTACCACTGCATCGTATTTTTCAAGCACCCTAGGGTGTGTTATCATTTCTTGGTTCGACGCTACGGCAATGTTGTGTCGGTTGCACCATTCTTTGAGGGCATTAAATTCGGGTACGAGCAAGGCCGAGGGAAATTTTTGTCCTTCGCCAATGACAATTGCCTGTTCGATAAACATCGACTCTTTCAATTTATTTTCGAGCAACTGCGGAGCAACGTACTTTCCTCCCGATGTTTTGAACATTTCTTTTTTTCTATCGGTAATTTTCAAATATTTTCCTTCCGAAAACTCCCCAATATCACCCGTATGAAACCAGCCATCTTGGATAACCTCGGCGGTGAGTTCGGGCTTTTTATAATAGCCTTTCATCACGCTAGGGCCTTTGACCAAAATCTCGCCATCTTCGGCAATTTTCACCTGAATATTGGGCAAGACCGTTCCGACGCAACCAATTCTAAAATCATGCAACAAGCACGACGAAATCACTGGCGACGTTTCGGTAAGTCCGTACCCCTCGATAATCGGAATCCCAGCCGCCCAGAAAATACGGGACAAACGAGGCTGCAATGCCGCCGAGCCAGAGGCAATAAATTTGATATTGCCGCCTAGGGCTTCTTGCCATTTACTAAAAATCAGCTTGCGGGCCAGGCTGAGTTGGGTATCATACCACCAGCCCATCGGTTTCATGGGGTCGTATTGCAAGCCAAGGTTTAAAGCCCAGAAGAAAAGGCTTTTTTTGATGCCCGTGAGGTCGTGTCCTTTGGCAACAATTTTATCATATACTTTCTCTAATAACCGAGGCACAGTAGCAAACACATGAGGTTTTACCTCTTTGAGGTTATCGCCGATGGTTTCCATGCTTTCGGCATAATATATAGATACTCCATAACGCATAAACACATATACATCGGTACGCTCATAAATATGGCAAAGCGGTAGAAAGCTCAAAGCCCTGTCGGTTTCTTCCAAGACAATGTGTTTGCCCTCGATGATGCCTTCTATATTGGCAATGATATTGTCGTGCGTAAGCATGACTCCTTTCGGACGGCCAGTTGTACCAGAAGTATAAATAAGCGTAAGTAAATCTTCTCTGCTGACTTGTTGTTTTCTTTCCTCTAAAGTTTCAACGGCTACCCCTTCCGATAATTTGACAATAGTTGACCAATGAGCAGCCTGTTTGATTTCGTCGAAAGTAAAAATACCCTCAATACCTTTGAGGTCGGCGGTAGCTTCTTTGACTTTTTTCAGTAAAGCTTCGTCAGAAACAAACACCAGTTTTACACTGGCATCTTCAAAAATGTATTTGTAATCTTCTATTGTAATAGTCGGGTACATCGGCACCGACACCGCACCGATTTGCTGAATGCCCAATTCGACGATATTCCATTCGGGACGATTGTTGGCGATGATAGCAATTTTATCATCTTTTTGGATACCCCATTTAATTAAGCCCAAGCTCACCTTGTTGACCAATTCTACCACTTGGGTAGCACTGTATTTTTTCCATTGACCTTTTTGTTTGCACGCCAGTACATCTTCTTTATTCTGTGGTAAAACGCACGTATAAAGCAAATCAAAAACTCTATTAATAGTAAGGTTCGTTTTCATGGTTGTACAATCTTCGTTATTTTGCCTGATGAATGTATAAATTTAATACAATTATAACAACAATTATTCCTAATTTGTTGTATTCAAAGTAAAGATGATGAAATTTTATTAGGGAAAAAAATAAAAGGCTATCAAGTTGGGCTTGATAACCTTTTCAACACTACCAACATTTGATTGTGGATAACGCTCAATGATTACTACAGATACGCCAACTTTCGAGCAATGCGTTATTTAATATTATCACCTCTCAGGATTCTGTAACGCTTGCGGGCTTCGGCTACGTAAATGCTACCAGTGTATTGCGTAAGCAATTGTTGGTAATATTGCATGGCTTGTTGGGGCTTTTGTAAAGCCTCATAGGCTTGGGCTAATTGAAAAATTGCATCGTCGGCAAGGATGTCTTGTGGGTACTTATCCACAATTTTTTGCAGACTTATCAACATTTTTTCCACATTTCCTTCCTTCTTATACACACTAGCCAAGAGCAACAACACCTCATCTTCGAGCGGATGTCCTTTGTAAAGCGAAAGCATTTCTTCGAGCTTGGCGATAGCCTCGGTATTTTGTCGTTGAAAAAGGAGCAATTCAACATGGGCATAGGCTTGCATAGCCTTTTCGGTGCTATCTAAGCCCGTATTATCCTGAATCAGCAGGCTTAAATTGAGGGCATCGTTGGCAATTTCTCGTGTAGTGGCTTGTTTGAGTATATCTAGCACCTCTTTTGCCAAATCGAACTCGCCCCGATAATACGCCAATTTGGCATTTCTCAATTTAGCATCATAGCCCAAAGGCGACTCTTTTTGTGATTTTTCTACTTGGGCATACAGCAAGGTCGATTCCCAAGGCTCGCCTTTGAGTAGGTAAATATCGCCTAAGTCGAGTTTACACTTATCCACAATGTCTGGCTTGTTTGTGGATAACTTTACAACCCGTTCTAAAATGACAATAGCACTATCTTTTTGGTTGAGGTAAAAGGCATAAAGCAAGGCCTTGCTCCGCATCGCTTCGAGGGTGCGTTCGTTGATGCCCAGTTCTTGCAGCATTTTATCATACTCGGCAATCAGTATCCGAATATCGCTAGGATTGATGGGATAGGTATTCTTAACGACTTCCTCTTTGGCATTAATCAAATAGCGGCGGTACAGTGGATAACTCTGGTGTTTGGGATATTCTTTGATTAAATATTCAAACATTTTGCCTGCTGCCACGAAATCTTTGTTTTGAAACGCCATAAAGGCCAGTTCGGCTACTTGTCCTCCTTCTTGCTTGTATCGTTTGTCTAAAGCCCTTGCTTGGACAAATGCCCGATAAAATTCTTTTTTCTGAATCAAATGCCATATCAGCAATTCGGTGTAGTAAGGGTCGTCGGGAAACTGCTGAATTTTGGCATACAGCAGCTTTTCTAGCACGGCAATTTCCTCTTCGGTTTTCACTTCATCTTGCAAGGTAGCTTCAAGCACTTCTCTGTCGCCGATAGCCTTCCCGAAAACCAAGTATTCTTCAATCATTTCTTGAGGTTTTCCGACCATTCGGTAGAGCTTTGCCATTTGCATATTGAATTTGCTGTTATTCTTGGCATAAGCCCTGTATTGTTCAACCAGCCTGATAGCCAAATCAAGCTGATTTTGCCCGATAAAATCGTCGAGTAAGGTATTTGTTAACTCTTCGCTGATTTTGGCTAAATCAATGGCTTTGGCGTATTGTTTTTGGGCTTCCGCCTCTTTTCGCTGCATCTCCAAGATGCGTCCGTAATCGACCCAATACAAAGGCGTGTTTTCAAACCATTTCAATTCTCGTTTGAGAAATTTTTCAGCTTCGGCAAAGTCTTTCAACTGTACCAAGGCTTGTAAATAGGCTTTGTGGATAACTTCGGCTTGCTCTTTCTTTTTGGCAAATTTTTGAAAAACATCTTTTGCTTTTTGGTATTCTCCAGCTTTCAGATATTCCATACCCAAGTCTATATCTTGAGATAAAACACAAAGCGGCAGGAGTACCCCCAACCACACCAACACAAGTAAGCGGAATTTTGACATTTTTTTCAGGCGTTTTAAGCAATCAGACTTTTCAACATAACATTAATATAATAGTTTTTATTTTTTTAAATTTTTAAAAAGAAAAGAATCTATTATCTCTATTATGCTGTGGATTTGTGGATTACTTCTGTGGAAAAATTGTTTCACATCTAATTGTTAATAAGTTAAAAGTTATAAACAATAAAATGCCTATTTATACACGATTATTTATTTGAAAATAAGCAAATTAACAAAAAATGGTACTTATCCACAGGTTTCTAGTGTGGATAAGTGAGCCTTGTGGATTTGGTGTATTATTCGGGGATAAGTCGGCTTTTGGTACTGTATAACTTGTGGATTAAATTGGTTTGTTTTTGTGGATAACTTTATTTCCACATTTCTCTCGAAACTATCCACATTAAAAGAGGCATTTTACCCCTATTTATCCACAGCTTTTAGGGAGTAATACACCGAAAAAAGCGACTTATCCACATTTTGTGGATACTATTCCACTTGGAAGTCGAATCCCGACAATTCAAAGTTTTGTTTGAGCTTGATTTTGTCTTTTATATGTAAAACACTTTCGGGCAATTGATTTTTTTCGAGGCTACCGCTATCCCAACGCTTATTTCCGTTGTTATCCACAATCAGCCGAAGGGTATATTGCCCAGCTTTGAGGTAGTCGAAGGTATAAGTACCCGTACCTTTCATAAAAAGCTCTCTTACAAGCTCTCGGTTTTCGTTGAGGATTTGTACGATACAATCTTTCTTACTAGGGTTGGTCACTTTCCCTGCAATCACGCCGTAGTTTTCGGGGTCACGGAGCGGATAAAGATTTTTGACAGTACTATTGGTGTCGTTTTCGATAGAAATAAAGGTTTCTTTGGCAATGCGGAGTTCTACCTGTTCTTTGGGTTTTATCGGATTTTGCGGTTTGAACCGAAGTTCTGTTTTGCCTTCGTTCCAAGTAAAGTCCTCGGCTTTGAGCGGTACTTGTTTGAGGGTATCGTTCAGAATTTGAATTTTGCTAGGGTCGAAATATTTGATAGGTTTATTAAATACGATGGTATAAGGCATTTCTTTCAAATCTATGTCGTCGCCTACTCTTGGTGTAATATCGTATTTAAAAGATTCTTTGACACTTTCTTCTTTTTTTCCTTTCGGACGAAAACGTATTTTCTGGTCGATATTTACGGTTCTGTCTAAAGAGTCGGTCAAGATGAGTTTTACCTTGGTGGTATCGTTGGCTGTTCCTTTCGTATTATATATTTTGAGCGTTCGAGGGTTTTCTAATTGGTAAGTCAAAGAATCTTCCTTTTTCTCAAACTGGATTTTTGTTTGCTTGATTCCCCTATTCAATTCTATATAGTAATAGTTGGCGGTTGCTCTTGTTTTCAGCACTTTCACGGCTACGTTGTTGATACGAGCCAAGTAAAGGCTGATATTGGTTTTGTTTTCTTCGAGGTTGAGGGTATCGGTGATAAAGCCAATTTTTTCTTTGGTTTCGTCGAAAAGCAAATTATTGTTGCCATCGGTTACGGCAAATACCCGATACTTTCCTGCCTTGATGTTTTCGATAACGAAATGCCCACTGCTATCGGTTTTGGTGAAATAGTATGGTTTGATTTTGGTTGGCGTGAGCGTGTCTGAATACACATACAACCCGACAGTTGCGTCGAGTACGGCTTTGTCTTCAAACATATCTACCACATTTCCTTCTACCCTGATAGAGTCGATGACATTGCCTGTACTAAAAACAATCCTTACGTTTTTGGCGGGGTTGCGTTCGGTGATGTCTTTGATGGCTTCTCTAAAATTGAGGCTATAGGTGGTATTTTCTCTGAAAGGTTGGTCGAATGTTACACGCACACCTTTGGGCATAATTTTATGGCTGTAGCTTCCTTCGATGTTGGGCGTAATGAGTAGTTGTTGTTGGATGTTATCCACATTGGTATATTCATCGAATTGTAGCTCTACCATTTTTCCTCTAAAAGTTTTACTTTGATTTACTGGAAAACTCCGAACCAATTTGGGGGCTAAGGTATCTTTTTTGCCTCCTGTGGGGGCTACAATTTGGGCACAACTCAATAGCATTTCGGTAAAAATGAAAGCTAAAAAAGTTATCAATACTATGTGTATTCCTTTCATGTGTATATGTTGAAAACTTTGTGGATAAAATCGACGACTACGCTGATGCTAGTCACAACGTTAGATTTTATGACTTATTTAGAAATAATTAGAAAATTTTTTTTCGACAAAAATAAACCCTCGACGGTGATATACCATCGAGGGTTGTTGATAAATATGTGGATAAGTCTATTTTGTATCTTAAAAATGTGGATAAATGGCAAAAGGCTATGCGGAGGTTTTTTCAAAAATATACACAATACTCGAATAGTTGTGTTGATTGGCTGCACCTTTTAGATTCGACTGTAAGCCTTTGACCAACGACTCTAGGTAATTGGTGTTGCCATATTTGTATTTTGTGGATAACATACTCACATAAAAAGAATCGAATTTCATTGGCACTGTTTTGACCAAGCCAAACCCATGCTGTTGAAAAAGCTGTTGAATACTTTTTTGTGAAAAATGGTAGAGGTGTCTTGGTACGTCGTAGGCTGCCCAGTGGCTTTGGTAGGTTTGGGCATCGAACGATTCGTGGTTAGGAACAGCGATAATGACTTTTCCGTTGGGGGCAAGTTTTTCAAAAAGCCAATCAATTGTTTCGTTCAACAAATGCACGTGTTCTAGTACGTGCCACATGGTAATGATTTGGAAAGTTTGTTGAGGAAACGCCGAAAGAATAGCAGGCTCTATTTTTGTCTGGTTGATTTGTTCGGCTAAAGCCCTAGCGTCGTCGCTGGGTTCTATGCCTGCTACTTGCCAGCCATGCTGCTGTGCTGCTTGGATAAACATCCCTGTACCGCAACCAATGTCGAGGAGTTTTCCTTTTTGCGGACACAAGCTTTCGATAAGCTTTACTTTCCCTTTGAGGGTAATGTTTCTAACAGTGTGGTACAATTTGGCAATAAGCCCCTTGGAGGTATTGCTATGAGAAATATATGCTTCGGATTGGTAGTACTTGCCTATGGCATCGGCGGTTGGTCGAGGATTGGTAAATGTAAAGCCACATTGCTGACAGGCAACGATAGAAAAAAAAGCTTTACTAACGGTATGGTCTTGACAAGTAAGGAAATCGGTGGTTTGGGTATGTTTACATACGGGGCATTCTTTTATGTACTCTAGCATTGGTATCAGTGTTTAGTTTGAACAAAGATACAAAAGAATATTTTTTTTG
The DNA here is from genome assembly GCA_013298025.1 of Cytophagales bacterium. GTDB lineage: Bacteria > Bacteroidota > Bacteroidia > Cytophagales > Spirosomataceae > Flectobacillus. The sequence goes on along the minus strand of JAAFJE010000015.1, from coordinate 153,855 downwards.
CTTTGCTCATATTCCACAGTTTCTTTTTAGCAAAAAAGCATTGGAAACTTCCAATGCTTTTTTGCTTTTGTTTTATCGACCCATAAAAACCATCAGTACCGAAATATCTGATGCCGATACGCCACTGATGCGAGAGGCTTGTCCGATGGTAGCTGGTCTGATTTTTCCAAGCTTTTGTCTTCCCTCAATCGAAATAGCGGAAAGCTTACCATAATCAAAATCGGCAGGAATGGCGAGGTCTTCTAGTTTCTGCATTTTATCGACCATCTGCTGTTCTTTTTCTATATAGCTTTCGTATTTAATATTGATTTCGGCTTGTTCTAGGATTTCCTCGCTAAAGGTTTGGAAAAATGTTTCTAGCTCGGCGGTCATCGTGCGAAGGTTTGCTATGTTTACGTTGGGGCGTTTAAGCAAATTGAGCAACGATGTTCCTTCTCGTAGTTGGGCTGTACCTATGTTTTCTAAAGCTTCGTTGACTTCTGTGGGTTTTACCTTTTTGGTTTTTAAAGCTTCGATTAAAGTATTGGTTTGGTTTATTTTTGCCTCAACCTTATGCCATCTTTCTTCTGAGGCAAGTCCAAGAGCATATCCTTTGGCTGTAAGTCTGATGTCGGCATTGTCTTGTCTAAGTAAAGTCCTGTATTCGGCTCTCGACGTAAACATACGGTAAGGCTCTTCTGTACCTTTGTTGATGAGGTCGTCAATCAACACGCCAATGTAGGCTTCAGACCTTGATAAAACAAACGGGTCTTTTTGCTGTGCTTTTTGATGTGCATTGATACCTGCCATTAAACCCTGACAAGCCGCTTCTTCGTAGCCTGTTGTGCCGTTGATTTGTCCAGCAAAGAAAAGGTTTTGAATCAGTTTGGTTTCTAGGGTTTGGGTCAATTGCGTTGGAGGAAAGAAATCATACTCGATGGCATAGCCTGGCCTGAACATCCTGACATTTTCAAACCCTGGAATTTTTTTCAACGCTGCGTACTGCACATCTTCTGGAAGTGAAGTAGAAAAACCATTCACATATACTTCTACTGTATTCCATCCTTCGGGCTCGACAAAAATTTGGTGGCGTTCCTTATCGGCAAAGCGATTGATTTTATCTTCTACCGATGGGCAGTAGCGTGGGCCTAGGCCTTTGATACGACCAGCAAACATCGGAGATTTTTCAAAACCTGTTTTCAATACTTCGTGTACTTCTTGGTTGGTATAGGTAATCCAGCAGCTTCGTTGATGCGTAAGGGCTTGGGTATCCATGTAAGAAAATTTACCGGGAAGCTCATCGCCTTTTTGCTCTTCCATCTTGCTGTAGTCTAGGCTACGTCCATCAACCCTTGGGGGCGTACCTGTTTTCATACGGCCTGCCTCAAAGCCCAACGATACAAGTTGCTCGGTAATACCTGTGGCTTTTCCTTCGGCGGTACGTCCGCCACCGAAGTTTTTTTCTCCAATATGAATCAGTCCATTCAAAAATGTTCCGTTGGTTAGTACTACCGCTTTGGCTCTAAATTCTATGCCAAGTTGGGTTTTTACGCCTACTACGCTATCGTTTTCGATGAGCAAGCCCGAAACCATTTCTTGCCAAAAATCTATGTTATGGTTTCCTTCTAAGGCTAATCGCCATTCTTCTGCAAAACGCATTCGATCAGACTGGCATCTTGGCGACCACATGGCGGGGCCTTTAGAACGATTCAACATTCTAAATTGAATCATGGTTTTGTCAGAAATAATTCCAGACATCCCTCCTAGTGCATCTATCTCTCTAACGATTTGTCCTTTTGCTACGCCACCCATGGCTGGGTTGCACGACATCTGGGCAATGGTATTCATATTCATCGTTACTAAAAGCACTTTAGAACCCATCGTTGCCGCAGCATAAGCGGCTTCACAACCGGCATGACCTGCTCCTACTACTATTATGTCATAGTTACTATACATGGTTGTATATCTATATTGATTTGTTTTATTAGCCTTTTTTTGTTTTTAAAATGTATTTTTAGCTATAAATACATTATTATTTGCGTGCTATTTGTGTTGTGTAACACCTGTGGAAAAACGCAAGTGTTCCACGTGGAGAGTTTTTTTAAAATGATTTATTTGATAAAATCGCTGCGATAAAGCAGTATATAATTCGACTCTAGGTTTCGCATAGCCGCTTCTTCTTCGTCGGTATGGTCATCATAGCCACAAAGGTGTAGCAGCCCGTGAACCAATACCCTTGGTAGTTCGTCGCTGAGTGCTATGCCTAAATCTTTGGCGTTGTCTTCTACCCTTTCGATACTAATAAAAATATCTCCTTCGATGGTACCTTCGCTTTCTGAGTTGTCGAAAGTAATGATGTCGGTAAGGGTATCGTGGTCTAAATACGTTACGTTTATCTCGTGTAAGTAGTCGTCAGAGCAAAAGATATAGTTGAGCTCACCGAGCTTAAATCCTTCTTTTTCAGCAACCTGTTTTAGCCAGTTTTTGGTTTTAAGTTTGTGTGGAAGCGTAAATTTTACGTCTTCTGTGAAAAAATGAATCATAGATTTCTCATCAAAAATGAATGCCGTATTGTGAAAAGAATAGACGCAGATGCCTTCATAACCTACGCTGTATAAACACGTAGGAATAAAGATAAGTGCAAAGATAATAGATAAAATTTAGCAAGTGAAAATCAATTGTTTAAAGACTAAAAAAGCCATCCTGTAACGGATGGCTTTGATTTATTGGATTCGTTTGAAATAAGCGTCCACTTGTTGTTTGTAATAGGGATTAAGATTGGGTGGCACGGTTTTGAGTAATTCCGTTTGCTTTTGCTTATCTTTTACGTACTGTTGGAACTGCGGAGGAACTTTCTTGGCATAGCTATTGGCTGTTTCAGCTTTGCGTTTTTGGTCTTCTTCTTGTTCTTGCATGGCTTTTTCCGATTCGAGCAAACGGGTTAATACTTCTTTTTGACGGTTGATAAGATTAGGGTTTAGTCGCTTGTTGACCAAATCTGTTTCAGACTCTTCCATTTTCTTCATCAACTCTTTTACCTCATTTCCTAGTTTATTCCCTTTTTCTGTGCCTTTATTATTATCTAAAAATTGTTGTAGCATTTTTCTGATTTGGGCTTGTTCTCTAGCCATTTTGGCTAATTCTTCCGAAAGACTCTTCCCTCCTTGTTGCCCTTTTTGAAGCGATTGTTGCATTTGCTGGTTGAGCATCTCTTGGCGTTTGCCCAAGCCTTGTTGTTGGTTAGGCTTGCTACTTTTCTTTTTGCCACTACTCATCATCATCATTTGTTGTTGGTTTTCTTGCATTTGTTTCAATACATCTGAAAGAAGCAAGGCCAAATTGTTGATAGATGCCATAGAGAATTGTTGTTTGGCACTGATTTGAGACATTCTTCTATCTTTGATTAACTTTACTGCATCACCCATATAAGACTTCATATTGGTCAATTCACGGGTAATCACCGACTCTATTTGTAATACTCGTTTTGCCAAAGCATATAGGCTGTCTTCTACTATTTTGGCATCATCTTGCAAATTCACTTGCTCTTGGGCCAATTTGATAAAACGAGGGTCTGATGGATTCACGCCTCTAAAGTCTTTCATGAGCTTTTCTTGGTCGAATGACAGCTTTACCAAATTTTCGAGAATAGCACGCAAATCATCCATGTTTTCCATATTGCTCTTCATTTCAGCTTCCATTTGCATATCTTCTAGTTTTTTAGAAAGTTCACGCATTTTATTAGCGGCTTTCTTCTGTTTGTCGGAAGCGGCTTTCGATTGCTTCTGGTTCATTTTTTGAACAGATTCTTGTTGCTCCTTGCGAATATCTTCCTGTAGATTTTTCTCTAAATCTAAAGGATTACTATTTTTTATTTCGTCGTTAAGCTTTTCGGCTTCGTTCAATTCTTTTTGAATATCCTGAAATTCTTGTGAAAGCTTTTCTTGCTCTTTGGTAACTTGTTCTTGTTGTGCTTGCTTTTGTTCTTCATTTGCTTGCTTATCAAGGTTTTGGTTTTGCTCTGAAAGTTGCTCTTCTTTTTCTGCTAGTTTTTGTAAATCTTGTATCGACTTCTCTAATTTTTGGTCAACCTGCATCTTTTTGAAAAGGTTTTGCAAGCGTTCCAATTCCTTTTCCATGTTGCGTTCACGGTTGCGAAGTTTATCCATTTGGTCTAAAATCTTAGGGTCATCTGGATTTTGCTCTAGCATTTTTTTCATTTCCTCATAAATTTTTTGGGTAGCTGGGTCGAGTAGCTGCTCCATCAATTTTTGTAAAGCTTCGAGCTTCGCTTTTTGTTCGGGCTGGGTTTCGTTGAAGCGTTGTTGCTGTTCGTTGAGGTTTTGGTTTTGTTCTTGAAGCTTTTTAATTTCGGAAATCAAATCTTCTTTTTTCTTAGCTATTTCTTCAATGAGTTTCTTGTCTTGAAAATCTAAATCCTTTTTATTTTTTAGCCTATTTTCTAAAGACGTGATTTCTTTTCTAAGCTTTTGGGCTTTATCATAGGTTTTATCCAACAAGGCTTTGGTTTGTTCTACGGTATTATCAATCGCTTTTTCAATGGTTTTTTTGTTTGGAATAGCGTATTGTAAAATACTCGAACGGGTCGATTTGAAGCCATGAGGCTCGTCGTTGTCCCATACTTGCACGTAATATTCTACTTTGTCTGAAGGATTGAGCTTCAAACTGTCGAGGTTCCATTGTTGATAAAAGCTCTGAATACTTTGATTTTTTTGAATAGGTATATTGAAGGAGCGATAAGTATTAGGGGCATTTTTTCCTTCTCTGATAACCTTATAGTAAACGGCTAATTTACTTAGTCCATAATCATCGGCAATGCTCCCTCCTAGCACCATGTAATTGTAAAGTGTAGAGTCTTTGTATTGTTCTAAATTAAGTTGTGGATATTTATCTGGAATAACCTGCAAATTGAATGAAATCCCATCTTTGGTGCTGGCATATTGGTTGTGTAATACAACGGTATAATTGCCCGACTGATTTGCTTTATAGGTAAAATCGAAACCACCACCCAAGAGTTTTTTATCGGCGGAGAATTGTTTTTTAGGATTTTCAAAAATCAGGTCGATGGCATCGGTATCGCTTACTTTAAAATCCCATGTAATATTGGTGCCTTCGGGTACGGTGATATTACCAGAGTTGGCCATTGTTTCGCTCGTTTTGTGCAAATAAGCAGGATAATTGAGATTTACATCGAAAAAAGCAAGGCTCGGTTTGTTGATGATTTCAACGGCATAATTGCCCGACTTAAAGCCTGCGGCTTCCAATTGAAAATCGAAGGCTTCTTGGATTTTACTAAAGGTAAACGTAAAATGGCGGTTGTCGAGGCTTTCCATTTTGAGCTTACGTTCTTGTAGCAGTACATACACTGCTTCTGGTAAGGTATTGCCCTGCAAGGTAAGCCGAATGCTAAAGTCTTCGTTTTTGAATGCTTGTAATGATTTATTTTCTAAAATAAAATGAAAGGGTGCTTCTTCTTGGTATTCATTTTTGAAATGAACAATCCTTTCGGTACTCTTCGTAATAAATGCTGGATATACCAACAGTACTACTAAAAGTATTAAAGAAGGCAAAATGGCATATTTTAGATACTTTCTATTTTGATTTAATTTGATAGCATCGGCAAATTGAATGATGCCCAATTGCTGCGATTTTTGTTCGATAGAGGCCAACAAAAGCTCGTTTTGTTGCGTACCGAGCGTAGCGGATAGCTGTAAGGTATTGAGCAGCTTATCGGCAATTTCAGGGAAAAAATGACCAATTTGCTGGGCTGCTACTTCGTCTGATAAAGGTTTTTGTTTGCCATAAAGAAAAATGAGCGGTTTGATAATCCAAAAAAAGCAAATCAAACCAAAGCCTAATACAAAGGCAAAAAATAAAACCGCCCGAGGGGTCGTTCCAAAATGCCCGAAGTATTCTAGCGTATTCAAAACAAGAAAGGCTGATAATATCACCGCCGAAGAAGTGATGAGGCCTTTGACTAAACGGTTTAAATAAAATTTACGTTTGTATGCTTCAATTCGGCTCAAAAGCGGCGTAATAGGAGACTGTGCCATAATTATAATGGATTTAGTTTACCCGTGAATAAAAATGATAAGGGTGAGGTAATTGCATAAAAAGAAAATACATCGTGGAGAGGCTTTTCCACAATGTATTTCTAAGTTAACGATTTATCCACAAAAAAAATATGACTGTGGATAAGTTTAGTTCATTTCTATTAAAACTGGACAATGGTCGGAATGTTTGGCTTCTGGCAAAATAACGGCCCTGCTCAGTCTTGGGGCTAACGTTTGGCTGGCACAGATGTAGTCGATACGCCAACCTAAATTTTTTTGTCTAGCTCCTGCCCTAAAACTCCACCAAGTATAATGATGTGGCTCGGGGTTGAAATGGCGAAAAATATCTATAAAGCCACTACCCAAAAATTGGCTCATCCATGCCCTTTCTTCTGGAAGAAAGCCAGAGCTATTGGCGTTTGATTTTGGATTATGAATATCAATGGCTTCATGACAAATATTATAATCGCCTGCAATCAATAAGTTGGGGTGCTGCTGTTTGAGTTGGTCGATATAAGTTTGAAAATCGTCTAGCCATTGAAACTTAAAATTTTGCCGTTCGTCGCCACTCGACCCCGAAGGCATATACACCGACATCAGCGAGAAGTCGGCGAAGTCGGCTCTGATAACTCTTCCTTCGGCATCGTAGGCTTCGATGCCACAGCCATACGCCACGTGTAGGGGTGGTTCTTTGGTAAAAATCGCTACACCCGAATAGCCCTTTTTTTGTGCAGGAAACCAATAGAGCTGATAGCCCAAGTCTAATAATGGCTGTTGGTCGATTTGATGTGCCTCGGCTTTGAGTTCTTGCAAACAAATCATATCGGGGTTTACGGCCTTGAGCCAGTCGAGCCAGCCTTTGCTAATAGCCGAGCGAATGCCATTGACATTATAAGTAACAATTTTCATGAATTAAATACTTCTTGTTCAAAATAGAGAAGGACATGAGCTTTTAGGAGTTTTTCCTGCTCCACAGTATTGATAAAAGGCAAAGGACGCAAGGCTTTCCAATGAGGCCAGCCGTCTTGGTCGATGCCTTCTAAAGCATAAACTCCTGAAAAGCTCAATACCTTGCATATTGCAATGTGCATCAAATCTTGCTTTTCTTCTTTGGTAAAAAAACGATGCCCTTTTCCCAATTCTTGCACTCCAATAAGAAACAGCACGGCGTTGAGGTCTTCGGGGCGTTTGCCAAAGATACGGGCGAGTTTATCGAGGAGGATGTCCCAGCGTTGGGCAAGATTTTCGTAGTCAAAATCCATGATTTTATGCTAAAATGTATAAGTGAAATCTAACAGCAAAGGTAACAATAGCGTTTTCGGCGAGGCGAGCTTCTCCCCTACCCTAGCTTTGGTTTTCGGCGTGAAGTGCTTCCCAAAACTCTACGGCTCTTCTCAAATGAGGAATGACGATTGTTCCGCCAATGAGGGTTGCTACAGAAAAAATCTCTTGCATTTCGGCATCTGTAACGCCCAATTCATAGCATTTTCCTAAGTGATATTTTACGCAATCGTCGCAACGCAAAACCATCGAACACGCCAAGCCAAGCATTTCTTTGGTTTTTTCGGGCAAAGCTCCTTCGGCATACGTGTTGGTGTCGAGGTTGAAAATGCGTTTGATAACTTTGTTGTCAGAAGAGAGAATTTTTTCGTTCATCTTACTTCTGTATTCGTTGAAATCAGAAACAAGTCCCATAATTTAGTTGTTGATTTTTATTATAAATTTTTGATTTTCAATAAATTAAATATTATTTTTATATTGAAAATCAAAAATATATGGTTGTTTATTCAATTAAAACAGCTAAAATACAAAAAATAGTTCAGCGTTTTAGTGTCCACCTATAAATCCATCGAATGCCATGATAATTCAAGCATTTTTACATCTGTTTTTTCCTGCAACCTGCGTCACTTGCCACGAGGCTTTGCTGCTCCACGAAAACCATTTATGCACGGCTTGCCTAATGAAATTACCTTACACGGGCTCGCACGAGCAGCCTCAAGAAAAACTCATCTACAAATTTATGGGTAAAGTGCAGGTCAAGCACGTGTTGGCGTATTTGAAGTTTACCAAAAAAGGCATGGTGCAACAAATCATGCACAGTATCAAGTACAAAGGCAACCAAGATTTAGGCGAAACTTTAGGGTTTTGGTATGGCAATGAATTGAAAAATGCCTCACTGAATCCTGCTTTGGAGGTTTTACTTCCCGTGCCATTACACCCCAAAAAAATGCGTTTGCGTGGCTATAACCAAGCGGCTTGTATTGCCAAAGGCATGGCTACAGCCTTGCATATTCCTATGCTAGAAGAGATATTGGTTCGGCGGAAAGAAAAAGCTTCTCAAACTGCCAAAAAACGCTTAGAACGCTACGAAAATATGCTGGATGTATTTGGCATAGAACACCCTGAAGCCATCGAAGGAAAGCACGTGGCGGTGGTTGACGATACCCTTACTACGGGTGCCACCTTAGAGGCTTGTGTACAGTTACTCAAAGCGGCAAATCCTGCTTCTATCTCAATTATTGTATTAGCCAATGCCGAATAAAAAAAGGGCGTTACGATTATCGTAACGCCCTTTTTATGTTTAAAATAACATCTTATTTTGTACCTGCTCTAATCATCGCACAACGGAAACCGATGGTTGAAGTGGCTGAGTCTTGGTCGAGATAACGACGAGTACCTGGTGCCAACCAATAGGCTACATCTGCCCAAGAACCTCCTTTATACACACGTGATTTGTTGTCGATTAAGGAGTTATTGCCTTTTGTATCGTAGTTTTTCGCTTCATCGAGGAAGTCATTTCTACGAATAGGGTTCAAATCGCTTACATCTGAGTTTGACAAAGGACGATACAAGTCATATACCCATTCGTTTACGTTACCTGCCATTTGGTACAAGCCAAAGTCGTTGGCTGGATAAGCGTAAATCTCTGTAGTAATAATTGCCTTATCGTTGGCTTTACCTGCAATACCTGCGTAATCGCCTCGGCCACGCTTGAAGTTGGCCAACATCGCTCCTTTGGTTTTGCCTTTAGGCGAACGCATCGACGGCCCATCCCAAGGATAAATGCGTTGGTTGGTTTGGTTTTCGTCTTCGTATTGCGTTCCAATCATCGCTTTAGCAGCATATTCCCATTCCGCTTCTGTTGGAAGGCGATAATTTGGCAACACGATACCTGATTCAATCGCCAAACGAGAGCCTGATTTTTGTGCAGTAGCTTTTCCTTTTTTGCCGCCTTTTTTGTTGGCAAGGTTGGTGTTTACCGCAGCCGTTCTCCAAGTACAGTAGTCGTTTGCTTGTGTCCAAGAAACCCCTACTACTGGATACATACGGAAGCCAGGATAACGCAAATACTGCTCTACGTAAGAGTCGTTGAAGGCAAGTTCATTTTTCCAAACCAAGGTATCAGGAAGAGCCGACTCATAAAATTCTTGCGAAGAGTCTTTTTTGATGCCGTTCAAGTATTCGAGGTAGTGAACGTTGGCAATTTCTGTTTCGTCCATGTAAAAAGACTGTACAGAAACGGTTCTTTCGAGGTTATCACGGGTATTGATAACGTCCTCTTCAAGAGCACCCATCGTAAAACGTCCGCCTTCAATGAATACAAGGTTTGGTCCAGTAGGTTGTCCTTTAAATTTCTTATCTACTTGGAATCCCCCTTTTTTGTTGTAGCCAATGCCTGTTGCCGTACTCGACTTTCCAAGCTTGACGCTGTTAGGTTTTTTGCTTTTACAGCTACTTACCAAGGCTAAACCTGCAAGTAAGACTGCGACTGATTTAAGAGACAACTTCATTTCGTAAGTAATTATATTGTCGAGATATAAATGTATTTATACTAACCCGATGTGGAGTGACTAAATACAAAATTAAGGTTTTTATTATAAAAACATCAAATTGTTTCTTTATTCTTCAAAGTTATTCTAAGAAAAACGAGTAAACGGTCAAATTATGCCTTTGCGATGTCGTCTAACACGTGGGCTAGTTCATCTACAGAGATGATTTTTTCAAAAGAAAGAATCAATTTACCTTTCACTTCTTTGAGCATACATTTCTTAGCATTCCGTTTGATATATTCTAAGATTTTGCCAAAGGTATCTGATTTATAATATTTTTCGTTCTGTGTTGAAACGAAGAAACATTTTAGGTTATTGTTCTTGAGGCTTACTTTTTCGATGCCTAATTTTTCGGCTTTCCAACGTACACGTACAATTTTGATGGCATCGGCTACTTCGATGGGCAATGGGCCGAATCTGTCTATCATAGAAGACTGGAAAACTTGTAAATCTTCTTCGGTTTTCATATCGTCGAGTTGGGTGTATAGTGCGATGCGTTCCGAAATACTTTTTACATAAGATTCGGGAATTAAAATAGGTAAATCGGTTTCGATTTGGCAATCTACTTTCAGTTTCTCTACTTTTTCGCCTAAATCTTGCTCGAATAAAGCCCTAAACTCATTTTCTTTGAGTTCTTGCACGGCTTCGTCCAGAATTTTGTGGTACATTTCGTAGCCCAAATCGTTGATAAAACCGCTTTGTTCTGCCCCAAGTAAGTTGCCTGCTCCTCGAATATCTAAGTCACGCATCGCCACTTTGAAGCCATCGCCTAGGTCTGAAAACTCTTCGAGTGCCGATAGTCGTTTGCGAGCATCGGTTGTGAGCAACGACAACTGTGGTGTGAGCAAATAGCAAAAGGCTTTGCGGTTGGAACGCCCTACCCTACCCCGCATTTGGTGCAAATCTGACAAACCGAAATGATTGGCGTTGTTGATAAGCATGGTGTTGGCGTTGGGGATGTCTAGCCCCGATTCGATGATATTGGTAGAAACTAGCATGTCGTAATGTCCTTCGATAAAGTTCATCATTACTTTTTCGAGCTTGTCGCCATCCATTTGCCCATGTGCAATGCCAATTTTGGCATCTGGCACAAGCCTCAAAATGGTATTGGCTATGCTTTCGAGGTCGTTTACTCGGTTGTGGACAAAATACACTTGTCCGCCACGGTTGAGCTCGAAACTGACGGCATCTCGCAATAAAACGTCGTTCAATACGTGCAATTCGGTTGTAACGGGCTGTCGGTTGGGCGGAGGCGTAGCAATCACCGAGAGGTCTCTTGCTCCCATCAACGAAAAATGCAAGGTACGAGGAATGGGCGTAGCGGTGAGGGTGAGTACGTCGATATTGACACGCATTTCTTTGAGTTTATCTTTTACTTTTACCCCAAATTTTTGCTCTTCGTCGATAATCATCAAGCCTAAATTTTTGAATACCACATCTTTATTCACAATGCGGTGCGTACCAATGAGAATATCGGTTTCGCCACTGGCTACTCGTTTGAGGGTTTCTTTGATTTGTTGGGTCGATTTAAAGCGATTGACGTACTCGACCCTGCAAGGAAACTGTTCGAGGCGGTCCCGAAATGTCCGAAAATGCTGCATTGCCAATACCGTAGTTGGGACTAAAATAGCCACTTGCTTCGAGTCTGCTACCGCCTTGAACGCCGCCCGCATGGCTACTTCGGTTTTGCCAAAACCCACATCTCCGCACACGAGTCTATCCATTGGATGCGGTTTTTCCATATCGGCTTTTACTTCGGCGGTTGCTTTGGCTTGGTCGGGGGTATCTTCGTAAATAAACGACGATTCGAGTTCTACTTGTAAAAAACTATCGGGCGAAAAGGCAAATCCTTGGGCCATGCGTCTTTGAGCATAGAGGGCTATGAGTTCTTTGGCGATGTCTTGGACTTGCTTTTTAACCTTCGTTTTTTTGTTTTCCCATTCTTGCGAACCCAATTTCGACATGGTTGGCGGCCCGCCTTCTTTACCTGAATATTTTGATATTTTATGTAAAGCATGAATAGAAACCATCAGCACGTCGTTGTCTCGGAAGATTAAACGCATGGCTTCTTGTTCGGCATTGCCGATAAGTACTTTGTCGAGGCCCGCAAAGCGACCAATACCGTAGTCCACGTGGGTTACATAATCGCCTACTTGTAAGGTTCTTAGCTCTTTGAGGGTGAGTGCTTTGCTTTTAGAATACTTGTTTTTTTCTCTAAACCGATGAAACCTATCGAATATTTGGTGGTCGGTGTAGCAAGTAATTTTGAGTTGCTCGTCGATGAATCCTTCTCGTAAAGCAATAGGCAAGGGCTGAAAACGGACATTGCGGTCGATTTCTTCAAAAATTGTCACCAGTCGGTCGAGTTGCCTTTGCGAATCGGAGAGAATAATATTGGTAAAATGAAAGCCTTGTTGCTCTCGCAGGTTGTCGGCTAGTCGTTTGAAATCTTTGTTGAAAGAAGGTTGTACTTTGGCTTGGTATTGAATTTTTTGATGGGCTGATTTGAAATAAAAACGGCGACCAAATTCTACTGTGCCAAAGGTTTTGAGTAAAGATTGAAAGCTTTTTCTTGTTTCAAACAATTGAGCAGGGTCTGAAATAATCTTTATCCCGCCACTTCGCTCGATGATGTGCTGAAACTCGGAGGTAACTTTCTCGAAACATTTTTCGATAATTTCTAAAGTCAACTCGGTGTCTTTGAGCCAAATACGGGTATTTTCAGGGAAAAAGTTTAAAAAAGGCTCACGGGTTTCTTGAATGAGTTTGGTTTGTACATCGGGAACAATATTGATGCTTGAAATAGATTCGATTGAAAGCTGTGTTTCAGGGTCAAAAGTTCTAATGCTTTCTACTTCATCGCCAAACAAATCGAGGCGGTATGGGTATTCGTTGGCATAACTAAACACGTCGATAATCCCACCTCTGATTGAAAATTGCCCAGCTTCATATACAAAATCGGTTTTTTCAAAATCGTAGCTTGTCAAAATTTCTGCCAAAAACGCAGTATCAAGCTTGTCACTGACCGATACCGTAAGGGTATTTTTGAGTAACGAACGTTTGTTGATAACTTTTTCGGAAAGAGCTTCGGGGTAACTTACCACCAACAAACCTTCGCTTTTGCGGTTGTTGAGCAAGTTCAGCACTTCGGCACGCATCAGCACGTTGGCGTTATCTATTTCGGCATATTGATAAGCCTTTTTGTACGACATTGGAAACAAAATCGCTTTATTTTCACCTAAAAGATTTTGTAAATCATTGAGAAAATAAGCGGCTTCTTCTTTGTCGGAAAGAATAAACAAATGCGTTTGTTGGGGCATTTCGGCGTGTAGCGTTGCCGCCAATACGGCATCTAAACTTCCAGCCATGCCTTTGATTTGTATGTGCGGATAGTCTTGTAATGCTTTGATTTGATTAGCAATGAGTTGTACAAAGCTATCTTCTCGATACAGTTTTAAAAAATCTTTGACAAGCATAATGTTCTGGGAATGATGGCATCAATACAAGTAGCCACAAACGGCCCAAGTGGTAATTGTTAGAGCTGTTTGTGGCAATTGTATCGCAAAAATAATGCTTTGAGCTATCAAATTGTTTTATTTCTTCAAAATCTCAAATTCTACCCGTCTATTAAGTGCCTGATTTTCGGGGGTATCGTTGGGTACTTTGGGGCGAGTTTTGCCGTAGCCTTTTGCTGTAATTTGGTTAGCATTTACGCCTTGGCTCATCAAATAATTGCGTACCAAATCGGCACGTTCTTGCGACAAGCGGTTGTTTACTTCATCGCTTCCCACGTTGTCGGTATGCCCACTGATTTCTGTTAGTAGTTGTTGGTTTTGTTTAAATAACCCAGCGATGCGGTTGAGTTCGGGGTACGATTCAGGTCGAAGAGCCGCTTTGCCAAACTCAAAAAAGATGTTATTCATTGGTACTTTTGTTCCTTCTTCTATCTTGAATACGCTCATGTCTTTGCCTTCTACTTCAAGATAACCGCCTGTTAATTTACTTAAATCAATGTTCTGAGAGCTACCAATATACCCTTCTATTTTGGTTGTAATACCGTAGTTTTTGCCATAAGGCAACACGATTTTGTAAATTCCTGTATTGGGGTCTGGAGAAGCCTGCCCTAGTTCTTTTCCTGTACCTAAATCTTCATAAATGATTTTGGCCTTTGTGGGTATTTTGCCCGTTTTAGCATCTATAATTTTACCCGATACCAACACTACAGGCTCTGATTTGGTGCTTGGAGCAGTACCCGGTGCGGCAGCGCCAAGAGCAGTTCCTTGGTTTTTCTTCGCCACAACTGGGGAAGACACCACAGGCGTTTCGGGCGTGGTTTTATCCATTTTCAGACGAAAAATATCTTTTTTGCCAAGGCTATTTTTACCAGAAATAAAGTAGGCGTATTCGCCAGAAGCAGGAATGGTATAATAGGCATCATACTCTTCGGTATTGATGGGTTCGCCAATGTTTTGAGGCTCAGACCAGCGTTCCCAGGTTTCGTCGAGTCTTTTACTCACATAAATATCATTGCTTCCCTTCCCTCCTGCTCGGTTGCTCGAAAAATAGAGGGTACGTCCATCGGCCGCCAAAAAGGGGGTTGTTTCGGTGGCATTGGTATTGATGGCATCGCCCAGATTCATGGGGGAAGTCCATTGCCCATTTTCTTCTAAAAACGATACATAAATATCATCTTCATCGCTGTTCTTTTTTTCAGAAAAAGCCATTAACAATACTTTGCCATCAGCCGAAAGACAACCATATTCATTTTTGCCTCGACTCATTCTTTCATATTTCGGAATGTCTAATTTCTTGGGTACAGACCAACCCGATGCCGATTTTTGGGCAATCGAAAATCCACGGGTTTCGTATTGTCCGTTGATGTATGCTCCTTTCAAAAGAATGGTTTGCCCATCGGGCGAAATACTGAGAATGGTATTGTATTGGTCACGGTTGAGGCTTTCGGGCATCCGTCGAGCGACAGTCCATGACCCCATCGTAAGCTCCGAAAACCAAATATCTTGCGACCCAGCAATTTGGTCGGTGCCATTGATGCCGAATTTATTTTGAGGATGGTTTTTTCGGGCAAAGTACAACGTGCGTCCGTCAGGTGCTACCACAGGACTTAGCTCTGCATATTCAGAATTGACCGTAGAACCTAAATTTTCGGGCTTATTTTGTCCTATTACAGCAACCTCAAAAGCGGTCATTCCTAGGAAAAGAAGAGTAAAGAAACGTTTTTTTTTCATAGTTATAGCCATACAAACACCTATTTACCTAAAACGTGAAATTGTATCAAGACTGTACAAAATCATGAAAAAAGCAGGTTTGATACCTGCTTTAGCCGTATTTGAACGTTCATTCGTAAAAAAACTTATCTTGAGTTAAGCTTTGTCTATCCACTTTCCTACCGGAAAATCTGGATAAGCGGCTTGTTCGAGGCGGTTGAGCAAACTATCGAAATTGTCATCAACCAGTAGCATATCTCTGTTGACAGGTTTCAGAAACCCTTCGTCCACCATTTTGTCAATCATGGCAAGCAAGGGGTCGTAAAAGCCATTGGTATTGAGCAAGCCAACGGGCATTTGATGCAAGCTGAGTTGTTTCCAAGTAAGAATCTCGAAAAGCTCGTCCATCGTTCCCCAGCCACCTGGCAAGGCTATGACGGCATCAGACAATTCGGCCATCAGTTGTTTACGTTCGTGCATGGTTTCTACCACGTGCAGTTCAGTGAGGCCGTTGTGTTGTACTTCCCATTTTTCCATAAACGACGGAATAATACCAATGACACTACCGCCATTTTCGAGTACAGCATCGGCAATAATGCCCATAATGCCCACGGTTCCAGCACCATAAACAAGCGTTTTTTGTGCCTGAGCAAGTGTTTTGCCGGCAGCAACCGCCGTATTTTTATAAATTTCGTTAAAGCCTGTTGACGAGCCACAATACACAAGAATGTTTTTCATTTGCAATAAAATTTTTGAAAGGTAAATCAAACAATGCGGTATGCCTATGCCCAAAGTTAGGATTTTTTCTTTCAAAATAGCGAAACAGACAGAAGCTTATTGTAAAATCTGTGTTAAGGCTTGTTGGGCATCTGTATAAGTAAATTGAAATGAAGTCTGTTGCAACTTTTGATTGCTGATGTTGTTACCGCCTAAGACCAAGGAGGCCATTTCTCCTAAGAATAACTTTAAGACAAATGCTGGTACATTGGGCAACCACAAAGGGCGATGCAATGCCTTGGCACATAGTTGAGTAAACAATTTGTTGCTTACGGGATTGGGTGCAACAGCGTTGTAAACACCCGTAAAGGTAGGGTCAAACAAGGCAGCGATAAAAAGCTTGCAAAGGTCGTCGATATGAATCCAAGACATATATTGCTTTCCTGTACCAAGGGCTGCCCCTACGCCCCATTTGATAGGTAAGCTCATTTTGGGTAAAGCCCCACCCTCTTTGGCCAATACAATGCCAATGCGTAGTTTGCTTGTACGAATGCCCAATTGAGCGATATTTTCAGAAGCTTGTTCCCAAGCAATGGTACATTGAGCCACAAAATCGTTGCCAGCCACAGCGGTTTCGTCTATGAGCGTATCGCCCGTATCGCTGCCATAATAGCCAATGCCCGATGCCGATACAAAGCCTTTTACCCGATGAGGCAATTGTTGTAATTGTTGGGCAATTAGTTGGATAGAAGCCGTGCGAGAAGTAATAATTTCTTGTTTTCGAGCAGCTGTCCAAGGTTTATCGGCAATGCCAGCCCCTGCCAAATGAACGATATAATCGGCTTGTAGCAGGGCTTCTTGCTCAATATATCCTTGTTCGATTTTCCAAGCGTAAGTAGGAATGATGGCGGTTTTATCGGCTTTGCGACTGAGGTACAAAACCTCATGCCCAAGGTTTTGTAAATGCCAAGTGAGGCGTTTACCAATCAAGCCCGTACCGCCAGTTATCAGAATTTTCATACGTTTTTCGTCGTTAGTTGCTAAGTAAACCGTAAAATACAGGCTTGGGTTTGAATAAAATATAACTATTTGGTTATGAAGTTTTTATTTTCTATGAATGAATGTTCGGTTAATAAAAATCGGCATTATATGACAATTTTTATAAAAAATAAAAGAATAACATTGTAGTGTTATTTAAACTTTACCAATAGGTTTTTGGCTACTTCGTGACTGATGAATTGAGGGGTATTCTGAGCAACCTGAATAGAAAGGGATTTATCAAACGCATTGATTTCAATGATGCGAATTTCTGCCCCCAAGCTAACGCCCGACTTTGCTAAGTATTGTAAAAACGCCGCCGAATGTTCCGACACGCCCATCATCAGTACGGCTTCTCCTTCTTTTACTTCGGCAAGGGTGTGGTAGCGTAATTCGGGCATTCGTCCGCTATTGTCGGGAATGGGGTCGCCGTGTGGGTCGAACTGCGGAAATGCCAAAAACTCGTCTAGCTTTTCTACCAATTCCTCCGAGTCGATGTGTTCGAGTTGTTCGGCTATATCGTGTACTTCGTCCCAGTTGAAGCCTAATTTTTCAACCAAAAAAACTTCCCACAAGCGGTGTTTCCGAATGACCTTCAATGCCACTCGCTCGCCTTCAGAAGTGAGCGTTACGCCTTGGTATTTTTGGTAATGTACCAATTGCTTGTCTGAAAGCTTACGCAACATATCAGACACCGAAGCCGCCTTGGTTTGGGTGAGTTCGGCAACGGCATTGGTGCTTACCTCAGCGTTTGTTTCGGCTGAAAGCTTGTAAATAATCTTTAAATAGTTTTCTTCTGTAAACGACGTGATTGGCATGTACACAAAATATAAGAGTCCTGCACAAAGAAAAATAACCCACCTTCGTACAGGGATTTGATTGATAAAACAAAGATACTTTTTTAAGCTGATAAAACTAAATTTTAGATTAATCTAAAAAAATATTTTGAATTATTAAAAACGTGTAATATGTTTGCTTAGAAAATTGTAAGATACTTGATTTGAAATAGATTACCACAACAAACTATTAGCAACTATGAGTTGGAAAAATAAAAGCATGAACCCTTCCCTACCAGAAGTATATGCGTCGATTGCAGTACCCAAAACTGGCTCATTTTGGCGAAAATTATGGGCATTCTCTGGGCCAGGCTTAATGGTGGCTGTCGGATATATGGACCCCGGCAACTGGGCTACCGACATAGCGGGTGGTTCGAGGTTTGGTTATACGCTGTTGTCGGTGATTCTTATTTCTAATCTTTTTGCTATGGTTTTGCAGCACTTGGCCTTGAAATTGGGCGTTGTGACGGGCAAAGATTTGGCACAGGCTTGTCGTGATGCCTACAGCAAACCTGTGGCTATTGCCTTATGGTTTTTGTGTGAAATAGCCATTGCTGCCTGCGATTTGGCGGAGGTAATTGGCTCGGCTATTGCCTTGAATTTGCTTTTTGGTATGCCGTTGGCTGTGGGCGTTATTATTACGACGCTCGACGTACTGGTGCTGTTGTATTTTCAAGGGCGAGGTTTCAGGATGCTCGAAAGTATCGTGGCTGGGCTGATAGTGATGATTTTCTTATGTTTTGCCTACGAAATTATTGTGTCGAAACCCTCGCTTGGGGGCATTGTAAGCAACTTGCTTCCCAAACCCGAAATCATCACTAATGCCGATATGCTTTATGTGGCTATCGGTATTTTGGGGGCGACGGTGATGCCCCATAATTTGTATTTGCATTCGAGTATTGTGCAAACCCGTAATTATGAGAAAAATGAAGAAGGGCTACGCTCGGCCGTAAAATTTGCTACCATCGACTCTACTATCTCCTTGGGTTTTGCCTTCTTTATCAATGCGGCTATTCTGATTGTGTCGGCGGCTACCTTTCATACTTCGGGCAATCAACAGGTTGCCGATATTCACGATGCGTATCATTTACTCGACCCTGTGTTGGGTGTAAAATTAGCAGGTATCTTTTTTGCAGTAGCCTTGTTGGCATCGGGACAAAACTCTACGCTTACAGGAACATTGGCTGGGCAA
The DNA here is from genome assembly GCA_013298025.1 of Cytophagales bacterium. GTDB lineage: Bacteria > Bacteroidota > Bacteroidia > Cytophagales > Spirosomataceae > Flectobacillus. The sequence goes on along the minus strand of JAAFJE010000015.1, from coordinate 134,967 downwards.
ATTGTAATGGAAGGCTTCTTGAATATTCGCCTTAAACCTTGGATTCGTCGTTTGGTGACACGCTTGTTGGCGGTTGTGCCAGCATTGGTGGTTACGCTTTTGTATGGCGAAAAAGGTACAGGCGATTTACTGGTGCTAAGTCAGGTGATACTCTCCTTGCAGTTGAGTTTTGCGGTAGTGCCTTTGGTGTTGTTTACGGGGTCGAAAAGCAAAATGGGACAATTTGCCAATAGCAAGGTTTTACAAATAGCCGCTTGGGTGATTTCGGTTGTGATTATTGTCTTTAACTTGTATTTGCTTTGGGACACTTTTTTCTAAACGTGAGGTAAAACGCCAAAGGAAATTGTGGATTAAGTGTTTTATTTTTAGGGGGTTAAATAAAGTAACCCCTCGCTGTTTTAAGTTTAACAACTTGGACCAATCAATCAAGTGCAGTCTCCAACTGCACCACCAGTCCAACCAATAGCCCCAATTGAATACTTTAGTATGTTCAGTTTGAGCAAGGTCGCAGTCGGAGACTACTTTTTATTTGGTGTTCCAAGTTCTTAAACTTGGAACAGCTAGGGAGACTGCTTCTTATTTGGCGTTCCAAGTTATCAAACTTGGAATAGCGAGGGAACAGAGAGGGCTTGCCTAGTTTTGAGGCTAGGCAAGCACACATTTATAACTTAATAACTTTAGCCGTAAGCTTTTTATCAGCACCCGTTAGATGTAGGATATATGTACCTGCAGTTTGTTTACTTAGGTCGAGTGCAATACTATTTGCTCCACGATTACCTGCCACGTCTAACAGTTGGATAGTATGCCCATGTATATCAACAATTTCAATTTTAACATTTTCTGCTTTGTCTAAGTAGAATAAAGCTTTAAAATTGCCCTCGGTAGGGTTAGGTGAAATCTTCAACTTATCAGCATCTTCTTTGCTATCAAAATCTTCTGTGACAACCACTCTTGCCATTTCAACACCATAAAACTGCCATACATGGATAACATGGACTGTACCATTGGAACCTGATGCAACAGCAGAACCGTAGCGAGTGCTACCACTGGAATTGTAGTCTGCATACATCGTAAATACGCCATTATTGGTTCCATTAATATTAAAATTATCCCCAGTCCAGTTGGGCATACTAAAATAAAGCCAACTATTATTACTTGAGATACTCCAACTTACATTACTATTTACATATACATCTACACTTGGAACATCATATATATACCAGTCATACAAACTTAGGGTAAGAAAACTATCTCTCGCTTGCGATACAGATACGGTTTGCGTTAAACCTCCACTGGTGGTTACAGTAATAGTGCCAGTACGTACAGCAGTAGAGGTATTTGCTTGGGCGTTGATGGTAAAGCTTCCATTATTCGCTCCTGATGACACGCTAGTCGTTAACCAAGTGGCATTACTCGTGATATTCCATGTTGTATTACTGGTTACATTAATGACTTGCGAACTCGCATTTTTAGGTGCAGGCCAACTATACATATTGAGTGATATGTGAGGAGCGGTCGGTGCTTGTGTAACGGTGAATGTTTTTGTAAGTCCACCACCAGATACTGTAATGATACCTATTCGAGCAGATGTTGTTGTGTTGGCTTGCACCGATACGATAAAGCTGCTATTGTTAGAACCAGAACTAATATTGGTCGTTAGCCAACTTACATTACTACTAATTGTCCATGACACGTTACTACTGATTGTCACTGTTTGTGTATTTGCTACATTTGGAGCATTTGAAGTAGAGGTATTTAGGCTCAATACAGGAGGGGCACCAACTTGTGTTATGTTTACCGTTTGACTTGTACTATTGCCTGTAATTGTAAGTGTTCCTGTTCTGGCAGTACTACTACTGTTGGCATTAATTGTTACATTCACAAGGGTTGTGCCATTGCCTCCAGAAAGAGTACTGACACTTACCCATGACGGAACATTGCTAATACTCCAATTGACGTTGGTAGCGTTGACCACGAAGCTACCCGAACCGCCATTGCTAACTACATTGCTAAAGCCAGTTTGCCCGCTGACACTAAGACTATAGGCAGAGCGACTGATACGATTGCCAGAGGCATCATAAGCAAAGCTTACTCCTTGCCCTAAACTGACCCGTGCCAGTAAGAACAATACGATAAAAAGATATGTTTTTTGCATGATTACGTATTTTTTAAACAGTTAGATAAATGGAAGGGCTTCTTCCTCTGCTTTTACTTTTAACATAAAAAGTTGAAGTACTAAGCAAACTAGGCACAAAACCTATTTTGGTCAAGAGCCTTTAACCTTTTACAAACATCCTTTACAACCAAGCACCTCGCTGTTTTAAGTTTAACAACTTGGACCAATCAATCAAGTGCAGTCTCCAACTGCACCACCAGTACAACCAATAGCCCCAATTGAATACTTTAGCAGTTTCAGTTTGAGCAAGGTCGCAGTCTGAGACTGCTTCTTATTTGGCGTTCCAAGTTATTAAACTTGGAATAGCGAGGGGCTTGGAACAGCTAGGGGGTATTAACTTTCACTCACTCTAAGTCATTTAACAATTGCTGTAAGTTGAATATTTTACAGATTAAATTGAATATTTTTTTCTTAAAAATGAAGTAAAGTGGAATCCTATAAGCTTCGATTTTGCAGTAAGTAGATATATTTACATCTCTACTTACAAGTCTATTAAAATAATATTTCTCTTCATATAATACATCGTTTTTATAATATATTGTTTCAACCAAATTACAAATTGTTCCGAGACTTATATTTTCATAAGTTTCTGAATAATAACACTTTGGAAACCACATTTCAAAATATATATCAAATAACTCAACTTGTAAATTCTCCTTGTCAGATAAAGGGATTTTTACAGAAAGCTCATTCTGTACAATTTCAAACTCATGTACAATTTTATTTTTATGTAAAAAGTTTAAAAAAATATTAATGTTAATCTCTTTCATAAATGTTATTTTTCCCCCTTAAAAATATAACCCCATTTTTTTGCAATATTTGAATCCCATATGATATGCCATTCCCCATTTTTACCAAAGTTTATATGAGGTACTTTTAAATACCCTTTTAGATTGTGTGCATGAATATTAAATCTAAAATTGCTTGCTTTATGTATAAATCCACTTATGTATCCTTCCCCGCCTCTACTTGTTGTCGTTTTTAAAATAGACCATTTAAGAATAGCCTTTTCAACTGGACTTATTGTAAGAGCAAAAGCTCCTTTCAAACCATAGTATCCAGCTTTAAGTGTTCCCCCTAATGAAATTAAATCGAATTCAATGTTTACTGGTTCAATCCCTTGTGGTCCAAACCTATTTTTCACTTGATATACATTACCATTAGAGTCGGTAATTTCTATGATGTATCCCCTTGCTTCTTTACTATAATCTAAAAATTTGTACGATTTACGAGGTCTATCATGCAAATAATGATTAAACGCCGCTACAGCTCCACCAGTAATAAAGGCTTGCATAGGGTCGCCTTTGGTTATGAGGGTAGTGAGGGCAGAAGAGGCACCACCTAAGACATAGTTACCTAATAGCCCTATTTTGTTAGTAAATGATTTTGGAATTAAGCCTGCAGTAAGTGAACTTACTATCCCACTTGCAAAGCCAGCAAGAGGGTCATTACCAAAAATCATTGCCTGCACACTACTAGACAAACCGTGTAAACAAGATTGGGCTAATAATCCTGCTCCTGTTTTTTCAACAACCCATCCTATGGCACTAGACATACCGCCAGATACCGCACCCATTAGTACAGATACCCCTAAGCTACTCCAACTAAAATTGTTAAAGCCTTCGTTAGTCATCACCTGTGAAAAAATATCCAAGGCTGCAGCTATCAATATAGCTGCCACTATAGGGTTGTTTCCATCGGGGTCTATGTATTTTAGTGGGTTATTATTGGCATAGCTATAACGGTTATAGGCTTGGCTGGCAAAAGCACCATTTACAAAATTATCAGGGGAAATCATTCGTCCTAGTACAGGGTCGTACAAACGAGCGTTCATATTGATAATCCCGAATTCGTCTAGGTGCTCATGCCCCGTATAACCTCTGTAGAGCCAAGCGGGCAAACCTGTGGCGGCTGTAGGGGCAAGTAAAACCCACGTACTGGGGTTTCTACGTCTGCCCCAAGCGTCAAAGCTTTGCTCGGCTTCTATGTTTCCACTGCTATTTGCTACCGTTAGAATAGAACCCAAGTGGTCGGTATAAACATAATGGTAATTATCCACACTATTTACTCGCTCTACAATAGCTATCAACCCTGCTGGGCTACTAATATAGTGAATCTCACGGCTTGTACCATTAGCACTTACGGTTTTTTCATAATCACCCAAGAAATAGCGCGTATAAACAGCACTACCGTTCTGGGTCATTATGCCTTTGATACGTTCATAATCTGCCCCATAAGTATAATTCAGGTTATAGGCATTTTCAGCAATACTTGCAGGGCGTTCGTAAGCGGTGTAACTAATATTTTGATTAAAAGATGGTACAACACTATTGGTATTGCTAATCGAAGTTACAGCATAAATTTTAGTTTGGTGGTAATTGTAAGTACCAACATCTGTTTTACTCGTAATATTTCCAGTGCTAGAAAAGCCCATGTTTATCGCAGACTGTCCCACAACTTGCGTGCTTGTCAAACGGTCAAGGTTATCATACGTAAAGTTTTCGGTTTGGTTTTTCACATAATCTTTCCGTTGTAACAAATTTCCCGTTTTATAATCCCTAGCTGTTCCAAGTTTAATAACTTGGAACGCCGAATAAGAAGCAGTCTCTGACTGCGACCTTGCTCAAACTGAACATACTAAGCGTATTCAATCTTTGCTATTGGTTGTACTGGTGGTGCAGTCGGAGACTGCACTTGATTTCTCGTTCCAAGTTGTTAAACTTGAAACAGCGAGGGATTAATTTCCATTTATCTAACTGTTAAAAAAAAACGTAATTCACAATCTTACATTGATACTCAGAGATGAAAACTATATATATCATTCTCGCAATTGGTTTTACCAAATGTTCAGCTCAAACAAAAAATAACAAACTGGAAACCGAACTTCTTAAAGTTAAAAATCAAGCGTTTTGTGATTGTTATTACGAAGCAACGAAAAATGAGCCAACCCAATATAAAGATGGTTCAACCTACGTCCAAATAATCAATTTAAAAGAAGAATATATTTTTGGAAATGAACATTATAGAAAAATGATAAGCGATTGGCTTAAAAAAGACTACAAATCATACGACCCGAAAAATAATTTGTATATGATGAAGTGTTTGGATTTTTATAACAGTAAAGAATTAGAAAAGTTCATCGATTCGATAAGAAAAAAGGAAAGTAGATAGCAACTTTGTAAACCCCTAGCTGTTCCAAGTTTAATAACTTGGAACGCCAAATAAGAAGCAGTCTCAGACTGCGACCCTACTCAAACTGAACACACTAAAGTATTCAATTTGGGCTATTGGTTGTACTGGTGGTGCAGTCGGAGACTGCACTTGATTGATTGTTCCAAGTTGTTAAACTTGCAACAGCGAGAGGATGTAATATTGAATTGAAAAAATATAAGTTCCTGAAAGTCAAATTACTAATTCACAATTCACCCAATCACTCAATCACTCAATCACTCAATAATTTATGGCTGATTGATACTCGAAAAAAGCGTTTGAGCAAGATTGTGATAGCCATATTTTACCACTTCACCCAACACAATAATGGCAGGGTTCGACAATTGGTGTTCGGCTGCAATGCTTGGCAAATCTTCTGCTTTGCCTAAACCTACTTTTTGATTGGCACAAGTCCCATGCTGAATAATAGCAACGGGCAAATCGGCTTTTCCAAATGTCTGACAAAGGCTGGCTAATTGAGCCAATTTATTCATCCCCATAAGCACAATAATCGTCGCCGACGACTGTAATGCCAAGGCAAAATCTTTTGAAAGGCTACCATCGCTTTTGGTGGCAGTAATTACCCAAAAGCTTTCGCTGATGCCTCGTGTGGTAACGGGTATGCCAGCAGATGCTGGTGTAGCAATAGAGGAAGAAATGCCTGGAATATAGCTCGTTAATAAGCCAAACTGTTGGGCATACGTCAATTCTTCCATGCCTCTACCAAACACAAAGGGGTCGCCGCCTTTGAGGCGTACCACGTGGCCATACATATAGGCTTTTTCGATAATCAAAAAATTAATGGCATCTTGCGAATGACTTTCGCCGGGTCTTTTTCCTACATAAATTTGCTCACAGCTAGGTTTACAATAAGCCAATAGCTCGGTTGCCACGAGGGCATCGTACAATACCACGTCGGCTTCTTGTAAGGCTTTGATGGCTTTGAGCGTAATCAATTCGGGGTCGCCGGGGCCTGCTCCTACTACCGTCAGTCGGGGCTTTGGCTCTAATGATTCAAATGAATTTAATGTATCCATACTGTACGGATGTCTGTAAAAAAAAGCGATAAGCCCTAAGCCTTTTGAAAGCCCAAAGCTTATCGCAGCAAATACTAAGCTATAAAATTAGGATAAAACAGCCTGCTCACGGTAAGCTTTGGCAAGAGCTAAAAACGCTTTCGCTTCGGCAATATACGCTTGTGCAAATGCTTCGGATGGCTCATGTTGATTGATTTGTAAAACCAATTCTTTGAAAGTTTTGCCACTCAAGGCAATTTCGCCTGTCGCTACAAAACGTTCGTCAAACTTATCAATCACAGCCATTTGCGTCGAAACGCTTACACTTTTATCTAACAACAAGGCTTTTGCCGAACTTACAAAAACACTGTAGGCATGATAAATGGCATCGGCTATGCGGTTTTCGGCGAAAGCGGTTTCTGTCCAAGCAAATTTTTCTTCCGATTCAAACAACAAGGTTGCTACCAAGTCTATCATTACGCCAGCACATTCACCAACGCCAATTTCTGTAGCAAACTGCTCAGATGCACCCCAGTCGATGTAATCATCGTTTTTGAGGGTAGTTAAATCAGCGATAGGTTTCAATAAATTGTAAAAATATTTTTCGCCCTGACGGTCGTAGTAGTCGTTGAAGTATTCGCCTTCTTGGGCATTTTCTTCGTAATTGTTAAGCAGCACACGCAATACCTCTGGCCCACGTTTAGAAGGCACTTTGATTACTTTGTCGGCAACTCTTCCGATACCATCGCCTACTGTGCCTCCGCCCAACAAGACTTGCAAGGCAGGCAGTACACGTTTATCAGCCGATTTCAAAGACGAGCCATGAAAGCCAATATGTGCCATGCCGTGCTGTCCACAAGAGTTCATACAACCCGAAATTTTGATTTTAATATCGCTGTTGTAAATCAATTCTGGAAAATCTTGGGTAATTACTTCTTCGAGTTTAGACGTAATATTGGTACTATCTGAAATAGCCAAGTTACAAGTATCTGTTCCCGGACAAGCCGTGATGTTGGCAATAGAATTGGCCCCGGGGGCTGCCAATTGGTGTGCCTCCAATACCTCATATACATACGGAAGGTTGGCTTCTGGAACAAACTTCAACATCAAACCTTGGTTGATGCTCACACGCACGTCGTCGGCAACATATCCTCGGAGTTGCTCAATCAATGAGCGAGAAACCGTTGAATGAATATTTCCATTCAAAATACGCACAAATACAGCATGATAACCTGCTTGTTTTTGGGCAAAAGTATTGGTCGCCAACCAAACTTTATACGCTTCTGTAGCAGGAGCCGCTACCGTAGCAGTCAATGTAGGCAGGTAATTGGCAATTTCTGTTTCGGTAAAACCAGCTGTATTGATGGCTACAGATTGGTTTTTCAAGGCTTTTCTTTCGGCATTTACTAAGTCGGTGAATGTTTCAAAACCAATTTTTTGGATTAAAAACTTCAAACGAGCTTTGTGGCGTGAATTACGTTCGCCGTGGCGGTCGAATACACGCAAGGCTGCTTCGAGGTAAGGAATCACTTGGTTTTCTTCCAAAAACTCAAATGCCACGTATGCCAGTATCGGCTGTGCTCCCAAGCCACCGCCTACAACTACTTTAAAGCCTTTTTTGCCATCTACAACTTTAGGAATAAATCCAAAATCGTGCATATAAGCCAAGGCTGTATCTTCGTCGGTATTTGAAAGAGCGATTTTGATTTTACGTCCCATTTCTTGACAAATAGGATTACGCAAGAAATAGCGGAAAATGGCATCGGCATACGGCGTAATATCGAAAGGCTCTTTGGGGTCGATGCCTGCCGTTGTAGAAGCGGTTACGTTTCTTACGGTATTGCCACAGGCTTCTCTGAGCGTAATGTCGTCAAGTTCGAGCTTCGACCACAACTCGGGCGTATGCTCAAGCGATACATAGTGCAACTGCACATCCTGACGGGTCGTCAAGTGCAAATTACCCGTAGCGTATTCGTCCGATAGGTCGGCAATGCGTTTCCACTGCTTGAAAGTCATTTTGCCATAAGGCAATTTGATACGCACCATTTGTACACCTTGCTGGCGTTGTCCATATACTCCACGGGCAAGACGAAGACTACGGAATTTTTCTTCATGAATTTTTCCTTCTCTGAATAACTGTATTTTACGAGCTAAGTCTATGATGTCTTTCTCAACAAGTGGATTTTCGAGTTCAGTTCTGAAACTTTGCATTGCTAATGGATTTTTACAGTGAAAACATACTTACGGTTTGTGATAGTTCCGTAAAATTTATATTTCCTCTACTAACGAAATATAATCTATAAGATTGATAGATTTTACTACAAAACTAAGGAAGAAAATTCGTCTATCAAGGCTTTTTCTAAAAAAAGTTTGGTAGAAATTTTAAACATTCAAAAAATACAATTAAGTTTGCTGATACGGTCTAGTGTCTGAGTAATAATCAATTATGAGGAAAAGCAATATCTTATAACCATAACATATACAAATTTAAGGTACTATTGCCCACAAAATTGACCTAAAACCCAAAGCCCATGAAAAAAAACATCTTACTAGCTGCTCTCGCTGTAGCTGCTCTAACGTCTTGTACCGACACTAAAAAAGTGGCTGAGTATCAAGAACAAGTCCGCCGTCTGGAAAGTCAAATCTTAAAGGAAAGACAAGAAAATGCCGAATTGAGTAGCTTCCGTTTTAGCCTTGAAAGCCAATTCAAGAAAAAAAGTGAAGACTACATGAAGTGCCAAGAAGATAGCAAGGAAACATTTGAAACCCTTACTATCAAATACAATCGCTTGCTCGATGATTACAACAAAGTACAGGCTTCTTATCGTACTTTGAACGAAACTTACGAATCGAACAAAGAAAATTCAGCTAAGGTTATCGCCGATTTGGAAGAGCGTGTACGCACGACCAAAGTGGCAAAGGTAAGAAAACGCCGCAGATAAGCCGCAAGGCTCATGTAATTCAACTGGGCTATTACCTAACTACCTAGCAAAATATTTTCTGTACCAAGAGGCGTTGAGGCGACTTTGCCTGCGATGCCCCATACCTTTTTGTGTATAAATAGCGAGTTGTTGAATGTTTTGTCGAAAAAATAGGATGAAATTCGTAGGCAAGCGTTCGGCAATTCGCTATGTTTGTATGGCCTTGTTGGGAATGCCCCATTCTTAACAAAACGCCCAAGGGGCTGTTAATATTTGTTAACGAAAGTTAAAATTGATAGATTTTTTTTTGGAATTTATCTTACAACTGCTAATTTTGATTCAACCAATTCGGTTACGCTGCATTTTAATAAAACAACCATTAAAAAGTATATAGGAGATACAATATGATATAAAGCTTTACGTTAACCAAATAGATTTATCAAGATGGAAAGAATCCTTGTTAACGACAGTGAGCTTGTATCACGCTATATTAATGATGGTGACGAACACGCCTTTGAAATCCTTGTCCGCAGATACAAATCAAAAATTTATACTACAATATATTTAATTGTAAAGGACACTTACGTAGCAGAAGATTTGTTACAAGATACTTTCGTCAAGGCTGTCGATGTATTACGCTCGGGCAGATACAACGACGAAGGTAAATTTTTGCCTTGGGTTTTGCGTATTGCACACAACATGGCAATCGATTATTTCCGTCGAGAAAAACGTTATCCTAATATCGTATTCGAGGATGGGAGCAATGTGTTTAATACGTTAGATTTTGCAGAAGATTCTGTACAAGAAATGCAAATCAAAACCGAAACATACAACCATCTGAGAGATTTAATTAAGCAATTGCCTGATTCACAGCGTGAGGTACTCGTGATGCGTCATTACGAAGATATGAGTTTTCAGGAAATTGCCGATGCTACTGGTGTAAGCATCAATACGGCATTAGGGAGAATGCGTTATGCGTTGATAAATCTACGCAAAATGATGAGCAAACATTCCCCAAGCTATGATACAAACCTTTACGCAGAATGACGTAATCAGATACGTCTATGAAGAGACCACATCAGAAGAAAATCTTTTGATTCAAGATGCCCTCATGCACGATGCAGAAATGCTAGAGTTTTATTTAGATTTAGTCGAAGTGAAACTCAGCCTTGATAATAGTTATCGTGAACCTTCGGGCAAAACAATCGATTCAATTTTGTCGTATTCTCGCAGTAAAGCCACGCATACAGCATGAAACCCTTTATTTTATGATGCCTAATCATAAAATAAAGGGTTTGGTGTTTTATGGGCATTCGATGTGCAAGCATCGACCATGCTTTTTATTGCCAAGTTTCAACAACAATCATTTTTACGGCTATTCTTTGGCTTGATGCAAAACCAATGGCATAATGTTTCGGTTTTTTATGTATTTTTGACCAACTCATTATTCTATTTTTATGCTAAAGAAAGAGCGGTATCAATTATTAATTGATTACTTTATACAAAATTTTCCTGTTGCCGAAACAGAATTGCACTACAGCAACCCTTTCGAGTTGCTGGTAGCAGTGGTTTTGTCTGCCCAATGTACCGACAAGCGTGTAAACATGGTGACACCTGCCTTGTTTGAACGCTTTCCTACGCCCGAATCTTTGGCTCATGCCGCATTAGAAGAGGTTTTTCATTACATCCGCTCCATATCCTATCCGAACAATAAAGCCAAGCACTTGATTGGGTTGGGGCAAAAACTTGTGCGTGATTTCAACAGCGAAGTCCCCAGTACAACTGAAGAGTTACAAAAATTGCCCGGTGTAGGCCGAAAAACGGCCAATGTGATAGTATCGGTCATTTACAAACAACCTGCAATGGCTGTCGATACCCACGTGTTTAGGGTTTCGCACCGTTTGGGCTTGGTGTCGCCCAAGGCTACTACGCCCTTGGCTGTAGAAAAAGAATTGGTCAAATTTATTCCAGAAAAATATATTGGAGTAGCCCATCATTGGCTTATTTTACATGGGCGTTATATCTGTATAGCTCGTTCACCGAAGTGCCAAGAATGTAACCTTACGCATTTGTGTAAATATGTTAGCAAGCCTCCGCATCTCCGCAAAGATAGCCCTAAGTTATAAGTCTGTTTTGATAAGCTGACAAAAGGGGGTGTTGTGTGAAGGTACAACACCCCTTTTCTCCGACCCAACAAAGCTTATTTCATATAATAATCCGATTCGATTACCTTCGTAACGCCTTCTTTGGTGAGGGTATAATTAAACCCTTTTTGGATGGCATAAGCGCCATGATCGCCTTTTTTATTGATAGCCAAATAGCCAATTTGGAAGGTTTTATAATCATATCGTTTGACGATACGCATAATGGCTTCTTCGCAAGCTTGCTGTGGGGTACGTCCGTTACGCATCAATTCTACGATAAGGAACGAGCCAAGTGTTTTAAGCACAAACTCGCCCAAACCTGTGGCACAAGCCCCTCCTACTTCGTCATCGCAAAAGACGGCTGCCCCAATCACAGGCGAGTCGCCTACCCTACCGTGCATTTTAAAGGCTAAACCGCTGGTGGTACAAGCCCCAGATACTTCGCCTTTTGTACCCAATGCCAATACGCCAATGGTATCGTGCCTTTCGATATTGATTTTAGGTTCGTACTTCGATTCTTTTTTCCATTCGAGCCAAGCTTTTTTGGCAGTTTCTGTAAGCAAGTTTTCTTTTTTAAATCCTTGGGCAAGGGCAAATTCTAACGCTCCTTCGCCCGAAAGCATCACGTGTGGGGTTTTTTCCATAACGGCCCTTGCCACCGAAATCGGGTGCATGATGTGCTCTAGGAAGGTAACAGAACCCGCATTTCCTTTTTCATCCATGATACAGGCATCCAAGGTTACGTGTCCGTCACGGTCTGGAAACCCTCCATATCCTACCGAAGTATCGTTGGGGTCGGCTTCGGGTACACGGGCACCTGCTTCTACGGCATCTAATGCTCTTCCTGTTTTTTGTAAAGATGCCCAAGCGGCTTCGTTGGCTTTTTCGTTTTTCCATGTAGAAATCACTACGGGAAAATTGGCAGTAGGGCTTGATTGTTGGGCTAAAAGTGGTTGTTGGACCAAGGCCGCAAGTCCTGTAAATGCTGATGTTTGTTTGATAAAGTTTCTTCTTTTCATGACGAAATAGCGATTTAAAATCATTTTACTCGAAAATAGCAACCATTGCTTGAATCTTCTGTACATCGGCGTACATAATTTCGTATTCAGGAACGGCAGGTAAACCGCCCATGGCAATGCCTGTTTGGCGGAATTGCATCACTGAATCACGGCTCGATTTTGCGGTGAAATGTAGGGCATCGGGCTTCAAGGTTGCAAATTTTGAAGCATTACGGGTATTGACACCACTGCCAATCATAATCTCGATACGCCCCTTGGCTTGACTAATCATTTGTTGTAGATTGTCGAAGCCTTCCTCGGCTGTATTTTTTTGTCCAGATGTAAGTACCCGATGACAACCCGCTTCAATCACCGCTTCGAGTGCGGCGGTGTAGTCGGGGGTCATGTCTATTGCCCTATGAAAGGTTACTTGCATGGGGTGGGCTAGTTGCACCAAGGCGGCGGTCTGCTCGATGTTTACTTGTCCATCGGGGTGTAAAATCCCTAATACAATGCCATCGGCTTTGAGTTGTTTTGCCAAGGCAATGTCGGCTCGCATCACGGCTAGTTCCGATTCGCTGTAGCAAAAATCACCTCCACGAGGACGAATCATAACCGACACCGCCAAGGAGGTTTGTTCTTTGACGGCCTGAATCAAACCTGCCGAGGGCGTAGTGCCGCCCTCATACGGCGAGGCACATAACTCTACTCTATGAGCCCCACCCGCTGCGGCTGCCAAGCACGATTCGAGCGAATAGGCACAAATTTCTAATGTCATAGTTGATGAAAATGGAATAGTATTGTTCTGAAAAACGAATATAATAAAAAATTTTAAAAATGTAAATGTAGAAAACTAAGTACGCTGATGTGACTTTTCGCAAGTTTGTACGTATTAAGTGTAGAAAAGACAGAAAATAGAGTCTTATGTTTAAAAAAAAGCATAAAATATATACTTTTTTATAGAAAATTTAGTTAATTACGCATGAGAAAATTTTAAAAGAATAGTATGGTAAATTCAAAAATCTTGTACTTTTGCAATCCTATTCAAAAATGACAATATCAAAGAAAAAACAGCCTCTAAGACAGTATTTAATTAGCTTTATTTCAAGATATTGTATCAACTTAAATCATAAACAGTAACCAAATTTAGAGACAAAATATGTATTGGACACTCGAACTAGCGTCTTATTTAGAAGATGCACCTTGGCCTGCAACAAAAGATGAGTTAATTGATTACGCCATTCGTACAGGCTCGCCTTTGGAAGTGGTTGAAAATTTGCAAGAACTCGAAGATGACGGTCAGCCTTATGAAAGCATCGAAGAAATTTGGCCTGATTATCCGACAAAAGACGATTTCTTCTTCAACGAAGACGAATACTAAGCATCAAACACCTGTCCCTAAAAAGTGTGTTTTAGCCTTTTTAGGGACACTTTTAACTAGCAATTCTACACGCTATTCTACCCTATCAACCCATGAAAAATCTGTATTTTCTTGGATGCGTATGGCTTTATGTAAAGCTTACTGTCGTTTCGGGCTTGGCCCAGCAACTCCCTTCTGTCGAACAAATCGCCATTGATTCTTTTTTACAAAAAGCCCAACAACAACATTGGTCTATTACGCAATTAGAGCATCTTGCTCGCTTGCAAGGTTTTTCGACAACCGACATTTTGGCGATGCGGTCGAGTATTGCCGAAAAATACCCACAGCTTGCCCAAAACGCTACCGCCGAGCAAGGGCGAAAATCGATCGTTACGCTTGTCAAGCCCGATAGCACGGCTGCTGCTTCCCCGATTTTTGGAGCAAATTTTTTCAGACAAGGTAAGTTGTCTTTTGAACCAAACTTACGCTTGCCTACGCCTCCTTCCTATCAATTGGGCCCTGATGATGAACTTTTTGTAGATATATTCGGACAAGCCCTCGACCATTATACCTTGAAAGTAAGTCCAGAAGGAACGGTAAAAATGCTGAATTTGAGTCCGATATATGTTAATGGGTTAAGTATAGAACAAGCCTCATCTTTGATTATCAAACGTTTGAGGCAATTGTACCAAGGGCTAAACCTGCCTAAAAGCGGCGTGTCGGCACAAGTTACGTTGGGCAATGTTCGGAGTATAAGCGTAACGCTGACGGGCGAAGTACAGCATCCGGGGCATTATACGCTTCCGTCGTTGGCAAGCGTGTTGCACGCTTTGTATGCTTCTGGTGGGCCTTCTGACAGAGGTTCGTTTAGGGCAATAGAACTTATCAGACAAGGCAAGCGTTTGGCGGTTTTAGATGTATATGACTTTTTGTTGAAAGCTGTGATAGGCGATAATTTGCTTTTACAAGACCAAGACATCATTCGGATTCCCGATGCCATGCCCCAAGTGCAACTCACAGGAGCGGTGAAAAGACCAATGATTTTTGAAGTAAAACCTACCGAAACGTTACAGGACGTATTGCGTTTTGCTGGCGGTTTTACCGAAAAGGCTTATACCAAAAGTATTCAATTGTTGCGAAATACGACCAGTGAAAAATATTTACACAATATTTTATTACAACAAATCCCTGATTGGGCTTTGCAGGCTGGCGACCAATACCACGTGGGGAGTATCCTCGAAAGGATAGACAATCATGTGAAAATTACGGGTAGTGTATTTCGTCCTAATAGTTATTCTATTGATAATAAGGGCTTTACTTTGTTGAAATTGATAGCCAAAGCCGAAGGGCTACGACCAGAAGCCTTTTTAGCCAGAGCCATTTTGAAACGAAAAAATGCCCAAGGACTCGTAGAATGGCTAGGCTTCGATTTGGCGGCTTTGTTGCAACAAACCGAAGCGGATATTCCTTTACAAAATGAAGACGAAGTACATATTTTTGCCAAAACAGACTTACAGGCAACGGCTACTTTTAGTGTAGAAGGCGAGGTAAACCGCCCCAATCATTATCCTTTTTATGCGGGCATGGGCGTTGCTGATGCCATTTTATTGGCAGGAGGCTTTACCGACCAAGCCAGTACGCAACTCGAAGTAGCGAGGCGTATCAAGTCGGAAAATATAAGCGACAGTACTACGCAAGTATTGTTATATACCATACATTTCGACAAAACAACATGGCAGGCGTATCCGTCTTTTCCCTTACAGGCATTCGATAGAATTATTGTGAGAAAATTGCCTCGTTACCAAAGGCAAAAAACAGTATTTGCCAATGGAGAACTTTGGTTTACAGGAAGTTACACCTTGCTAGAGCAACACGAATGTATTTCAGATTTAATCCGAAAAGCAGGAGGTATTAAGCCAGAAGCCTATCTCGAAGGAGCTATTCTTGCACGAGCTGGGCAGTCGGTTGCCATTGATTTGCCGTTTATTCTCAAGCATCCACATTCGTCGCAAGACCTATTGCTGATTCATGGTGATACCTTACAGATTCCTCAAAAACTCGAAACGGTTAAGCTTTCGGGTGCGGTATGGAATCCTGTAATGTTGAGTTTTCGTCAAGGGCAATCGCTCAAGCGTTATTTGGCACAGGCTGGTGGGCTTACAGCCGATGCCGATGCCAAACGCATTTATATCAAGTATGCCAATGGTTTTGCCGATAAAATCAGGCGTTATGGTTTGTATAGAAAATACCCTGCGGTAAAGCCTGCTTCCGAAATCATCGTACCCTACAAAAGCAAACCACTGCATCCGCCTTTATCGTCAAGCGAAAAAGTAGCCCTGCTTAGTGGTACAGGCTCGTTGGTGTATTTGGTTATAAGCATTATGAATGCCTTGAAATAAAGGCGATGGGTGAAGCCTTTTCGTTAGATGTTTTTAAAAGCTTTTTGTTCAAACCTTTTTTGATAAAAATTTATGCTTGCTCGTCATCCTAGCAAACCTCTTGTGCGACTGGAAACCCATAGGGTTTTTACGACCATGTATTGTTATCGTTGGAAAGTGCTGTTGTTGAGCTTGTTGGGTGGCATAGCTGGGCTGGCTTATGCTTGGTATTTACCCAATTTATACACCGCAGAGGTAAAGATTTTACCCGAACTCAATGCCGACGAAATGGGAGAATTTGGTAAATATCGTACCCTCGCTAGTCTGACGGGTATCGACCTCAGTCAGCTTAATTCGACCGAAGCCGTAAGACCCGACCTTTATCCGCATATTTTACAAAGCACGCCTTTTTTACTGTCGATGCTTCGTACACAAGTGCATACGCAGCCCAAAGCCGTGAGGCTCGAACAATACCTTGCTCAACAACACAAGGCAGGGCTAGGCTATAAAATAATTCGGGTGTTTAGAGGAGAAGAACCAAAGCAAAGCCCTAAAAATCAAAAGATTTGCCTACAATTGAGTGCTACTCAATATGAAGGAGTGCGGTTTTTACAAGAAAAAATGGAAGTGACAATGGACAAAAAAACAGGAATAATTCATTTGTCCATTACCATGCCTGACCCTGTGATAGCCGCCCAGTTGGTAACATTCGCCCAACATTATTTGACCGATTACGTAACCCAATACCGCATCGACAAAAGCCTGCAAGACAAGCAATTTTTAGCACAAAAACAGCAAGAAGCCTACAGTCGATACAACAAAGCCTTGTTTCGTTATGCCGATTTTTGGGACAAACACCAAGCTTTATTTTTATGGAAAAACAAAAATCAGGGGAAAAAACTCCAGCAAGAAGCCGAATTGGCTTATGCCCTTTATACCGAACTAAGCAAGCAATTGGAAGAAACAAGGCTTAAAGTACATCACCAAACGCCTATTTTCAAAGTGTTAGAACCAGCCCAAGTACCTTTACAAAAGAGCAGTCCACAACGCCTACTTTGGGGATGGTCGTGCGGGTTGTTGGGCTTGTTTGTGGGCATCTTGTACAGTTTTATCAAAGGACTACGCTTATCACTTTTAGCCAATCATGATGGAAAATTCTCCGCTCGTTAGTGTCATTTGTACCTGCTACAACCAAGCTCCGTATGTTGTAGAGGCACTTGATTCGGTGGTAGCACAAAGCTATCCTCATATAGAATTGATTGTCATAGACGATGCCAGTACCGACGACACTGCCAGTCGAATCAGACAATGGCAAAAGCGAAACCCGGCAGTTTTGTGTATTTTTCATCTTGAAAACCAAGGCATTTGTGCCAGTTTTAATGAAGGCTTTCGGCAATCGACAGGTACGTATCTGGTTGATTTTGCTGCCGACGACCTCATGTTGCCCGAACGCATAGCCGAGCAAGTTGCTTTTTTTCAAGCATCATCCATGAGCGTAGGCGTAGTATATAGCAATATTTTATGGATAGATACCCAAGGCATACCGTTACAAAGCCTCTACCAACAACCCATGCCACAAGGCAAGGTATTTGAAAAACTATTGGCAAAGTCATTTATTGCTGCACCTTCTATGATGAGTCGGCGAAAAGTATTTGAAGCCTTGGGTGGCTACAACGAAGCATTGGCGTATGAAGACCTTGATTTTTGGTTTCGTTCGGCACAGCAATGGGAATATGGCTATATACCACAGATTTTAACCTTGGTACGCAAAAGTGACCAAAGTTTTTCTACGCAATTCAATCAAGTAGGTAATGCGGTGCTTTTCAGTGCCTATCGGGTATGTCAACAAACCATGATGGAGCTAAATGCTCGTCAACAAAAAGCCTTAGCACAGCGTGTTGAGCGGTATTTGTTGAGGGCGTTTTTTACACATCATTTTACCTTGGTGTTACAATTGGCCGAATTACTGCCAACACCGAAAAAAAAATTGATTTATGTGGTGACTTATTTGGCCAAAGGTCGTCTAAAAACAAATGGCTTATTTAGGCACTATTATTGGCTAAAAGCCCAAGTTCAATACATCTTTCAACCCATTTCTTTATGGAAAATTTTATTGCAAAGCATACCTTTCTCGTGACAGGCGGAGCGGGGTTTATTGGTTCTCACTTGGTAGATTTTCTGATAAAACACCATGCAAAAAAAGTGGTAGTACTCGACAATCTTGCTACGGGCTATTGGCACAACCTTGCCCATTTGGCAAACGAACCCAATTTTCACTTTATCGAAGGCGATATTCGGTCATACACCACTTGCTTGCAAGCCTGCGAAGGCATCGACTTTGTGTTGCACCAAGCAGCATTGGGGGCTGTGGCACGTTCGGTACAAGACCCTTTTCAGACGCATGAAGTAAATGTGCAAGGTTTTATGAATATGCTCAGAGCTGTAAAAACCTTGCCTGTCCGAAAAATGGTGTATGCCTCCTCCTCTTCGGTATATGGCAATACACAGGTGTTTCCACAGCAAGAAGACAAGCTTGGGCAATTGCTTTCGCCGTATGCTTGTACCAAGTATATCAACGAAATATATGCTCAAATCTTTTTTCAAACCTACCGAACCAATTGTATAGGCTTACGCTATTTCAATGTATTTGGTCCTAGGCAAAACCCTGATGGGATGTATGCGGCTGTTATTCCTCGATTTATAAAAGCATTGTTGCAAGAAGAACAAGCACAAATCTATGGTTCGGGGGAGCAATCCAGAGATTTTACCTATATCGACAACGTAGTGTATGCCAATATGTTGGCGTTGATGCAACCGACGGAAACACTTCAGGAAAGGGTTTTCAACATAGCCTGTGGTGAAAATGTATCATTGAATAACCTTTGGCATCATCTTAACCAATTCAACAGAACAACCCAACCCATGTACTACACCACCGAACGGCCCGGCGATATTCGGCAGAGTTGGGCATCTATTGCTTTAGCTGAAAAGCATTTGGGTTATAGCCCCCAAGTATATAGCCGAGAAGGCTTGTGGCAAACCTTGGCTTGGTACAAAGCCCAATCGGTTGTGGTATGATGCGTTGGCTTTTTTATGTACTTTGTTTGGTAGGTGTATGGTATTATGCCACCCAAAAGCGTTCGTTCGACTTCTTTGCCCTTGCTTTTGGCAGTGCCATGATTTACTTTTTGCCGGGCTTTTCAGGATTGGTACTCAATCCTTATGATACCGACCAAACCATGCCATTGTACGACTTATGCTATACGGTGTATTGCTTGGTATTGGTGAGCAACATTGCAGGAGCGTATTGCTATGACCATTACATAGAAATATATGATTGGGGAAGGCGAGAGAAACCAACACCGAGCTATTACTGCTTGGTAGCTTTTGCCATCGCTTTGGTGGGGATAAGTATGTCGTTGTTGAAACATGGCGATTGGTATTGGCACAGAAACGAAATCAGCAAGGGCGATTTGCAAGCCATGCTCAATGCCGAAGCCGACCGCTGGAGCGTGTGCTGGGAAATGGGGGCATTGCTGTTGGCGATAACGGCATTTATCGAAAGAAAGCCTTGGTATAGTTGCATGGCTTGGGGCTTGCTCGGACTAGACCTTTGGCTGGGAGGCAATCGTTCTACGGCTGTGTTTGCACTGATAGCCATGTTTTGTGTACGATTGGGCAATACTCCTCGCCAGTTAGGGAGGTATTTTTTTTCAAGAAAATATTATGGGAAAATTATCCTGACAACGCTCGTTGCCTTGCTCTTTTTTGTTTCAAAATTATTGTTACCCTTGTTGCAAGCCCATAGAATGGATTTGTTTGAAGAAATATACCCCTCTTGGGAAGATGTGCTTTTTCATACATTTGTCACAGGCGAGCCAGCAGGCATACAGGCTAATTTATCAGAAACTTTACGCCAACAAATTAGTACCGACTTTTATCATCCTATCGACTTGGCGGCACAGCTAAGTGTGGGCGGCGATTGGCTGGGTATGGACTCGAAAAGCCATTATTTAGACCAAAGAATTCTTTTCCCCGATTTGTCCTATGGTTTAGCCTATAATATTTGGGGCGATGTATGGGCCAGTAGCGGTTGGGTTGGTTTGTGTGTGTTTGTGGTGGTGTATCACGGCATTTTAGGCTTAGGCTGTTTGTTGTTGCGTTGTACACGTGGCTTTGGCTTGGGCGTTACGGTACTATTTTTTAGTATTTGGGCATTTTATATACACCGCAACAACCTGTTGTTTCAATTGTATTTACAAAAACGCATTGTACTATTTGCCCTTGCCGTTTGGGCTATAGCCACTTGCCTAAAGGCATTGCATCAAGCCGTTGAATGGAAGTAAAAAGTACAGCTTTACCCTATTGTTCTTCAACCTAAATATAAAACTTATGTGTGGATTTGCAGGTTTTATCGACTTTCGGCATGGCTCGCATCGAGCAGTGCTAGAAAAAATGACACAAACGCTGTGGCATAGAGGTCCCGACGGCGAAGGGCTTTTCTTTGAGCAACTCGACCATTATCAAATAGGCTTGGGTCATAGACGTTTGGCTATTCTTGATTTATCGGAAGCAGGCAAACAGCCCTATACCTTTGGCGATTGGATGCTGGTGTATAATGGTGAAATATATAATTTTCAAGAAATAAAAATCAGTTTACAACAAGCTGGCTACAGGTTTGAGTCGAGCGGTGATACCGAAGTATTCATCAAAGCATTCGACTGCTGGGGCATGGCGGCCTTAGATAAATGTATTGGTATGTTTGCTTTTGCCTTGTACAATCGGCGTACACAGCAATTGTATTTGGGCAGCGATAGGGCAGCCACCAAGCCACTTTACTATTACTATCACCAAGGAATCTTGCTTTTTGGCTCGGAGTTGAAAGCCCTTTTAGCACATCCCTCCTTTGTAAAAACTATTGATAAACAAGGCGTTGATGCGTTTTTTCGGTATGGATACATTCCTGCACCGTTGAGTATTTTTCAACATGTACAAAAAAATCCTGTGGGGCATCTCGTTTGCTTCGATTGCCGACAAAGAAAATTAACCCAGCTAAAGTATTGGAACAAATTTCAAAGCGATACATTCCTCCCCTACAACGAGGCACAGCTCTTGGAAAACCTCTCTGCATTACTGACAAGTGCGTGTGCGTACAGGATGGTTTCGGATGTGCCTGTAGGGATTTTTTTGAGCGGAGGCTATGATAGCACTTGGGTGGCTTATCAGGTAGCACAAGGGAATTTTCCTTCGACCAAAACATTCACGATAGGCTTCGACGACCCCCAATACGACGAATCAGCCTTTGCGAGTCGGGTGGCTCGCAGGCTTGGTTTACCGCATTATATCTATACTTGCACTTTGTCCGATGCCCTTGCCATTGTACCACAATTGCCCATCATTTATGACGAACCCTTGGGCGATAGTTCGGCTATTCCTTGTGTGCTGCTAAGTCAATGGGCAAGCAAACACGTAAAAGTAATTTTATCAGCCGACGGGGGTGACGAAGTATTCGGGGGCTATGCTCGTTATGTAAAAGCTTGTAAGACAAAAGATTATTTACAAAAAATGCCAACAGCCCTACGATTGCAACTCGTTGAACGGTTATTAGGAAGAAATTTTTCACCCAAAGTACAAAAGTTTATTGCCTGTGCAGCATCTGATTTACAGCTATTAAGTTTGATAAAAATTCAAAGCCAGTATTATCACAAAATACTTACACAGCAAACGAGTCAAGCGGAGGCACAAAGATATTTGAGCGATGAGCCGAGTACATCAGACCCCATCAATGCCATGCTGGCGTGGGATTACCAACATTATTTGCCGAATGATATTATGGCAAAAGTAGATAGGGCTTGTATGTACGCTGGCATAGAAGCCAGAGAACCCCTGCTCGACCATCGTTTGGTAGAACTGATGGCAAGCGTACAAGGAAATGTCAAAATTCGGGACGGAACAACCAAGTACCTTTTTAAAAAAATCGTGCATCAAGCTATGCCTGCTACGATGATGCAAAGACCAAAAAAAGGATTTAGTATTCCTTTGGCTCGTTGGTTGGGTGACAAAGCCTTTCGTACAATCCTGCACGACAACCTACACCAAACCAGTCTTGAAACATCTGGCTTGTTAGACCCCAAGGTTTGTCAACAATATTTGAAGGATTTTTTAGCAGGAAAAACAGCCTATAGCACAGCCGTTTGGCATATTTTGCAGTTTCAACTTTGGTACAAACACTGGATAGACAGGTAAATTTGATTAGAAGAGGTTCGATACGATTTAATACTTATTGCTATCATGATGAATACGATAAAAGCACCTATTCGCCTTCTTGTGCTCATGCCAAACCTGTACGCAGGAGGTACAGAAAAGGTCATAAGCACCTTGCTCAATCATTTGTCCCCTGTGTTGTGGGAAGTACATTTGGCGTATTTAACAACCGACAAGCCCTCATTTTTTACCCTTTCACCAGCGATACAGCAACATATTTTACCCCAGCGAAGGGTACGTTATACCGCTTGGCAGCTTATTGACTTGATACGCCAGTTGCGTCCTCAACTGTTGTTGAGCGTACTAGATTTTACGTGGTACATAGCCCTTTTATCCCCTTTTTTACCCAAAGAAACAAAGCTCGTGACACGTATTTCGCATCTTCCATCCACACCCTTGGCGTGGGGAAAAGCCTTGTTGCACAGGCTATTGTATCGCAGGTTTCAACATATTATTGTGCAGTCGGAATGGATGAAAACGTTTTTTTTACAACAGTATGCTCTTGATACTTCCAACATAAGCGTTTGGTATAATCCATTGGATTACAGTTTTATCCAACAACAAAGCCAGCTTCCAATCACGTTGCCTATTCCGAAAGATAGACCCATTTTTGTCACGGTTGGGCGTTTAGCATCGGTGAAAGGGCACGACCGCATTTTAAAAGCCCTAGCCCTGCTCCCCTGCGATTTTGTGTATTGGATAATTGGGCGTTTTACCCCACAAGAATACGACCGACTTTGGCAACAAATAGCCCATACTCCTATAGCCAACAAAGTTGTTTTTGTGGGCGAGCAAGCCAATCCGTATGCGTTTTTGCGTCATGCTACGCTGTATCTTCAAGGCTCTCATGCCGAAGGGTATCCCAACGCCCTGCTCGAAGCCCAAGCCTGTGGCAAGCCCTGTGTTGCTTATGCCATTGGCGGAGGCACAAACGAAGCCGTACTCAATGGTTTTAATGGATTGTTGGTCGAAAATAATAACATAGCAGCCTATACCCACGGCATTCAGCAGGCGTTGACAATGCCCTTTGACGCTACAAGCATACAAACTTTTGTCAAAAATAAACACGATATAAACCGCTGTTTGCTACAATTCACCAAGGAAGCCATGAACAATTTATAGCACTAGAATATGATTCATATTACATACCTCATTCCGAGTTTGGGTATTGGGGGCAGCGAAACCATGCTACTCAAACTTGCCGAACACACCAACCGCCAAAAATACCAATTGAGCGTTATTACTTTTTGGCAAGAAAATACCCTTGCTGTTCGGTTCAATGCCCTAGGCATAAAGGTGTATCAGCTCAATCGTCCTAAAAGCATATTCCCTTTGCAGACAATACTGCAATTAAGACATATACTCAGGCAGTTACAACCCGACCTCGTTCATGCGTGGCTGTATCCAGCTTTTCTTTTTTCTTTGGCAATCGTAGGGCGTTCGTTTCGACCAAAAATTATCTGGAATATCAGGCACGCTCCCGACTGCATAGAGAGCTATACAGGTAAAATACTCGGATGGTTTTGTAAAAAAATGGTATTTTATATGCCCGATGCTGTTGTTTGCTGTTCGCAAAAAGCTGCACAAGCCCACCAAGTACAAGGTTGGCAAACGCCCATGTACTGTATTCCGAATGGTTTTGTATTGAAAGAAAGAAGACCGACAAAAGCAAGCAACGAAGGCATACGTATTGGGAAAATAGCAAGGTTTGCCACCGCCAAAGACCATGAAACGTTTATTCGGGCGGCGGCTATTTTCAAGCGAAGTTTTCCACAAGCTCATTTTATCTTATGTGGAAAAAACTGCGATGTCCATAACCCTAGCCTTGTGCATTGCCTTGCCCAACACGCCGTGCAAGAGGCATTTACCTTGTTGGGCGAACAATCCGATGCGACTACCGTAATAAGCCAACTGCATATCTGTACGCTCAGTTCGTTCACCGAAGGATTCCCTAATGTACTAGGCGAAGCCATCAGTCAAGGAGTTATGTGCATCGCCACAGAGGCAGGCGATATACCTATTTTGTTAGGCGATAAGCAGTGGGTAACACCCATTGGCGATGCACAAGCCTTGGCTTTGGCGTGGCAAAACTTCATCAGCTTAACACCCACACAACAAGCGTCGGTCAAAACTCGTCAGTACGAAAGATTACAGCAACACTTTGATATACAAAAGATTGTGCAAAAATATGAGCAGTTGTATGGCGAGTTGGTAGATTGTTAAAATAGTTTCACCTACCATCTGTATGCTTACAGATTCATTTTAAACGGATAAATTTATGTGTGGTATCAATGGCATCGCAACTAAACACCGAAGAGATACACTTGTGCCAATGGTGTATCAAATGAACCAACGCCTGCACCATCGTGGTCCCGACAGCGAGGGCGTGTGGCTTAGTCCGCAACAACAGCTATGCTTGGGCATGAAACGACTGGCGATTGTTGATGCCAATCCTTCGAGCAACCAACCGATGTGTTATGAGCAATGGACAATTGTTTTTAACGGGGAAATCTACAACCACCAAGCGATTCGGAGCTTACTCGAACAAAAAGGCTTTTGCTTCCAAACCAATTCCGATACCGAAGTAGTACTCAAAGCGTATGCGTATTGGGGAAAAGAAATGTGCCAGTTTTTGCAGGGAATGTTTGCGTTGGCCATCTACGACCAGCAAACCAACAAGCTTTTTTTGGCTAGAGATATTCATGGCGAAAAGCCTTTGTATTATTGTTTGAAAGAGGGATATTGCTTTTTTTCAAGCGAACTTAAAGCCTTGGTTCATACCTACCAACAGCTTTACCAATGTAAACCTGCGATTTGTTCGGAGGCTTTACAACTGTATTTTCGCTTGACTTTTATTCCTGCTCCTTTTTCGATTTATGAAGGTATTCATAAACTCGAACCTGCCCAGATGTTAGACTTAGACCTCGAAAATTTTACCTTAACCAAGTATGATTATGGAGAGGCTAACGCTGCATTTGACGAAAAGAAATGGTCGTATGAAGCGGCACAACAACGCTTATACACCTTGCTTACAAACAGCGTAGTCCAGCAAATGCAGGCTTCCGTAGAAGTAGGCGTTTTTTTGAGTGGCGGTGTCGATTCAAGTATCATTACGTATTTGGCTCAACAAGTCAGACCGCCTAAGCCTTTGCAGACTTTTGCCATTGGTTTTTCACATAAAAAATTCGACGAATCGCCTAGAGCAGTCTTGGTTGCAAAACTTTTTTCAACACAACATCATACTTTCCCCTTGACTTTTCAAGCCATAGAAGCCGAGATACCCACCATTGTAACGCATTTCGATGAGCCTTATGGCGATTCTTCGGCTTTGGCTAGTTATTTTTTAGCCCAAAATGTCAAGCGGTTTGTCAAGGTGGCCCTCACAGGCGATGGGGCGGATGAGCTTTTGGGAGGTTATAATCGTTACAAAATGCCCTTTTATGCCCAACAGTACCGCCGTTATTGTCCGCCGTGGTTGCATCAAGGCATCAATCCTTGTGTCGATATACTAGCGAGGTCTATCAAACCTTTGCAACCGTTCCAAAAAATGCTGCATAATATCGGAAAAAATACGCAAGAAGACCTCCTCAATACCTGTACTTTGGGCTTACGGGCCGAGTGGCTCACTCGTTTGCTATTGCCTATCAATAACCAAACAAGCACCATCATCCCCGATGCCATGCAGCCTACTTCTACGAGTTTGTTGCAGCAAATGCGTCATTTCGATAGGCGTTTTACGCTCGAAGGCGATATGCTCGTAAAAACCGACCGCATGAGTATGTTGGCTTCTATCGAATGCAGAACGCCTTTTTTGGCCAAAAATCTATGGACATTTGTCGATACATTGCCCGATGATTTTTTGGTAAAAAAGACCCAAACCAAGCGTTTGCTCAAAGATACCTTTGCCCCTTATTTTCCTAAAGGCTTTCTTACGAATCCGAAACATGGCTTTGAAGTGCCTGTAGAATATTGGCTCAACCATGAGCTTCGTACCGATTGGCAAACACTTACTTCGCCTGATTTTGTGAGAGCTCAGGGTATTTTTGAACCACAATTGTTTGAGGCTATTTTGCAAAACGCCCAAAGGCATCCTCGTACTTATCGGAATATTTTATGGAGTATATATTGTTTTCAGCAATGGTATGTCAAAAATCATTAACCCTCATCTTGTTTTTGTCGTCAATGTCGATTGGTTCTTTGTGTCGCATAGACTTCACTTGGCTACTTTTTTACGACAAAAAGGCTGGCGTATCAGCGTACTTACCCACGTAACCGACCACGCTGCACGCATCCAAGCCATAGGCATCGAACTCATCCCCTTACCTTTGAGCAGGGGTAAAATAGCCGTTTTTAGAGAATTATACCTTTGTTATTTTTTGTGGAAAACCTATAGAAAACTCAAGCCGAGCCTCATTCATCAGGTAGGCTTAAAACTGATTGTGTATGGAACAATTGCCAATCGGCTTGGGCGGTCTGTACCCATGATTCAAGCGGTGTCGGGCTTAGGTACTTTTTGGCACCAATCGCCTTTATTGGCTCGGCTGTTGGCTTGGACCAAACACTGCTTTGCTGGTGCTCAACAGCACTGGGTATTTCAAAACCCAACGGATGCCCATACGCTTCAACAGCACTTGGCTCTCAACCCTGTCCAAACGCATCTTATCAAAGGCATGGGCGTAGATGTACAACATTTTTATCCTCGCTCGCCTACGCCAGCTATGCCGCTCAAAGTGGTATTGATAGCTCGCATGATTCAAGATAAAGGCATTTTCGACTTTATACAAGCCGCCCAATTGTTGCGTAGCCGATGGCAAGGAAAAGTACAATTTGAATTGGTTGGTGGCATAGACGCACACAATCCTAGGGCTATAACGAAACATACCTTGCTTGAGGCTTGCGTACCCGATTATATCGTTTGGAAAGACTTTCAGCACGACATCAGGCAAAACTTGGCGGAGGCTTGCGTGGTGGTATTGCCCTCGTACCATGAAGGTTTTCCAAAGGTTTTGTTGGAAGCTTCGGCGATGGAAAAAGCCATTGTTGCCAGTGATTGTGCTGGTTGCAGTAGCTTGATTCATGACCAAGAAAATGGATTGCTGTTTCCCGTAGGACAAACAACCGCATTAGCCGAACGGATAGACTATTTACTTGACAGGCCTTTTTTACGTAAAAAACTCGGACAAAAAGCCCGACAACTGGTTGTGCAACAATACACACATCAACACATTTCCACACAGTTTTGGCACTTGTATCAGCACGTTCTCCACAATTTATAGGCAATTTGGCTGTTTATCCACAGAGTTATCCACAAAGAAATGTGGATAACTCTGTGGATTGTTTGTAATCATCTTACATTCGCTTCATAAAATTTGCTAACTTGCAAGACTCAAAAGCATCCTTATTCAGGCTGATACGCTTTCTTTAAAGAATTATTCCATGAACTCGAAAACCCTTCGCATTTTTGTTGTACTATCAGTATTGCTGATGGCAGGCATGGTGGTAGTACAATACTTTTGGTTTCAGCAAGCATACCATATACAAGACAGAGATTTTGACCGACGAGTAACGGCATCGCTTCGGACGGTGTGTAAGCGGATATTAGATGTGAATAATAATAGTGCTAATGAATTGTTGCGTCCTGTCAGACGCATTACTGCAAACTATTATTCGGCACAAGTCAACGACACCATCAATGCCGAAATATTAGAAGCATTTCTCAAACAAGAATTTGCTAAAAGTGATATTCGGCTCAATTTTGAATACGGTATTTATGATTGCCTTACGGATAATATCAGCAAAAAAACCTTTGTATGTTATGCCGAAAACTGTGACCCCAACGACATGAATACCCATTATGATTTTCCGAAACTTGATATTCATAATTACTATTTTGGCGTATATTTTCCCGATAAACAATTGTCTTTACTGGGCGATTTAAACAACTGGTTTGTTTCGTCGGCGGTGTTGGTGGTGGTATTGTTGTTTTTTGTTTATGCCCTTATGGTTATTTTCAAACAAAAGCGGTTGTCGGAGATTCAAAACGATTTTATCAACAACATGACGCACGAATTTAAAACACCTATTTCCACGATTTCTATTTCCTCCGAAGTGCTGATGAAACCCGATATTCTTCAAAATCCAGAACGATTGTTGAGCTACGCTTCGATTATCAGAAAAGAAGCAGCAAGGCTCAAAAAGAACGTTGATACGGTTTTGCAAACGGCTAATATCGACCAAAAGATTGATAAACTAAAACTGGAAGAAGTGGAGGTAAACGAATTGCTCGAAGAACTTTGTTTGAACTGCGAGCCTATTTTCAAGGAAAAAGGCGGACAAATCAACCTCCAACTACAAGCTACGGCCAGTACCGTGAAAGCCGACCGACTGCACCTGAGCAATGTTATCCACAACCTTATCGACAACGGAGTAAAGTATTGTGAACAAACGCCTTTGGTTACGCTACAAACCTATACCCAGGGCAAAGAACTGGTGATTGCTGTGGTGGATAATGGCATTGGAATTTCGGAGAAAGACCAAAAGCACGTCTTTCAAAAATTCTTTAGGGTACATACAGGCGATGTACACAATGTAAAAGGCTTTGGCTTGGGATTGTATTATGTAAAAGAAATGATAGAAGGACACAAAGGGCGTATAGAACTAAAAAGTAAACTCAACCAAGGAAGCGAATTTCGTTTGATTTTACCGCTATTGGTATAGCTGGGGGCTACCGCATAAAGTGCTTATCTACAATTAAATCCTATTTGTAAGTATATTGATTTTGAGTAACTTTGCTCTATGGAAGCACTATACTCAGACAACCAAATATTTATTCCGATAATCTCGGATTATGGTTTTAAGGCTACTTTTGGCAATGAAGCCAATACGCTTTTCTTGCGTAGGGCTTTGCAGGCACTTATCAAGTCAGATATACCAATAAAGGAGGTCAAGTTCGATAAAAACACCTTTGAAGGCATCACCCAAGATGGTAGGAGTGGCATTTTCGATTTGGCTTGCACCGATGAAAAAGATAATCATTTTATCGTTGAAATGCAGTATGGCGATGCTCCATATTTTGTGCAAAGAATGAAATTCTATGCTTTGCACAAGTTTAACGCAATGGTAAAGCGTGGTAAATTCGACTATGGTACGCTGACCAAAATCTATTGTGTAGCTATTTTGGCTAACAATATTTTGCCTTATGATGATTTTCATACACTCGCAAATCTAAGAAATGAAAAAGCTGAACTTTTTGACGAACAAATGACTTTTGTTACAGTAGAATTGGATAAATTTACGTTACCAGAACTTGATTGCAAGACAGACTTACAAAAACTGATATTCACAATGAAAACGATACATACTCATACATTCACCAATCCTATACAATTTCCTAAATTTTGGGATGAGGATTGGCTCAAAGTAGCTATTGACGAGTTGGACAGTCGTAAAATGACACCTGACGAAAAAGCATCATTGGAAATATTGATTGCTCGTAATGCAGAATCTGTTAAGGCTGAGAGTAGAAAAATTAAAGAAGCTATTGACATAAAAAACATTGAAACTGTTACAAAAGCCTTGCTAAAAGGTATTGATATTCAAACTGTTGCTGACATTGCTGACGTTTCGTTGGACTTTGTGTTGTCTGTTCAGCGACGACTTTCAGCAATTTAATACTTGACTGGCGAAGAAAACCAGCAGTCTCCAGCATTGTATTGAATAAATGGGGTTTGGTGAAAGTGGTAAAGCCTTTCTATTTCTATTTTAATGCTGTACTTCATTTGAACAAACGTTTTCTAATTCCTCTACTTCTTCCATACTCATCCGTTGAAAAGTCATTTGCGTCGCAAATGCAAATGACCTTTTTCGATTTTATGCTTTTTTCTTACCTGCCAATTGTCCGCAAGCAGCATCAATATCTTTTCCTCTCGAACGTCGAATATTTACCACTAAACCTTTGTCCTCTAAAAACTTAGCGAATTTTTCTAGCGTTAGAGGGTCGGTATTGGTATAGTTTGCTTCTGCAATTGGGTTGTACTCGATGATATTGATTTTACAAGGAAATTGTTTGGCAAATTGCCAAAGCTCTCTTGCGTCTTCTAGCGTATCGTTAAACTTATAGAAAACGATGTATTCTAAGGTAATTTTATTCCCTGTTTTTTTATAAAAATACTGCAAGGCTTCTTTAAGTGCCTCTAAGGTATTGCTTTCGTTGATAGGCATGATTTGGTTACGCTTCACGTCGTTTGCCGCATGAAGCGACAAGGCAAGGTTGAATTTTACCTCATCGTCGCCCAATTTTTTTATCATTTTAGCAATCCCGGCCGTCGAAACCGTGATGCGTTTAGGCGACATTCCCAAGCCTTCGGGGGCAGTAATATGATTGATAGATTGCAGCACGTTGGCATAATTGAGGAGGGGTTCGCCCATGCCCATATAGACAATATTGGTCAGAGGCGTTTGATAATGACTTTCGGCTTGCTCCTTGATGCGTACTACTTGGTCATAAATTTCGGCAGGGTCGAGGTTACGTTTTCTGTCCATATAACCTGTTGCACAAAACTTACACGTAAGCGAGCAACCCACCTGCGACGATACACAGGCAGTCATGCGGTCGTCGGCTGGAATCAAAACACCTTCCACCAAATTGCTATCGAAAAGAGCAAAGGACGATTTGATGGTTTTGTCGCTACTTACTTGTTTTTCTGCGACTTGCACCGCTCTGATTTCAAAATTTTCTTCTAATAACTCTCTTGTCTTTTTCGACAAATTAGTCATTTCTTCAAATCGTTGAGCCGATTTTTTCCAGAGCCATTCATATACTTGTTTAGCCCTGAAACCTTGTTCGCCTTGCGCCACCAAAAAGTCTTTGATTTGAGCTAAGGAGAGTTTACGTATATCTTGTTTTGCTTGAATTGCTACTTCCATTGTTTTAATGCTTTATCGAGTGGTTCTTATGCTTATAAGAACAAGTACAAAAGTACAAAAATAATCTTCAAAAGAGGATAATTTGCTAATAAACAAGTCTTTGCAACGATTATTTTGGTACATTTTTATGTTGTAATTGCTTTATTTTAGCGGGTACTTCTGCCACAACTTTAGGAATAATAGCTGGGGCAAAGGGCTGCACAATAGGATAAATATATAAATTGGGTTGTGTTGGAGGAGGCATTTTTATCCCAATAGCCGCACCTAGCCAAAATAAAATACTAATGCCAAAAGCCCACGTAAAACACCCTACCACACCTCCTGCAAACGAATCGAATTGCCCAAAAATCGTATAGCGTATTGATTTCCGAAGCAACCCACCCAAGCGATTGATGAGAAAAACAATAGGCCCTAAACTCACGCCAAAACTCATATAAGGAAAGAAATGCTGTGCCAGTTGGTTACTGAAAAAAGAAGCCAAAAGAGTAGATAAAAAACCAAAGCTTTTGAAGCTCACAAGTACCGATGCCACAAAGGCTGCAATAGAAACAATTTCGATGATAATACCTCTTTGATACCCAACAAAACCACCCCAAAGGATAGGTAGAAGAATAATGATGTCGATAAGCTGCATAAAATGTTAGCTAGATAAGCTACCCAGAAATATATAACGTAAGGATTAAACAAGGTTTGTACACCTACAAACCTTGTTTAAATTTAACTTAATAACGCTTTTACGGCTGCCGAAATGGCTTTGCCATCTGCTAGTCCTGCCAATTCTTTGGTGGCAACGCCCATTACTTTACCCATGTCGGCAGGGCTACTGGCACCCACTTTGGCAATGATTTCCTTCAATTTTTCTTGCAATTCGTCGGCACTTAATTGTTTCGGCAAAAACTCTTCGATAACCGTTAGTTCTGCTTGTTCTTTATCTGCCAAATCTTGACGACCCTGTGCTAGGAAAACGTCTAGCGAATCTTTTCTTTGTTTGGCTGCCTTCATCAACAACTTCATCTCGGCATCAGGAGTGATTTCGCCAGTGTTGTTGCCAGACGTTTCTTCTAATAAAATCAAAGATTTAATCGCTCTCAATGCACGCAAACGGTCTTGGTCTTTGGCACGCATGGCATCTTTGATACCACTTTCGATTTGGGCTTTTAGTGACATAGTACAACTGAAATAAATGGATAAAATAAAAATCATCAAGCATCATGAATCCCCCAGCGTTGGGGCTGTTTTGGGATGCTGCATCATGAGTAGATAGATGAATCAAGCTATTTTTTTAGCAATTTTCTTTTACAAAACATTTCGTATAGCATTACGATTGCTTTAATTTCACAGAAAATTACAAAATAGCTGTGATGATAAAAATAAAGACAAAGGTACGAAACTATTTAAGAATGTAGGATTGTTCTGTTGAGAAGCTTATCATTCATCCGATAAAAACAGTCGAAAATATGACCAAATTAAGTGTTAATATAAATAAAGTGGCTACCATCCGCAATGCCCGTGGAGGCAACAACCCCAATTTGGTGCAAGTAGCCCTAGATTGCGAACGTTTTGGTGCAGAAGGCATCACGGTGCATCCTCGCCCCGACGAGCGGCATATTCGTTACCAAGATGTGTATGACCTCAAACAAGTAATCACAACCGAATTTAATATAGAGGGTAATCCTGCCGAACCCTCTTTTGTAGCCTTGGTATTGGCAAACAAACCGCACCAAGTAACCCTTGTGCCAGATGCCAAAGGAGCTATCACGTCGAATGCAGGCTGGGATACGCTTACCCACAAAAGTCGTTTGCAAGAATGGATTTTGCAGTTTCAAGAAGCGGGTATTCGTACTTCTATCTTCGTTGACCCCGACGAACGCATGGTAGAAGGAGCAAAAGCAGTGGGTACAGACCGCATCGAGCTTTATACCGAGCCTTATGCAGCACATTATGCACAAGACCGAGCGGCAGCTATCAAAGATTTTGTACAGGCAGCACAACTGGCCAATCAACTGGGTCTGGGACTCAACGCTGGTCACGATTTGAGCCTCGAAAATTTACGGTATTTCCAACAAAATATTCCTCATTTGTTGGAGGTATCTATTGGTCATGCTCTTATTTGCGATGCCCTTTATTATGGTTTAGAAAATACCATCCAATTGTATTTGCGTGAAACCAAGGCAATTGACTAGCCCTCTGATGGCATAAAAAACACAATTAGCAACAACTTGTACGAAAGTACGTAACTATTAATAAATTTTATGGAAAATCCAGTGATTATAATTGGTGCAAATGGATTAGGAGCGGTAGCACTAGATATTTTCAAACGCAACAACGTAGTGGTGTATGGTTTTTTAGACGAAAATACCCAATTGCACCAAACCGAAATAGACGAAGTATTGGTGCTTGGCTCTCCCGACGACGAGGGCTATACCAAATTGATTGGCAAAAAATGTGAAGCATTTGTAGCTACCGACGAAATAAAGTTGCGTAAAAATTTGGTTGAAATGCTCAACGACGTGCGTCATGTACAGCCCGTCAATGCCATTCATGACCAAGCACTCATTGCCTCTACGGCTGCTATTGGCCATGGCAATTTGATTGCCGCAGGCGTTATCATCAACCCTAGGGCTACGCTCGGCAACCATGCCATTTTGCACAGCAAGGTGCTAATTGATTACGATGCACGTATTGGCGACTTTGTACAAATTGGTGCAGGCAGTATCATCGGGGCAGGTGTTGAAATAGAAGATGGGGCGTTTATCGGTACAGGTGTAACCATTGTAGGAGGCGTTAAAATCGGTAAAGGAGCAAGAGTTGGGGCTGGTTCTGTTGTGATTGAAAGTGTAAAAGCTCGTGAAACTGTGTTTGGTAATCCAGCAAAAAAAGTGTAGTTTCACAGAAAATACTTCGAGCAAAGGGCAAGATATACCAAGCTTGTCCTTTGCTCGTTATGCAATAAATTGCTCGCTGTATCAGCACTACCCTAAACATAAACACAATTACTTAACAATGCTACATGAATGCTTGCCTATTGCCAATATTGATTGCCATAAAATAAAAAATATGCGTAATGAAGAGGGCATTTGCGTATGTTTGGCCCTCTGTGGCAAAGCCCATAACCTTACATTTCCCTTTTTTACTATTATTTGACTATGAATCACCATACGTACTACTCGGCATCTAGGGAACATGCTTACCATAAGTTGTTTTTATGGAGCATGATATGGGTACTATCATTGCATCAGGCTTTTGCCCAAAAGAAAGAAAATACAGAAAAAAAAGAAGTCATTTCTGCGGCTCAAATGCTCGAAGCAGAATCGTTTTTTACCGAAGGTATGAAGTATTGTATGATAGAAGAATACGAAAAATCTATCATCCCTTTTGAAAAAGCCCTCGACCTCGTTCCCAATAATAGTGGTATTTTATATGCTCTTAGTCAAGCCTATCATAAGCTCGACCAAGACGAAAGAGCCATCGCTTCTTTGCAAAAAGCTTTGGCATTTGCCCCCGAAAATTCGGTGTATGCCGAAACCTTGGCTGAATTGTATGCAAATAATAAAAAATACGATGAAAGCTTTAAGGTTTATCAACAACTCATTGCCAACAATCCACAAAATAGTACCTATTATCTTGAGCAAGCCGCTTTGCTGATGATGGCTAATCGTTACGAAGAAGCCATTAAGTCGTTTGATAAAGCCGAAAAAATTATGGGCATCAATGACGAGATTATTCACCAAAAACAAATGGTTTTACTCAAAAATGGCAAAGTTGACGAGGCTATCAAAGAAGGTGAAAAACTTATTGCTTCTGACCCCGATGAGCTAGAATACTTGATTGACCAAGCCGAATTGCTTATCAATAACCGTCGCAACGAACAAGCAATTCCGTATGTAGAAAAAATTCTCAAGCTCAATCCGAGTAATGCCCAAGCACACGTGATGTTGGCCCAATTATATCAAGAAAAAGGCGACCTCGACCAATCCAACAAAGAACTCGAATTGGCTTTTAGCGACCCTCAACTCGACGCTACAACCAAGGTGCGGATTCTGATGAGCTATGTCACAAGCATGAAAGACGAACGCTCAAAGGCTACGGCGTTTACTTTAGTAAAAAAACTTACGTTGTCGAATCCCTCAGACCCCAAAGGTCATGCCATTTATGGCGACTTGTTGTTCCAAAAAGGCGAAATAGCCGAAGCACGCAACGAATACGTAAAAGCGGCTCGGCTCGACAAATCGGTACATGAGGTGTGGGGGCGTATCATTCAACTCGATTTCGACCTCAACCAAATCGACAGTGCTATCGTACATTCGGAAGAAGCCATTGAGGTATTTCCTAACCAAGCTGTTTTTTGGTATTTGAACGGGTCTGCTTATTACCGCAAACGCAACCATGCCAAAACTGCCGAAGCGCTCCAAGAAGCCCGAAGGCTTGCTGCCGATGGTTCGGATTTGCTCCAGCATATTTGTGCTCAGTTGGGCGATGCCTACAACAGCCTTGGCATACACGCCAAATCTGACGAAGCCTACGATGCTGCCCTAAAAGTGAATCCCGACAACGACCATGTATTAAACAATTACAGTTACTTTCTATCTTTGCGTAAAGAAAGGCTTTCTTATGCCGCCGAAATGGCGAATCGTTTGGTACAGAAACACCCCAACAATGGTACATATCTCGATACTTACGCTTGGGTTTTGTACGAAATGAAAGATTATACCAATGCCAAAATATACCTCGAAAAAGCGGTAGCCAATAATATCAATCAAAGTGGCACGATTGTCGAACATTTGGGCGATGTGCTGTTTCAATTGGGCGATACCCAAAAAGCCGTAGAGCAATGGCTAAAAGCCAAAAGTATTGGCGGGACAAGTCCGTTATTAGAGAAAAAAATTACAGAAAAAAAGCTGATAGAATAAACTAAATGTAGCGTTTTTTGGATACAATAAGCTATAACTCCATGAAAATCAAAACACTAATTTGCAATTTTCTATCAGTACTTAAATCACCCGAATAATTGCTTTAAAAATGAATCATCATCTTTTGAAATGTTGCCTGTTGGTATTGTTTGTAAATGTGGCGTGTAAAAAACAGGTCGTTCAGCAATCAAATGCAAACCCCGTTGTGGCCAAAGACACAAGCAAGGTGGCAAGTGTACAACCCAAACCCGATAGCACTTTGGCTCGTGCGAGTGTTCATACTGAAGAAAATGAAGCGGAGAAAATAAGTGTAGATGAAATAGACTTCAAATACCTGAAAGGCAAAGCCAAGGTGTCGGTCAAAAGTACAGCCCTCAACCAAACGGTCAATGTCGATATTCGTGTAAAGAAAGACAGCCTCATTTGGCTCAATATTTCGGTGCCAGGCTTGCCTGTTTCGGTGGCAACAGCCCTGTTTACGCAAGATAGCGTAAAACTTTACAACAAATATGAAGGGGAATATCATGAATATCCGTATGAATTGTTTTCCGAAAAATTTAAGTTTAACCTTACTTTCGATATTCTACAGTCGCTTATCGTAGGTAATCGTCCTTTCAAGAAAAATAAATCTCGTGTAGTGCGTGAAAACGAATATTTTTTACTCAAACAGCACGAGGGCAAAGTTTCTATTGATAACTATATTGGGCAAGACAAAAAACTGAAAAAATTACTCATGACCCAAGAAGTAACCAACACCAAGTTGTCGATGAATTTCGATGAATTTACGGCACTCAACAATTACTTGTTCCCTTTGTCGAATCTTATTACGGTTGAATACAAATCGGAAAAAGACCAAAAAATCTATCAAACAGTTATTACGGTGAAACACACCAAGGTAGAGTTGTTGGAAGAACCCTTGAGTTTTCCGTTTAAAGTTCCTGAAAAATTATTGAATAAAAACTGAAAAATCCTTACGTTGTTGAGCAAATCGTTTCAAAAAAGTAGAAGTAACGTAAAAGTTTACCAAGCTGAATAAAAGTCTATTGGCGGATAAATTTATTCTTCCGAAATTGCGACGAATTGCATAACCTCTCCACAATATTTATAAAAATACCTAAAGCCATTAAAGCATTCAAACAACATATATATCCACTGCTTGCTTGTTGCCTCGTGTATGTAGGTTTCATGGGTATGCCTACGCTTTCGCTTGCTCAAAAACGACCCAACAGGGCCAAGCTCGAAGCCGAAAAGAAAGAAAACTTGGCAAAAATCAGCGAGTTGAATGCCATTATTGAAAAAACTGAACAGAAAAAAGAAGCCAGCGTTGGCCGCCTCAATGCCATCGGCGAACGCATCAATAAGCAGGTTAAACAAATTGATATTTTATCGCAAAACCAAGACCTCCTATCGGTTGAAGTGGACGAAATCAATAAAACCAAAGATAACCTCACAGGCGATTTGGCCAAACTAAAAGCCGAGTACGGTAAAATGATTTACCATGCCGCCAAGGTGAGCAACAAATACAATCAACTTACTTTTTTGTTTTCGGCTTCTACCTTCAACCAGCTTGTTCGGCGATACAAATACCTTCGTCAGTACTCCGACCAACGCCGTAAACAAGCCGCCATGATAGAGCAAATCAGGGAAGAACTGGTGGCAGAACAAGTAAAATTATTACAAAAAAAGCAGGAACAAGCAGCTATTTTACAAGATAAAATCAAAGAAACACATAACCTCGAAGTTCTCAAAAATCAGCAGTCCTCAGTGGTAGAAGCACTGAGCAGTAAAGAACAGAAGCTTCGACAACAACTAGAAGACAACCGTCGTGCAGTGGAGCGTTTGGAAGATATGATTGCCAAAACTGTAGAAAAAGAAATTCGCAAATCTCGCACCAAGCAAACTGCCATCAACGCTGCTCCCAACGAAATAGAACTTTCGCCAGACGAAGCCAAAGTAGCTTCATCGTTTACAGCCCTCAAAGGACGTATGCCTTGGCCTGTCAAATCAGGCTTTATTTCGGGGCATTTTGGTATTCAGCCCCACCCTTTTCTGAAAAAAATTCGAGTAAATAACAATGGCGTTGACATCCAGACCAGTGCTGGCAACAGCGTACTGGCGGTAT
This sequence comes from Cytophagales bacterium, assembly GCA_013298025.1. GTDB lineage: Bacteria > Bacteroidota > Bacteroidia > Cytophagales > Spirosomataceae > Flectobacillus. The sequence goes on along the minus strand of JAAFJE010000015.1, from coordinate 96,543 downwards.
ATAGAGGCATCGTACAACGAGTAGTAAATATTCAAGGTGTAAATACAATGGTGGCCGTACAGCATGGCGATTATTTTACGGTTTATAGTAAATTAGACAACGTTACCGTACAAGAAGGACAAGTAGTAGCACCAGGACAAAAAATAGGAGAAGTAGCTACCGATGCCGACGGCACGTCGGAAGTGAACTTTCAGGTATGGAAAAATGCTTCTAAACAGAACCCTGAACTATGGCTAAAAGCCCGTTAAATAATCGTTTGTGTGTCATTTATTTAGTATTAAAAAGCCTTATTTCGGGATAAAAAAGTGATTTTTCAGGAATCTTTTGCGGACTCTCCCCAAAACTTTACAGAAAACCCTTTAAAATTCCAAGAGATTTTCTAATTTTGCAATCCTAATTTTAGCGTGATTGTTTTGCTAAATAGCAAAAGGTCAATTGAGTGGAGAACACCGCTCATAAAACAAGCAAAAATAACTGGTCTTTCAAAAACGTTGACGTTTTATCAAATAACAACGGCATCAAACGCATAATTTAAACAACCCAATGGCAAAAAAAGAAGAAAAAACAAGTCTCGAATTTTTGGAAAGTCCAGATGGCTTAAAACAAGAATTAGGACATGATGTGGAGAAGATTCAAAAAACTGTCGAGCAAAACAAAACGGCCGTGATTGGTCTTGCTGGTGCAATCGTTGTAGCGGTACTAGGATATTTTGGGTATCAATACTACGCCACTACGCAAAACGAAGAAGGACAAGCCAAGATGTACAAGGCTGTATATAAATTTGAAGCAGATTCAAATAAAATAGCTGCGAAAGAGTTCGCTAAAATTGCTGACGAAGTAGGTGGTCAAGCAGCTAGTCTTGCCAACTATTATGCAGGTGTTGCCGAGTTGAAAGAAGGCAAATACGATGCGGCTATCGAGCATTTGAAAAGCTTTAGCAGCAACGATTTGTTGGTTCAGGCACGTGCATATTCTTTGATTGGCGACGCTTACGCTGAGAAGAAAGCTTACGGCGAAGCAGCAGACTACTACAAAAAAGCGGCAGAATACAAGCCAACTAAACAATTTACACCAAGTTATTTGATGAAATTGGCGGCTGCTTACGAAGCAAACAACCAAAGCAAGGAAGCTTTAGAGGTTTATACAGAAATCGTAGAGAAATACGCTGAGTCATCGGAATACATCAACGCCAAGAAATACAAGGCGATGCTAGAAGGCTCTGTCTCTGAATAAGTAAAATATCAAATTTATTGGTAATCAAGGGGATAAGAGCTTAGGTTCTTATCCCTTTTTTGTTGTAAATTCGTTAATCATATACTATGTCATCTGCTCATAAAAACCTGAGTATTTTTTCTACCGAAAATTTACCAGATATTTCTCATAAAAAATTTGCTATCGTGGTAGCAGAATGGAACGAAGAAATTACAAATGCCTTGGCCGACGGGGCTTATAAAACCCTGCTTACTTACGGAGCAAAAACAGAAAACATCGTTCGGGTAAGTGTTCCGGGCAGTTATGAGCTTAGTTTTGGGGCTCAGAAAATGGCGCAAAAACCAGAAATTGATGCCGTTATTTGCATCGGTTGCGTGATTCAAGGCGAAACCAAACACAACGATTATATCAACAATGCTGTGGCTCAAGGACTTACCACAGTGAGTTTAAAATACGACAAACCTGTTATCTTTGGTGTATTAACGCCCAATACCGAACAGCAAGCACTTGACCGTGCAGGAGGTATTCATGGTAATAAAGGCGACGAAGCTGCCATTACTGCGGTGAAAATGTTGGCGTTTTAAATTGAAATTATGCAATAAAAGGTAGATTTTCAGAGAAGTTTAGCACATTTTAACGACAAAATTATGCTACAAGCCATCGAATTTCCGACAATTCTCACGGATAATCAACACATTGATATTCCGAGTGATTTACAATCTCAACTCAAAGCAAATCAGTCTGTTAGAGTGATTGTTTTAGTAAATGACAAGGTTGAAGAAAAACCTAAGAAAAAACGACAATTAGGTACTTTGGCTGGAAAAATTTCTATTCCAGATGATTTTGATGAGCCTTTAGATGATTTAAAAGAATATATGTGCTGATATGAAAAGTTTAAGAAGTATCAATCTCAAATACAAATTATAGATAATCATTAATTAACAATACAATGCAAGTTTGGAAATTTGGGGGAACTTCCGTTGGGAAGCCCGAGCGAATGCACTCAATTAAAAATTTGATTACCGAAGATGGTAATCGCAAAATCGTCGTTTTGTCGGCTCTTTCGGGTACAACAAACGCTTTGATTGCTATTGGAGAGTCATTGAAATCGCATAATGATGCTGAGGCAACTCAGAAAATCAATGAGTTGTACGCTCATTATGAGTCTTTTATAAAAGAACTTTATAGTACCGAAGCTGGCTACGCCGAAGGAAAAGCCATCATTGATAAAGAATTTTCATTCATTCGTTCTTTGGTAAATATCAAACCTTTCTCGGTAAAACAAGAAAAAGAAATCGTAGCAGAAGGCGAATTGCTTTCTACCCAAATGTTTGAGGCATACTTGCGTGAAGAAGGCGTAAATGCCGCTTTATTGCCTGCTTTAGAATTTATGTTGATTGATGCCGACAATGAGCCAGTGTTGAAATTTACCGAAGAAAAATTAGGGGCAATTCTCGGACAACTCACCCACAAGCAAATCTTTATTACGCAAGGTTTTATTTGTAGAAACCCTCGTGGCGAAGTCGATAACTTGAAACGTGGCGGTTCTGATTATACTGCTTCATTAATCGGTGGAGCGATTGTAGCAGACGAAGTACAAATCTGGACAGACATCGACGGGATGCACAACAACGACCCACGCATTGTAAAGAAAACCTTCCCTATCCGTGAGTTGACTTTTGAAGAAGCAGCCGAATTGGCGTATTTCGGGGCAAAAATTTTGCACCCAAGCACCATCACGCCTGCCAAAATGAAAGGTGTACCTGTTCGTTTGAAAAATACGATGGAGCCATCCGCTTATGGAACGTTGATTGCCGACAAAACAACCGACCGTGAAATCAAGGCGATTGCTGCCAAAGACAACCTTACAGCTATTTATATCCATTCGACCCGTATGTTGAATGCCTACGGCTTCTTGCGTAAAGTATTTGAAGTATTTGAAAAATACAAAACGCCAGTGGATATGATTACGACTTCGGAGGTTTCGGTTTCGGTGACAATCGACAATGACGAGCATTTAGATAAAATCATGGCAGAATTGAAACAATTCGCTGATTTAGAAGAATGCGACAAAGACCAAACGATTGTGTGTATCGTAGGAAATTTCTCTGCCGATAAAGAAGGAATTGCTTTGAAAGTATTAGATGCCATGAAAAGTATTCCAATTCGTATGATTTCTTACGGTGCATCGGAGCATAACATTTCCTTGTTGATTCACGGCAAACACAAAGCCGCCGCTTTGAACGCCCTCAACGAGCGTTGTTTCTTGTATGAAGACACAATGAAAGAAATTTTCTCCGCTCCTTGATTATAACAACATCGCTGTATAGCCGTGTTGTGAAACCTGTTTCCAACACGGCTATTTTTTTTATCTTTGTGTAGCGAAAAACTAAACAAGCCATGAGATTATCTAAAATCGAAATAAAAGGACTTTTTAACCTTTTTGATTATACAATTCCCCTTGAAAATGAGGAAAACTTATTGATTATTACTGGTCCAAATGGGTTTGGAAAAACCATGATTTTGAATATTATCTATAGTTTTTTTAACAAACGCTTCTATTTTTTTCAAAAGTTAGTATTTGAATCTATTACGATTTGGACTGATGCAAAAAGGACTATTTATATTAAAAAACACATAGCTAATAATGAAATAATAATAACAATTGATGACACAAAAAATGAGACCTTCAAGTATTCTAAAAAATTAGAACATTCAATAGGTAGGGATATTCTAAGACAATTTCCTAACCTCAGACAGGTTGACGACGGTCAGTGGATTGATGTAACAACAGATAGGCTTCTACAAATTGAAGATTTAATAAATGATTATCCTATTTTTAATCAATTTTTAGAAGAAGAGAGTAAGTTTAAACTCCCAAAAGATTTAAATGAATTATTAGATTCATTTAATGTTCATATTATCAAAGAACAAAGACTTTTAAGAAGAGCTCCAATTAAAAGGAGAAATAGTTATTCAGATAGAAATGATATTTATGTTATAGATACAATTACTGAATATGCTATTGAACTAAGAGGGCTTATAAATACTCACTTACAGGACTCATTCTCAATTTCACAACGGTTGGACAGTTCTTTTCCAAAAAGGTTGCTAAATGAAAAAGGACATTTGTCAATTGAAGAATTTGATATACGATTTAAAGCTTTAAAACAAAAACAGGAAAAGTTAAAACAGTTTGGCTTGTCCCAAAGTGAGCAGGAAATTCCAAGTTATGATGAAAAGAATGCCAATGTATTGTTAGTTTATCTCAAAGACTCAGAGGAAAAGATTAGCGTGTTTGATGAGCTTTTGAATAAGTTAGAGCTTTTCACTAATATTCTAAATGAAAGACGATTTACTTTCAAATCTATTAAAATAGACCGAAAAAAAGGATTTATTTTTTTAACAAGTAAAGGTGATGAACTTAGCCTAACTGATTTATCATCAGGCGAACAACACGAAGTAGTATTGCTGTATGAACTAATTTTTAAGTCCAATAAAAACACGCTGGTATTGATTGATGAGCCTGAAATCTCGCTCCATGTTACTTGGCAAAAAGAATTTTTGAGTGATTTATTGAAAATTATGGAATTGCAACAAATGCAAGTAATTGTGGCAACTCATTCTCCACAAATTATCAATGACCGATGGGATTTAGTTTTTAATCTTGAAACTCAGACCACACAATGAGAAAAGAAGACATTACACCTGAATCAAAAATAGCTGAATTAAGGCTTGATATTGCTCATCCAAACAGTAAAGGGAAGGTATTTGTCTTGTTGGAAGGTGAAAGTGATGTGAAATTATATCGAAAATTATTCAATAATGATACTTGTAAAATAGAAACGATTCCAGGCGGAAAGATTTTTTTAGAAAAAGGCTTAGAGATTCTAAATGATATTTACAAGCTAATTATTGGAATAAGAGATGCTGATTTTCTTCATTTGGAAGGAAAGAAATCACAATTTCCTAACTTATTTTTGACTGACTATCATGACTATGAAATAATGATGGCATCAGAAAGTCAATGCCATTGTCCGATATTTTTTGAACATACAGCAATTAATGCTAATGAACATCAGGCTACATTTGAGAAATTGTTAAAGTCTATACAATTTTTGGGCTATCTAAGATGGTATAATGAAATAGAAAAATTAGAACTCAATTTTAGAGGTCTGAAAATCAATGAATTATTTAATAAAAGAACATTTTCTATTGATGAAAGAATGCTTATTATGAAAGTTATAGAGCATTCACCCAATGCAAGATTAAAAGATATAGAGCAGATTTTTGACTCAGTTAACCAGCTACACAAGAATAATCATGATTTACGGCAAATCTGTAACGGACATGATTTTATGAAAGTAATGGCTCATTTTTGTTCCTCCAGTCACAAAGGAATTAATGAAAAAGAAATGGCTATTTACTTTAGAATAGCTTACACACAAGAAATGTTTCAAAAAACGAAATTATTTAAAGATACTACTGATTGGGCAAACAAACATAACTGCATAATATACCATCAGTAGGGATTACAACTAACGATATGCTACAAATACAACAAATTAAAGAAAACAAAGCCACTACCATTGAGGGCTTGAAGCGAAAATACTTCAAAGATGCGGAAGAAATCGTTGAGAAAGTATTAGGATTAGACGACAAACGTCGTGAAACGCAGGTGGAATTAGACGGTACTTTAGCCAAATCAAATGCCCTTGCCAAAGAAATTGGAGGCTTGATGAAAGCCGGCAAAAAACAAGAAGCCGAAGCCGCTAAAGCTGAAACAAGTGCCTTGAAAGCTCGTTCTAAAGAATTGGAAGAGGTCTTGAGAAGCACCGAAACGGACTTGTACGAGGTGTTGGTAACATTGCCCAACTTGCCTCATAGCAGTGTTCCAGCAGGAAAAACGCCCGAAGAAAATGAGGTTGTTTTAGAAAATGGAACAATCCCAACTTTACCAGAAGATGCCCAACCGCACTGGGATTTAATTAAAAAGTACGACATCATCGACTTTGAATTGGGTAACAAAATTACGGGGGCTGGCTTCCCAGTATATAAAGGAAAAGGGGCGAGAATCCAACGGGCTTTAATCAATTTCTTCTTAGACGAAGCGATTAATGCTGGTTATATCGAAATTCAGCCGCCCATTTTAATCAATAAAGAATCAGGTTTTGGCACAGGACAATTGCCCGATAAAGACGGACAAATGTACCATGCTACCGAAGACGACTTATTTTTGATTCCGACGGCAGAAGTACCAATTACGAATATGTACCGTGATGTGATTTTACAAGAAAGCGATTTACCTATTAAAAATGCGGGTTATACACCTTGTTTCCGTCGTGAAGCAGGTTCTTGGGGGGCTCACGTGCGTGGTTTGAATCGCTTACATCAGTTTGATAAAATTGAAATTGTACGCATCGAAAAGCCAGAAAACTCTTATGCAGCTTTAGAAGAAATGTCATTGCACGTACAAGGCATTCTTCAAAAATTAGAATTACCTTATCGTGTATTACGTTTGTGCGGTGGCGATATGAGCTTTACTTCTGCTCTTACTTATGATATGGAAGTGTTCTCGGCAGCACAAAAGCGTTGGTTAGAGGTAAGTTCTGTTTCAAATTTTGAAACTTACCAAGCCAACCGTTTGAAGCTACGGATGAAAACCGAAGGAAAATCACAGTTATTACATACGCTCAACGGTTCGGCATTGGCATTGCCACGTATTTTGGCAGCCATTCTCGAAAACAACCAAACGCCCGAAGGTATTCGTATTCCGAAAGTACTTGTACCTTATTGCGGATTTGAGGTGATTGCGTAATGTATTACCTATAAAAATCGGTGGTAATCGTTTGATTATCACCGATTTTTTGTTTTGTTCATTTTAAGCATAAATTTTAGCAACCTGATTGTTTTTTATAAGAAGAATAAAGTAAATTTATAAGAAGAATGTAGAACCTACCACTTAATAGTTTGATGAAAAAATATAAGCATAAACTCTTTTTCCCCTTTATACTCTTATTTTGTGTCTTTTCTCAAAATATTTTAGGAAATACACTTGTCTTTCGCTCAAGTGACCATCCTCTTGCGATTGGTAAAAATATCACTTATTTTGAAGATAAACTTGGGCGAGAAACCATTGCTAGTATCCAGCATAAGCCATTTGTAAGCCCTACAGAAAGCAACAAAAATCTCAATTTTGGTGTCACGTCGTCGGTATATTGGTTTAAGGTTACGATTCAAAACCAATCCCTACAACCATTGTTCCTAGAAATAGGCGAGCCTGTGCTTGATAGTATCACTATTTTTATATTGAGAAATAAACAGTTGGTCAAAACCAAATATGCAGGGATTTATGTTCCTTGGGAAAAAAGAGATGTGCAGACCAACTGCCATTTGATAGATTTAGCCTTACCAACGCATCACACCCAAACCTATTACATACGGGTACGCAACACATTACCTCTGTTGTTGCCAGCAAGTGTAGGTAGTGCACAGGCTTTCTTGGAAGATAGTCATTCCAAAGACCTCCTTCAAGGAATGTATCTGGGCGTAATGTTGATTATGGCTTTTTACAACCTCATTATTTGGTTTTCTACCCAAGAAAAACCCTATATTTACTATGTGCTATATACGCTATCGTTGGGGCTTTTCTTTGCTTTCAACAAAGGTTTTGCACAAGAATACCTTTGGCCTGGCAACCTCGATTTCAATCGATACACCTCTGTTTTTATCACAGCCGTGATTGGCGGTGGCTTGCTTTTTACCGATAGTTTTTTAGAAGCCCGAAAATACCTTCCTCAATACTCGAAGGTTATTCTTTACTGTTTTTTGCTAATTATTGTTGCCAGTTTGGGCGTTAATTGGGCTCAAATTGGTGCTTGGACTACCAATCTCATTCACCTCGAAGCCATCATTGCCGTGATATATATTGTATTTTTAGCGATATATATTTCATGGAAAGGCTCTAAGCCTGCCCGTTTTTTTCTGATAGCTTGGGGATTTTTACTGGTGGGTGCTATCATCTTCACTATGCAATTGTCGGGGCTTGTGGCCAGTAATAGCTTTACCAAAAATTGCTTCCAAATAGGCTCGATACTAGAAGTAACGCTCCTTTCATTTGCCTTGGCTTATCGTATCAATCTGTATCGTCAAGAAAAAGAACGCCTTCAAACAGAGTTAATCACGCAACTCCAAGAAAAAGAACAAATTCGTAAACGCATCGCCAGAGATTTGCACGACGACCTTGGTTCTACGCTCAGTAGTATCAGTATGTTGAGCCAGTTGGCCGATAGATTTTTTGAAAAAGACCCCGAAAGAGTTTACGGAATTATCAAACGTATCAAAGACAGTTCATTGAGGGTACAAGACCACCTAAGCGATATTGTGTGGGCAGCCCGACATATTGACGAAGAGTTTAGTAAAACAGTGGTGAAAATGCGTGAGTTTGCCATTGAAATGCTCGAACCCAAAAACGTCAATTGCCATTTCTATACAGAGGACCAGCCCCCTTCCTCCCGACTTCCTAACCAATAATCGCTATGATTTTTATGCTATATTCAAAGAAGCTATCAACAACATTGCCAAATACGCTCAGGCAACAGAAGTTGAAGTATTGATTTTGGTACAAAAACAAGTATTAATTTTAGAAATCAAAGATAACGGGGTAGGCTTTGATGAAAAAAACATCAAAAAAGGAAATGGGCTAAACAATATGCAGGAGCGAGCCAAAAAAATGAACGCTATACTCGAAATCAAACCAGTACTTGAACAAGGCACTTGCGTTCGGCTAGAAATTCCGCTTTCTTCCTAGATTTATAGATGAGTGCAAGCGATTATTGTAATTATTAAGCATAATAAATTGTAAAATCTTGAATAATAATTGATTAAATTACCTATTAATCAAAAAAATACTATTTTTATTTACCATTGCATAGCTCTTTTCTGATAAAAACTCCGTACCTTTGCACCCTTATTTAGCAATATTATCTTGTGGACTGTCGGTAATATAGACAAGCCCCTGCTAACTCATAACAATCATCGAAGATGCAAAGCATTCGTAACATCGCCATTATCGCTCACGTTGACCATGGCAAAACGACACTTGTTGACAAAATTATTCATGCCTCAAAGTTGTTTCGTGACAACCAAGAATTTGGAGATTTGATTCTTGATAACAACGACCTTGAACGTGAGCGTGGAATCACCATCGTATCGAAAAACGTATCTGTACGCTACAATGGCGTAAAAATTAATATTATCGACACCCCAGGCCACGCCGACTTTGGAGGTGAAGTAGAACGTGTATTGAAAATGGCCGACGGCGTGTTGCTTTTGGTTGATGCTTTTGAAGGCCCAATGCCACAAACACGTTTTGTATTGTCGAAAGCAATTCAATTAGGCTTGAAACCTATCGTGGTTGTCAATAAAGTTGATAAAGAAAACTGCCGCCCAGACGAAGTACACGAATCTGTTTTTGATTTGATGTTCAACCTCGATGCTACCGAAGACCAATTGGATTTCCCTACGCTTTATGGTTCATCGAAACAAGGCTGGATGAGTACTGATTGGAAAAAACCAACGACTGATATTACAGCATTGCTTGATGCCGTAATTGAACATATACCTGCTGCTCCTTCAAACGAAGGCGGGGCTCAAATGCAAATTACATCTTTAGATTACTCTTCTTTCATCGGTCGTATTGCCATTGGCCGTGTGCAAAGAGGTACTTTCAAAGAAGGTATGAGCGTAGCCTTGATGAAAGCCGATGGTACAAGCAAACGTATGCGTATCAAGGAATTGCACGTTTTTGAAGGTTTAGGAAAAGTAAAAGTAGAAGAGGTTTCATCAGGCGAAATTTGTGCCATGATTGGTATCGAAGATTTTGAAATTGGTGATACCGTTTGCGACTTTGAAGTACAAGAAGCTCTTCCTCGTATTGCTATCGACGAGCCTACCATGAATATGCTTTTCACGATTAACAACTCTCCTTTCTTTGGTAAAGAAGGTAAATTTGTTACATCAAGACATATCCGTGACCGTCTGTTCAAAGAAACGGAGAAAAACTTGGCTCTTCGTGTTGTTCCTACCGATTCGGAAGATAAATTCTTGGTATTTGGTCGTGGTATCCTCCACTTGTCGGTACTTATCGAAACGATGCGTCGTGAAGGGTATGAATTGCAAGTGGGTCAGCCACAGGTAATCTACAAAGAAGGCCCGAACGGCGAGCGTCTTGAGCCTATCGAATCGTTGGTGGTGGACGTACCAGAAGAAACCGCAGGTAAAGTAATCGAATTGGCTACGCAAGGCAAAGGTGAATTGTTGATTATGGAGCCTAAAGGCGACTTGCAACACCTTGAGTTTGACATTCCTTCTCGTGGTTTGATTGGGATGCGTTCTAAAGTATTGACGGCTACGTATGGTGAGGCTATCATGGCACACCGTTTCAAAGCTTATGAGCCATTCAAAGGGGCTATCGCTGGTCGTATCAATGGTTCGTTGATTTCGATGAATACAGGTACTGCTACAGCTTATGCGATTGATAAACTACAGGATAGAGGTATTTTCTTCATCGATCCAGGTGAGGAGGTATATAGCGGTATGGTAGTAGGTGAGCATAACCGTCAAAATGACATTGAGGTAAACTTGCAAAATGCCAAGAAATTGACAAATATGCGTGCTTCGGGTTCTGACGACAACGTGAAAATCGCTCCGAAAATTAGTTTCTCTTTAGAAGAAGCCATGGAATATATTCAGAAAGATGAGTACTTAGAAATCACTCCTAAGTCGATTCGTATGAGAAAAATCTATTTGGATGCCAACGAGCGTAAGCGCATGGAGCAGAAAATGGAATTAGCTTAAAAGAAACAAACCCCTCTGATACAAGTCGGAGGGGTTGTTTTTTACCACTAATTGCTTTATAATTTCTATACCTATAGACCTCTTTTTTAGAGAAAAGGTTGTGTTGCTTTTATCATTTTCTCAAAAACTTCGCTCAAATCGCCTTAAATGCCAACATTTGACCCTTTTTTGTAGATATATCATATTCGTAATAGCTTTTCGATAAACTATTTGCTGTATTGACATTGGGTGTGGTATATTGTGGTTTTGCTCCTTCTATCGTTTGCAATAACACATTTTGTACTTTTCCTTTTGCCTTACTTGCTCCTTTTATTGCCAAAGGAACTTCGGAACGAATACGACAAATGCCTCCTGTTTTAGATACAATTTTGCCATTGAGCAATTTGCCGTCTTTCCATTGTATGTCCACTTCAAAGCCTCCTCTGGCTACCAATCCTTTCACCGAGCCGTTTTGCCAAGTACTTGGCAAGGCAGGGAGTAGATGTACCGCTCCACTGTGTGACTGCACCAACAATTCAGCAATACCCGCAGTTGCTCCAAAGTTGCCATCAATCTGAAAGGGTGGATGTGCATCGAACAGGTTGCGATAAACTCCTCCTTTATGGTAGTCGTAGCCATTGCCATACATAGGCGAGAGTAGGTTTTTCAAAATAACTAAGGCGTGGTCGCCGTCTAAAAGCCTTGCCCAGAAATTTACTTTCCAGCCCATTGCCCAGCCAGTACCTTCGTCACCTCGGCTCAATAAAGCGTTTTTGAACGCACCAAACAATTCGGGTGCATCCCAAGGGTTTACCTGATTACCCGGATGCAAAGCAAAAAGATGCGAAGAATGGCGATGGTGTGGGTCTGTTTCTTCAAAATCTTCACTCCATTCCATCACATTGCCTTTGGCATTTACCCGATAAGGCTGCAATTGAGGCAATAACTTGGCTAATTCGGCTGTAAAAGCGGGGTCGCTTTGCAAGATTTTTCCTGCATTATAACAGTTGTACAACAATTCTCTTGTAATGCCCAAGTCCATGGCTGTACCAGCCGAAATCGCCAAGCGTTTTCCTTGGTACTTATACTGATTTTCAGGTGAAAATCCATACGCTAATTCATAGTAACCTGCTTCATTTTTTTCTAAAAAACCAATGACAAAAGTGGAAGCTCCTTTCAGAATTGGATAGATTTTTTTCAAAAATGCTTTATCTCCTGTAAATAAATAATGTTCGTATAAATGGCTACAAAGCCAGCCTGCCCCCATTTGCCAATTGGCCCAAACGGGGTCGCCAGTACCAAAGTCGCCCACAGGGGCGGTGAGTCCCCATATATCGGAATTGTGGTGTGTTGCCCAGCCTTTGAGTCCATAATGTAATTGAGCCGTTTTTTCGCCGTTAACCGATAAATCCTGAATCCAAGACAAGAGGGGGTCGGTGGTTGCCGATAAATTGCAAGGCTCGGCAGGCCAATAGTTCATTTGTACGTTGATGTTGGTGGTATAATTTGAGCTCCAAGGTGGCCGTACCATGTTGTTCCAAATGCCTTGTAAGTTGGCGGGTTGTCCGCCATTGCGAGAAGACGAAATCAATAAATAACGCCCATAATTAAACAATAGGGCAACCAACTGTGGGTCGGCATCTTTGGCATAATTAGTAATACGAGTATCTGTCGGAATTTTAGGCGTACCCTTACTATCGAGGTTCAGTTGTACCTTTCCGTATAATTGTTGAAAATCTTGATAATGGGTCATTTTCAGGCTTTCATACGAACGAGCCAACGCCGCCGACATGTACTTGCCTACTTCAAGGCTTGGCTCTAGTCCATCGAGTCCGGGCGAGCGGAAACGCCCATTGTAACTTGTCGCTGCCACAACAAAAAGTGTTGCCTTACTGGCATCCGACACAACCAGTTGGTTGTTGAGCGTTGCTATTTTTCCATCTGTTTTTACCTTTAACCAAACTTCAGCTTCCATTCCTTCTCCTCCCCAATCGTCATATTGTACGGCTTGTTCGGGTGTAAATTGGCGGCGATAGCTAGGTTCGTCATGCTTGGGGGCTTTGCAACGGATTTTCAGTATATCGCCATCGAGCCAAACTTTGTATTTAACCAACGACTTAAAATTGGCTGAAAATGCCAAGGTTTTATTCGTTGAGCTTTTCAACTGCATAGCCAAAAGCCTGTCTGGATAACTCGTAAACAATTCTCGCTCATAAGTGGCTTTGTCGGTCTGGTAACGCACGTGTGTGGTGGCAGTGGGTAAATCAAGGTCACGATAGTAATTGCTTACATGGCTCGAATCGCTGAACGTAAGTTCTAAATCTGCCAAAGGCAAAAATGATTGAGAGAAAGCCCCTTGCATTTTTTTGGTTAAGGCTTCGGCTTCGGCATATTTTTTCTCTTTCATCAAAGCTTTTACTTGTGGAAAGTATTGAGCAGATTGATGATTGTTCCAGTCTTTGGGTGCTCCCGACCAGAAAGAGGTATGGTTGAGCTGGATAAGTTCTTTGCCCGTCCGACCAAAGACCATTGCCCCTGTCAATCCATTGCCAATGGGCAGGGCTTCTACCCATTTTTCGGCAGGCGAATCGTACCAAAGTTGTTGTGTTTGTGCTTGTATATCAGGCATAAGCCCGCAAAAAGCACAGGTTAATAAAAATATTTTTTTCATAATGACGAATATGTTGGGAAGGAATTTTAACGAAAATATAAGGAAAACCTTGAGGAAACTACTCAGAGAGCCAAGCACACAAAGAAACTTTTACCCTATAAAGCCTGTTAGATAAGCATAGAAAGAAATGCCTGATAAATGTAGCTCATCAGAGGCAATCGTGTTGGACACTAGCCATACGTTTGTCTATCCTTATCAATAAATTAAAAGCAATCGTCATGTTAAATTTTGAATTACAAAACCCTACAAAAATCCTTTTTGGAAAAGGACAAATCGCCCAAATCGCCAAAGAAATTCCAGCAGATGCCCGCATTTTGTTGACCTATGGCGGTGGCAGTATCAAAACCAATGGCGTGTATGAACAGGTACAAAAAGCGTTGGCAGGAAGAACTATCATCGAGTTTAGTGGCATCGAGCCTAACCCTACTTACGAAACGCTTATAAAAGCTGTTGCACTCATCAAACAAGAACAAATCAACTTTGTCTTGGCGGTAGGCGGTGGTTCGGTGATAGATGGTACCAAATTTATCGTAGCCGCAGCCGAGTATGAAGGAGCTGAAGCTTGGGATATTTTAGCAAAACCTATCCGCATTTTCAAAGCAATGCCTTTCGGAACGGTGCTAACCTTGCCTGCTACAGGCACAGAAATGAACTCGGGTGCGGTCATTACCCGTGTGGCTACCCAAGAAAAATTGGGCATGGGCGGCCCTGGCTTGTTTCCGCAGTTTTCGGTACTCGACCCCGAGGTGGTTAGCAGTATTCCTGTGCGTCAGCTTCGCAATGGGATTGTCGATGCCTACACACACGTGTTAGAGCAATACCTCACCTATCCAGCCGATGCTTGGCTACAAGACCGTTTTGCCGAAAGTATCTTACAAACCCTGATTGAAGTTGCCCCTAAAATTTTAGCCAATCCTAGCGATTATAAGGCTGCCGCCAATTTTATGTGGAGTTGCACAATGGCACTGAATGGATTGATTCAAAAAGGTGTACCAACCGACTGGGCAACGCACGCCATTGGTCACGAACTCACGGCACTTTACAATATCGACCATGCCATGACCTTAGCCATTATTTTCCCGAATTTGTACAAAGCTCGTTTTGAAAATAAAAAAGAAAAACTTGCCCAATATGGCGAACGAATTTGGCAAATTACCGAAGGCACAACCGAAGAAAAAGCCCAAGCGGCCATCGAACGCACCGTGGCGTGGCTACACGAAATTGGTGTGAAAACACGCCTGTCGGATTATACCGCAGATTACGCCAAAGCCGCAGGTTTTATCGAAAATCGCTTTACTGAACGTGGCTGGAAAGCCCTCGGCGAACGCAAAGATATTACGCCTTCGGTCGTAAAAACCATTGTAGAAATGAGCTATTAATAGCCCTAATGCCTTTTATAGCGATTGTATAAAAAAGATAGGAAACTGCTACGCCGTAACGGCTTTTCATAACAATAACAGTAGGTTCGATGGTATTTTTGACTATTTTTGTAATGATAAGCAGATACGTTTATCTTGATAAATAACCTGTACAATCCTTTATAATGGAATACAATCATATCAAAGCTATTCATATCATTTTTGTGGTAAGCTGGTTTGCAGGCTTGTTTTACTTGCCTCGCTTACTGGTGTATCATACCGAAGCCAACGACAAGCCCGCCTTGGAAAGGGACATCATTCAGGCACAATTTGCGAAGATGGAAAAAATCCTTTTCAACGCCATTATGGTGCCAGCTATGTGGCTTACCTTGCTCACGGGGCTTACGCTTGTTTATTGGAATTGGTGGGATACTTTCGCCCAACATACGTGGTTGCACCTTAAATTGACCTTCGTTTTTGGGCTTTTGGTCTATCATTTTGCTTGTAGGCGACTGATACAAGAAGTGAGGGCAGGAAAGTTTAGGTTTACGGGCTTTCAACTTAGGCTATACAACGAAATAGCAACCATCTTTTTGTTTGCTATTGTTTTCTTGGTTGTCCTAAAAAACGCCGTCGATTGGATTTGGGGCGTAGTGGGCTTGTTGGTTTTTGCCCTTGTGATTATGTCGGCTGTGCGATTGGCAAAAAATAGGCGAGAGAAAAAAGTAAGTTGAAAAATAGGCGTTGTGGATTTACATTCACAACGCCTATTTTTTGCTGGTAAATGTTTGCTCTGCCCAATGCGAGGCATGAAAATAGAATTGTCTTAATAAAAAAAACGCTCGTTGTTGCGTAAAACAGCTAGAGCGTACCTAGCTCCTTGGCATGATTTATGCTCTAAAATTTCAGAAAATGGTCGCTGTACGCTGATTTTTTTAAGCAAAATCAAAGCTTTTTTCTATTTTTGTTTGCCTGTAGTAAGCTAATTTAGGTTTTGCTTAACTTCTGTTTTCTGATTACCTACACACAAACCACTAACCACTCGTTTGGTGTTAGCCATTTTACTAAGTAGTTGCAGTAAAATAGACCATAACGTTTCATTAAAGTATTTTATCCGATGCCTTCTATCAAGCAAATAGTACTCTTATCGACCTTGGTGTCTGTCTATTGTTCATCTGCGGTGGCACAAGTAGAACAGTCTTTGCTGAATGATGCTACACGTCATTATGAATTGTCGAGTTTTATTACGGCTATTCCTCGTTTCGAGAAGGTCTTACAAGACTACGGGCAGCAACTTTCCGACAGCGAAAAGCAAACAACGTTATTGCGTTTGGCGTATGCCTACAAGCAGGTCAATAACATGACTAAAGCCGAAGCGACCTATCGCCAAGCCTTAGATATGCCCTTGACTTTGCCTGCCGAACAAACCAAGGCGTACTTGTATTTTGCCCAAGTGCTGATTCAAAATAATAAATTTAAAGAGGCCCAAAGCTGGTACGAAAAATACCAAACCTTTGCTTCGTCGCTCTCCGAAGACAAAGCTTGGCAACGATACGATTTGGCTCAGTCGGTAGCTGTAAATAAATATAAACTAGAGTTTTTGAAGTTGAATACGCCAAAATCTGAGTTTAGTCCTATGTTTTACAAAGACGACTTGGTTTTTTGTTCGAGTAAAAGCCCCGACGCTTTCCTTGATTTGTATATTGTAAAAAATAGCCGTACCCTCGAAGGTATTGCTTCGAGCGGACAAGACCCTACCGTCAACGAAACCAAAGACCCTAATTTATTCAATAAATTAGCCGCCGAAAATAAGGCGAAACAATGGTTTACCTTGCCTTTTAGCAAAAACCTCAACAGTGCGTTGAACGAAGGCCCTTGTACGTTTAGCCAAGATTTTAATACCATTATTTTTACCCGAAACAACGCCAAGGCAACCAACAGCAACGAAGAGTATGTCAAGAAATTGAAGCTTTACCAAGCTACGTTTCAGAATAACGAATGGATAGATATTCGAGAAATGCCTTTCAACGACGATGCCGCTTCTACGGCACATCCGAGCTGGTCGAAAGATGGGCATTACTTGTATTTCTCATCCGACCGCAAAGGTGGTAAAGGAGGCATGGATTTATGGGTTGTGACCTACGAAAGAGGTAAATGGGGCATTCCCGTAAACCTTGGCGAAACCATCAATACCAAAGGCACAGAAACCTTCCCTTTTGTGGATGAAGAAGGTAATTTATACTTCGCCTCCGACGGGCTGAACGGACAAGGAGGACTGGATATTTTTTATGTAAAAATGCAAGAAGGAATGCCAGTGGGTCGTCCTGTCAACCTCGGAAGTCCGTTCAATACGCCTTTCGACGATTTTGGTATTGTCACCGATGGGCAACGTAAACAGGGCTATTTCAGTAGCGATAGACGTGCCAGCAACGACGACGACATTTATCGCTTTACCCTCGACCGCATCGCCTATAATTGTCGTGAAATGCTCCTGAGTGTGTATGACATCGAAACCAAGCAGCCGATTCCGAGTGCAGAGGTGACGGTGAATATCGTCGATAAAGAAACGTCTTCTTTTACCACCAACGAAATAGGCATTATGAAGTTTTGTGTTGGGCAAGATGTAAGCTATGAAATTATCGTAAAAAGAGCAGGCTATTTCAATTATTTCATGCGCTACCGCACGCAAGGCGAGTCGGACGATGCCCCTACGCAAATAGATATTCCGCTTACCAAAGCCCAAACAGAAACCTTTTCGCCTGTGTCGGCTGCCGAAAAAGTACAAGTTGCCTCGAAAGATGCCAAAGGTAGAAAACCTTTGATTCTCAAAGGAGTTATTCGCTCAGAAATCGACCAAAAGCCTATCGAAGGCGTAGTCGTGACTTGTACAAACGAATGCGATAAAACAACCTTACAGGTGAAAACTTCGGCTCTTGGCGAATACACTTTTATGGTCTATGAAGGATGTGAGTATTCGCTCGAATCGTCTAAAGATGGCTACGGAAGTATTAGTAGAAAGGTGAAAAAAGTGGTTAAAAAAGAAAAAGATATTTTAGAAGAAGACTTGGGGCTTTTCAAAGAAGGCGACCAGATTACGATTGATGATATTTACTACGAATCGGGAAGTGCTAAATTGAAAAAAGATGCTGCCAAAGAACTCGATAAACTAGCCACTACCTTGGCACAAAATCCGACAATGCAAGTAGAAATTGGAGCTCATACCGACAGCCGTGGCGATGCTACCGAAAACCTGAAACTTTCGGCAAAAAGAGCCGAAGAAGTAGTAAAATACCTAGCTAAAAAAGGCATCGACAAAAGCAGAATGATTGCCAAAGGCTATGGCGAAACCGCCCCTATCAACGAATGTGTCGATGGCATCGACTGCGAGGAAAGCGAACATCAACAAAACCGCCGCACTACCGTAAAGTTTATCAAAGCACATATTGCTGAAAACTAGGTATGATGGGATTGGGATTCCGAAATCAACAATCTTCTATAGTCCAAAACAAAGGAAGCATTTTGTATAAATCAAACAAAATGCTTCCTTTTGGCTATTCGCATAAAATATACAAATCGCTGAGGTTGCGGCCCAAGCCGTCGTAGTCTAAGCCATAGCCCAAAACAAATTTATTTTCCAACTCGAAGCCTAAATATTCAATCACAACGGGCGTTTGTAAGGCTTCGGGCTTTTGAAACAACGAGGCAATCGCCAACGATTTCGGATGCTGTGCCAGCAATTGCTCTCTGATAGCCGCCATCGTAAGGCCTGTATCAATAATATCTTCGAGAATAATCACTTCTCTATCGGTAATGTCTTCTTTCAAGCCCAATACCTCCGTAACTTTGCCCGTCGATTCAGTTGCTTGATACGAGGCTACACGCAAAAAAGTAATTTCGCATTCGATAGGTATAGCCTTGAGTAATTCAGCAGCAAATAAAAACGAGCCGTTCAAAATCGCTAAAAAAATCGGACAAGTACCGGCATAATCTCGGCTAATTTCTTGGGCCAATTCCTTGATTCGTTCCTCAATTACAGCTTGTGGTAAAAGTATTTCAAATTGTTTATCACGTAGTTGGATGGTCGTTCGCATCAGAAATGTTTTTAAGAAAATAAAAAGTGAAATTACAGTCAATCAGTCAAAAAACCCTAGTATATAGATTTTTTTTAATTAGTTTTTAATAATTCATCTTGGCTATTCGTTATCAAGAAAACCTGTTGCTACAGTACAATAGCTAAATCCGCAAAAGAATCGTAATTTTGTAAAAACTGTAGTGAAAAGGGCTAAGTTCTCTTTTAACAATCAATCAAATACATCCGTGAAAGCGATTATCCGTACTATTGCCGTAATATTTATCCTCAGCCTAGGATTTCATGCCAATGCTCAGTGGTGGGTTGATACCGAAAAAGCCGAAAAAGAACGCTCGAAAGGTATGTTGCTCCTGACCAACGAGGTACAAATAGAAGCCACTGTGGCTATCAATCACATGTATAATTTTAAATTCTCGGAAGCCGAACGAGAGTTTAATTACCTCAAAATTAAGCATCCTGAACACCCCCTGCCCGATTTTTTATTAGGTCTTATGGAGTGGTGGAAAATTGTACCCAATACCGAAAATGTGATTTATGATGAAAAATGCCTCAACTTCATGGACGAGAGCATTCGGAAAGCTGAACTGATTTGGGATGATACCGAAAACCCCGAAGCGGCTTTTTTTATGGCTGCTGCTTATGCTTTCAAAGGACGCTTGCATTCTGAACGCAAGCATTGGACAAAAGCGACTTTTGCCGCCAAAAATGCCCTTAAATATTTGGATAAATCTCGGGCATTTTCAGATTTTAGTCCAGAATTGATGTTTGGCGATGGCTTGTACAATTACTATTTTTATTATGTAAAAGAAAATTTTCCGATGCTCCGCCCTGTTTTGTGGCTATTTCCGAAAGGCGATAAAAGCAAGGGTATTCAGCAATTAGAAAAAGTAAGTTACAATGCTTTTTACACCCGCACCGAGGCAAGGTATTTCCTTTTGCAGATTTATGGCATGGAAAACATGAACCAAAAGGCGTTTGAACTCTCGAAATATACGCATGAAACTTATCCCGACAATCCGTTTTTTCATCGTTTTCATGCCCGCTGTGCCTTTGTATCGGGTCATGTAAAAGAAGCCGAAGAAGAAGCCAAAAGTATTCTGAAAAAAATAGAAGAGCATTATACGGGTTATGAAGGCGTAAGTGGGCGTTATGCCAGTTTTATTTTGGCTTACTATAATTACAATTATTACCACAACATAACCGAGGCAAAGAAATATTACCAGCAAACCATCGACTTTGCCAAATTGAGTAATACTACACAGTCGGGATATTACTGGTCGTCGTTGATTGCCTTGGGAAAAATAGCGGCTTCCGAAGAAGATTACGACCAAGCTATCGAGTACTATAAACAAGTATTAGACGATGCCGAACGCAAGTCATCGCAACATACTGAGGCAAAAACACTATTAGCCGCAGCCAAAAAAGCCAGACGCAAGAAACGCTAGGTAGGGCTTTGATTCATGCCGATGTGGCATAGCAATGCTTATGTAGAATTATGCCAAAAATTCTACATAAGCATCTATTGTAAAAGGTAAAATTTTGATTTTTAGTTTTTTATAATGAATTTAGCAAATCCTTCGTATTAATCTAACAAGGCCAATACATCTTCTTTACTCAACGATTTTACAAAACCTTCTTCTGTAGTTATCAACTCCGACGCAAGCTTTTGCTTGTTTTGTTGCAATGCCAAGATTTTTTCTTCTACGGTATGTTTTGTAATAAATTTATAGGTAAAAACCGTTTTTTCTTGTCCGATGCGGTGTGCTCTGTCCACGGCTTGTGCTTCGATAGCGGGGTTCCACCAAGGGTCTAAAATAAATACATAATCGGCGGCGGTGAGATTTAGCCCCAAACCGCCTGCTTTCAAGGAAATGAGAAACACCTTTACTGCTTCGTTTTTTTGAAAAAGTTCTACCTGTGCTTGTCGGTCGAGGGTGCTGCCATCGAGGTAGGCAAAAGGGATATTTTCGTTGTCGAGGCGTTCTCTGAATAAATCCAAATGCTTGACAAACTGGCTAAAAATCAATACTTTATGCCCTTCGTTTAAAGCCGTTTCTAATTTTTGTAATACGTCATCAAGTTTGCCCGAATCGCCCTCATAGTCGGTGTCGGTCATGCGTGGGTGATTGGCAATTTGGCGTAGTTTGGTCAATCCTTGCAGTACCACCATTTGTGATTTGGCAATGCCTTCGCTGTCGATGTGTTCCAGAATCAGGTTGCGGTAATACGATTTTGCTTCTTCGTATTCTTTTTCTTGTTGCTCGGTCATACGGGCATAATGAATGCTTTCTATTTTAGGAGGCAACTCGGTCGCCACCTGCGATTTATGTCTTCTGAGCATAAAAGGCTTGATGATGGCGTAAAGTCTTTTGACCTTTTTTTCATCGTTTTTCTTCTCAATCGGAATTTGAAATTCGTTCTTGAAAAAGCCTTGCGTACCCAGCAATCCCGGATTAATAAAGCTCATTTGTGACCATAAATCCAACGTACTATTTTCTAAAGGTGTACCTGTGAGTGCCAAGCGATGCTTGGTGTTGAGTTGCATCACGGCCTTGGTAATGAATGAATTAGGGTTTTTTATGGCTTGCGATTCGTCTAAAATGGCGTAGTTGAAACGCACATCTTTGAGCAAATCTATGTCTATTCTAACAATGCCATACGAAGTTAATACGACATCGTATTGATTGAAAAGCTCAATATTTTTATCTCGGTACGTACCTGTATAAGTCAGAATTTTGAGTTGAGGAACAAATTTTTTGGCTTCCATTTCCCAGTTATAAACCAACGAAGTTGGCATTACAAGCAAAGATGGTTCGGCAATACCTTGCTCTTTTTGGGCTTGTAATAATGCCAAGGTCTGAACCGTTTTTCCCAAACCCATGTCGTCGGCCAAGCAGCCTCCAAAGCGATAATCGCCCAAAAAACGCATCCAATTATACCCTGCTTTTTGGTAAGGTCGCAAATGCCCTACAAAGTCTTTGGGCATATCGTATTCGTGGATTTCTTCAAAATCTTTGAGTTTTTCCAGCTTTCGGCTCAACACGGTTTTTGCCAACGAATCGTTGCCCATGTCTTGTACCAAGGCCAGGTGATGCTTTTTCAAAATAAAGCCATTGTCTAAAGCATTGGGTTCGGCAAAAGCAAATAGCTCGGCATATTGTGAAAACCACGTGTCTGGAATCACCGCAATTTCGCCATTGGGCAAGGTGAACTCTCGCTTTTTATGAAGAATAAGGTTACGAAGTTTTAAGAATGGAATATCAAAATCGCCAAACTTAACCAGTGCATGAATATCGAACCAATCGTTGCCTTCGGTGATGGTTACTTCTATGGTCGAATAGCCCAAAAAATACCGTTTGCCATCGTCTTGTACCAATTGTTCTATATAAAATCCAGCCGTTGTAAGTGTTTGGTAATGTTGTTGTAACCAACTAAAAGCCTGTGTTTTAGGCAATACACCTTGCCCGTTTTTGAGGGGCAATTCGAGTTGCTTGAGTAAGTGCAACGTCGCTTTTTCTTGTACGAGGTCTCTTTTTACTTTATGAAAAATAAAATCATTGCCCTTTTTTTCTAAACTTACATTGACGGCATTGGTAAAGCTATCGAACCGAAAGGAATATTTGCCATATTGAAACCGCACCACAAACGCAACTTCGCTTTCTGCTTCTTCTTCTGGCGATGCCTCGCCGTCAAACAACGCCATTTGGGGCTTGCTGTGTTGCTCTACAAGCGAAAGCAAGGGCATACATTTATAAGCCTCCTCAATGATTTGGAAGCCTTTGGGATGCACGTCGAATTGGGTGACAATAGACGTAACAAATTTGCGGAAATAGTCGTCTTCGAGGTTTTTGGGAATGACAATGTATTTTTTGAATAAAAATGGCCGCAGTTTTTTGCCATCTACATTTTTTTCAAAATGATATACTTTGTTTTCTAGCACCATCCATGCAGGTTCTTCGCAAAGAATAAAGGCATTTTTGTACTGAAACTCTATTTTATTACCAGCATATTTGATGGTTGGAAAGTAATGGGTATTGTCGTCGTTTCGCATGACGTGAAACAATACGGTTGCCTTTTGGGGCAGCATTTCGAGCTTCTGCCACGTAGGATTGCCATCGCCACTCATGATAAATACCTGCTTGTTGAGCAACAAAGGCATGATTTGGGCCTTGATTTTGTCGATATACTCGGCAATATGTTCTTGGAGTAGCTTGTCGCCTTTTTGCTTGTCGTAGGTTTTGAGGAAGAAATCAACAACCGTTGTGCGTTTTTTTGCTCCAGCAAACTTTTTAAAAATCGCTTCTTGCTGCATAGCGTCTATGAGTTCGACTAATCGGAAATCATTTTCATCGGGTCGGTACGCTTCTAAGCCTTCGCTAAATTCTTGGATATTTTTGGTCGAGATATTCTGGTTGAGTAAGGTTAAGCGGCCTTTGGCATCTAACTGCACTACAAAAGCCTCAAACAAATAGCCTAAATACTCGTGGTTGAGTATCGAATAAATAATTTGAAAGGGCTGTGTTGTAGAAACTTTCATATTAATAACAGCTTTTACGTTTTTGAAGGTTTTCAAAAACAATCAATTATAGAGATAATTTAAGGTAAAATTCTGATAAGCCATTGTTTATCAGCAAGCTAAATAAGTAAAATTTCGGGATACTTTACCCAAAAATGATTAAGGTTAAAAAGGATTTAGCAAGCATTCAAACGGTTTTATGTCTATTTTCTGTTTAGAATGAATAGTAAATATAGTCAAAATCCGCTATAAACCATATTTGTGCCAAATGGATTTGTGAGGATATACAAAAAATCCTGTTGTGATGCCGCCAAAGTTATATTGGGAAGGAAAGTAAATGATATGGAGTTATACAAGGAAAGTGGGTATGGTGTTGAGCAAAAGCGATTTTTGTACTGAGGTTATGGTTTAAAACTTGGTTTTAAAGGTGCTTTTAAACACATAAGGTAGTGTTATTTTTCAACTAATAACCTTAAGATTATATTGAAAAGCCCAGAGCTTGAAATGTAAATTTAGCATATACTGCACGGGCGACCCCGCCTTTTTTTGAAAACGACAAGGTTTTTCTTACCAATCGGCTAAATCGTTGTCTAATCGTATTATTTAGCCGTTCCACGTGATTGGTAAGCCCTGTTTCCTTTCCTACCTTTACATGAGTTTCTGGTGGTAGGCAATTATAGGACTTCCCAACATCTGAGAAACTCGTACACCTCAAATAACTATAAGGTAATTTTCGCCACAACCGCCTACAGCTTTCCATACTCCCATCACCTATAAAAAAAGAAATGATTTGTTGGGTTTGCTTATTTTCTGCTATCCCAATACGAACCTGATTGATTTTCAATAAAACATAAGTAAATATTTCATCTACTTTTAACACCGTTTCTAGTGTCGCCTCTTGGATAGTAGTCTTAAAAGGTTCTAGGCTTTTTTCCTATACAACACACGATAAACCTTGCAATCTTTGCAATGATAGGTAGGCGTTTCACCGCATCGGTGGTCTGATTTTATTTTTACCATTTAAGATAAGGTTTGTCCTACCACATTTTGAACAAGTACGTACTGTTGTAGTTACTATAACATCTTTTTTACAAAGAAAAAAATAATCAGTTAGTTTGTAACACCGCCAAATTTCTTTTTTGCCAAATAGACCAGCAAAAATAACCAACTTTGGGAACAAGATGTCATTGTAGGTTTTACTATGAAGTCGAAAAGTGGTGTTTCAAATCCATAAATACAAATAAAAAAACAGCCCCACTCCTACCAACCAATGTTGCTTGAGGTTTTGTATGGCTCTTTGCAGCAAGTTAGACACCGATTGCTTGTTCATCTCCATGATTTCGGCAATTTCTTCTATGCTCAGGGTTTCGTAGAATTTAAGAAATATCACTTCTTGCTGACGCTTGGGCAGGCTACTGAGAATGCTTTTTACTTTTTGTTCGTTTTCGTTAAAAAGCTCCAAATCAATAATACTCGACTCTACATTGCTGTTTTCGACTGGTGCATAATCGGCATCAATGTCGTCTAATATCCATTTTTTCTCTTGATTGAGCTTTTTTAATAAATTGTATTTGAGCGACTTGAGTAGGTAAATGGTTACAAATGGAGAACTTTGCAAATTGGCTCGTTGGTCCCATAAATGCAAGAACAGGTCTTGGATGCAGTCTTTAATAAGCTCTCGGTCTTTGGTAAACTTTGTGGCATAGTTGTACAAAGTACGGTAATGTGCACTGGCCAATTGTCCCAGTGCCTCACTGTCGCCCTTTTTAAACGCCACCCAAAGTTCTCTATTCCTCAAATTGCTATCCATAGCTGTTGCTTATACATCTCTTTGCAAAACTACCAGTAAATTATATAATCTCTGCATTTCGTTATACTTTTTTGCCTACTCAAGCTTGCATTTAGCGATGATGCCAGCATAGAAACATAAATAAAATCAACCAAAGTACGTCCACAAAATGCCAATAAAAGATAATGAGGTTGATTTTGAGTTGATTAGGTGGGTTGACCGAGTACACAAAGGTTTCTACATAGGAGCGGCGGCGGAGTAGTTCTATAAAAACTTTGATTAAAAAAATCAAGCCTGCAAAAATATGTAAAATGTGCAAACCCGATAAAATAATGATAAATCCTCTTGAAGTACGCACGGCGGCATTGGCGTTGAGTTGAAACAATTGCTGCCAGCCAATCAATTGCATCACAATAAAACAGATGCCTAACGAGAGGGTAAAACCCATGTAAAAGCGAAAAGTAGGGTATTTGTCTTGTTTAAAATACAAATGAGCCAAGTGTAAAGTAAGACTACTAATGAGCATCAATAGCGTTGAAGCCCAAAAAATTTGAGGCAAAATCAATTGCCCAAAACCTGCTTCGGGGCGTTGTAAGATGGTATAAAAAACCAATAATCCCAAAAATAACAGACCACTGCCAAACATGGCCAATTGTAACATAAATTTAAAAGGTTCTCGTCTTTGCATAAGAAATTAGTTTAAAATCCCTTGCCAAACCATATAGTTGCTAAATGCTTGATTTAATGCGATGTTATTGTCGAATATACCAAAAACCGTAGAGCCTGAGCCTGTCATACTGGCATAGCTTGCACCTAAAGCGTATAGCTCTTCTTTTACTTGGGCTATGGCAGGGTATTTGGGTAATAAATGTTTTTCAAAATCGTTGACTAAGCTGTTTTTCCATGTTTCGATAGGAGCAGCCAATGCTTCTGGTAAATGAATCGCAGGGGCTTGTGGCTTTACGCCTGAATATGCCTCCGCCGTTGAAATATGAATCATCGGATTGACCAACACCAAGGTTTTTCCAGCTAAATCTACCCTAATATCTTCAAATTCATCGCCTTTGCCAAAACAAAATTGTGCTTTATTTTCGATAAAAAAGGCACAATCGCTCCCAAGCTTGCGTGCATAGTTTTGCATTGCTTCCGTTGAAAGAGATAACTCGAATAATTGGTTTAATGTTTTGATGGTAAAAGCTCCATCCGACGAACCACCACCCATGCCTGCCCCAATGGGTACAACTTTGTGTAAATGAATTTGTACGGGAGGTAAATCAAAATCGGCTTTGAGCAATTGGTAGGCTTTCAAACAAAGGTTATGGTTGGGGTCGCCCGGAATGGCAATGCCAGAGCTTTGAAAACTGAGCTTTTCGGCAGGAAGTATTTCGAGGGCATCTGACCAACCTACAGGATAAAAACACGATTCGAGGTTATGAAAACCGTCGGCTCGCTTGGCGGTGATGTGTAAACCAATATTGATTTTGGCGTTGGGAAAAGTTAGCATAGTTTTGTATAATTTCCCTGCAAATATAGAAGAAGAATGCTTTAGAAAAGAAGCGAAAAGCAAGAAGACTACACGAATTTATAGGCTTGCTAAAAGCTTGGTGGCTTCGTCTGGATAATCGGTGATAAGCCCATCTACGTTCCATTGCATCAATTGCCGCATGGCGGTGGGGTCATTGACCGTCCACGGAATGACCTGCATTTCTTTCTGATGGCACAAGGCTATCTTGCCTTGCGTAAGCGATTTAAAATAAGGACTAAAAATGGCTGGCGTAAAGCCCAATTTGGCTAAACTAGGTTTGATGCCTTCATAATTGACCAATGCCGACAACCGCACGGGGGGAAAAACGCCTTGTTGTATTTGTGCATGACAATACTGTAAAATAGCAAAATCAAAACTTTGTACAATGATTCTTTCCGCAGGAATGGCTCGGAGTTTTGCAAAAACCGCATCGCAAAAAACCGCCACCGACGCAGGTTGGCTGATGCCGTATTCTTTGGGTTCAGATTTGATTTCGATGTTGTAATGAATGGGCGTTCGTTGGTGAATTTGACAGAAATTTTCGCAGGTTTCTAATACTTCTTGCAACAAGGGTTTATACGCTGGCATGGGTACTTGGTTTGGAAACAGCCGATTACCTCTTTTACCCGAATCATACTGACGAATCAGGCTGTAAGGCATTGCGTATAGATTATGCTTGCGGGCATTGCTGGGCGTAAGGGCTTTGCCAGTAGGCAGGCTACAAAACAAGGCATTCATATAAGGCTCATGCGATACCACTACCTGAGCATCTTGGCTCATACAAACATCCATTTCAAGGGTTTGTATCGGAAAGCTGAGGGCATATAAAAAAGCCTCTAATGTGTTTTCGGGGCGTAAGCCTCGGCATCCTCTGTGTCCTTGTACGTTCATGGTCAAAGTCATGGAATCTTTTGTCAATGCAATTATCACTTTATTCTTTTTTCACCGTAATCCAACTATTGGCATTATTGCCTTGGTCGTCGGCACAGGAAATTTTAACCCTGCCAGCAGGTGGTTCAAAAAATATATTGGCCGTAGGCGAAGCCTTTTGGTAAAGTTTGTCATTGATGTACCAATACACGGTTTTGGTGGCATTGTTGGTTTGGCAACTCAACATCAATTGCGTTGCTTCTTTCGGGTTGAGTATGTACTCCGCTCCGTCGGTTGGATAAACAATCACGGGGGCGTTTTGGTGAGAAATTTCCATGCACGCAGGGTTATGCGGAGGCATTCTTTCGTAATGAATATGCTTGTATTCAAACCAACTAACCAGTTCTGGAGCATAAGACGGATACGGCCGTTGCACGGCACCACTGTCTGGCACACAAGCCCCACAATAACGCATCGAAGCACTGGCATTGACCCAGATATTTTGTAGATGCGTACAGGTACGGGTATGCGAAATGCCTTCAATGTAATAATCTATCAATTGATGCGTACAAAAAGTATTGGGCAAATCGCCCGATTCGGCACAAATTTTACGCAAGCCTATTTTACTGCTCGGTACAAACCATTTTGCCGAAGAATTGTAATCAATGGTATTAAAAATATCAAACAACAAAGGCGTAGCAATATTAGCTCCCGACAATTCGGGTACGCCTTCGCCAGAGAAATTTCCTACCCAAACGCCTACGGTATAATGGGCATTGTAGCCAATACTCCAAGCGTCTTTTTTCCCAAATGATGTGCCTGTTTTCCAAGCAATTTTAGGCATTCGGTAGGTGTATTCGTAATTGTTGGGCAAATCGGGGCGAGTCACTTGACTTAAAATGGTATTGACGAAAAACGTCGCTTCTTCCGAAAGCAAAGCCTGTGGTGTGGCTGGTGACTCTTTTGCTAAAAAGCTTGCTTTGACGAAATTGCCTCCATGAGCATACGAAGCAAACAGGTTGGTCAGCTCTTCGAGGGTAACGCCACAACCGCCCAAGGCAAGCGATAAGCCCAATTTAGAAGCATTTTTTTTAATACTTTGAAATTCCGCTTTTTTAAGTTTTTCGACCATCAAAGGCGTAGAAATACGCTGCAATACACGCACCGCAGGAATATTGAGCGAATTGGCTAAGGCAAACTCTACGCTTACTTTTCCATGAAAAATTTTATCGAAATTCTCTGGCTCAAAGCCGTTAAAATTGGTTGGTACATCGTACAACTGCGACTTGGGGGTATAAATTCCTTCGTCGAAAGCCAAGCCGTACAACAAGGGTTTGAGCGTACTTCCCGGCGAGCGAATCGCCTGAATGCCATCTACTTGTCCGCCATCATTTGTTTTATTAAAATCAGCCGAACCGATGTATGCTTCAATGGCTTGGGTTTGGTTGTTTATCACCAATACAGCGGCATTGCGGATGTGCATGGTTTCGAGGCGTTGCACATAATTTTTGACCAACTGCTCGGCATACAATTGCTTATTGCGTTTGATATGCGTATGCAAAATGGCTTGTTCAGGATGCGTTTTATGCAAACGAATGGACAAATGTGGGGCTAGTTTCGGTGCTGCGTGTCGGCTTACATCCAAGGGTTCTAGCAAGGCATCAGCAATTTCTTCGCTAGAAAAAACGCCTGCTTCTTCATATTGTTTCAACCAACGATTTCTTTCTTGTACAATCAACGCATTATTGACACCCAAACGCAAGCTCGACGGACGGTTGGGTATGATGGTCAATGTAACGATTTCGGCTAAACTAAGAACTTCGGGAGATTTTTGAAAAAAAAGATAAGAAGCTGATTTTAAACCCTCTATATTGGAACTATAAGGCACTAAGCTCACATACATTTGCAGGATTTCGTCTTTAGAATAATGAAGCTCTAGCTGTATGGCTCGCCACATTTCTAGCAATTTATGTCCGTAAGTACGCTTGGCAGGATGCAATAGGCGTACTACTTGCATGGTGATGGTACTTGCTCCAGAGGTTCGTTTGCCTTTGATAATATTTCGGAAAAAAGCCCTCGCAACTGCCAGAGGATTGATGCCAAAATGGTAGCGAAACCAACGGTCTTCTTTAAACAAAATAGCCTTTTCGAGTGCAGGTGTAATGTCTTGTGCTTCGGTTGGCATCCGCCATTTGTCTTGAGGATTCAGAAAAGCATGAAGCAGCTTCCCGTCGGCATCTAGCACCAAGGTCGAGTACTGTGGTTTTACCTCAAAAGGAAAACAAAAATCAAGCAACAATACCAAAAGCAAAAGCCCTGCCATTGCTTTTATCCATCGGTTATGCCTTATTTTTTCGACCCATTTTTGCATAAAAACCTATTGAGTGAATGACGTTTTTAATTTTATGATTAGTGCTGTACGAAAGTTTGGTTTTATCTTTCAAATAGAATTGGGGTAGCGGCAACCCTTGCGGTTGCCATGTTGAGTGAGGCAACTGCAAGAGTTGCCGCTACCCCAAAAAATGCGAATAATAAGAACGCTTTTGAACAAGACAAAATCCTTCGTAGCACTATTTTATGATTAACAATTCCCCCTTGATTTATGTGCGTATAGTTTTCTTCCAATCCACGTAGCCTTTTACAGCCAAAAGCAACAAGAGTATATATAAAAAACTGGTGCTATAAAGCGATTTTTGCATATATAAAATAATATAACCAACATTGGCAATCATCCATAAAATCCAGTTTTCTATGTATTTTCTAGCCATCATCCACTGTGCTACCAAACTAATCCCTGTGAGTGTAGAATCGGCGTATGGTAGGCTGGCATCGGTGAGGTTTTGGTGTAAATAGCCCGATACCAAGGCAAAAACTGCCCCAATCATTACGGCGATATACCATTGCATCCGAGGCGTATGCGATACAGGAAGGTACGTTTCTTGCTTTCCTCCAAATTTCCATTGGTACCAACCATACGCACTCAGGGCAACATATACCCCTTGTAGCTCCATGTCTGAATACAAATTTGCCTGCCAAAAAATATAGGCATAAATACTACAACAGATAATTCCCCAAAACCATCCCCAAATATTTTGTTTGGTATTCATCCACACACAAATCAAGGTCGTGAGAATACCAAGGTTTTCTAACCAATTACTTACAAGGTATTGTATTATGCTTGTAAAATTCATCTGTTACGTTGGTTGTCGGTTTAGGATTTTTACTTCAACGATTTATACACTTCGTCCATAATCTTGCGACGAATGTGCAAGGTATTGATTTTGTTGTTGCTTGCCGAAGGATATACCCGATTGGAAAGAAACACAAATACCAAGTCTTTGGCGGGGTCCACCCATACCAATGTGCCTGTATAACCCGAATGCCCAAACGAACTTGCCGAAGCCATCGACGACACATAGCTACTGCCTCCATCGCTTGGGCGTTTGTCCCAACCCAAAGCCCTGTGACTTCGTGTAGAAGTGGTTTGGGCAAAGTATTTTACGGTATTTTCGTTGAAATATCTTTTACCTAGAAAAGCACCATTGTTGAGGTTCATTTGCATGAGTTTGGCTAAATCACTGGCAGAACTAAACAACCCTGCATGACCCGAAACGCCTCCAAGCATGGCTGCAGTTTGGTCTTGCACCGTTCCTTGTACTTGTTTACCTCTGAAAGCGGTATCGTTTTCGGTGGGTGCAATTTGGCTTTTGGTAAAGGTTTGTAAAGGATTAAAGCCTGTGGTAGTCATGCCTAGCGGTTCATAAAAAGTTTGTTTGACAAACACATCCAAGGGTTGTCCTGTCAGTTTTTCGACCAAATGTTGTAGCATCATCAAGCCTAAATCGCTATAAACAAAATCGTAATGCTCTCCTTTTTTCTGACGCAAAGGCGATTCTATCACCCAACGCCAAACCGAATCTCGAATGGCAGGTTTGGCATACATACCATCGGCCACGGGCAAGGTATAGCTTTCATCAGCTTGCCGATTGTAGTACTCTGTTTTCCAACCCAATGGAATGCGTGTTTTTTGCCAAAAAGGAATGTACGCCACCAAGCCTGCTTGGTGCCATAGTATATCTTTGATGAGTAAATTCTCTTTGTTTGTTCCCTGTAATTCAGGCAAATACAGAGAAATCTTTTCTTCTAAAGAAAACTTCTGACGGTCGTACAAAAACATCAGTGCTTGCAACGTAGCCGCTACTTTTGTCACGGAAGCAAGGTCGTAAATGGTATTGTTTGCTACTGCTGTGGCGTTGTTGTCGTAGGTAAAATTGCCAAAATTACGGTTATAAACGATTTGACCTTTGCGTGCTACGACCAATTGACAGCCCGGAAATACCTGTTTTTGAATGGCATTTTTAATAATTGTATCAATATTGGAAAGCCCCAACGCACTCATTTCTACGCTTTCGGGTTGCACGTTGTCGATAAGTCCAAGGTGGTCGGTTGAAAGCCCTTCGCCTGCTTTGAAAAGATTTTCGACCGATACGGGCAATTTACCTTTAGCTGGCAGTCGCCCAAACAATACTTCTGCTACAGCCGAGTGAGCATCTTTTTCGTCTTCGTAGCCGCACACAATGGTAGAAGCCTCAGCAAAGTATTTCAGGCTGTAAGGATTCCCAAAAGCACATACAATGACACGGGTTTTCTTTTCGAGTCGTTTGATAAAATCTTCTAAAGCATAGCCAATGCCGAAATGGGCATAAGGACTATTAGAAATGCGATGAATGCTCACCACAACCGTTTGGGTAGAGTCGATTTTACGTAATATATCGTTGAAATGACGCTCATTGGTTTTGCCATCAATGGCATATTGTTGAAACGAAGCAAAAGTACCAAGGGCTTGTTGGAAACTATTTCCTATGTGTGAATCAACGCTGATGCTGACCAACTTACTGCTTGTTTGTAAAGGCACAAGATTCGGTACATCTTTGACCAGTGTAATGGCATGATTGAAAAGTACCTGCCGAATGCTACTGGCTTCGGGTGTATGCAAATCGGCTTGTAAACCTTGCGTTTCGATGTAATTAAAATGATGCAGGCCTACCCAATATTTAGCCCGTAGAATCTTTTTTACACGCATATCTACCTCGGCTTGTGTGATAGCACCAGATAGCACCGCTTCTCTGATACGACGAATGCCTTCGGGGATATTTTCGGAACAAAGTAAAATGTCGTTTCCTGCCAAAAATGCCTGTAAATCAACGCCTCCTGGCACATAGCCTTCGGTATGTACGCCTCGCATATTAAGGGCATCGGTAATCACCAGCCCTTTAAAGCCCATTTCGTTTTTGAGCAAATTGGTGACAATATTTTGGGAAAGCGTAGCTGGTTTCCAATCGTAAATAGGCACTTGTAAATGCCCAACAATCATAGATTTGATAGAATCTTGAATCAGTTTTTGGAACGGGTACAATTCCACTTCTTTGAGGCGTTCTATATTGTAGGCCAACTGCGGCAAGGTTCGGTGCGAATCGCCATGCGTATCGCCGTGGCCCGGAAAATGCTTGGCACAGGCAATGAGTTGTTCTTGTTGCATGCCGTGCATATAGGCTACACTTTTTTCGGCTACATTTTCCCGCACTTCTCCAAAAGAACGATGCCCAATAATAGGGTTGTTGGGGTTGCTGTTGATGTCCACCACTGGAGCAAAATTGAGATGAATCCCCAGTCTTTTACATTGACGAGCAATTTCTTGTCCCATTCTGAAAATCAAGGAATTATCTTGTATTGCACCCAAGGTAATTTGCTTCGGAAAAGCCATCGTATATTTCATCCGCATCGCCAAGCCCCATTCGCCGTCGATAGACGTAAGTAAGGGAACTTTGGCAATGGCTTGCAACTGGTTGTTAAACTGGGCAAGCAGATAAGGGTCACTTTTAAAGAAAATAACCCCACCAACGCCGTAGCTGTCTATCAGTCCTTGGATGCGTCGAAGATGAGCCTGTCCGTTGTTGGGATGCACCGCCGCCATGAAGAACTGTCCGATTTTTTGGTCATCGTTGAGGGTCGCAAATACGCTATCGACCCAAGCCGTTTCGCTAAGGTTGCTTTGGATATTGAAACGAGGGGCAGCCAAGGAATCAAAAAAAATAGGCTTGGCCGACACCACTACTTTTCGCACATATCTTTTCGATTTCTTATGCGGTTTGCGTCGTTTGCGGGCATAAGCCAAATCGTTGGAAAGGGCATCTAAATCGGCCAGCCAACAACAGCCCAGCATCACAGCACAACACAAAAATATTCTTCTCAACAACATAGTATTCTCAACAAATTAATCGTGGCGGATAGTTGATTTACTTTTTCAACATTCCGAAATCAAGGTTATAATGAACAAGGCTTGGCGGTGGGTGAGGTTTTGGGATGAAACATCATTAGAAGAGCTTCTCTTAAACCCACTACAAAGCTGTTATACGAATTGTTTCGCCATTATGCTAAACAGCGGAGGCTCTTCTTTCGTCATTGGCTACATTAAGTATCCCTTTTGTAGTCCGTAACTTATCCCCCCTTCCCAGTCAGAAGTTAAGTGATTGCGAACTTTGTCAAAAAGGTGCTGAACAACGTCTTCAAAAATTGGGTTTTTCTTGTAGGTGTCAGCATAACGATATTCTCTGTCTGTATTTTTTTGTTTTCTCAAAACATAGATTTGGTCAACCTTAAATTTCTTTAAGTTTACCTGTTCTGTCAGTTTAAGCCACTCTGCAACTACAATATAAATTGCGTTAGGATTTCGATGTTTTAATTGTTCGGCAGCAGTTGACGAACCTTCAAGCATTGTTTTATCCAGATACGTTTTACATTCAATTGCTACTGCTGGAATTTGCCAGTTGTGTAATTCTGCATCGGCACTTCCATCACAATTCATTTTAGCTTGTATGTTTACCCCAATAATAAAGTCGTGGTCTTTCTTTTCAACTTTTGCATTTGGTCTTGTGACCATTTCTTTATAGGAAGTTGAATTGAAAAATATATCTTTGAAAGTATGAGCTTTTCCTAAAATTGCAGACGCTGAAAACTCATAAACTAAATCTCTAAACAAATAGAACATAAATTCTTCCAAAACTGACGAATGTAAGTTTGAACGTGAGTCAAACTTTTCAGCGTATTTCTGTTGGTCAATAAATTCTTTATAATCGGAAAAGAGTTGAACTCTTTTATTGATGATTTCAGAGTCGCCTTCTTCAGTGGCAGAAAAAGGACCTTTTAATTCTTCATTTGCTTTATTCCATTTGTCATACTCAATGCGAATTTCAGCGAGGAACTGTTTAGCTTCTTGGTCTGTATATTTCTCTTTATGCAATTCTTTTTGCTTTAAATTATCTCCGTGAACAAACATTTTTCGTCTTGCTGTATTGTTAGTTGTGATAAAATATTTTCCGCTATTGCTTTTGCCAAAAGTGGTGGAACCGCATTGCCAATCTGATTATATTGGCAAAGGTGTTTTTCTTCATCTCTACCTTCTCGTTGTAAAAGTTTATGACTAACGACCGTTGGTTTTCCCTGAAATACATACCAATCGGGGAATGTTTGAATTCTTGCTCCTTCTCTTGGTGTAAAATTTCTGTTTTTGAAAGGGTGAACAAAATTTGCATAAAAAGAGGCTGCGATGGTATGACAAGGTCTGTCGGGGTGCATTCTTCTATTATTTTGGTCATATAATTTTTCTGAAAACTCCCCATTTCCATTTCTTTTAAATGGCTTTAAATGGTCGGGGACATCAGATATAGAATTTCCGCAACTCATTGAAGCAAATCGTTCAACCATTCTTTGGGAATGTTTCATTGCAACGTGATTATAAACTTTATCAGCATGTCCACGTAAATACTTTTGAAAAGCATTTTTTGCGGGTGCTTCATAGTTCATTTCTTCTGCTCCTTCTCTTGCTTCAATTTGAGGTAAATCTGAGATTGCGTCCCACAAAGTCGGAGTTTTTTGAAGAGTAGTATTGAATAAAGTATTGAGGTTGCTTTCGATTGAATGTGTTGGTTCGGGAAAAGGATTATCCAATTTATCTTTTGAGGCAATAACAATAAGTCGTTTTCTAATTTGAGGAACGCCATAGTCCGTTGCATTTAAGATTGTGTGATAAACATAATACCCTAACTTTTCAAGTTCTTGAATGATAATATCAATCACAAGTTCTTTGTCGTGGGTTCTTGCTTTTATTAGATTAGGAACATTTTCCATTATCATTATTTTGGGTTTAAAGATTTTTCCAAGTCTTACGAACTCCTTAAATAATGAATTTCTCGGGTCAGCAGGGTCGCCAGCTTTTCTGTTAGCTATTGAAAAACCTTGACACGGAGGACCACCTAATATAATGTCAGGTTTGTCATGGAAGGTTTCCAATAAAAACTCTTCGCTATACTCTTGTATGTCGCCAACTAGAACGGTTGATTCAGGATGGTTGTATTTAAAGGTATCTGCTGCCCATTGGTCATATTCAATAGCACCAATAATATCATATTGTCCAGTGAGGTGAAAACCTAAACTAAAACCGCCTGCCCCTGCAAATGTGTCTAATACTTTCATCGTTTCCAAGATACTAAAATCGTTGTCTGTCTATTCTTGTTTCTTATCATTTATCAATATGTTTCATGTATGCACCGTTGTCGTTTAGGTTGACGATAACGAACAAGGCTTGGCGGTGGGTGAGGTTTTGGGATAAAAGTCCGTGCTATTCCTATTGCATTTTACAATTTAGCCCAATTGTTAGCGGTAGTTTTCCTTATCATCCGCCTATGTTTTTATACGCTTCATTTATCAAATATTTCGTTTCTTCAAAGTCATTTAGGTCTTTAATTGTCAATTCAAAGTCACCCGTTCCAAAGTGTCCAATTCCCCTAACGTCTCTTCCTTGGCTTGGCATTGGGTTTACTTCGTCTGGGTTTAGCTTTAAATACAATGTCAACTTTTTCTTATAGGTCTGTAAGCAAGCGAAGTTCTGGCTTGTTTTATAAGCAATATAATGTTTCTTGGGCGTTTCTTCTATTGAACTGTCTATGGTGACAATGAAGTCACGCACGGCGTTAAATAGTTCAAGAATATTGTCGTCAAGATTTTCAAAGTGTTCTTCAATGGTATATGTCGCTGTTTTTCTTGTCAAGGCAGCTTTTTTTCCTGCTTCAATCATTACAGGATTTTTGCCAACGAGTTCCTCTGTGGCTTGATTTGACGTTGTTCTTTTGAAAACTTCTTCTATATTTAAAATTCCGTTTTCATATATTTTGTATTGCCAAAGCTCAATGTTTGCTCCCATTACTTGAACTGCGTGCAAGTCATACTTTTTGTATTCAGGAGCTAAACAAATTACTCTTATGTCTGACCAATCAACGTCAACATTTCTTCCTAATGCTCTATTTGCTGCAATTTGAAAGTCGCCCTTATGGTCTTTAATCCAATGTAAATAGTAAAGGCTTTGATTTATAAGGTCTGATGAAGCAACTTTTTTGTATTCAATTATTACTGGATTATTGTCTTCCGAAAGTGCTAAAGTGTCAATTCTTCCTGAGTGAATATTGCCTGTCGAAAACTCTGTTGCAATAAAAAGACAGTTAAAAATCGTTTCTACATTGTCCTCAATTAGTCTTTGCAAATCCTTTTCGAGTTTAAAATCACTCAGTCGTACCCGTTTTGCTTTCCCTTTGTCGATTTCAAAAATTGCCATTGTTTTTTGTATGTCGTATCGTTATTATCATGAGCCTTAGCCGATTTTGGCGAACGTGCCTTGAAATCCGTCAGCCTAAATATTGTAGAAATGTTGAAGAAATACAGAAATTCAATTACTTTCATCTGCCTTGCTTTTGCCAAATTGCTGTTAGATATAGTTTTATCTAATTTCAATATTCACTCCTTCAAGTTTGTCAAGGAGTTGCTGAATATTGATTGTCGTTATGTCTAACTGCGAGCAAATTGCAGGAATTTTCTTAAATACTTTATGGTCATTACTTGCTTCTGTTTCTTCTGTAACAAGAAATATGTCTTCTGTTGGGTTATCAATTTTAAGATTCAAACTTGTCAAAATCATTTTCATATCAGCAGAGTTCATAAAGTCATTTTTCACAGCGTCATATTGTGCTTCACTAAGTCTTGCTCTTTGAACTGCGACAACGAAATTATTGTCAACCATTCTGTAAAATTTGGCTGGTGCAGGTGGTAGTACAAACGCTGTATTGAGCGGAAGTTTATAAGTTTTGTTAAAGGTTCTATCATTTAGAAATGAAAGCGTTTCTAGGACAAGTCCTTTGGACGTGTATTCGCATTCTTCGATTATTTTATCTATGGCAATAATTTGGCCATTAGCAACCTTTGCTTTTATGATTTCAAACAATATTTTCTTTTTGTCAAATGGCAAGTAATAACGAACCAACGACAATAATGAGCTGGTGTCAATTACTACTTTCATAGAGAAAACTATCTATTTTATCGGGTTTAATATTTAGCTTTTTGCAAAACTCATATTCGTTAATCACACCTTCATAAAATGCTGTTTGAATTGTAGAAACAAGCAAAGGGGATTTTATAGGAACGGGTGTCGAGCCTCCAGTATTTATTCCATTTTGTTTATCTGACTCTCTTTGTTTTTTTAATTCCTCATTTTTAATTCTGAACTCTTCTTCAAATTCGTTTCTGACTTTTTTATAATTTGCTGGACTAATTTTATTAAGTAATAGCAACTTGGTAAAAATTGCTATTCTGCTTAAATGAGTTTTTTCGGAAATACGTTGAACCAAGTCAATATTATAATCATTTTGAGCAGTTGAGTTATCAATAGTTTCAATAATTTTTTCAAATTCTCCGCTCAAAAAATAGTAGGCAAAGTCATTGCACCAATTTTCAATTTTTGATAAATTTTGATTGGCTAAATCCTCATATTCAATTTTGTCTATTTCTTCTTCATCTAAAAGATAGTGCCCTAATTCGTGCGCAAGTGTAAAGATTTCTCTTTTGAAAGAAATTTGGTATCTCTTTAATACGATAACATTTGGTTTGAGAAAAAAACCGTCAATATTGGCTTTGTCTTTCTTATTCCAAGTTTCTACAAATTCAAAAACTAAAATATTTTTTTCAGCTAACTTTTTTATTAGTTCCGTCAAATATTCTTTGGGTTTGTCTTTAAATTCTGGGGCTATTAATTGCCTAATTTCATTTGCTACGTTTTTAGGACTGTTGCTAACTTTGAAAATGGGCAGCAGTCGTTCAAATTTAACGTCGGAAAGTTCGGCAATGGCAGAAAGAGAAATGTTAAATTCTTCAAAGTGATTTACAATTTTTCTTGCTCCTAAATTCAAGTCAACATCAAATGTCGTTTTCCTAAAAAAGATGCTTGCGTCTTTTGAAATGTCGGGTGATTTTGGGTCTAAATAATAGTGAATGCCTTTGTTAAAAATCTTATCAATTCGTTTTAAATGTGCAAGTTCAATATTTGTTGTAAAAATTTGTTCCTTTGTAATAGGGGTTTTAAGTCCTACGCTGATTATAGATAATAGCTCTTCAACTGACATTTTTAGCAATGACAGCAAGTATTTTAATCTTTCTATGTTTTGTTCAACTTTCAAGAAGTGCTATATTTTTTGTTACAAAGGTAGTCAAATTTTGGCTGTCTGTCTTTCAAGTAGGGCTTCTGAAAATTACACTACCTAATCCATCACTGCTCCATCAAATAAGCTTTGATAAAATCGTTGATTTCACCATTGAGTACGGCTTCGGTATTAGACGTTTGATAATTGGTACGATGGTCTTTTACCCTTCTGTCGTCTAGTACATAACTTCTAATTTGCGAGCCCCACTCTATTTTCTTTTTACCTGCCTCTACTTCTGCACGAGCCGCATTGCGTTTTTCTATTTCGATTTGGTACAGTTTCGACTTCAACAAACGCAAAGCGACTTCTTTGTTTTGCAACTGCGAGCGTTCTTGTTGACAAGCAATGATAATCCCCGAAGGCTTGTGGGTAAGACGTACCGCTGTTTCTACTTTGTTTACGTTTTGTCCACCAGCCCCACCCGAGCGGAAAGTATCCCATTCAATATCGGCAGGGTTTACATCAATCTCGATGGTATCGTCGGCCAAAGGATATACATACACCGAAGCAAACGAAGTGTGTCGGCGAGCGTTGGAATCGAAAGGGGAAATTCTGACCAAGCGATGCACGCCATTTTCCGACTTCAAATTACCATACGCAAAACTGCCATCTATTTCGAGCGTTACCGACTTCACACCAGCTACATCGCCATCGTTGTGGTCCACTTCACGCACTTTGAAGTTATTTTTTTCGCCCCACATAAGGTACATCCGCATCAGCATAGCCGCCCAATCCTGCGATTCGGTGCCGCCCGCTCCTGCATTGATTTCTAAGACAGCCGACATATTATCGCCTTCGTCCGACATCATTTTGCGGAACTCCAATTCACTCAGTTTATTTTCTAATTTTCTACCCTCTTCATCTACCTCCGCTTCACTGGCTTCGCCTAGGTCATAAAACTCGAAAATCGTTTCTAAATCGCCTAAAAAAGTAGCGGTTTGGTCATAGCCATCAGTCCAGAATTTCAGTTCACGCATTTGTCGCATGATACTTTCGGCCTTTTTAGGGTCGTTCCAAAACGCTGGGTCGAGGGTGATGGTTTCTAATTCTGAAATCTGGTATTTTTTATTATCGTAGTCAAAGATACCTCCTCAAAGCCTCTACTCTGGCTTTCAGGTCATTGAACCTGTCTCTTGTCATCTGTAATAGATTGTTTTTGTGAAAATGAATTTGCAAAGATAATTATAAAAATAACGCCCTCCGAATAAAATCTAGGAAGGCGTTGTGGGGTATGCCGCAAACAACAGCACCTATCTTGTAGGTATGGAAAAAGTAAAAATGTTTTTATTTGCCTAAAAATCACCCAAACGAGCATATTTTTCGGGCGTATTTTATCATTTTTTCCCAATAATTGTGCATTTTTACCATGATATTTGCTTACTATTTACGCAATTAGGTAATCTAAACGATATGAATGCCAACATCGCACAACCCACAACACAAGCCCATCCTTCTGTACTTTTTAGGCAGTTTAGCTTACCTTTTTTCGATACCCCTTATCATTATCATGCTTCGTTTGAGCTTACGTACATCGTAAAAAGTACCGGCAAACGATACGTGGGCAATCATGTTGCCGATTTTCAGGCAGGCGATTTGGTATTGCTTGCCCCCAACTTAGCCCATTGTTGGAAAAACAACGCCACAACCGACAACCAAGCTCAATCAATTGTGGTGCAATTTCAAGAAAATTTTGTAGGAAAAGATTTTTTTGATTTGCCAGAAACCAAACACGTGAGGCAATTATTGGCAAAAGCTCAAGCAGGGATTTGGGTACAAGGCAAAACCCGAGACCGCATTGCCCGAGAGCTCCATTTTTTGCTCAATGCCTCGCCTTTGCATAAAATACTGGGGCTAATAGATTTGCTCAATACCATTGCCCTTTCAAACGAATACACCTTACTAGACGTGCAAAACCCTTTGCCCAAACTAGATACCAGCGACCTTCAACGCATCAATAAAGTGTATGCTTATATCATCGAAAACTATACCCAAGACGTACAGTTGGAAACCGCCGCTCAACTGGCCAACATGACCGAAACGGCGTTTTGTCGTTATTTTAAGAAAATTACGAATAAAACTTTTCTCGATGTAGTAACAGACTTTAAAATCAAGCACGCTTGTCATTTGTTGAGTAAAACCGATAAGCAAGTAGCCGAAGTGTGTTTTGAAAGTGGCTTTGGCAATGTGTCGCATTTCAACAAACAATTCAAGGCTATCATCGACCAAAGTCCTTTAGGATACCGCAAAGCCCAACAAAGCATGACTACAAAAATTACAACAGCCTAAAAGCAAGCGTATGACTCAGAAAGAAAAACACCTGCAAACCCAATAGCAACAAGGCTACTCGGTTTTCTTTTTTCGTAACCATCATTTGAAAGGCAAAGCCCAATGCACTGGCAATAACAAACCACGCCAAATAATTCTGCAAAGGAATATACGGTGTAGCCCAAGTCCAGAAGTCGAGTTGAATCGCAACGGGTTCTATCAACACATCCAGAGCCGTCATGATAATGCCCGTGAGCAAGCCTCCAAGCAAGGCTTTATTCAAAGGCGTAGTCGTCCAAGGCACAAGCCACGGACTAACCAATACCCCCGAACTATACACCAATAGTAGCCAGTTTGCCCCAATGACCCAAGGCACTTCTAATACTTTTATTCCCAATGTTTTGCCATACTGATAATCCCCAAACACCATGCCTGTGTGTACGCCCACAATTTCGATACCCAAGCCCGTACAGAAGCAAAGAACCAGAAATAGCCCAAAGGTTCGGTTATATTCTCGATGAAAACCCAGCAACAACAGCAAAGAAAACCAGAGATTATAAGGCGATAATACTTGGAAAAATGCACGGCTCACCGACCACTGCAAGCCAATGATGCCTGCAAGGTACATCATCGGTAACAATAGACAAATGCCTTTGAGATTGCGTTGCAAATAGTGTTGAATTGCCTCAAATGTCATAGTACAAAGGGATAGTTGATAGCATTGTAACACCTACGAAGGCAAAAAGTTTGAGGCAATAGGGCTGTATGAGGCTTATTTTTTTTCTCCTTCCTGTGCTTCCGTACCGATTTTTACCTGTAGTTTTTGTAAACTTTTCACATCAACCAAGCGTATCACTTCCTTTTTGGTAAACCGAATAAGCCATAAACCAAGCATATCGCCTTTCTTGCGAAATGCCAAGCTATCAAGCTTGGTGGCTTGTGCCAATGCCTGAATATCCGTTGTTTTCATGCCTTTGAATTGGTCTTGTAACACCACAGGCGACGAAAAATACAGGTATTCGCCATCGTCACTGGCTTGGATGTTGTCGATGGCATCGAGGTGATTTTCGGCATTGTATTGATACGCATCGAGGGTTTGATTGACTTTATTACCCAAATCGGGAGCTTGTAGCTTTAGGGGGCTTCCGAGTTGGATTGTCACCCGATACAAGCGTTGCAGCGAGTCTATCTGTGTTTTTTGCTGGATACTTTTGACCAAATCTTGGTTCAATTTTGCTACAATCACGTGGCCCCATTCATCTACTAAGGTCGTTACTTGTGCACTGTTTACCCTTTTTACCTGTCGTTCTTTAAGCTCTTGTACTACGCCCGAAGTATCGAGACGTTTGTTGAAATCGCAAGCCCACAGGGCATATACACCGAAAATACTGAATAGTAAAAGCCTCTTATTCATGGTTCTTTTTTTTGACAAAGATACAGGCAAAACACAAAAAAAGCTCAAATCACTTGATTTGAGCTGATAAGATTTTACACCTACCATTTTCTATACGAACGATGGCGATACGAATAGCGTGGCGGATAATAGCGATGACTAGGCACAACTATCACCCGTGGTGGAGGTACGACTACGTATCTTCTGTATGGATAAGGTCGGCTATAGCGATAGCCATAATTTCTGTCGTGGACGTGCGTTACGCAAGCCGATGCCAACAGCACTACACTAAACAATAGCACTGTAGCTATACTTTTATAGTTTTTCATTGGCTTTATCATGTTAAAGTAAATGGATTATATCAGTAAAAAGCGTTACCAAACCTTTTCGGCAGGTTTTAACGCTCTTTCCTTTTAAACGTTGCTATGACTTAGACTATTTTACACCAACAAAGTTTAAGCCGAGGTATCTGTTTACTAGACAAGAAGTAGATACCACAACCCCTATGGAATGGCAAAGATTTTTGTATCTTTGCACCCTAATTACTAGGTTGTTTCAAAACATCCCAAAGCCATAATAATACAATCCAATGATAGAACAGTTAGAAGCCATCCGAGAACGCTTTGAAGAAGTTGCACAACAAATTACGCAACCCGAAATTGTTTCGGATATGAAGAAGTTTAAAACCATCAGCAAAGAATATAAAGACCTTGAGAAGATTGTTAATCAATACAAAACTTACCAAAATGTATTGTCTAACATCGATTCGGCGAAAGAGGTAATTGCGACCGAAAAAGACGAGGAATTTC
Organism: Cytophagales bacterium; assembly: GCA_013298025.1. Taxonomy (GTDB): domain Bacteria; phylum Bacteroidota; class Bacteroidia; order Cytophagales; family Spirosomataceae; genus Flectobacillus. The sequence continues at coordinate 52,626 of JAAFJE010000015.1, read as the reverse complement.
GGGAATTAGCCAAAGCAGAACTCGACGAGCTACTTCCTAAAAAAGATGAAATGGAGCAAATGCTCAAAGAAATGCTTATTCCTAGAGACCCGAACGACTCTAAGAACATCATTCTTGAAGTAAGAGCGGGTACAGGAGGCGACGAAGCAGGTATTTTTGCGGGAGATTTGTTTAGAATGTACCAACGTTTTTGTGCTACGCAGGGTTGGCAGTTTCAAATTATGGACTATACCGAAGCGTCATCGGGAGGCTATAAAGAGATTGTCGTGAGTGTTCAAGGCGAAGATGTTTACGGTAAAATGAAATATGAATCGGGCGTGCATCGGGTGCAACGAGTACCTGCCACCGAATCGCAAGGGCGTATCCATACCTCAGCGGCTACGGTGGCAGTATTGCCCGAAGCCGACGAAGTGGATGTGGTCATCAATATGAACGATATTCGGAAAGATACGTTCTGTTCGTCGGGTGCTGGTGGACAATCGGTAAACACCACTTACTCGGCTGTGCGGGTAACGCACCTTCCAACGGGCTTGGTGGTACAATGCCAAGATGAGCGTTCGCAAATCAAAAACTTCGATAAAGCCATGACCGTATTGCGTTCTCGTTTGTATGAAATCGAATTGGAAAAACAACAATCGGCTATTGCAGGGAATCGCCGCTCGATGATTGGCTCGGGCGACCGCTCCGATAAAATTCGTACCTACAACTATCCACAAGGACGAGTAACCGACCACCGCATTGGCTACACGGTGTATAATTTACCAGTAGTAATGGACGGCGAAATTGGCGATTTTATCGAACAACTACGCATTGCCGAAAACGCCGAGCGTTTGAAAGAAGGCAACGCCATGTAAATATATTTCCTGAATAAATGGCGTTGCTTACGCCATTTATTCATTTCTACTCCAAGCATTTTGTACAAAAGAGGATAAAACCGCTAATGCTCGGATGTGTCAAATGCCTTTTTAGACAAAAAAGGTATTTTTATCAGTTATTCAAAATCCCCTTAGCTCGAAAACTTTCGTGCCTTCTTATCTTTTTCCTACAAAAACTTCATCTTTTCTTCTTATTTTTAGTTACTATTTCGTAGCTTTTGTTGGCTAAACAGTTTTGAGATTGTTTAGCAAAAGTGATTCTTCAAACTAAACAAAACCATTAACCATGAAAAAACTCAAGGCTTTTGTATCCTTGGGCTTGTGCATTGCCCTTTGTTATGCACTGAATCGCAATTGGGGGACTGTTCCGCCCTTGGGTAATTTTCTTAGCCCTTTTACAGGCTTCTGGGCAAATGCCGAAAGCCCTCAAGCAGCAGCCAACTCCACAACCTTAGCCATCAAAGGCTTACAAGCTCCCATTAATGTACAATATGACGAAATGGGCGTTGCTCATATTTTTGCCCAAAACGACCATGATTTATACCTTGCCCAAGGCTATGTTACGGCAAAAGACCGCCTTTGGCAAATGGAGTTTCAGACGCATTATGCGGCTGGCAGGCTTACCGAAATCATTGGCGAAGGCAAAGACCAACTAATGCTCCAAAGCGACCGCTACCAACGCCGTATGGGAGCTGTGTATGGAGCCGAAAAATCGCTGGAAGGCATGATGAAAGACCCTCGTGCCAAGGCGGCACTCGAAGCTTATGCCGAAGGAATTAATGCCTATATTGCCTCGTTGTCGCCAAGAGATTATCCTTTTGAATACAAACTATTGGGCTACGCTCCAGAGCCTTGGACTCCGCTCAAAAGTGCCTTGTTCCTCAAAAATATGTCGTTTGTCTTGGCTTCTGGTACAGACGATTTACGCATGACCAATATTTTACGCAAATACGGCAAAGCCATCGCCGAAGATTTATTTCCGAATTATCCTTTTCAAGAAAGTCCCATCATTCCTGCTGGAACGCCCCTCGATTTCAAGCCCGTACCCATACCACAAGCTCCCATCGACTTTGTAGGTCGGGGAAGTTTTCAAGCACAAACCGAACGGGACAAAGGCATTGGCTCAAACAACTGGGCGGTGGCAGGTAGCAAATCGGCTACGGGTTTACCGCTTTTAGCAAACGACCCACACCTTACGCTTAGTTTGCCTTCTATTTGGTACCAAATTCAATTGCACGCACCAGGCATCAATGTGTATGGCTCTACAATGCCCGGTAGCCCCAATGTAATTATTGGTTTCAACAACGACATCGCATGGGGTGTAACCAACGTGGGTGCCGATGTAATAGACTGGTACGAAGTAAAGTTTAAAGACGCTTCTTTGAATGAATATTGGCACGATGGTCGTTGGAAAAAAATCCAAAAACGCCTCGAAATCTACCATGTCAAAGGAGGTAAAACCTTGGTCGATACTGTTTTATATACCCATCATGGGCCAATTGTGTATCTCGACCACGAAAAACCTTTGCGTAAAAACATTCCTACGGGCCATGCCTTGCGTTGGATTGCCCACGAAAGTTCACAGGAAGTCACAACGTTCTACCTGCTCAACCGTGCCAAAAATTATGACGATTACGTAAAAGCCCTCAGCTATTACGCTGCTCCTGCCCAAAATTTTGTTTTTGCCAGCAACCAAAATGATGTTGCTTTATGGGTCAATGGTCGTTTTCCCTTGAAAGCCCCCCAACAAGGTAAATACATTTTAGACGGTACAAATCCTCAAGCCGATTGGCAAGGATACATTCCGCATGAGCATAATCCGCACGTGAAAAATCCGAGCAGAGGATTTGTGAGTTCGGCGAATCAGTTTTCTACCGACCCACAATATCCTTATTATATCAACTGGGAATTTGCTCCTGCCGAGCGTGGCCGACGCATCAACGCCAGACTTGGCTCGATGCAAAAAGCCACAACAGATAGCCTTCGTTTATTACAAAACGACAACTACAACCTCCGAGCAGCCGACTGGCGACCAGTGCTAACGAGCCTGTTAGCCAAACCCAACGCCAAACAAGCCAAGGCCTTGGAGCTTATCAAACAATGGAATTTAGAAAATAATGCCAACGAAATAGCCCCAACCATTTTTACAGTCTGGATGCAACTGTTGCAAGATGCCATTTGGAAAGATGATTTCGATTTTGACGAAAAAATTCCGATGAAATACCCAAGCGTGGACAGAACATTGGCCTTAATAAAGAGCAATCCGAAAGCAGCTTGGTTCGATAACACGCAAACCAAATCTACCGAAACCCTCGAACAATTGGTAAGCAACAGCCTTAGTGCAAGTTTGGATAGCTTAGAAAAATGGCAAAAAGCACCTTTGGGCGAAGCTTGGCAATGGAGCAAGTATAAATCGACCGACATCAAACACCTGATTCCGGGCATGGATGCCCTCAGTAAAATGAACGTAACTATTGGAGGAGGAGCAGGTATTGTGAATGCAACCACCGAACGCACAGGCCCGTCGTGGCGGATGGTGGTGCAGTTGGCTACCCAAGGTGGCGTACAAGGCTACGGCGTATATCCGGGCGGACAATCGGGGAATCCGGGCAGTTGGCATTACGACGATTTGATTGAAACTTGGCGGAAAGGCGAACTGAAACCGTTATTATTTTTACAAAATCCCCAACAATCGTCAGATAGAATCAAGCAAAAACTTGTGTTCTCAAAAGAATAAGGTTTCCAACATAACGTTAAAAAAAACATCACCATGCAGTCTTTTTTCACGAAACAACATATACTTTTTAGCATCATTCTTTTGGTTAGCAGCTTTCTCTTGCAAAGCTATTTACCTTGGTGGAGTTTGGCGATAGCAGGTTTTGCCACCGCTTTTTTCATCAAAACCACAAAAAGGTTTGCCTTTTGGACAGGCTTTATCGGCAATTTTGCACTTTGGTTTGGTTATGCTTGGCTCATTCATGTACGTACCGAAGGAATTTTGAGCAATAAAGTTGCCCAAATTCTTCCACTCCAAGGCAATGCCTATTTACTCATGTTGGTAGCAAGTGTCTTAGCGGCTCTTACGGGTGGCTTGGCAGCTTGGGCAGGAAATAGCATGAGGAGATAGAAAATGGGAGCATTTGATAGTTTGAATAGTATGTAAAACAAAAAGTATTCTTTCAAGGACTAGGGCAAACGCATGAGATTATTTTAAAAGAGCCACGTTAGAAGCCTACAAAAAGCGGAAGTTTGACACTTTTGAGTTTTTAGTAAAAGTTGACACCCCAATAAAATTTGCTCAAAAACAGACACAATCTCTTTCATGCGTTTGCCCTAGTGAATGGCACAAAATTACGTTAGATATTCGACCAGATAATCAAGCTTTTTATTTATTTCTGGGTCAATATCTTTGAGTTCGATAAAGGCAATCAGTTCGTAATAATTACCTTTATTCAGAAGGTTCGGCAAGGAAAACTGTTGAGCAATATTTTGAAAACATACTTCTAAAAACTGGCTGGCTTTTTTTGTAGAGAGAAAATTCTTAAATAATTCTTTCTGTAATTCTCCTGAAATTTTTTCATAACCAACAAATGCTTCTTGATTATTATTAAGTAATTCTGAAAGGACAGCTTTGTTAATAGCTTGAATAGTAAGGTTTTTGATAGCTTCAAGTTCAATTTCGCTTTTCTTCTGCTCTTGAAAGTATTTCAAAACATAGCCTTCGATAATGTATGGAAAAGCAAAGTAATTCTCAAACTCATACTTCTTCCAATAAATCAATGCTAAATCAGGCTTAATTTCATCATTTCTGTTGGCATTATCTCCGTCAAAAACTCCTATTCCTTTGAAATCAGGCACACAGCTTTTTATGGCTTGAAAGTGTTTTTTAGCACTTTGGTAATAACCAGAAGCAATATTGAATTGGTTATCTAAAGATGAATTAGGTTCGTTATCTGCGATATAGTACGAGTAAAGCTTTTCATCTAATACTTTCTTAGCAGGATGTTGAAGCTTAATAGCAAAAGCTCTTAACATCTCAATATCCGTATTACCTTCAGTATAAAGAATTGACTTACAAACTTTTGCTTTGTAATAATGTTCTAATCCATAATCTTTTAAAGCTGCTTTGATTGTTTTTTTAGATGAATCAGCCAGGTTAATTGCATCTCCGTTAAGTAAAAGCATGAGGTTGTTTTCGGAAGCTTCGTTTAAAATTACTTCCGAATGTGTAGCAATAATAATCTGGTTTTCATTTTGTTCAGCAAGGTGTTTCAATAGACTAAAAACTTGTTTTTGCCTCAATATTTCAAGATGTGCATCTGGTTCGTCAAGTAATAAAATAGCCTTCTTGTGTGTGTAAATATAGGATATTAATAAAAGCATCTCTTGCTGTCCACGCCCACTTAGCCCTATATCCAAACTACTTTTGGAAGAGGTAATTTCTCTGGTTAAATAAGATAACTCTACAGTTCCTTGTGTTACATTAAAGTATGGCTTCAATAATGTAATATCAAATAACTTTTTCATCAAATCTGTAACAATATCCCAATCTTTTGTTTCATTTTTTTCGTCATTCTCTATTACCTTATAACAAAGGTTTCTCAGTACTTCTGACGTTTGCCCTTGACCAACCAGCACGTCAATTCTACCCTCAGTAATAAGGGCTTCTTCTTTAGCAATTCCAGACATTGGATATAAAATTTTTATATCTAATTCACTGGCATATTTCACAAGTTCTGTATCAGCAGATGAGATTTCATCGGGAAAGCAGTAAATGGATTCAGCATTGAAGTACTTGAAAATAATGGTGCACTCTTTGATTTCTCCTCTAAATACCAATCCAACTGTAATCTTTAATTCGGTATTTACCGTACCTGTTCTTACTGTTGCATTTTTCCAAAAATACTTTGATTCCTTTATTGGTACTTGTGTAATATTTAGTCGGTTGATACTTGTGCCAATTTTACTTTTACTTTTACCATGTCCTTTTTCTTGAAACCATGTTTTTATACCCATACTCCACATACACAGTGCTTGGAGAATGCTCGTTTTCCCTGAATTATTTGGACCAATAAGCACAGAAGGCTGGCTAAAATCAATTTTAATATTTTCACTGAAACCTTTGAAGTTACTTATTTTGATATAGTTGATTAACTGCATAACTTGCTATGAATATTTTTCGTATTAAGTTCAAAATTAACAGTTTCACACTGAATTAATGATAATTTTTTGTATTCTTTAGATATTTTTAGAATCAACAATCCTGAATAACTCGAACGCTTTCTTACTTCACTTAATTGTTGATGATGGATTTAAAGCCCCACTTTCAAAAACTTAGACTCTTTAATTAGAATTAATTTTGTACGAAAATTTAGTAATTAGTTTATTTCTAAATCCCCAAATTTTCAAATTTCATTTCCCACCTTTAAATTCCAAATTCCCAAATTATCACATTCCCCAATTCTCAAATTTCCAAATTATCAAATTATCTATTTCTGCTTTGTTTCGATGCAAAAAATGCTATCTTTGCAAACCTTTTTTGTCGTACATTCGACGCTTTTATCAATGTTTTAACAATTTAAAAATGAAAAAATTATCTCTAATTTTGTGTGGAGGATTAGCGATTGCAACAAGCTTACTTTCTTGCAATAAAAGTGAAAATAAAGAACAAGCCACTACTGCTACTACCACAGAGGCAACCGTTGCTGGAAAAAAAGTAGTTTACGTAAACACAGATTCTTTGTTGACAAACTACCAATTTTACAAAGACGCACAAAAAGAATTTGAAAACAAAGGATACCGTTTACAGGTAGATTTGGGTCAACGTGAGCGTGCTTTGCAAACCGAAGGAGCAGCGATTCAACAAAGAGCACAAGCCATGACGCAAGCCGAATTGCAAGCTGCCGACATGATGTTGCGTAAAAAAGCGTCTGAATTGCAACAATATAGCCAACAAAAACAAGCGGCTTTGGCTCAAGAACAAGCGAAAAAACAAGAAGAATTATACTCAAATATCCGTGAGTATATTAAAAAACACAATGCCGAAAACAAATACGAATTTGTGTTGGGATACAGTACCAATGGCGGCGGTATCTTATTTGCTGACGAGTCGGTAGATGTTACCAAACAAATTATTGAAGGCCTCAACAAGGAATATGCCGAGAAAAAAGGTACAGCTCCTAAGAAATAATTTGCATTCGCAGTACACACACAAAGCCATACAGATTGCTCTGTGTGGCTTTTTTGGCTATACATATTTTCTACTTTATCGAAAAAATTACATTCTATCATTTTTTATACATACAATTATGGCAAAAGAAAAAATCGAAAAAAACGTATCTATCAAAAACAAAAGGGCTTCTTTCGAGTATTATTTTATCGACCATTTTACGGCTGGCATCATGCTGCAAGGCACTGAAATTAAGTCGATTAGACAAGGAAAGGTGAATTTGACAGATGCTTATTGTTTGTTTATGGACGAGGCCTTGTACATTCGCCAGATGAACATCTCGAAGTACAACGAAGGTACGTATTACAACCACGACCCCTTGCGTGACCGCAAATTGTTGCTCACCAAAAAGGAGTTGAAAAAATTGCAGGAAAAACTCAAAGACCAAGGGCTTACGATTGTGCCTACTCGTTTGTTTATTTCCGACAGAGGTTTTGCCAAGCTTGATATTGCCTTGGCGAAAGGTAAAAAATTGTACGACAAGCGAGAAAGCATCAAAGAAAAAGATGTAAAACGCAGCATGGAACGAGAGTAAAACTTTTAACAACAACACAATGCAACCATCCTTTTCAGCCGATTATTGGGTAAAGCATTTTCAAATGCAAGCACACCCCGAAGGTGGGTATTTTGTAGAAACCTACCGAGCCCACGAAACAATACCTGTAGAGGCACTTCCTAGCCGTTTCAAAGGAACTAGAAATTTCGCTACAGGTATTTTGTTTTTACTAGAAAACCATCATTTTTCTGCATTTCATCGCATTCAAGCCGACGAAATGTGGCACTTTTATGCTGGTGGTAGCCTCAGTATTTATGTTATTCATCCGTCTGGACAACTAGAAACCATCGTTTTAGGCAACAATCCCAGCCAAGGCGAAGTGTTTCAAGCAGTTGTCCCAGCAGGGTGTTGGTTTGCTTCTCGGCCTCATGCCACAAGTGCCTACAGCTTGGTTGGTTGTACGGTAGCACCTGGCTTCGACTTTGCCGATTTTGAACTAGCCAATCGTACTACCCTTTCCTTGTTATACCCTGCACATCAAGCACTTATAGAACAACTCACCTACGCTTAACTACTGTAAATAGCCATAAGCAACGCCTCTATATTCGTCGAAAATACTGCGTGTAATTGCCTTTGCCATTCTTTCTTCTAGTGCCACTTCTCTCGATAAAAATCCAGAAGCTGTACCGAGCCACACGGGTTTATTAAGGTTTTCGTCAATCATCTGAATCATCAATGTACCACCTTTCAGCGTCATTTTACGGGTTGTCCATTCGGCGTTAGATGCTTCGTCGAGTTTACGGCTGTCTTTGAGTTTTACTTTGTTGTGATACGCCGAAAAAATAATCACAATATCGGGCATTTCGGTCGTTTTTCTAAAACCCCTTGCCTGCATTTGTCTATCTATTTCCTCGGTAATGGCATCTTGTGCCTGTGTACTTAAAATAGACTCCCCTTGATTGATGATTACCTGATACGTTTGATTAAAATTTTTACCTAAAAAGAAATCATTATTGGCTTGTACCGCCAATTTGGAGGTACTGCAAGCAGCCATCAACACCGTGATGCCTGCCCAAAGAAGCAACTGTTTCATGATTGTATGGTCAATGGTTTTGTTTGGAAAAGATTCAACACAAGGCTAAGTATATTTTGTTATAGCCTTGTAGTACTGCTTTATATTCTGACTACAAATATTTAATAAAATCTTAATATTACAAGATTTTTTTGCATTATTCTAATTGATTTTTTCTTAAAAAACATCAATATGCGTAAGAATACTCACAAAAGGATGGTTATGCCATAGCCTGCCTAACTCTTACCAACGCTTGGGCGTATTCGTAGAAGAATTTTGCTGGTTTATCGAAAAAGTTTAAAAAAATAGACCTAGGTTTCAAGCATCTATAAAATATCCTGTATTTTTGGCACATGAAATCATGCACAGCCATCTTTCTCAGTGTATTCATCCTGCTCGGAAGCCTTCTTCCGAAAGGGGATGCTTTGCAATTGGTAAAAGTGGGTGAATTGCTCAAGCATTATCAAATGCACAAAACCCTTGAAAAAGAAGACCTTTCTTTCTTAGCGTTTTTGAGTATGCACTATTCTGCAACTTCTAAGCACACCAAAACGGCAAAGCACTCACATTCGCATTTGCCAAGCTTAGACTCTCAGGCGGTTCATGCTTTTGTGTTGCCTGCATTTCATCAAATTGCCTTGGTTTTTAAACCCATCGTAAAGGCTTTTACCGATGCCCATTTTGTTTGGAAAAACCTCTACCGTTTTTCTATGACCTCTACGCTGCTCAATCCACCCCGATTCCGTTAGTATGAATGCCCCCTTGTGCGTTTGACGTTAGCAATCGGCATTTCTTCCTGTAGTTTTCATCCATGCCATGCGCCAAAGCATTTATGATGCCTTGCCCATAGCTATGCCTTTACCAACTGTTTCGACAAAACGAATGGGGGCATCAGTCAAAAAACTATTTTTTCATTACAGCATTTCAACAAAGATGATAGATTCATTGATTCGATTCAGCATCCATAACAAGCTGATTATCGGACTCGTGGTATTGTCGTTGGTTGTGTGGGGCGGTGTATCGCTCTCGCAATTAACGGTAGATGCCCTGCCCGATATTACCTCCAATCAGGTACAAGTAATTACGCAATCGCCAGCGTTACCTGCCACAGAAGTGGAAAAGTTTATTACGATTCCTTTAGAAATTTCACTCCGTACCGTACCGAATACGAAAGAAATTCGCTCGTTTTCTCGCATGGGTTTGTCTATTATTACCGTTGTATTCGACGACGACGTACCGATTGAAAAAGCCCGACAGCAAGTCACCGAAAAAATCAGAGAAGCCGAACCCAACTTGGTAGCTGGGGCAGGTCGCCCCGAACTTGCCCCTATTACTACGGGCTTGGGCGAGTTTTATCAATATACCCTTGCTGTTGACCCCGCTTTTAGTCAACATTATTCGCTTACTACCTTGCGAACCATTCAAGATTGGATTGTCAAACGGCAACTCTTAGGCATCAAAGGCGTAGTAGAGGTAAGTTCGTATGGGGGCAATCTCAAGCAATACGAAGTTGCGATTAATCCCGAAAGGCTCAGTGCAGCCAACCTCAGCATCACCGACGTATTTAAGGCTTTGCAAGAAAACAATGCCAATACAGGGGGGAGTTATATTGAGAAAGGAACAGATGCCTATTTTATTCGTGCCGAAGGAATGGCCAATAGCCTCGACGACCTTGGCAATATTGTGATTACCAACCGAGGCGGACTACCCGTATTGGTCAAAGACGTGGCAAGCGTACAGTTTGGTCATGCCATTCGTTACGGAGCTATGACCCGCAACGGCACTGGCGAAGCCGTAGGAGGCATTGTTTTATTACTGAAAGGGGCATCGGCTCAAAAAGTAGTAAAAGAGGTAAAACAACGCCTTGCCCATATTCAGCAATCTTTGCCCGAAGGCATCAAAATTGTGCCATTTATCGACCGCAGTAAACTGATTGATAAAGCCATTGGAACGGTAGAAAAAAACCTGGTGGAAGGTGGGCTTATCGTGATATTCGTCTTGGTTCTTTTACTAGGAAATCTGAGGGCTGGTATTGTGGTAGCTTCGGTTATACCGCTTTGTTTGCTTTTTTCTTTTAGCATGATGAATCTCTTTGGCGTATCGGCCAACCTGATGTCGTTGGGTGCTATCGACTTTGGTTTGATTGTCGATGGTGCTGTAATTATTGTAGAAGCCATCATTCATCACCTTCACGACAGGGCACGTGCCGCAGGTACGCTCCGACTTACCCAGCAAGAAATGAACGACGAAGTATTTCATTCGGCGGTAAATATTCGTAAATCGGCCGCTTTCGGCGAAATCATTATCCTCATTGTTTATCTTCCTATTTTAGCCTTGACGGGCATTGAGGGCAAAATGTTCCGCCCAATGGCCGAAACCGTCGGCTTTGCCATTATTGGTGCTTTGCTATTATCATTAACGTATGTTCCGATGATGTCGTCGCTTTTATTAAGCAAAAACATCAAAGTAGAAGAAACCATTTCCGATAAAATCATTCATTTTCTGTACCGTTTTTACGAACCTGCTATTCGTTGGGTGCTGCAACACCAAAAAATCACGGTATTTACCGTCTTGGCATTGTTTGTGGGAAGCTTGGGCGTTTTCACCCAGTTGGGTGGCGAATTTATCCCAGAACTCAACGAAGGCGATTTTGCCGTAGAAACCCTGCTGCACAGCAATGCTTCGCTCTCGCAGAGTGTCAAGGTCAATACCCAAGCCCAACAAATAGTTTTGTCGCAATTCCCCGACGAGGTGAGCCAAGTGGTATCGAGAATTGGCACATCCGAGATTCCGACCGACCCTATGGGAATTAATGCCTGCGATTTGATTATCGAATTGAAAGATATACAACATTGGAAAAAGGCTTCTTCGATGGAAGAATTGGCGGAAAAAATGGACGAAGCCTTGAAGGTTTTACCGGGTGTCAATTTCGAGTTTACACAGCCCATCCAAATGCGTTTCAATGAACTCATTGCTGGCGTAAAATCGGATGTAGCCATCAAGATTTTCGGAGAAGATTTGGGTGTTTTATACGAAAAAGCCCAAGCCTGTGCCAAACTCATCGCTCCAATCCAAGGAGTAGGCGATTTGAAAGTACAGCAAATAGAAGGTGTGCCACAAATTGTGGTGCAATACGACCGAGCCAAAATAGCCCAATATGGGCTTAAAATCAGCGACTTAAATGCTGTTATCAAAACAGCTTTTGCAGGCGAAGAAGCAGGCTTTGTATATGAAGGTGAAAAACGCTTTGGCGTAGTAGTACGTTTGGATTCTACTTTCAGAAAAGACATTCAGAATGTGAGCGAGCTATACGTCGATTTGCCCAATGGCGGTCGTCTTCCTTTGTCGCAAGTGGCAACGGTGTCGTACCAAGATGCCCCTACCGAAATCGCCCGTGACAATGCCCGTCGCCGTATCACGATTGGTATTAACGTGCGAAACCGAGATGTAGAAAGTTTGGTCAAAGAAATCCAACAGGTTTTACAGAAAAAAGTCGATTTACCTGCGGGTTACAACATCGAATACGGGGGTGCTTTTGAAAACCTCAATGCTGCCAAATCACGCCTTTCGATAGCTGTTCCAGTGGCGTTATTTCTGATTTTTGCTTTGTTGTTTTTTACTTTCCAGTCATTCAAAGAAGCCCTTATTATTTTTGTGGCTATTCCGCTTTCTGCCATTGGAGGCATCTTGGCACTTTGGTTACGAGATATGCCCTTTTCGGTTTCGGCAGGCATTGGCTTTATTGCGTTGTTTGGGGTAGCCGTACTCAACGGCATCGTGCTGATTGCCTATTTTAATACGCTTGCCCAACAAGGCGTTGAGCAAGTCTATGAACGCATCATTGTGGGGACAAAAACGAGGTTTCGTCCAGTAGTCATGACCGCCTCGGTGGCTTCGCTGGGCTTTTTACCGATGGCTTTATCGCACTCGCCTGGGGCAGAAGTACAACGCCCCTTGGCAACGGTGGTTATCGGTGGGCTCATTTCAGCTACTTTACTGACCTTAGTGGTATTGCCTGTGATTTATAGCATTTTTACGACTACTACTTTTCATCTAAAAAATAAAGGCAAAATGGCTGTGTTGTTGCTTGGAGGGCTGTTGTTTTCGACCAAGCTCCAAGCCCAAAAGCCCCTCACCTTAGACGAGTGTATGGCATTGGCTTTGCAAAACAACCAAGCCATCAAGCTAGGTTCGTTGGAAATAGCCAGTACGCAAGCGTTGGAAAAAACAGCCATCGAACTGCCCAAAACCAGCATGGATGCCCAGTTTGGGCGTACCCAAACCTTTAGTAATAACGACTTTACGTTGAGTTTCGGACAAGGTTTTGCCTTGCCTTCCTTGTACAAAGCACAGGCACAATTGCTGAAAAGCCATACACTTACGGCCGAAAAGCGGTTGGCACTTACCAAAAATCAAGTAAGAGGCATGGTAAAAAGTTTGTACTACCATATTCTAAGCCTACAGCAACTCCAAGGTATTTTGTTGCAACAAGACAGCCTGTACCAAAGTGCCTTGCGTGCAGCAAGCTTGCGGTATAAAACAGGGGAAACCAATTTACTTGAAAAAGTAGCAACCGAAACACGCCTGCGAGAAATTCAAAACCGCAGACAAGGACTCAAGGCTGATGAAAAAAATGTGTATCAGCAACTCGCTTTTTTACTACAAATACCTGCAAATTTTGTAATTGAAAGCAATATTCCGTGGCAAAAACCTTTGGTTGTATATGACAAAACAAACGCTTTAGCCCAAAGTCCAGTGGTGGACATCGCCCAACAACAGCAAACGGTGGCACGTTTTCAGACCCAACTTGAAATAGCCAAGCAAAAACCCGATTTTAGAATTGGCTTGACTAACCAAAGTATTGAAAACCACATCAATCAAAACTATATCCAAGCGGGCATCAATATTCCGATTTTTGCCAAAGCCCAAAAGGCAAGAGTCCAAGCCGCAGGCATCAACGAGCAAATAGCTCGTGACAATACAGCCTTGGTACAAGCTCAATGGCAAAAAGAATTGACTGCCCTCGAAATCCAAAAAGATAAACTCTGGCAGTCTATTCAATACTACCAGCAATCGGCTATTCCACAAGCCGACTTAATGTTGAAAACAGCCCATACAAGCTACCAAACTGGCGATATTGAGTACGTAGAATTTGTACAAAATATCACGCAAGCTTGGCAAATAAAAGAGCAATATGTAGCTGAAATGCAACAGTTTAATCAAGTTATTATTCAAATTGAAACACTCATTGGTCATGAATAAAATGCGTATATATATAGCCATTGTAGCAAATGTACTTATATTGGCTTGTCAAAAAAACACGGATAAAACCCAAGAAACCGCCACTTCCGAAGCCGCCAATGCGTCTGAGCCACAAGTTGTGGTAAGTGCCGAACAAGCCCAACATTTGGCATTACCCACAGGCAATTTTGTCATCAAACAACTCAGTGAAAACATCACCGCCAATGGCAAAGTAGAAGTGCCTCCGCAACAAATGATTTCGCTCAGTGTACCCATTAATGGTTTTATTAAAAATATCAGCTTGCTGCCCGGCACGCCAGTACGCAAAGGACAAGTGTTGGCAACTGTACAAAGCATAGAATATGTGCAATTACAACAAGAGTATTTGCAGGCATTAAGTCAAAATGCCTTTCAGGCACAAGACTTAAACCGACAAGAAACCCTCAACCAAGAAAATGTTGGTTCAAAGAAAAAACTCCAACAAATAGATGCCGATTTCAAAACTACTAAAGCCCTCATCAATGGCTTAGAAGAGAAGCTCAAACTCATTGGTTGTAATCTTGCCCAATTGCGTCAAGGACATATTACGCCCACCATTCAAGTGCTGTCGCCTATTACGGGTTATACCAAAATGGTGTATGTAAACAACGGAAAAAACATTGCTCCAAGCGATGTATTAGTAGAATTGGTAAGCCGAGAACACTTGCATTTAGAACTCAATGTTTTTGAAAAAGATGCCAATAAAGTACAACTCAACCAAACGTTAGTACTAGAAAATCCTGTGCTATCTGACAAACCCGTGACGGGTAAAGTCATTTTGATAGGGCAAACCATCGAAGGACAAGCCAAGGCGATTTTGGTACACGGGCATTTAGACAACGAAATCCTAGAGCAAAAGCTCGTAGTGGGGCAGTACGTCAATACTAAAATCAAGGTAGGCAGTAGGGCTGTACCCACACTTCCAGAAGAAGCGATTGTCAGAAGAGGCGAAGGTGGCTTTATTTTTGTACAAATCAAAACCAATACCTATCAAGCTGTGCCTGTCAAGTTGGGCGTTGCTGAAAACGGTTTTGTAGAAATTATATCCGAAAAAACGGTTACACAGCCCATTGTATTGAAGAACGCCTCTATTCTTTTTGCCTTAATGAGTGGCGGAGAAGAATGATCAATTACGTTTGAGGGCTAGGCGAATATTTTTTGATTGCGGATAAGGGAAGTAACCCAAAATCCGCAATCAAAACCCGTGCTATACAACAGTAAAAAACAAGTGTTGAAATATGAATAAAATTCCTGTCAATATCATCACAGGACATTTGGGCGTAGGCAAAACCACTGCTATCCTGCATTTACTCAAACAAAAACCCACTGACGAACAATGGGTTATTTTGGTAAATGATTTTGGCGAAGTGTCTATCGACCATCTTACACTTTCGGCCAATGCCAACGCCTCCTTGCAAGTGGTAGCGGTAGAAGGCGGTTGTATATGCTGTTCGGCAGCAGACGAAATGTATGAAAATATAAGAAAAATCATCCACCAACTTCGTCCGCAACGCCTCCTCATCGAACCTACAGGCATGGGACATCCAGCCAGCATTCTCGATATGCTCAGAACAGCCCCTTTTGCTTCGGAAGTTTGTATAGAAGCTTGTATATGTCTGGTCAATCCGGCACAGCTTTGCAAAGAAAGGTTTTTACACGATGGTACGTACCTCGACCAACTTTCGTTGGCAGATGTGCTGTTGGCCAACAAAACAGACCTTTGTAACGAAGAGGCTTTAGATTTTTTCTGGGAATACGCCGAAGAACTGTATCCGCCCAAATGGATTATCGACCGAGTACAGCAAGCCCAAATCAAACCCGAATGGCTGTATTTGAGTACCGACGAAAGCCGCATGGCACAATACCCCACGGCACATCAGCACGAAACGCCTCGGCAAAGCACACCTTTACAATCGGTGCTTTTACAGCAAATTCCACGGGTGGGTAAGCCTATTCGCAAACCCAGCAAAGGCTTGGGAAGCTATACTTGTGGCTGGATTTTTTCGCCAAAAGAAATCTTCGACCTCAATAAACTCAACCAGCTTGTGGTGCGTTTATACCTCGAAAATCATATTCATCGGGCCAAAGGAATTTTCAGAACGGGCGAAGATTGGTATGTGTACAACTGTGTGGAAGGAATGCCATCGACACACGATGTGGCGTATCGACGAGATAGCCGTCTTGAACTCATCGCTACCGAAAACATCGACTGGAAAGCCCTAGAAACTTCAATAATGGAATGTATTTTGTAAAAAAGAAATAATAGGCTATTAGCCTTGAACAAACTCGAAGTTTGCTAGGAAGCAAAAGAAAATCACGGGTTCAATTTGCTATAAATCAGTAAATTGAACCCGTGATTTTAAAAAACAAAAAAGCTTATACGCCTTCGGCTACCACTTCTTTTACTTCGGGTACAAGGCGTGTGAGGAGGTTTTCGATACCTGCTTTTAGGGTCATGGTCGAAGACGGACAACCCGAACAAGAGCCTTGTAATAACACTTTTACTGTGCCTTCTTCAAACGAATGAAAGTTGATTGCTCCGCCATCAGATTCTACGGCTGGTCTTACGTATTCGTCTAAAACCGCTTTGATTTTAATGACTGTATCGGTGTCGGCTGTTGCTTGAGGCTTTTCATGCGAGGTGATGGTACTTTGAGCAAAAACCTCTTTTTTATCTTCAAAAAATTTCTTCAAAAATTGTTTAAGCTGAAAAAGCTCGTCTTCCCATTTGGCACTATCGTCTTTGGTGATAGTCACAAAGTTGGAAGAAATGAACACTCTTTTAACAAAATCAAAGCCAAAAATTTCGACTGCCAAAGGCGAATGTTTTCCTTCGACGATGGCTTCGGCAGGCGAGGCGTAATCGAACGAAGCCCCTTCGGGTGCTAACTCGAAATTGAGGACAAACTTCATTGAGTTTGGATTGGGAGTCGATTCGGTATAAATGAATATTTGTGAACGTAACATCTTTCGTTGGAATTGAATGGATTAGGAAGAAAACCTAAAAATGATTGTCTGTTGGTATGGATTTCCTTCGTTAACAAAAACTACTCAAAAATAGTTTTCTTTTGACTAGAAATCATCAGCATTGGACAAAAATCCGTTTTATTTTCCTTTTTTTGTTGGGAATACTTGGCTTTATGCCGAACTTAGTAGAGTAATTTCGCCAATCTACAAGCATAGCCTTGGGGATATGTCTAGTAGAAAAATATTTTTTTCTGCGTAAATCTTGAGACAAATGTTAGATATAATTCAACTGCTTCCTGATTCGATTGCGAACCAGATTGCCGCTGGTGAGGTAGTACAAAGACCTGCATCGGTAGTGAAGGAGTTGTTAGAAAATGCCATAGATGCAGAGGCAACGCTCATACAGCTTTTTGTAAAAGAAGCGGGCAAAACGCTGATTCAAGTGATTGACAACGGCAAGGGAATGTCTGAAACCGATGCCCGTTTATGCTTTGAACGCCACGCTACCTCTAAAATTCGTACCTCCGAAGACCTGTTCAAAATTCGTACAATGGGCTTTAGAGGCGAAGCTTTGGCTTCTATTGCGGCGGTAGCACAGGTAGAATTAAAAACCCGTCGCCCTATAGAAGAGCTTGGTACGCTTATACGCATAGAAGCTTCCGAGCTAAAAGCACAAGAAGCCACCGCCACCGCCGTTGGCACGAGCATTCAGGTAAAAAACCTTTTTTACAATGTTCCTGCACGTCGTAACTTTCTGAAATCTAACCCTGTAGAAATGCGGCATATCATCGAAGAGTTTCAGCGAGTAGCCTTGGCGAATCCGCATATAGGCTTTTCTTTGTACCACAACGATGCCGAATTGTACAACCTATCGACGGGTAAACTCAGCCGCCGAATCGTCGATTTATTTGGCAAGGCTTACCGTGAGCAATTGGCCTCTTGCGAAGAAGAAACGCCCTTTGTCACCGTAAGAGGTGTAGTGGGCAAGCCCAATTTTGCCAAAAAAAACCGCAGCGAGCAGTTCTTTTTTGTCAATAATCGTTTTATCAAAAATAGTTATCTCAACCATGCGGTGATGTCGGCTTTCGAGGAACTCATTCCCGAAGGAACGCACCCTTTCTATGTGCTGTTTATAGAAATAGACCCCGTTCATATCGACATCAACGTACATCCAACCAAGACCGAAATCAAATTCGACGATGAGCGTACCGTATATGCCATTGTGCAAGCGGCCGTAAGAAGAGCCATGAGCCAGCATAACCTCACGCCTTCGTTAGACTTTGAAACAGACATCAACTATTCTAATCAGTTTTTTACATTCAATCCTTCTGCCACTATTCCGAGCAAGGCAAACAACGACGTAAACAATACAAGCAATAATTTTACCCGTACCGAAAGTTCGCCCAGAGAAAAAACGAACCTGAGCCACTGGAATAAACTATACGAAGGACTCAACCATTCGACCGACGACTTTGAACGAAACACAGCCCATCAGCAAGGAAACTTAGGCTTCGAAACCGACAGCCCACAGCCTTTTACAATGAAAAGCAAAGCCAACGAACTTTCAGCCGTGCGGCCACAGCATGGCACACAAGATGCCGAAGCCACCACTTTTCAGATTCATAACCGCTATATCATTTCGCAGGTAAAATCGGGTATGTTGCTCATCGACCAGCGTGCCGCTTATGAGCGTATTTTGTATGAACGATTCAAACAACATTTGCAAAAGAATAACGGTGCATCGCAACAACTTTTATTTCCAACAACCGTTAATTTATCGCCTGGCGATTTCCACCTCTTGCAATCTATCCAAGACGACATCAAAGCTTTGGGCTTCGACCTGAGTGTAATTGGACCAAATGCTTTTGTCATCAACGGTATTCCTGCCGATTCGCCCGACGAAAACGAGCAAGAAATGATAGAAGGTTTGTTAGACCAATTCAAACGCAACGCTTCGGAGTTGTCGATTGACCAAACCGAAAATTTAGCCCGTTCGATGGCCAAACGCTCGGCTGGTCGATTTGGCACCAGTCGTTTGACCAATCAAGAAATGAATACGTTGGTAGAACAACTCTTTGCTTCGTCAACGCCAAGTTATGCCCCCAGTGGTGCTGTAACGATGAAAATTTTGAGTTTAACCGACATCGCACATTTATTTGAAAAATAATTCATGAAAAAATCAACCATTGCTTTAGGACTCCTAGGCATATTTTTACTTTCGGGCGTGGCCGTGTATTTCAAGTCTTGCCAATCGTCAGAAACCAGTACCAGTACCGAAACGCCTCTTGTAGCTGCCCCCGATTTCAACGCCGACTCGGCGTATCATTTTGTAGATGCCCAAGTAGCCTTTGGTCCACGAGTACCCAATACCGCAGCCCACCGGGCTTGTGCCAATTGGCTCGTAGCCCAATTCAAAAAATTTGGATGTGAAGTAACCGAACAACCCTTTACGGCTACTACCTACGATGGCAAACAACTCAAAGCCGTCAATATTATTGGCAGTATCAACCCTACTGCTACCAAACGCATTATGTTGGCAGCTCACTGGGATGCTCGCTCTATAGCCGACAAAGACGATACCGATAAAAACAAACCCATCGACGGTGCCAACGACGGTGCTAGTGGCGTAGGCATTTTGTTGGAAATAGCAAGGGCTATTCATACGGCACAAACCAAACCCAACGTAGGCATCGACTTTGTACTATTCGATGCCGAAGACACGGGCGAACCAGAAGGCTACGATGCCCCAAGTTCTGATAAAGTATGGTGGTGCTTGGGCTCGCAGTATTGGGCGGCACATAAGCACAAAGACAATTACCAAGCATACTATGGTATCTTGCTCGATATGGTAGGAGCTAAAGGAGCAGTGTTTCCACACGAAGGAATGTCTATGCAGTATGCCCCTCTGATTGTACGCAATGTATGGGACATTGCCAACCGCCTTGGCTATGGCTCACTGTTTATCGACCACGATGCTGGCGGACTTACCGATGACCACGTTTTTGTGAATGAAGTAGGCAAGATTCAAATGATAGATATTGTAGAACTTCGACCAAACGACCCTAAAACCTTTGGTAGTTATCACCATACGCACGACGACAATATGCAGGTGATTGACAAAAAAACCTTGAAAGCCGTGGGGCAAACCGTTCTTACGACGCTCTACCAAGAATAACACCAGGCATTATCTACCTCAAATGCCTTGTTTTGCTACCTAACTTCTGAGAGGTTTTATCGTTTCGTTTATCTATTTGAAACGATAAAACCTCATTGCATATCGTATCGCTGCTTAATTTTTCTTTTGGAAAGTTTAGGTTTATCATTTCGTCGGTAATTATGTGTGGTAGTGTTACAGTGTGAATTTTAACAATTGTCAATAAATTTTGACTGTGGGATTTTCAGACCAGCACTTTTATAAATTTGTGTATTTTAAAACATCTGATATGTTTAAATTGCTTTTCCTAAGTGGCTGTATTTAAGCTCCTTTCTTTTCAGGACTTGTTAAGTTAGTGTTGGAAGATTTACGTTCTTTAGGACGGCATCCAATAGAGCCTTGCAATCAAATTGACCTTTTTCAAAAAAAATATTAACAAAAGTGAGTATCTAGGCCAAGTAGCGGGCTATTTCTAGCATAGGGCAAAAAAATACAAGTTATTCTATGTTAGATTACAGAAATTTTACGGCTAACGACTTTGCAATGGACGATTTCTTTCGGGAATGGGTTTTGCAACCCAATACGCTTGCCAATGCGTTTTGGACACAATGGCTCAAAGACCACCCCGAACAAGCACCCACAATTGCTTTAGCTAAAAAAACCGTATGGACGCTCCGCAATGCCCAAAACGAAATTTCGGATAACGAAATCGTCGTAGCGGTAGCCGAAATCGTAGCTGCTGCCAATCAAAAAGAAGCCCAAAAGCAACCACCTCGCCGCATCAAACTTTTCACCAAACAAACCATTGCTTGGGCTGCGAGTATGGCCTTGCTCATCGGTCTTGCATGGATTGTCTATTTGCGTGTACGCCACCAGCCTTCCGAATTGTACCTTCAAACGGTAGCCCAAGTTGTACCTGCCCAAAAAGTATTCGAGCAAGTAAATACGGGAAGTCAGGCGATGCTCATTACGCTCGAAGATGGTAGCTCGGTATTGCTACAGCCTCATAGCCGTTTGAGTTATCCAACGACTTTCGACGATACCGCTCGCAAGGTTGTGCTGTCGGGAGAAGCATTTTTTGAAGTGGCAAAAAATCCGAAAAAGCCTTTTTACGTATATGCTAATGAATTGATAACAAAAGTATTAGGCACAAGTTTTACGATAAAAGCATTCGACCAGGATGCCCAAGTTGAAGTAATTGTAAAAACGGGTAAAGTGTGGGTTTATACCCATAAATCTCAAAGCCAAAAAGAAGTGCTGCAAGCCACTTTGTTGCCACATCAGCAAGCAACCTTGCTTCGTACCCAACTTGCCTTGCAAAAATCTTTGCCAAGTACAGAAGTTTTGCAAGCCCTACCGACTATCCAAACACAGCTATTTGAGTTTAAACATACACCTTTGGCTACGGTTTTTCACACGTTAGAAGAAACGTATCATGTTGAAATTGAGTACAATGAAGAGCAAATGAAAGCCTGTGAGCTTACGGCATCGCTTGGTGACGAGCCTTTGTACGAAAAAATTCGCCTGATTTGTGAGGTCATTGAAGCTTCTTACGAAATCCACGATAATACCATTGTGATTCAAGGCAAGCCTTGCAATTAATTTTCAAAGCAATCTTAAAAACAATCTAAAAACCAAATTTTAACTATGTCTATTTTCTATAAATCGAAATCTCCTCCAAGTAAGTAATAGGTAATAATCTATTACCCATAAAAAAAGCCGACGGTGCTACCAACACCATCGACTTTATAGTACATCCTAAAGTTTCTCAGGCTTTTTTCATCAAGATTCTTGATGGACAGGATGCTTTATGTCAGTTTTTTCAACCAACCAATCAAAATTATGTCAAAAAAACGACAATTCACTAAGATTCCTATCAAGATTATGCGAATCTCCTTCGTGCAGATGCTTATCTCGGTGTTGTGCATTTCTATTGCCAACGCTGGGAATGTCAAAGCTCAAGATTTACTCGACCAAAAGGTGAGTATTATCTCTTCCAACCAATCGTTTGAAAAGGTGTTAGAAACACTCGAACAAGAGGCTCATGTGAAATTTATGTATAGCCCGCAATTGATTGCTTCGGGTAGAAAGGTGAGTATCAGTGCTAAAAAAGAAAAACTTTCAATTTTACTAGATAACCTGCTTAGTCCCCTAAAACTTTCGTATGAAGTGGTGGACAGAAAAATATTACTCAAACGTTTGAGTGCCGAAGCTGTTTTTTCGGAAACGAGCAATGCTACCGACAACGCCCTTGCCCAAAGCATTAAAGGGAAAATCACGGATGCCGAAAAAGGCGACGGTATTCCGGGGGCAAGCATTGCCATCAAAGGTACGAGCCAAGGCACTGTTTCGGACGAAAACGGAAACTACAGTCTGGTTGTTCCCAACGAAAAAGCCGTGTTGGTGGTTTCGTCAGTAGGGTATATCAAGGCAGAAGTAACCGTAGGCAATCGTGCGGTGGTCAACATTAGCCTTAATCCCGATACCAAAAACCTCAACGAAGTGATAGTGGTGGGCTATGGTACGCAGAAAGTAACCAATGTTTCTGGGGCAATCGCTACTGTAAAAGCGGCCGACATCGAGCGGTTGCGTCCTGTTCGCCCTGAAGATGCCTTGCAAGGAAGAGCTTCGGGCGTAACGGTGATTTCTAATGGCTCGCCTGGTTCAAAACCAACGGTGCTTATCAGAGGTATTCCTTCTTTTTCGGGTACAGACCCCGTGGTGATTATCGACGGTGTGCCACAAACACTCAATGACCTCAACGCCATCAATGCCGCCGATATAGAGTCGATGAACGTATTGAAAGATGCCGCTACTACAGCCATTTATGGGGTGAAAGGAGGCAATGGCGTGATTGTTGTAACAACGAAAAACGGAGCAAAAAACCAAAAAGCAGAGGTGAGTTTTAGTACCAACTACGGTGTACAACAAGTGATGAATACCATTGGCGTACTCAATGCAACCGAATATGCCGCCTTGCTGAATGAAGGTAGCACTTTGTCGGGTGGAGGATTGATTTTCAAAGATTTGTCTGCGGTAGGTGTTGGTACAGACTGGCAAAAACAAATTTTTAAAGAAGCTCCTTTACAATCGCATAATGTTTCGGTCAGAGGTGGTAGCGAGCAAGTGCAATACTTTGTTTCGGGTGGCTACACAGGGCAAGATGGTATTGTGGGTGGAGGAAAAAACTCAAATTTCAATCGACTCAATTTTACGTCTAACCTCACTTTTCAATTGAGTAAAAAAGTGAAATTGTTGTCCAATACAAGTTTTGTCAATATTCAAAGTGTGGGTGTACAAGAAAACTCCTTCAACTCTATCATAGGCAGTGCCCTCAACTTCGACCCAACTGTACCTATTTACAACAATGTATCCAATACCGTGGGTAAATATGGTTTTAGTAATTTATTACTTTCTGAAATTTTTAATCCATTAACCAAACTCGACAACAACTACAACCAAAGCAATGGCAACAAATGGTATGGGAAATTAGAATTACAATACGAAGTAATCAAAAACCTAACCTTGGCTTCTCGCTTTGGCTATACCAACTGGAACAATACCTTCAAGTCGTTTACGCCCTTGGTTTTTTATGGCCCACTCAACGTTGAAAATACCATGAACGCCGATGGCTCTACCGTTACAGGTCGCCACAATAGCGTATATGAATCGAAAAGAACCGACAATACTTATACTTTTGAAACATTTGGAACATACAATTTTACGCTTGCCGACCAACATCATTTTGAAACAGTACTAGGCTTTTCGTTGGCTAAAATCGCTGGTGACGAAACCAACGGTTCTCGCCAAGATGTGCCTTTTAACTCATGGGATTTTGCCGACATCACGGCTGCTACGGGCATCAATACCGCCGATAACGTCAATGCTGTAACCATGGGCAATAGCCAGTATTTTCGTAAAAACCTTTCGTACTTTGGCCGTATCAACTACGATTGGAAAGATAAATACTTGGTATCGTTTTCAGCCCGAAGAGATGGTTCTTATGCCTTCGGAATTGATAATAAATTTGCCAATTTCTACGCTGGCTCGTTGGGCTGGGTGGTTTCTAACGAAGATTTTTTCAACGTGGACTTGATTGATTACCTTAAAATCAGAGGAAGCTACGGAACTATCGGTAACGAAAACGTGAGTCCGCAATATGTGGGTATTATTTCGGGTGGACCAAGCTACGCTGGCGATGCCAATAGCAATGGTTATACTTTCGGAAATTCTTTTGTAAGTGGCTCTACTGTTGGCTCTTATGCCAATACCACTTTACGCTGGGAAAAACAAATCCAAAGCAATGTAGGCTTCGATATTAGAGTAGGAAAACATTGGTCGCTTTCGGCTGATTACTTTGATAAATCGGTGGATGGGTTGCTGTTTACGCCTTCTATTTCTTTGTATTTGGGAGCGGCCGCAGCCCCTACTGCCAACATCGGCTCGACTAAAAGTAGCGGTATCGACCTGAATTTGGGCTTTACACACGCCATTGGCAAACAAGGACAATTAAGTACTAATGTGACCTTTACTACAGCCAAAAACCTTGTAACGGCAACCAACTCAGACGGCACGGCGATTATTCCGGGAGGCTATTATTTCAACGGACAATCGCAAAACGTGACCCGTTTCCAACAAGGCTATGCACCGGGCTATTTCTATGGTTTCAAAACCGCAGGTTTATTTCAAAATGCTGCCCAAATCAGCGAAGCACCTACCCAAACAGGGGCTGTACCCGGCGATATTCGTTTTGTGGACATCAACCAAGATGGAAAAATTACCGACCTCGATAAAACTGTGATTGGCAATCCTTTCCCTGATTTTACGATGGGATGGAACTTGAGTTTGAGCCTCAAAAACTTCGATTTTACCATGTTTACCTACGCTTCTGTAGGCAACGACGTGTATCGTGCTTATGAGAGAAATGCCATTTATTCTAACAAAGCCCGCAGTGTATTGGGTCGCTGGACAGGCGAAGGCTCAACCAACGACGCTACTCGTCCTCGTTTCTCCTTTGTCGATGCCAATAGCAATATTAGGGTTTCCGACCGCTACGTAGAAGATGGCTCTTTTATAAAAATTAAAAACGTTCAACTTGGCTATACCTTGCCTAGTCGTTTGACACCCAACAAAGTTTTCAGCAAGATACGCCTGTACGCACAAGTGAAAAATGCTTATACTTTCACCCGTTATTCGGGCTATGACCCCGAAATTCCGGGCGGTATCCTCGACACAGGTGTTGACCGTGGCGTATATCCACAAGCACGCACATGGTCGTTTGGACTTGACGTAAAATTCTAGTTTAATTTTTACTAAAAATAGTAAACACAAAGGTTTGCTTCTCGAATATGAATACGAAAAAATACATATATCCATTTATTATAATAGGCTTATTGTGTGGTAGTTGCACCGAATGGGTGGACTATAGCCCCAAAGACGACTACAGAGTAACCGATGCCGATTACTTAAAGTCGGAAGCCGATTATCAAAGCATGGCGGTGAGCGTTTATACGCCCCTTCAATGGACAAATCAGGTTGTGCCTATCGGCGATATAGCCTCAGACAATGCCGCTTCGGGTGGTGAAAACGCCTCCGATGTACTTGATTTACAGAATATCGACGACCTTACGACCAATAGCCAAAACGGAACTTTAGCCGAAATCTGGAAAGCTTGCTACGAGGGTATCAATCGAGCCAATTATTTGTACCAATACAAAGACCTGAATCCCGCAGGCGTTGCCGTGAATTTTACGGGAAAAGAAGCCATGTACGGCGAGGTAGCCTTTTTACGGGCCTATTATTATTTTACTTTGGTAAAAATGTTTGGCAATGTGCCTTTGTTTGTGGATAAAAAATTAGGCATTGCCGACTCTCGAACGCTCAAACAAGCTACGCCTGTACAAGTTTATACCCAAATCGAAAAAGACCTTAGCAACGCCATTACTGCATTGCCTAGCACCGACCCTAAAAATGGTCGTATTACCAAATATGCCGCACAAGCCCTGTTAGGCAAGGTGTATTTGTATCAAAACAAATTTGATTTGGCTGCTACTACCCTCAAAAGCGTCATTGATGGCCCTTATAGCCTCGTGAGCAATTTTGCCAGTATCTTTTTACAAGCAGGCGAAAATGGTGCAGAATCAATTTTTGAAATCCAATATTCTAATACTTCGCCGTATTACAACTGGGGTGCTGTGACACGTGGACAAGGCAATTATGCGGTACAGCAATGTGGTATCAGAGGACTCACAGGCAATAGCCCTTATGCGGCTGGTTGGAGTACCAATTTGCCCACCCAAGACCTCGCCAATGCTTACGAAGCTGGCGATGTACGCAAAGATGTTACGTGCTTGAATATTGAAGCCTACAAAACGGCTAATCCAAGTTTTAATATTACGTATCAGGTTGCTCCTTATAAAAACACTGGACTTTACAACCAAAAATATTTGCCTCGCAAAGGTGAAACAAGCGGACAAATTGAGTTGAATTACCTGAACAATCAGCGTATTATTCGCCTAGCAGATGTGTATTTGATGTACGCCGAAGCCCTCAACCGCAAGGCTAGTCCCGACGACGCTACCGCACGGGTTTATCTCAATAAAGTACGCCAAAGAGCTTTTGGCAATACCTCGCACGATATTACGGCCAGTGGCACAAGCCTCAGAGATGCCATTTGGCAAGAACGCCGCCTCGAACTAGGCATGGAAGGCGACCGCTTTTTCGATTTGGTTCGCACAGGACAAGCCGCAACCAAAATCAGTGGCTTTAAAACAGGCAAGCATGAGCTTTTCCCGATTCCACAAGCCGAAATTGATGTGTCTGGTTTAGTGCAAAACACTGGTTATTAAGCTGTAAGTACTCACTTTTATTTTAGAAACTCATGAATATTCGACATATTTTAACAAGTATATGTTTGGCAATGTTGGTGGTACTCACCGCTTGCCAAGACAAACTATACAACGACATCGCTTTTGTGGACAAAGCCAGTACGCCTAGCAAATTGGCGGCTTTGTTTGAAATCACACAAGACAACACAGGGCTTGTCACCATTACGCCCAATGGCGAAGGTGTAGCCTATTTTACGGTAGGTTCTGGTTTAGCCAATACCACAGCCGCCAACGTAAATCCCGGAGGGAAAGTGCAGTGGAAATACCCCGAAGGTACGCACAACGTAACCATCAAAGGTTTCAACGTAGCAGGAAAAAGTGCCGAAACGACCTTGCCTTTAACGGTATCGTTCAAAGCTCCCGAACAAGTAGAAATGACGGCGACCATCGACCCAAGCGATGCCCGCAAAGTAAACGTTACGGCAAAAGCCCAATACGAAACCAACTTTAAAGTTTATTTCGGCGAAGATGCCAACGAAGTGCCAGTATCGTTCAACGAAGGTCAAACCGTAAGCCATACCTATAATGCGGTGGGAACTTTTACGGTTAAAGTGGTGGCTCTCAGTGGCGGTGTAGCCAGTACGACGGTTAGCCAAAATGTTAGTATTGTGAGTCCTGTTGCCTTGCCTTTGGATTTTGAAATAGCAGGTCAAAACTACAATTTCCTCAATTTCGATGGCGGTGCTGTAACGGTGGTAAGCAATCCACAAAGCAATGGCATCAATACTTCTAGTAAAGTGGGTAAAATGGTCAAGTATGCTGGTCAACCTTGGGGCGGTAGCCTTATCAGTCTCAGCAAGGCGATAGATTTTTCAGTCAATAAAACGTTTGGCATGAAAGTGTATTCGCCTCGTGCTGGAGCAAAAGTTTTACTAAAAGTAGAAAATGCGACCGACGGAAGCATCAGTTTTGAGAAAGAAGTAAGCACCACTAAAGCCAATGCTTGGGAAGAATTGACCTTCGATTACAGTGCGATAGATGCCTCTAAAGCATACCACAAAATTGTGCTTATTTTCGAGCTTGGCACGGTGGGCGACGGCTCGGCAAACTTTACGTTTTTGTTCGACGACATCCGTTTGTACAGCCCTACCCCTGTCGAAAGTCTGGGCATTCCGCTTACGTTTGAATCGGCTACTTTAAAATACGACTTCTTGAATTTTGATGGCGGTAGTGCAAGCGTGGTGGACAATCCTCAGAAAACGGGTATCAATACTTCGGCAAAAGTAGGAAAAATGATTAAATACGCAGGACAACCTTGGGGCGGTGCATACATTTCTCTCGATGCTCCTATTGATTTTTCTACGAAAAAAACTTTCAAAATGAAAGTGTATTCGCCTCGTGTAGGAGCGAAGGTTTTATTGAAAGTAGAAAACGCTACCGATGGAAACGTGAGCTTTGAAAAAGAAGTAAGTACCACCAAAGCCAATGCTTGGGAAGAACTAATCTTCGATTATAGTACGATTAATGCCAGTAAATCTTACCAAAAAGTGGTACTTATTTTCGACCTCGGCACGGTAGGTGACGGCTCGGCAAACTTTACGTTTTTGTTCGACGATTTGTTGCTTCAATAAAAGCACCCATCCATTTTTTACATTTTATTCTTGAAAAACAATGAAGACAAATATAAAATCAATAGCCTTATTTCTTTTGGCAAGTACGCTAGGCTTTAGTGCCTGCAAACAAGCAGAATTTACTTTTGGTGATATTGTAACGCCCACCAGTTTGGCCGTTACAGCCGACATCGTAGGCGTTGATGCCAGCAATCCAAACGGCAATGGAACAGGAAGCGTGAATTTTACCGCTCAAGCCAATCAGGCAATTTCGTATAAAATAGACTTTGGCGATGGCAATGCACAGATGGTTCCTTCGGGCAAAATCGCCTACAAATACGTTACGCCTGGCACCAACGAATACACCGTGTCGGTCAATGCCATAGGCACAGGCGGAGCAACCACAACGTTGAGCAAGAAAGTAAAAGTATTTGTTGCCTTTGAAATACCCTCAGCAATTTTGAGTACGCTCACAGGTAGTGGCTCGAAAGTGTGGGTAACAGACAACAACGCCGTAGGACACGTAGGCGTAGGGCCTGCCGATGGCTTTTCGCCCATCTGGTACGCGGCCGAACCCAACACACGCCCAGCTTGCTTGTACGACGACGAAATAACTTTCAGTAAAACAGCCAACAACCAGATTACGATGACGCTCGACAACAAAGGACAGTCGTCATTGATTGCTGCGGCTACCAATTTTTATGGACTCGCCGGCCCCGATGGTTGTTATGATTTGAATACCAGTGGCACAAAAAACCTGACTTTTACGCCTGCTACTTCGGCTTCTACCTCAGCCAATTCAACCAGGGTGCAGTTTATTGTACCAGGCAATGGCATCGTAAATTTCGGAACAGGCGGCACAACGTATGAAATTTTGTCTTTGTCAGAAAACAGCATGACCTTACGTAATATTGGGATAGACGGTAATGCTTGGTATATGAAATTGAAGCCCAAACAATCGTCGAATACCACGGAGAAAAAATTGGTTTGGTCAGAAGAATTTAATACCGACGGTGCACCCAATCCGAGTGTTTGGGGCTACGATTTGGGCAATAATAACGGCTGGGGCAATGCCGAGTCGCAGTATTATACCAACCGCACCGACAACGTAGTAGTGCAAGGAGGCGTATTGAAAATTACGGCTAAAAAAGAGAGCTACCAAGGCTATAATTATACTTCGGCTCGTTTGCTTTCGATGAACAAATATTCATTCACCTACGGCAGGGTTGACATTAGGGCAAAATTGCCTTCGGGCGGAGGCACTTGGCCTGCGTTGTGGATGCTTGGCTCGAATATCCAAACCGTAGGCTGGCCTGCTTGTGGAGAAATAGACATTATGGAAATGGTGGGTAATCAGCCAAATAAAATTTTCGGCACGTTGCATCATCCCAACCATTCGGGGGGCAATGCCGACGGAGGCAATACGACTATTAGCAGTGCTTCTACCGAGTTTCATATTTATTCGGTCGATTGGTCGGCTTCGAGCATCAATTTTTATGTGGACAATAAGCTGTATTATACCTTTGCCAATAACAGTACTTTACCTTTCAACAAGGATTTCTTCTTTATTCTCAACATTGCTATGGGAGGTAATTTTGGCGGTACAATCGACCCTAGTTTCACTTCAAGCACGATGGAAGTGGACTATATCAGGGTATATCAATAAACCGTGAGTAAACAGATGATTGATGATTGATGTTGAATTTTAGCAGACATCAATCATCCGCCATTGAATGGAAGCCTAGGTATATTTTTCTGTCCAATAAAACCGCTCTTTGATAATTCTATCTTTATCAGTTTGAATGTATTGTAAAAACGCCTTGGCTGCTGGCGAAAGGTTTTTGCCCTTGGCCCACACCAAATGCCAAGTAGATTGCAGGGGCAAGCCTTCTTGCGGAATAATTTGTAAATCGCCTTGTTGTAGTTCTCGCCCAATACCAATCAATGGCATAATCGAACAGCCCAATCCTGCCAAAACGGCCTGCTTTACGGCTTCGTTGGAGGTAAGTTCCAGTTTTTTGGGCACATTGGTTTGCTGTTGCGACAAGTACGATTCCATTACGTGTCTTGTACCAGAGCCTTTTTCTCGATAAATGAGCGGTAGCCTCGTAAAGAGGTCTTCTTGCTTGAATTGCACCCGACTAGGAGCAACCAAAAAGAGCTTATTGGGCATCAAAGGTACTTTTTCAATCTGCAATGTTTCAGGCAGTACCGATACCAACGAAAAGTCAACTTCGTTTTTTTCTAAGTTTTCTACTACCTTCGTTTTGTTGGTTACATCTAGCTTCAAATCAACGCCCGGATTATTTTGCAAGAAATCTGGTAAAAAATAAGGCATCACATATTTGCCCGTCGAAACCACCGAAATCACCAAACGCCCCGTGAGTTGCCCCTTATACGCCAATGTTTTATAGTTGATTTCGTGTACTTCATGTAAAATCTTTTCGGCAGCTACGGCAATTTCTTTGCCAAAGTCTGTTACAAAAAGTTTTCTCCCCACTACCTCTGTCAGAGGAATATCAAATTGGTCTTGAAAATTCTTGAGTTGTATCGACACCGCTGGTTGCGTAAGGTGCAATTCCTCAGCCGCTTTTGTGATACTTTGCGTTTGGGTAATCTTCAAAAATACTTGAAGTTGATGTAATGTATAATTCATAAATTTTATTTATATTTTTTATTGTAAATATAAATAAAAATATATCAAAAAGATACAACATATTTGCAAATATCTTTTACAAAAAAATCCGAAAAGCGTAAGTGACTTTATCTCGTTTTTTTGTGAAATATTAGGTTTATTATCCCAGTCCTCTGAGCCTGTTCGTATCCTTGCTTTGTAACTACTTTGTGAAAACCCCTTCTACAATCCGCCAGATTTGTAAGGGGTTTTCTTTTTTTAGTTCGTCGGGCAACCATTGTTCTGGAAAGTTTTGGTAAGCCACGGGTCGCACAAATCGTTTGATGGCATCGGGGCCTACTGCCCCAAAGCGAGCATCGGTACTGGCAGGAAACGGGCCTCCGTGTTGCATCGCAAAGCCTACTTCAACGCCTGTTGGCACGCCATTAAAAACGAGCCGTCCACATATATTTCGTAGCTTTTCTACTACATCTTCATATTCCAATAGTTCGGTTTCGTTGGCGATAATGGTAGCCGTAAGTTGCCCTTCTAAGTGTGCTACTACGGTGACTAGTTGCTGGCTATTGGCACATTGCACCAAGAGCGAAAACGGGCCAAACACTTCTTGATGCAAGGTCGGATTGGCTAAAAATGTATCAGCATCAACCGTGGCTATGGTTGCTTGTGCTTGGATAATCCCCGTTTTGGCTATCCCCGATTCGGCTGCGATGGTCACACCTTCTTGGGCGGTGACGACTGTTTTTTTCCCTTCAAAATTTTGATAAATTCCTGCATGAAGCATCGTTGCTGGGGCTGTTTGGGCGATATGTTGCCCCAAAGCGGCTAAAAAACGGTCGAGTGCTTCACTTTTGATACCTATGAGCAAGCCCGGATTGGTACAGAATTGTCCTACGCCCGAGGTAATAGACTGGGCATATTGCAAGGCGAGTGCTTCGGCTTGAGCCTCTAAGCGAGCAGGCAACAACACAACAGGATTGATACTGCCCATTTCGGCAAAGACAGGAATAGGCTGAGGGCGTTGATTGGCCAAATCGAAAAGGGCTTTCCCTCCCACCAACGAACCCGTAAAGCCAACAGCCTTGGTTTCGGGATGGCACACAAGGGCTTGTCCGATAGCAAAGCTATGCCCCTCAATATGCCCAAAGACTCCTTGTGGCAAACCAGCTTCTTGTACAGCTTGGCTGATAGCTTGGGCAACCATCGCAGAGGTTTGGGCATGGGCTGGATGCCCTTTGACAACCACCGGACAGCCGGCGGCCAACGCCGAAGCGGTATCGCCTCCAGCCGTAGAATAGGCAAAAGGAAAATTGCTTGCCCCAAACACCACTACAGGGCCAATGCCCATCAACATTTTCCGAACGTCGGGTTTGGGTATGGGCAAACGTTCGGGTTGGGGCATATCGAGGCGAGCTTCAACCCAAGAACCTTCTTCGAGGAGTTGAGCAAAAATTTCTAATTGAAAAAGGGTTCTTTGTCGCTCGCTTCTGAGGCGGTCGTGAGGTAGATGGGTTTCGAGATGTGCCGTTTCTATGAGCGTTTCGCCTAGGTTTTCTATGCCTGTAGCAATGAGGCGTAAAAAAGCCGCTTTTTGTTTGCCCGAAACCTTTCTGTAAATCGGGTACGCCAACGCCGCTTGTTGCATAAGGGCATCGACCTGTGGAATATGTTCCATGCTAATTGTCGTCGTCGTCATCAATTTTTTTCTTCACTTGCTTGGGCGCTTCGTAGATGAGTTTGCCCTTTTCGTCACGTTCTTGCAAAACGATGGGTTCTGCTTTGTCAAACTTATCTTTGCCGTATAAAGTCTCTTTTTTGAGTCGGCCCATTGCCCCAAATTGATGGTATTGTCGCCAACGCCCTACCTTTACACTGTCGTCGAGTTTTCCTTCTTCTTGCAGTTGTCCGCCTTCGTAAAAAGCCCTGTATTCGCCTGTTACTTTGCCAAATAGCACAGGCACAACCGCTTTTATTTTCTTTTGTTGGGCATCATAATAGGTAATGTGGGCATCGGACAAGAAGCCTTTTTTATATTTTTCCTTGTTGAGTAAAATAAAATCTTGGTTGTAATTTTCCCACCGACCATCTTTTACGCCTACATAAAAGAAGCCCTCTTCGACCAAGGCATCATTCACGTACTTGCGGTAAGGGCCGTGGCAAATTTCGCCATAGTCGGGGTCTTTGCGGACGGCATTGGTGATTCTTCTCAATTTGGGGTCGTACCACCAAATTTCTTTGGCATATATACTTGGTTGGGCTTCGTCTGGGTTGCGTAATACGTTGATTTCTTCTACTGTAAAGCGGCTTCCTGTGCCGTATTCGCCAATGCGACGTTCAAATTTGATGCCCTCGTATTCGTCTTTTTTCCCTTTTTTTTCCTTGGTTTTAGCCTTGTTTTTTTTCACCTTTAGCCCCAAATCACTCGCCAAATCACTGGTAAATGCCCCCAGTTTTTCGGTCTGTTCTTTGTTTTTTTTCAGGTCACTTTTCAAGTCTTTTACGCCCTGTTTGGCTTGGTTGAGGTTATCGAAAACATTGTCGTCGAGCAGGCTCGCCAGCAATCCTTTGCGACGGGCAGAGGTATCTACTTTGGGTTTGGCATTGGTCTTAAACTCTTCTTGCTGCCCCAAGGCAACCGAAGCACACACAAGAAACAGCAGCAATATGGATAAACTTTTCATAGAAAGCACGCAGTCAATGGCTAATGTATTACTTTTGCAAACGTAAAATACTAGGTATTATTTTTAGTAAAAAGGAAATGCCCCAGTATGATTTAGACAAAGTTAGGTATATCTCAACAAAATTGTTGGTTTCAAGCTACTAAATCGAAAGGGAATGTTGCCCATCGTTAATCAATGTTTTTCATGAAAAAGGAATGGTTCAGTACGTGGTTTGATTCGCCTTATTATCATATTCTTTACCAAGAAAGAAACGAACAGGAAGCCCGTGCGTTCATCGACCAGCTTACCCAATTTCTGCACATAGAGCCAACGCATCATATCATGGACTTAGCCTGTGGCAAGGGTCGTCATGCGATTTATTTGAACCAAAAAGGCTTTTCTGTAACGGGCATAGACCTTTCTCCGCAAAGCATAGCGTATGCTCAAAAGTTTGAAAATGAGCAACTTCACTTTTTTGTACACGATATGCGTGAGGTGTTTGAAGAACGTTATTTCGATTTTATTTTGAATATGTTTACCAGTTTTGGCTACCTCGAAAACGATGCCGAAAACATCAGGGCTTTTCAGGCGGCGGCTCGCAATTTACGCAAGGGAGGCATTTTTGTCATGGATTTTTTCAATACCAATTTGGTCTTACAACAATTGGTGGCATACCAAGTAAAAAGTGTAGAAGGCATTGATTTTGAGATTCGTAAGTTTGAACAAGCTGGCTTTATCATCAAAGATATTCAGTTTGAAGACCAAGGTAAATCGTATCATTTTCAGGAAAAAGTACAAGCCATTACCCGCAGCGATTTTCAAAAATATTTCGATGCGGCAGGCTTGCACCTCAAACACATTTTTGGCGATTATCATTTGGGAGATTTTCAAGAAGCACATTCCCCCCGCATGATTTTTGTGTTGGAAAAATAACATTTAATAAAAGGCATCTTCAAAATGAGTGACCTGCGGCTCATCTCTTACAAAAGTGACAGAAATGATGTCGAATCGAATTTGCTGTTGCCAATTGATTTTGAATACATAAAAATCGGCGGCTCGCTTCACCAAGGCGATTTTGTGCTTGCCCACGGCTGTTTCGGGCATACCAAATTGAACGTTTTTGCGTGCTTTTACTTCTACAAAGACAAGAAAAATGCCTTTCTTTACGATTAAATCTATTTCGGCCTTGCCGAATCTGAAATTGCGTGCTACAACCGTGTAGCCTTTTTCTTGTAAAAAAGTGGCGGCAAGTTGTTCGGCTTGCTTGCCCAAATCTAGGTGTTCTGCCATATCAATTTTTGTTATATTTTTACTATTGAAATAGATGATGATACAAAATAAATGGGTTAATTTCCAAAAGTTGGGTTTGATAGCTTACCAAGAGGCGTGGGACTATCAAGAAAAACTTCATGCCGAAATTGTAACAATCAAGCTTCAAAACAAACAACTTTCGGAAGAAGCTTGGCAACCTACGCCCAATTACTTGCTTTTTTGCCAACATCCACACGTTTATACGCTAGGCAAAAGTGGCAAACCAGAACATTTGTTGTTAGACGAACAAGGACTAGCCCAGCATCAGGCCCAATATTATAAAATCAACCGTGGTGGCGACATCACCTATCATGGGCCAGGGCAATTGGTGGGCTATCCGATTTTCGATTTAGAAAATTTCTTTACCGACATCCACCGATATATGCGTTGCATGGAAGAGGCGGTTATCAGAACCTGTGCCGACTACGGCATCGCTGCCGGACGCATAGACGGGCTAACGGGCGTATGGCTCGACCACATCGAACAAAAAAATCCCCGTAAAATCTGTGCTATGGGCGTAAAGGCAAGCCGTTGGGTGACGATGCACGGATTTGCCTTTAATGTAAATACGGATTTAACGTATTTTGGTCACATTGTTCCTTGCGGTATCGACGACAAAGCCGTTACTTCACTTGCCTTAGAACTTCAACGCCCCTTGGCAATGGACGAAGTAGAGAGCTTGATGCTCAAGCATTTGCAAGAAATTTTTGATTTTCAATCCTAAGTTAACCTCGTTATTTTTTATCCTATTTTTCAACAGATAAAATAAAAACGTATGATTTTGAAGTAATTTCAACGCTCAAGCATTTATGAAAAAAGATATTGTATTTCCGACCGTAGATGGCATCAAAGTAGCCGTAGCAAGGCAGTTCGACGAGCAAGGCAACGCCCTTTGGGAAGTATTTTTAATCAACCGTCTGAAAACACCCATTGATACCGTTTTTGTCACGGCACGAGGCTATGGTGCCGACCCCGATGGTCATAAAATTAAAACCACATCGCTACGGTATTTTTTCAAAGAAATTCCAGGCGAAACCATCGTAAAAGTCGAACCCATTTCTCCCGATGTTTTTCATATTACAAATGAATATTGGGTGAGCTATTATATTGGCAATCAGATTTTTGATAAAAAATTTATCTTTGTTCCTGAAAGTATTCGAGAAGAAAACCTTATATTTATTCACCAGTTGAACCTGAGTGCAGTTTTACATGAATAAATCATTATAACCTTCTACGAATCATGTTTGATTTAGCTAAAAATCTAAAAAATCTTCTCTTTATCGACATCGAAACAGTGTCTGCTCATAGTCATTTCGAGCAAGTGCCACCAGCTATGCAAGCTTTTTGGCGTAAAAAAGCAAGCTATTTGTACAACCCCAGCGAGCTGTCGGAAGCCGATTTTTACTTTGAAAGAGCGGGCATTTATGCAGAATTTGGGAAAGTGATTGTGATTGGGCTAGGTTTTTTGCATTGGAATGAGCAACAAGAACTTTCGCTCAAAGTAAAAACCCTGTACGACCCCGACGAAAAAGTACTACTCACCCAATTGAAAGAATTGCTAGAAAGCAAATTCAACCCCAAAACCCTTACGCTGTGTGCACATAATGGGAAAGAATTCGACTTTCCGTATTTGTGCCGTAGAATGTTGGTCAACGATGTTCAGATTCCTTTGGCCTTGCAACTATCGGGTAGAAAGCCTTGGGAAATTCCGCACCTCGATACGCTCGAAATGTGGAAATTTGGCGATAAAAAGCATTATACTTCACTAGACTTGCTGGCAGCCTTGTTTGGGATTCCGAGCAGTAAGGTAGAACTCAGTGGCGAATTGGTCAACAGCACCTATCACCATGAAAAAGACATCGACAAGATTATACGTTATTGCCAAGAAGATGTGGTGGTATTGGCCCAACTTTTGTTGAAATATGTGTCTATGCCTTTGGTAAAAGAGGATAATATTGAAAGAATTTAGGATTTATTGGGGATAAATCTGGATAACTGCTGAATTTGTGCAAGAATTATTTATATTCAATCACTTGTATAGTCAGCATACATTCAGAGAACCCATGAAAAAAGTACTTACCGTAACCCTCTGCTCATTTTTATTATTGGGCTTCCGCATGGCTTTGGGGCAAATTTATACGCTTCAAAAAGCCGAAAAAACCTTGTTGTTGTACCGAGAAGAATTGGCTTCTTTAAGAAAGGAATATCCTAAAAAACGCAATCTTCCAGAAGCAAGGTTTTTCTTTTTTGGCATGGGCAACCGCCCTAAACTGCTTTACCGAGATGGCAAGCTTATCGACCTAAAAACCCAGAAGTCGCTGCGTCGTTGGAAAGTGAAAACGGCGTTGATTGTGCCTTCCGAGTATTGGGTACACCTAGAGCTACAAGATGGCAAGACCGTCGATATTGTCGAAGATGCTACAGGTGTTTATGCGTATGAAAATGGCTTGCAAATTATTTTTGCCGAATCGAGCCTCAATTTACCCAACTTTAGCAATGCTCGCTTTCCCTTGATTTCTAAAGTATTACACCATGAAATACTCATGAATATCGACGAAGGAAAGCCTTTGCCCAATTTTTTGGTTTATCAAAAACCGTGGTACAGAACCGCCGCCATGATGACAATGGCTTTGGCAAAAACGGATAATTTAGACCAAATTGCCGACTGGATAAAAAATCTCAACAGCCCTTTCGACCGCAACAACAACGGCTACGCCGAAGCTGATAATTTAGGCGAAGTGCTTTATATGTTGGGAGCGGTGTCGGCAAAGGGGCATCCGCTCATCAATAAGATTTTAGACGAAGCCGATAACTTTGACAAAGGAGGCTATATTGCTGGCCGCACCGACATGGCATTGCATCCGGTGTATCAGACCAAATGGCTCAAGTACGGTTTGAAAGCACTGGGCTTACCCGATAAATACAAAATTCCTGCGGTACAAGATGCGTATGGAACGCTTTTTTGGTGGGATTATCGACAAGATTACGTGGCTGGAACTATGCTTGATAATACATTGGGGATGAATTTACCCCATTTTATATGGGCAACAGACCATTTTTTTAAACAAAACAATGGAATGTTATCGCTGAGAGAATATCCCTTGACTTGGGAAGCCGAATCGCCAGAGGCTAAGTATAGTAATCTTTCGGTAATAAATACCATTTGGGCCGACGTGAAAGTTTCGCCTATGAATGCTTGGCAAGCCTCAGAAATGCTTTTGCTCTTAAATCCTTGATAAAGCCCAAAATACCGACATCCCTGCGTCCTGTGCTGAAAGGTATAGGACGCATTATTTTATACGTCAATAGTATTGAGTATTTCGCTAAAAATATTTATGTTTGAAGAAAAAATATCACTCTAAGCTTAAATCCTATTACCAAGTCATGTCGAATCTACAGCACAGGCTATTTTTCAATTGTTTCCTAAAAACTCTCCTGAAAAAAGTCATTTTCCACCTTTTTCTTGCCCTGTTTTTTTCTTGTAAACTACTGGCACAAGCATTACCGCTTATGAATAATCTTAGGCTACAGCCATAACACATCATTGCATATAATATTTACAATGGGTTGGAAAAATCGACGTATCAAAAGTGCTATTATTTCATATTCACCGTTCGTTTTGAATTAGACAACAAAACAGGAGCTATCAAAAACCTACAATTTTCTGAGAATATTGTAGATACCGCCATTATCAATATTGTTCGGAAAGCAATTATGGATACCCAGTCGATGTGGAATCTTAAAAACTGTAAAAAAGCCAATCCGAGCCTTACGTTTCTACAACCCATTTATCTTTTTATGAATAGAAATGGCTGCATACCTATGAATGATTTAGATGTTTCACTCCCAAATTACGCAAGAATGCAAGAAGACTTTGCTGCTCTAATCAAATTTACGGGCAGTGAATATGCAACTGTCCCTTACGAACCATTTAAGAGGTTTCAGATTTCTCAAGAAAAGTTTGTCGGAATGGTTCTTAGCCCTATTCTGACAGCTTTTTCACGAGATTAGGGCAACATTGGTATAATCGGCAAAACTTATAGCAAGTATTGGTATCCAGAAAAAGACAAGTGATGAATGGTTTGAATCAATTGTTTAAAGCTAATAAATATGTAACACTACTTGATACAGAATATGGATTAAATACAGAATAACCTCTTCTTTTTTAATACTTTGTGAATGCTTGTCAACCTAAAGTCAACTATGAAAAAAATAGTATCAATCCTCTTATGGTTCTCCTTTATGCTTATAAAACCTCTGTTTTGTACACTAGCTATCGTTTGCTTTTTGG
Organism: Cytophagales bacterium; assembly: GCA_013298025.1. Lineage (GTDB taxonomy): Bacteria > Bacteroidota > Bacteroidia > Cytophagales > Spirosomataceae > Flectobacillus. The sequence continues at coordinate 13,222 of JAAFJE010000015.1, read as the reverse complement.
GCTATACCACTTTTAGCCAACGTTTCCAAAAAAGATTAATTATACCAGATAGTGTGAGTCAAAAGTATCCTATGATTAAGTTGAAAAGCGATAGCAATGAGGTTTGGGTACAGAATATTTGGCTCAAAAGTACAGAAGATAGCAATATTGTTTTCTGTGAACCTAGCACGCCCAATAGTTATCTTTTATTGTTGTCATATATGCCTAAAAGGAGAAACAGGATTCCAACTTTTACAAAATTTGATACGACTTTGGCTTCGACGAAATATAACAAATTTAATATCCCTATTTCTTATGTATATCGCTCTATTCTCGACATAGTTACATGGGAAAGAAAGTATATTCCTACCTATTTACACCCATACAGGCATTCTGAACATCCAACATATCCTAAAAATGCAAGTTCTAACGGATGGGGGTATTTTTTGAATGAAACGCCTGCTGGTTATATGCAAAATGTAGGGGCTTGTCTAGTTGAACTTTATCTGTTTGAATCTTCCAAAGACCTTCGACAAGATTTAATGAGTTTAGACATAAACAAACGTATGTTTTTTCCAAAAGACACCGTGAATCAATTTAGTATTGAAAAATATACTCCCACGGGGCTTTATAAAAATCACATTTATTTGCACAAAAGAGATAAAAGTGGGCTGTATTATTTTTGGATTATTCAAGACGTATTATTGAATGGTTGTAATGAATGGATAGATGGTATTAGCTATGATTGTGAAGACTGGTATTTGAATGGCTATTTTGATATTATTTTTGACCCTAACATTGGTATAATCGGCAAAACCTATAGCAAGTATTTTTATCCAGAAAAAGACAATACTTTTGCTCCTGTATTTATGAAAAAAGACAAGTGATTGAAAATGAAAACGTACATTACCCAGCTTGTAATTAAAAGTATAATAGCCTTCTTATTATTGACCAGTAGGGCTTTTGCTCAAAATTTTTCCTTTCCTCCGCCAATGCAGGAAAGGAATATAAAAGGTCGCCCAGCATATATCAACTATTACTTAATGCAAAATATTCCTCCTCCTGAGATAGCCGAATGTAAACCCACTTGGGCTGTTTTCTATTTTAGGGTTAATGGGAAAAACCAAGTAGATAGCATCAAGCACACAGGCAATTTACCTTCTTTTGTCACCCAACAAATACTTGAAAATATCAAAGCAACAGAAGGGCAGTGGGAAATAGCGAAGGGAACAAAAAAGACCGCCTATTGTTGGTTTATTTATCCATACTTTAGAATACCCGATGACACGCCCAACTGTATTACACAAGCAGAAATAAAGCTTCTGAAGACCAATGTGAGGCAAATGATATACATGATGAATGATTTGAATCAATTATTTAAAGCTAATAAATATGTAATACTACTTGATACAGAATATGGGCTAAATTCCGAGTAACTTTGAGGTTCTTTTAGCAACTGTTTTATTTTTACCTAAAAATGGCTTTAAAAAGTTTTTACAACGAATCGCTCCTTGAGGCAGGACTCGACGAAGTAGGCAGAGGATGCTTGGCTGGCCCAGTAGTAGCGGCGGCGGTTATTTTACCCAAATATTACGAGCATCCCTTGCTCAATGATTCTAAACAATTGAGTAAAAAACAACGAGAAAACATACGGCTCGACATCCAGCGAGATGCCTTGGCTTGGGCGATTGCAGAGGTGTCGCAAACTGAAATAGACCAAATCAATATCCTGAAAGCCAGTATGAAAGCCATGCACTTGGCCATAGACCAACTGAGCATCCGCCCCGAACATTTGTTGATTGACGGCAACCGCTTTCCGAATTATCCGATGATACCCCATACTTGTATTGTAAAAGGCGATAGTAAATTTTTGGCAATTGCCGCCGCTTCTGTTTTGGCAAAAACCTACCGTGACGACCTCATGGAAACGCTTGCCCTGAGCTATCCACAATACGGCTGGGAAAAAAATGCGGGCTATCCTACGCCGCATCACCGCAAGGCTATTGCACAACATGGCATAACTCCCTTGCACCGCAAAAGCTTCAATATGGGCATTGAGTAGGTATGTTGGATGCCAGCATTGGACTAACTTTATTTTTTGATGAAAGACTTTCCCTATTTGTCCGAACCTAAGATGAATGGGTTTATGGTTATTTTTGGAATTAATTCTATAGAAATAGTATTCTTTAATAATCTTTTCATGGAAAAAATATAGAGTTAACCCAACTTTCCTCTTAAATTTGAGGCTAATCAGACAGAACTACTTCAACAGAGGTTACACAACTGTTTTGCATACCATCACACAACTTATTTTATAATGGGAATACGAGCCTTTTTGGCAAAGCCTTTTGCTGCTTATGTTATCAAGCAACGACGTAAATGGGAACAAAACGCCGTTGAAACTCAATTGCAATTACTTCGGTCGTTGTTGGCATCGGCGGCTCATACTGCTTTTGGCAAAGACCATCAATTTGCTCAAATCCAGTCGTATCAAGACTTTGTGCAAAATGTACCAATCAACGACTATGAAGGCTTGAAGCCTTATATCGAGCGAGTGGTGGCAGGCGAGAAAGATGTATTATGGCAAGGACAACCGCTTTATTTTGCCAAAACATCAGGCACAACGTCGGGCGTAAAATACATTCCGATTTCTAAAGAATCTATTCCTTTTCATATCAATGGTGCACGTGATGCCTTGTTAAGCTATGTGCATGAAACGGGCAATAGTGCTTTTTTAGATAAAAAATTGATATTCTTGTCGGGTTCGCCCGAAATGACACAGAAGCACGGTGTTTTTGTGGGCCGGCTGTCGGGCATTGTCAACCATCACGTGCCAGCCTACCTGCGAAGCAACCAAATGCCGAGTTATGCCACCAACTGCATAGACGACTGGGAAACCAAGCTTGATAAAATTATCGACGAAACCCTCAGCCAAGATATGGCTTTAATTTCGGGCATTCCGCCTTGGGTACAAATGTATTTCGACCGCATTCAAGCCCGTACAGGCAAGGCTATCAAAGATGTATTTCCACATTTTTCGGTGTTTGTGTATGGCGGTGTCAACTTTGAGCCGTATCGAGCCAAATTATTTGAGTCGATTGGCAAAAAAATCGATGGCATCGAAACGTATCCAGCTTCTGAGGGTTTTATTGCTTACCAAGATTCTCAACAAGCCGAAGGGTTATTGCTTTTACTTAATTCGGGGGTATTTTATGAATTTATTCCAACCGAAGATTATTTCAAGCCTAATCCTCGGCGTTTGCATATCGGACAAGTACAATTGGGCGTAAACTATGCCCTCATCATGAATACCAACGCTGGGCTTTGGGGCTATTCTATTGGCGATACCGTAAAATTTGTTTCGCTCAATCCTTTCCGAATCGTCGTAACGGGCCGCATCAAGCATTTTATCTCGGCTTTTGGCGAACACGTGATTGGCGAAGAAGTAGAAAAAGCCATGTTGTATGCCATGGAACAGCACCCCGAAGTAGAAATCACCGAGTTTACCGTTGCCCCTCAAGTAACGCCTCCCGAAGGAGGTTTGCCTTACCACGAATGGTTTATTGAGTTTGGGAAATTGCCGCAAAACCTCGATTCCTTTGCCGAAGCACTCAACAAACGCCTCGCCGAGTTGAACGTGTATTACGACGATTTGATTACAGGCAATATCCTTCAACGCCTCAAAATAAAGGTACTTGCACCGAATGCCTTTATTGATTACATGAAATCGCAAGGAAAATTGGGCGGACAAAACAAAGTCCCTCGTTTGTCGAACGATAGGGCCATTGCCGACAAGCTAAGTTAGCATCAAGATATTGTATATCAATGCTTTCAAGCATAGCCAAGGCAATATGTTAGGAATTATTTCGTTAGTTTTTTATTTACTCAACACAGCATTATTATGAAAAAGCTTCTTTTGTTAGGATTGATACTCTCTTGTTTAAGTCTTGAAACAGAGGCGGCGACATCGACCAATAAGCGTACTGTTATCAAAAGTGCCAGTACCAATGCTCGTTATAAAAGACGACGTAAAAAAGGATTTCTTTGGGGACTTTTTCGTAAAAAAGATTGCGGTTGCCCCAAACACTAGAGCCATTGCATTGCTGAATAGTACTAAAAAATCCACTCCCTCAAGAGTGGATTTTTTTGAATAGAAGCTCTATATAACTTAGAAGTAAATTCGTGTAAATTTAATGTTAATTTAAGATATAAGATACTGAAAATTAAAACACTAATGCACAATTCACAATTCTACATTCGTACCTAATCATTTCTAAATAATTGCATAATCACGATTACCACACTTGTAAAAAGTACACTGGCAAGCGTTTTGATTAACACAGGTACAAACAAGCCCCAATTCGATGCTTCGAGCATAAAAAGGACAAAATGATGAATAAACGCCAACAGGCCAATATAGGATAAAAACCATGAAAGTCCCATCGAACGCATCGTAAGGGTTTGACGCTCGTCGTAGCCTCTTTGGGGCGTAAGCAAGGTGATAATGCTAGGACGCAAATAGGCGATAAGCGTAGCCGCCGCCGCATTAGCTCCAATTGTATTATAGAAGGAATCTACAAAAATCCCTGCCACAAAGCCCAAAATAACCAATTGTAAACGGGTAGTTTCAAAAGGTAAAAGTAAAATAGTGGCGATGTATGCAAAACAAAAGGAATAATTGAAGAAGACTAATTGTCTAACAAAAAATACCTGCAACAACAAATAAAAAATAAATATCAAAACCTGCGGAATAATATTACGAGAAGTCATCCTAAGTATGAGTGCTGAATAGTGAATTGCAAAATTAAGCTATTGATTTTTAAATAATTATACCTTTTATAAATCAATTCTAATGCTGCTTGAATGAAAACAAAACTGTCGCTATTTTTTAGACGGAACATTGTTTAGGGGTTGTTCTTCCAATTCTTTCAACTCTTTCTCCAACTTATTTTTTATCACATACACATACGAAAGAGAATTGAAATTGGTAGCCAAACGCACCTGTATATCATGAAAAGTCATATCCTTTTTTACGCCCACTTTGGTCACGTAGCCAATCGTAATATCTGGAGGAAATACATAGTTGAAATCTGAGGTGACAATCGTATCTCGTACCACTACTTGCTTATAGCGTGAAACGTCGGTCATTTCAACCAATTCTGGGTTTTTACCATCCCATTTCACCGAACCTATTTCATTGTTGCGGCGTACTTTGGCTGACATAGTGTATTCGGTATGTAAAATAGAAATCACGATAGAAAGATGCTGACTACACGACTTGATTTTACCCACAACACCACTCGACGAAATCACGCCCATGCCCGGTGCTAGGCCATCGGCTGTGCCTTTGTCAATGGTAATATAATTATTAAACTGGTTGGTACTCAGGTCTAGTACCTTGGCAACAACTGGCTGGAAGCGTGCCGCCACCATCGAATCGGCCTTATAATTGACTTTGGGCTGTACCAATTGTGCCGCCTGTAGTCGCATAAGGGCTTCTCTCAAACGTTGGTTTTCTAAAGCCAAGGTATCGTTTACTTCGCTGAGTCGAGAATATGCCTTGATAGAATTAGATGTTTTTAACGCCTGTGCAATATAAAAGTTGGTGGTATTGAATAAAACGGCGTTGGGGTAGTTGTTATACGAATAGAAAAACCACAAACTCAGTACCTCCAAAAGTACGAACATGATAAAAGCCCGTTGCTTTGAAATGAACTGGAATAATTTATACATGGCACAAGAAAGGATTTGTCCTTAAAAAAAATGAATGAGAGCCTGCTATCATTCTCTCATTCACCTAGGGTTATATACTTTGATATACGAAAACAGCAAGCCTGCTGCTCGTTAATGCTACTATTTTACTTACGAAATCAAAATGGGCTTGTAGTGGTCTAAATGCTTCAATACTTCGCCAGTTCCTCTTACAACCGCTCTTAATGGGTCGTCGGCAATATGAATCGGTAATTTCGTTTTGTTGGCAATACGCTTGTCGAGTCCATGCAACAACGCACCTCCACCTGTCAGGTGGATGCCATTATGATAAATATCCGCAGAAAGCTCTGGTGGCGATACCTCTAGGGCTTTCATCACGGCTTCTTCAATTTTAGAAATAGATTTATCTAAGGAATACGCAATTTCCGAATACGTCACCTTGATTTCTTTCGGAATACCCGTCATTAAGTCACGACCACGAATTTCATAATCGGCAGGAGGGTTGTCTAGCTCTGGCAATGCCGAACCTACTTCTATTTTGATTAGCTCCGCCGAACGCTCTCCAATCAAAAGGTTGTGTTCACGACGCATATAATCAACAATATCACGTGTAAATACATCGCCAGCAATGCGTACTGAAGCCTCGCAAACAATACCTGACAAGGCAATTACAGCAATTTCGGTTGTACCTCCGCCAATGTCCACAATCATCGAGCCGTTGGGTTGCTCAATGTCGATGCCAATCCCAATAGCTGCCGCAATGGGCTCATGCACCATATATACTTCTTTCGCTCCTGCGTGTTCGCAAGAATCTTTTACCGCTCTTTTTTCTACTTCGGTAATCCCCGACGGAATACATACCACCATGCGATGCGAAGGCGTAAAAAAGCGATTGCCCGTGTCAATCATCTTAATCATGCCACGAATCATCAATTCGGCAGCCGTAAAGTCGGCAATTACGCCATCTTTTAAGGGGCGAATGGTCTTGATGTTTTCATTGGTTTTTTCGTGCATTTGCATCGCTTTATTCCCAATGGCTAATACTTTGTTGGTGGCTTTATCTAAGGCGATGATAGAAGGCTCATCAACCACAATTTTGTCTTTATGAATAATGAGGGTATTGGCTGTACCCAAATCAATTGCTATGTCGGAAGTTAGGAAATTAAATAATCCCATTGTTTCAGTGCTTAAATCTTGTTTTAAATCTTAACGAAAATATTTACTACAATTAATGGCTATCAGTGAATGAAAACTTAACTATTTTGACAGGTTGAATGCCTATTTTTTAGCAAAAAATAAGTTTTATTGCAAGTTATCGAAAAGTTTAGATTATGCCAAACCTTTCTGCCTGCCTTATTTCTTGCTAAAGTACAAAATTAGAGAGAAAGTTGTAGAAAAGCCTTTTTCTACGAACAAAATGTATAATTTTTTTTATGTGAAAAATAGTATGCTTGCATACTATTTTGTATATTTGAATACCTCTCCCCAAAGGCTATTGATACAGCCTTGTAGCTGCTGTAAGGGCGGTTTGATGCTTAAAAAAGATTTTATTGCAACCGATTACACTGCACCTTTCTTGTGTTATTATGGCTTTGGGCGTTTGTACATACGCCTTCCTGAACCTACACATTACATTAGAGAGGACAGGTGTTTTTTTAGGTTAAAAAAATCTTATTCGTAACCATAAAATAGCGGTAATATGTTACAAAAACTTTCCTTTTCTGTTTTGTGGCATTATTAAAAAAATAATATTTCAACAAACTTTTATTTTACTCAAAACTAAACTATGAATACAAGTAATTTGCTATTGACAGAAGAACAGTTTGCCGTACAGCAGGCTGTTCGAGATTTTGCTCAACGAGAATTGTGGGCTGGCGTGATTGAACGGGACGAACAAGCGTATTTTCCAGATGAACTGGTCCGGAAAATGAGCGAGATGGGCTTGATGGGAATGATGGTTTCGCCCGAATATGGTGGCGGTGGTATGGACACCATTTCGTATGTGTTGGCGGTAGAAGAACTCTCGAAAGTAGATGCTTCGGCTGGTGTGATGGTGTCGGTCAATAATTCGTTGGTCTGCTATGGGTTAGAGCATTTTGGTACGCCAAGCCAAAAAGAGCGGTATTTGTCACGTCTTGCCACGGGCGAAATCTTAGGTGCATTTGCCCTTTCAGAGCCAGAAGCAGGCTCTGATGCCACCTCGCAACAAACTTTCGCCGAAGACAAAGGCGACCATTATGTATTGAATGGTACTAAAAACTGGATTACCAACGGCGGTCGTGCCGATGTATTTTTGGTGTTTGCCCAAACGCATCCTGCCCTCAAGCATAAAGGCATCAATTGTCTGATTGTAGAGAAGCAATGGAAAGGGTTTGAGGTTGGTAAAAAAGAAAACAAGCTCGGCATCAGAGGTTCCGATACCCATGCCATACATTTCAACGATGTAATAGTACCCAAAGAAAACCGCATTGGCAACGATGGTTTTGGCTTTAAACTAGCCATGAATACCCTCAACGGTGGCCGCATTGGCATTGCTGCCCAGGCTTTGGGCATTGCTGGCGGAGCTTATGAATTGGCACTGAATTATGCACAGGAACGCAAAACCTTTGGGAAAGCCATCGCCGAACACCAAGCCATACAATTCAAGTTGGCCGATATGGCTACACAGATAGAAGCGGCACGTTTGCTGTGTTATCGGGCGGCACTCGACAAAGACCTGCACCAAGATTATGTAAAATCGGCAGCGATGGCGAAGTTGTTTGCCTCGACGGTTGCCATGAACACCACTGTGGAAGCGGTGCAGATTCATGGAGGCTATGGTTTTGTTCGAGAATTTCATGTAGAACGCATGATGCGTGATGCCAAAATTACGCAGATTTATGAGGGTACTTCCGAAATACAGAAAATGGTAATAGCACGAGAAATCTTGAAAAAATAAACTATTCGACTCGTGTGACACGAGAATTTTAGCTCTATTGAGGATTTCGGAAATGTGAGCAAATACTTTACATTTTTTATAAAATAGGTCAAAAAAGTATTCAACAAATCCGAAATCCGACACCTAAAATCAAAAATGAACGATTTTATCACCTTTCGCACAGCCTCATTTACATTTGTCGATTTTATTTTTTTGTAAAATATTGAATAAATTCCTTAATTTGACACTTCTTTTCTTCCACTAAAGTCTCAACATAAATTTCCTGACCAATTTTTCAATTACTGCTTTTGGGTAAACCTTATACGATGATTTTTGTATTATCAATTTTGCTAGGTAGCTTATGTGCATCGCCGTTGCCACAAGAAACAGCCGATTCCGAAGCTGTTTTACGTAAAAAAGTGCTGATGTTAGAAGTTGGTCGTACCACTTTTCGAGACGATTATTTGAATCCGATGGTGTATGATTTACCTACTTTTGGAGCTATTATGAAATGGGAAAAAAGTACCACCAAAAGCCTTGTTAGCAAGGTTTTTACGGTACGGGTGGCTATTCCTCAAATGCCCTATTACCTGAGAATTTGGAGCAACGAAGGGAATTTTTATTACAGTAAAATGTATAATATCGCCCACAACGACAAAGGCAAATGCTATGTTGGTGGCTTTGCTAATGCCATTTTTGCATCGAGAACCTCTAATATTTATTCCCTGAGTTATGGTAATAATGAACTTTCACTCGATGCAGGAATTAATCTAGGATTTTGTTTATTTTTTCAAAAAAAAATTAAAATATTTGGAGGATTATTACAATTTCAGGACGTTTTTCGGAGTTCTTTGGTAAGTGTATTGGGTCGTTCGGGGTATTCTCATGGGATTTATTTTAGGCAAAACTTCTGGGATAATCTTCCATATTATATTTATGCTGGAAGCGTCAATCAGTTTTTGTCTGTGACCAATGGCGTAAATATTGATTTTAGTCCCCGAGCCAAATATACGCATAAACATCAGCCCCGCTTTGTTCGCTGGCGGTTGGGCATCAATTGGTATTTTAAACGCTATAACGAGCCATCGGCTTTTATTTTAAGTAATACCTCTGTAGGAATTGGGCGTATTGTTGAATTTTAAAAACATTTTTCTATGAAAATTATACTCTATTTTAGCTTACTATTCTGTTTGTGTAGTTGCGAAAAATTACTCATAGAACCTAATCCAAGCAACACAAACGAGGCTGTATTTGAACAACTTTGGAAGGAGATAAACGGAAAATACTGTTATTTTAAAATCAAAAATGTTGATTGGAACGTCATTCATGACAAATACAAAGCCAAAGTGAACAACCAACAAAATGCGAGTACTTTTTTCAATATTTTAGCACAAATGCTCAACGAGCTTAAAGATGGGCATGTCAACTTGCATATCCCTAATACCAATGTCACTTATAGCTATTATACCAATCAAGGGCTATTCAACGGATACGCCCATAATTTTAGCGACAGTGTACTTACCAAAGGCTATCTCAAAACGGGCTGTGGCACAAAGGTAAGAACAGCCATTTTAGCCAATAATATCGGTTATTTGTATTATGGCAGTTTTGCCACCGACCTCAGTAGCGACGATTGGGATGCGCTCATCAAATCGTTCAGCCATACCAATGGTCTAATCATAGATATTCGTGATAATGGGGGAGGTTCGGTTGAGAATATTCGGTTATTGGTGAGATATTTTATTGAACATTCTACAACAATTGGTTATACTTACAGCAAGCAAAGTGCAGACCCTAACGATTTTAGTACTTATATCCCCGTAACTGTTGCTCCTTCTAGCATATATTATCCTAATAAAGTAATGTTGCTGGTCAACAGACACACCTTTAGTGCAGCCAATATGTTTACCGCTGCGATGAAAGACTTACCCCAAGTAACTTTGATTGGCGATAAAACAGGTGGCGGCGGTGCAGGCCCTATTGGTGGCGAGCTACTCAATGGTTGGCTGTATCGTTTTTCGGCAATGGCTTTTTGTAATAGTCAAAAACAAGACATCGAAGTAGGCATTGACCCCGATATACGAGTGGATATGACGACCAACGACATGGCTCATGATATTGATACCATTGTAGAAAAAGCCCTTGCCAATCTTAGCCGATAATTTGTTTGAGTATTTGAGTTACGAAAGAGCGTGCTTGGGCGGCTGCCTTGGCATCTCGTAGCCCCAGACCCAAGCGACGTATCAATACGTCATCTACCGAACACGCCATTTCTTCCTGTACAACATAAACAACCTCCGCTTTGATAAAAGGATGTCCTTCTACCAAAGGAGCTAAAAGACTGTTGTCGTCGTGGCTCAAAGCCAGTACACTACTTGCCAATGTGCCATATTTACGCATGAGGTGCTGGGCAGAAGCTGGCGAAATGGCATAGTGCTTGCACAGGTGTTGCCAGTCGTCAAATATATAATGTACACCACCAAACAATACTTGCGTATCGGTTTGACAAGCAGGACTTTCTTTTTTTAGAATATTTTCAAAAATCACATCAACCGTGTCTTTTGCCATGAGGCGGTAGGTTGTCCATTTGCCTCCCATGATACTCACCAAACGAGAACGGCGGTCTATTTCTACCTCGTGGTCTCTCACCAACGATTTAGTTTCGGCATCTAAGGCGGTATGTAATTGGGCTTCGAGCAAGGGGCGTTGCCCAGCGAAGCCTGCGGTTACGGCATCTTCCGATACTTTGGTTGCCAAATACCGATTGACGTAATCTATCAAATAGGTTTTTTCGGCTGGTTCTAAATCTGGCGTTTCTGAAAGCGTATCGGCTTCGTCGGTTGTTCCAACCAATAAGTGGTCTTGCCAAGGAATCATAAAAATGACACGTCCGTCGTCTGTTTTGGGGACAAGTATGGCTGTATTGCCTTGTAAATACTGTTGTGGTAAAACAATATGAGCTCCTCTACTCACCTTGATGCGAGGTTTGAGTTTGGGGTTTGCCAGTTTGCGAATATGGTCGGCAAAAGGGCCCGTAGCATTGACAAACACCTTGGCACTGATGTGGTATTCGGTTTGATGCAATAAGTCTTTGAGCCAAACCGATTTCAAGCGACCGTTATCTTCGTTTTTCCCAAATTTTAAGGCTTGAATATGGTTGATAACCGTTGCTCCTTTTTGCTCGGCTGTTTGGATAAGTGCCAAGCAATAGCGGGCATCGTCGAGTTGTCCATCGTAATATAATACTGCCGAATGCAGCCGCTCTTTTTTCAGTTCGGGAATGAGCGACAACGCTTTTTTCTTAGAAAGCCATTGGCTCGCTTCGATGTTTTTGCTGCCAGCTATCCATTCATACATCTTTAAGCCGATGGCATAATACACACTTTCTATCAACGAAAAGCAGGGCGTAAGTAAGGCCAACGGACGAGTAAGATGAGGAGCATTTTGTAATAAAATACTTCTTTCTTTCAACGCCTTACGTACCATTTTGTACTGCTCCCAATCCAGTTTTTTGACGGCCTGTTCCAAATATCGCACACCTCCATGAATCAATTTGGTGGACTTAGAAGACGTTTGTGCGGCAAAGTCTTGCTTTTCTACCAACAAAACATTCAACCCTCGCAAGGTTGCGTCTAAGGCTATACCCGCACCAGTTGCACCTCCGCCGATAATGCAAATATCATATTGTGGGGTATTTTTAAGTTTTTCGAGTTGTTTGTTTCGATTCATTGTTATGCGTATTTATGACAAAGGTCTCGCTAAACTAACGAGACCCTGTTTAAAATCCAACACTTTATTAGAAAAATACTTAAAATTTAACCTTAGCGTGAAGTTATTCTTGTAATTCGGCTTCTTCCAAAATATAATTCATTTCATAAATATCGTCGGCATTGAGTTTCAGCTTGCCTGTAAACGTGTGCATTTCGTCAGTTTTGTATTTCTTACTTGACCCTTTTTTAGGCTTGAGCGACATCACCGATTCGGGGCCTGCACCGCCACAGAAAAAGCATTGGCTATAAGGAAAAGCCGAAAGTACGTACATATTGGTAGAGGCATCTACAGGAATCACGTAGCCTTTGATGGTCACATCTTTGTTTTCGAGTCGTTTTACGCTTGGTCCAAATGTGGGGTAAAGCATAAAAATAGATTCTTGGGCATACCATTTCTTTTTGAAAGAAACATCTTTAAGTATTTCCCAAGTTAACTTTTCTGCGGGCAATGTTCGCACCAAACCTAAACCAATAACAGTTGCTAAAGACCAAACCAATACACTATTTACTATATTTTTTTTCATAATTGTTGATGTTTAATTATATCTGTACAAAATTATCTGATTACTGGACAAAATGAATAAAAGCGAGAAAAAAGTTGTTGTGAATGTGTGAAAACCCAACAACAACTTCTAGTCTCGCTTTTGGACAAATTTAAGACTGATTTACCCAAAAGCCAACAAACATTGTTAAAAACCTTGTTTGTTATTATTTGTAGTATCATTGTTAAAGAAAATGTAAATCTCAACAAACTTAAAAATCAAGTTGGTGTGATTACAGATAAGAATGATACCTTAGCTAATTCTCATTACCGTCGCCTAACTCGTTTTTTTGCTACTCCATT
>JAAFJE010000014.1 GCA_013298025.1 Cytophagales bacterium | reverse complement strand
TGCCTACGCCTGCTACAATGAGTAAATAAGGCACGGTTTCGGGAGCAAAATGCGTTACTTCTATCATCAAAGGAGCAATGTAGCTAATCCACGAAAACAAACCTCCTGTGCCAATAGAAGTAATAAAAATTAAGAGCCATAACTCAGGACGTTTGAAAATACCCAATTCGGCTACGAAATTACCTTTTCTCACCACAGGCAAATTGGGCAACCAAGCGGCTACGCCTGCACAAGTGAGCAAGCCAATGAGGGTTATCAAGCCAAAGGTAAATCGCCAAGAAAAAGTGTGTCCAATGTATGTACCCACAGGCACCATCAGCAAATTTGCCAACGTTAAGCCTGCAAACATGAAGGAAATGGCTTGGGCTTCTTTGCCTTTTTCGGCCAATCTACTCGCCACTACCGAGCCTACACCAAAAAATGCACCATGGGGCAAACCGCTCATCAATCTTGCCAACATCATGGTAGCGTGGTTGGGTGCTAATGCCGAAAGTCCATTAAAAAGAACAAAAAGCGACATCAAGAAAAATAGTATTTTTTTGGGAGGATATTTACTACTGGCCACAACCAACGTAGGAGCGCCAATGACCACACCGAAGGCATAGGCAGAGATTAAATGCCCTGCTTGAGGAATCGAAACCTCAAAACTTTTGGCAATATCGGGCAGTAAACCCATCATAACAAACTCAGTAGTTCCGATACTCAAACCACCCAAAGCAAGGGGAAGCAAACTTTTTTTCATTCGTTTATCTTAAAGCTATTGTAGGGATATTGTATTATATTTAGATTTTAGCACAAATATACACTACAAAATTACGCCGATTGTTTGGGTTTTATCCTGTAAACAAAAAGTATTTTACGGTAAAGTAGTTTGAATCATCGGTCATTCATGGTTTTGAAGAAGACATCTATCGCTATCCAGACTAGGCTCATACGTAGGAACAGGCTAATGAAGCATTAGCCTGATGTGCCTAAAAACTAGCCACAGGCATATCGGTTATGCCTTGTTTAGGATAAATCGTTACGGGAGCTTGTACGCCCCCAGTGAGTTCTTTTACACGCTCTGCGATATAAGCATCCAACGATTTAAGGGTGACATAGCCTTGCGTGTTTTTTGCCTTGCCCAAAAAGCCTTCTACCAAGGCTTTGGCAAATGCCCCGTTTTGCCAGTCACTGCGTTCTAAGGATTTTTGTCTGCCTGTAGAGGAACTAAATACAACTGCCCCGTTCTCGGCACTGGTGAGTTCATTTACCAACATATCCACGCTCGGACTGCGTTGTTTGAAGAGGTTTCCCGAATGACAGGCATCGGCAAATACCCAAATTTTACCTGCAATGGCCTGCACGGTACTACTGATGTCTGCTCCCGAAACACCTGTTTTTTTCAAGGCATTTTCATCGGCATGGTAGGGTAAAAAGTAAAAATTACTGGTATTGTCGTTCATGCCATGCCCTCCGACAAACAATATAGCAATGTCTTTGCTGGTGGTTTGGGTTTGAAGCCACTGCAAGCCATCAAGGATATTGTCTTTACTTGCATTTTCGTTGGTGAGTAGTTTTACTTCTACCACTTGGTAAAGTATGCCTGTTTGTTTTTTGACGGCATTGGCAAAGTCTTCTGCATCTTTGGCGGCATAATCGAGTTGATAGGTTTTGTTTTGGTAATTGCTAATGCCCACACTCAGCATATACAATTTGGGCTTGGGTATATCGCTTTCTACCGTGCCTTTCCAGCGAAGCGTGACAACGGCTGGTTCGCTGTAACCAAAGCGATTTTCGGCAATGATAGATACCTTGCAATCTCTGGGGGGAATGTTTACCGTAAGGCTATTGAGGGGCTTCATGCCTTTTTCGTTGGCTATGGGTCTGCCATCAATATAGGCGGTGATGCCTGTTACGGGCTCGTTGTTGACCGACGTAACGCTGTACTGTACCGTGATACTCGTGCTTGTGACGGCTTGGTTTTGCATAGGGCGTACAATGGCGACCGTGGGTGGCAAGCGTTGGCTGATGTCGGTACTTACTACTTTGCGGTTGTTGGCGATATTGGCTTGTGCCAATGCCTGCGACTCATCGTAGGTGACAAGGATTCTGTCTATCACATCGGGGCGATAGAAGGTACTACGGAATTTGCTGATGGGATAAAACATAGGGCTTTGGTCTTGGCCTTGGTTGAGGTGCCAGCCCAAGAAATCCTCAGCCCCAACACTGGCATCGTAGTAGCCCGAGGGTGTCCATAGCACCCATTGCTGGGTGGTGGCGTGTACATAGAGCGTTAGCAGCAATTGCCCATCCGACAGCCTATACCAACGGATAGTACCATCGCCCATGGCAGCTACCACTGCTTGCTCATTGCCTGTGATATTGACAGCCCAAACCACAGCCTGTGTGGGGGTTTTCCAGAGCATTTTGCCTTGGGCATCGGCGGCATAGAGGTTCCAGTCGGCACCTAAGACAAAGCTTGTTTGAGCGATGTCCACACATCGGCTTTTTTCATATTGTGCTAAGAAATTAAGTTTTTGACCATTGAGCAGGGGGCTGTCAGAGTCGTTCCAATTGCTGAGGCTTATGCCTGCTTTGTTTTCGACAAAACTTTGCCCCCCAAGCGACTGCTTGCTTAAACGACGCTCGGCAACCGAGAAGCTTAGGGCATTTCGCCCCGAAGGAGTAAAGCCTACTTCTTGTCCTGTGGCTTTTACTTGTAAATGAGTTTTGTCATAGGTTACAAAGTTTAAGTTATCATGCTTTTGATAAAAAAGCTTTTTGCCATCAGGGGCGAAGCGAGCAAGGTCAGGAGCAGTACCTGCCACCCAAAGCTCGCCATTCGGCAATGGTTTAAGGTCAGAAATGGAATTATCTGTGGCATCAAAGTCTTGATAAGAGCCCTTGCCAGCCATAGCCCAACGACGGATTTGAAACCAGTTATTCCCATTATGGTATTTGTCGTAAAAGCCACCTGCCCATAGCTCATTGCCATCGGGTGAGAAGGCTACCTTATTCAAATGGTCTCCTACCGTGTTAGCTCCTGTTACGTCGGGCTGGTAAAGCAAGGCTAAGGAATGGGCATCTAATACCTGTATGTTGGGAGAGTCCGAAAAACCCACAGCGAGTTTAGTGCCATCGGGAGAGAAAGCCAAGGAATAAGGTCGGTTGCCCAGTTTTTGCTCTTGCTGTAGTTGAAATTGGGCATCATAGAGGCGTATATAGCCATCGTCACAGACAGAAGCCAATTGACCCGTAGGTGCAAAGGCGATATTCATACTACTATCGCCATAGCCCGTAAGGCTGGCTTGGACTTGCCAGTTTTGGGTATTATAGACCCTCAGCCCATTGCTTCTCCCCAAAGCGGCTACCAAATACCGTCCATCGGGCGAAAACTCAAGGTCTGCTATTGCATTGGGCAAGCCCGTAATTCTATGCAGGATTTGGCCCGTTTGAGGGTTGAGTAAATAAATAGAACAACTTTTTTCTACATCATAGCCCGTCCAGCCCCCCAGTGCCACCACACGGGCATCGGGGGCAAGGGCGGCGGCAAAAAGCTGTCCATCGTTGTCTTGGCTGATGGGCACTCGGTAGGTTTGTAGCAGTGTGCCTGTATGGGCATCCCAGAGCTTGGCGGTTTTGTCATGAGACGCTGAGAGCAAATACCGCCCTTGGGCATCGGTGCTAATGCGTTGAATAGCTGCACTGTGCATGGGCAAGTTCCGCCGTAAGAAGGTTTCTTGGGCAAAGCTGCTGCTGCTCAGGCAGAGCAGTAGCAGCAAGCGTTTGAGAAAAAGAGCCATAGAAAAGTATGTTTATTTTTTCTTGGTTAGAATAGCTTTTAATTTGGTTTTGATGGCGGTAAAATCCTTGGCTTGTTGGGCAAAAACAGCCTTTCGTTCCGAGAAATCTACCTGTTGCCAGTTTTTGGCAATCAGCATGGCGGTATCATGGGCCCGTTTTACGGTGCGAGGGTGAGAAGAATACAGCGAGGTCATAATTTTGTTTTCGGCATCGCCAAGCAAATCATCAGATGATTCTTTCTTTTGTTCGGTACGTTTGTGCAAAGCATACCACATGGCAGAAGCCTCTCGTGGGTCGTAGCCAGCGTTTTCTACCAAGGTCAAGCCACAGCGGTCGGCTTGGCGTTCGAGTTCTCGGCTATAAGCCGAAACCAACAGCGGTACGCCCATCACTCCCCAAAAGGTTATTTTGTTGGTGGTATTGCTCGTAGATGAGTTGGTAATACTCTGGATTATCTTATTGGTTTGGTTGACGATATTCTTACCAATGTTAATGCTCTTTTCGTGGTTAAATTTCTTTCTGCCGTGTTTGTTGGTTACATGCGAAATTTCGTGTCCTATCACCGCCGCCAATTGCGAAGGATTTTCTACAGCCAAAATCAAGCCCGTGTTGATAAACACATTGCCATCGGGATAGGCACAGGCATTGAAAGAGTCGTCCACGATGACATGGAATTTAAAATCAATGTAATTACGAGAATTTGTATTCATTCCTTTTATGTAGGAAGGAATCAGTTTTGTTCCCATTTTTTTGATATAATCCTTGATAGTTGGGTCGTTTACCACATTAAAAGCGGTATCGCCCAATGTAACCGTGTTTTTGGCATCGTCTATGTGAATGACATGACTCAATTTTTCTTTCAATACATCGTCCACGTCGCTGTGGTCGTCGGGATACACCTTTCCTTCTTTTACCAAAAACACGCCATCTTCTCGGTATCTCCCTTCAAGGTCGAGTACCCAGCCGGGCGTTAATTGGGTAAAACTGCTAAAGGTTTTCCCTTTAAACCCTTCATTTTTGGTTCTATTTTCCCCTTGCAGTATAACACCAGGCTCCAATTGCACCAAGCGACCATCGATACGTGCTTGCTCGTTGGTTGTTTCTAAGAGTCCTTCGATAGACTCTTTTTTAGAAAAGTCGGTTGTCACCGTAACAGACTGCACCACCGAAGTAGCCGTTTTATTGAAATATTCAAAGTGCAAAATCGTTTCCATGCCGGGCTTTAGGTAAGTACGGTTTTGGATGTATTTGCTTACATCAATGGGATTGAGTAAATCCTTGTTTTTTTGTTCGAGGGCATTAATAGCCTTGGTGTCCACTTTGGGAGCAGCTTTGAGGCTGGCTATTTTTTTGATAAGCTCGACTCGTTTGTCAAACAAACGTTTGTATTCTTTTTCTTCGTCTGGTGTTTTAAAAACCAAGGTCGAATCGGTAAAAGACTGCACCACGTATCTATCTTGCAAATCGTCATCAATAATCACCTTGATGCGAGGAGCGGTACTGGTATTCTCGAAATTGGTGATAAAAGCTTTTGCGGTGGTCGGAACCCCCGAGTTTTGAGTCCAAGCGGCAATAAGGACAAGGAGGCAGAGGAGAATAAGCGTATTTTTCATTTGTGTTTGTCGGGTTTTAAAAAAGACAATCAATGGTATAAATAATAATTGTTAATTGCTAATTAGTATTTTAATTTTCAGTGATTTATGAATCGTTTTAATCAAAATTCTTGTAGTGGCAAACCCTTGCGGTTGCCGCACTCAAAACGATAACCGCAAGGGTTTGCCGCTACATCATTTTTATGGTTAAAGACAAAAGCCTTTACAGCTATTCTACGACAAAGGCCTCAGACATACTTTCGGTGCTTTCGGGAAGTTGTATTTTTCCTGCAAGTTTTTCAACTTCGCTCCTTGCACACCTAAAAATATCGTCGATACGGCGACCTTTCAGAAAGCATTTGAGTATAGCCGTGGTGTAAACGCCATTGGGTCCGTTGCCGTTCATGGCCTCTTTTCCGGCTGCTGTGGCAAAGCCCATAAAATAATTACCCACGCCTTTGGGTTTTATCTCTACTTGGTTTTGGCCATTGGGTTTTATCTCTACTTGGTTTTGCGTTTGTCCCTTGGGCGTAAAACCTCTAGCGGCTTGGATATGGCTACGACAGGCATCGGCGATAAAGACCACATATTTTACGTTGCGTCGTTGGAGTTGTTCTAAAATAGCTTGAATCGTAATGCACTGTTGGGAGTCGATTGTACCAGCCGCATCAACAGGCACAAGGAAGTTCATGCCATCTTTCTGAAAACCATGACCTGCGTAAAACAAGAAAACCACATCGGCGTTTTCTACGAGGTTGTACCAACTTTCTAAAGTTTCAGCAAAGTTTTTTACTGTTAAATCAATTTTTACTTGTGCTTCTACATTAAACTTTTTCATCCTTTCGCCTATGGCTTTCGCATCGTTATGGGGCTGTGCATCAAGGTCATTGAATTGTTTGTAGGAAGAATTGCCAATGGCAAGGCAATATTTGCGGGCAAAAGCACTCAGCAAGGGCAACGTAGGGCAATCGTCACAAGGCTTACCCGATTGACGGGCATTGATACGTGCCATGCCAGCCTGGGCAAAAAGGTGGTTTTTCTGCAAAGAAGCCGCTTTTTGATAAAACACCGTAGCATTGGCAATATCGTTTTCAAGCTCGTAGCATCGCCCTAAATGGGCCAAGGCATCGGCATTGGAAGGGTTTTTCTTGATTAAATCTTCAAATAGTTTTTTGGCTTCATAAATGTTGTTGCTACCATACAAAATCCGTCCCTTGCAAACCAAGGCTTGGTTGTTGAGCGGTTCTATTTGTAGCACGGCAGTTAGCAGCGGTTCAGCTTCGGTATATTTCGCTGTTTCTACTAAAGCAATACATTTTTTGAGTTGAAGCTTGGTATTTTTAGGGGCTAATTTCAATGCTTGGTCAAAGTCATTCAATGCCTGCGTAGGTTTTTGTTCTAAAAGATAGGCATCGCCTCGTGCTTCTAAATACTCTTTTTTAGGACTAATATCAATTGCCGTACTGAATAGCGTAATGGCTTCGGGTCGGCGTAACAATTTGATGAATACCAAGCCTTTTTGATAATACGCATTCGAGTAATTTTCATCTAAACGAATGGCATTGTCGAAACAACGAATTTTTTCTTCGTCTTTTCCCGTATCGAGTCCCATATCATACCATTCTTCGGCCGTAGATTGTGCCGCAGTGCAAAAGCTTATCCAACTCAGTAATAAGAATAATGCTCCTTTTATCTTTTTCATGTATCGTTTATTTGACATGTTGTAACCAATGATGAATTGTTCGTTGTATTGTACTACATTCTTGTATAAATGGTATAAAACTAATCATAAACGTGCATAAATTTTGTTGGTCATAAAAAGCAAGAAGCAATAAAGCAAAGCGGTAAACTATTGCATTTTAAGAGGATACGTCGTAATAGGAATATAAAACTCGGCAACGTCTATTCCTTTGTTGCCCATCCCACGTGATTTTGAAATTTTCTTAATTTCTTCCAAGGAATTATCAATAATCGTATTTCCGTCTTCGTCTTTATGGGTTTTTAAGCCTACAAATGGCTCGGTAAAGGCGTAGGCGATAAGTCGCTCAACGCCAAAGGGCTTAGAGCAAACAAATAACTCGTTGATGTCAATCCATTTGTTTGCTTCCGAAGGATATACCTCAAAATCTTTTTCACGTAATAAAGTATTGCGGCCTGTAGCATCGAGGTAAATCAACCGCACAAAACAGGGTTTATTTACCCGTACAGCCAGCAACATGGTGTCGTTTTCGGTAAATGTTTGTGGCCCTTTTCCTTTGTTGGTGATGATTTCTAGCTTGAGTCTGCTTGGCACAGGGTCGGGCGTAAGCACCGAGTTGATGGTTTTGGCAGAGTCGAGTCTTGTGGTATTCGGAATGATGTCGGGGTCTTTGATATTGCTAAAAGGAACAGCCGTCACAAAGGGCTTGCCTTCGGGTACATTTTGTGCGTCGAACCACTGAGCACTGATAAACAAATCGTTGCCTTTTCTGCTGTAGGTATTCACCAACTTCATAGATGAACCCCAAGCACGGGTAACACGGGTATCGGTATTTTTGTTGGCTGTGGTCAGGGCAGTGCGTAAGAACCCTGTAAGTTTATGCGAAAAGTCTGTTACAACCCCCGTGTCGTCATACGTAAACGACTGTATATCTATTTGTTTTGGTACGCCTTTCTTGGTTATATCTCTAACAATATCGTTGATGCCGTCTTCTACAGAACGTACTTCCTGTATTGTTTCTAATTTATTAATGCTCAAAGCTTTAGAAGCATCTGCGTCGTTTACTTCGCCATCCATAATCGTCAGTTTCGTGACACCATTGGCCATACGTTTTAGTACTGCTCGACAAGGTTTATTGTCTAGTTGTAAAACTTTTCCTGTGCTTCTAAATGTAAGGTAGAGATTTTTTTTACCATAAAATTTGATATTATACTCTTGTGTATTCTTTGTAGTTGTAAGAACCATAGTAGTCCAGTTGAAACTCCAACTTTCAAACTGGTTGTTTTTCAATAAACTTAAATATTGGTTATAGTCAAACGTTGGCGAACCTTTGGTTATATCGTTAAAAAATTGAGCCTTCGGGTCGATATTGCTTTGGAGGCTTTGCATGGCTTTATCTGCTTCATCCTTCGTTGTTTGTGTTCCCAGATACACACTTGATTCAGCTTCAAAAGAACCTAAAACCTCTGAGGCATCTTTCAGGTATTGAAGTTTTTGGTAATCTGTGAGTTGCTGTGCGAAAGCCTCCTTGCCAAGCACGTTTGTAAGCATATATAATGCTAAGATGAGGGCAA
Organism: Cytophagales bacterium; assembly: GCA_013298025.1. Lineage (GTDB taxonomy): Bacteria > Bacteroidota > Bacteroidia > Cytophagales > Spirosomataceae > Flectobacillus. Next base: position 167,665 of record JAAFJE010000014.1, on the reverse strand, counting down.
AAATTTTGCTGTTCATGGGCGTTTGTGTTGAAAGGTGAAAAGGCTATAAGCATGATACCTATAGCCTTTAGAAGTGGTTGATTATTTATGCGCAATTTTAACTAAAAGCGGTACAATGCTTCCTTTCGGATTACCTTTTACCTCATACGATACTTTATCTCTGGTGTAGGTGATGTCTTGCGGAGAAATCAATTCTGTCCCTAAAGCACCATATACTTTTTGTACAAAAGTGCCTTGTTCTGCTTTAATTTTACTGGCAATTTCGTCTAGGTTCAATTGTTTATCGGAAATCAAAACCAAGAAATAGTCTTCACCCGATTGGTTATCGAGGGTAAACGAGTCGCTTGCAGAAGGCATGAGTACTTGGCTATTGGCTGGTACAATTGGGCTTACAGGCGTACTGGTATTGGTGTAAGGGAATAATTTGGTTACATTATTGATTTGGTCGGAACCGATGATATAAAGATAAGCCTGCTTGTTGTTGTTGATGGTCATTTTGAATTTTGTGCCAGAAGCATAAGGCCCCATGTTGTAGCTTACCAACTCGGCATTGGGTTCTTGGGCATCGCCTGTTACCCCAATGCCCTTGTTGACCATCGAATACACGGGCATAGGTGTGCTGTTCATCATAAAGTCGATGTTGCCTTTTAAGCTAACAGCCGTAGGTGCCGGATTTGGTGCGGCTGCACCATATACTTGGAAAGCATATTTCGTAAATTTAATCACATCGCTGTAACGACCCCAAGTAACGCCATTGTTGCCCCATGATGCTCCCCAACTATTCACAATCAAGAATGAGCCACCGTTTTTGTTGTCATCATAACCAATGATACACATGGCATGGGCACCCAAAGATTTTTCTGGATTTTCGCTAGGATTTGCTTCCCAAGTATCGGCTGTGTTGACAAACGATTCGGGAATCATCATGCCGATAGGCACAGGGTTTTCGCTTTCGGTAAGGGCCGTTTTGATGGCCTGTATTTTTTCATTAGCAGCCATCGAAGAGCTTATACCAAAGAGCGTAGCATAGCCTTCTATTTTATAATTTCCAATGTTGTTGCCATTGCAAGTGCTACCACATTGGTAAGGACAATCGCTCAACAAGGCAGCTCCTTGATTTTTCATCAAATCGAGGGCATCTACGATAGACGACCCATTCTGACAATTGTAATCGGTGCGGTCTTTGATACGCTCATAAATAAATGAAGGAGAAAAACGCACTTTAGCAATCAAATTCGACTGGTTGGCGTAACCGCTTTTTTTCGCTTCGAGCATGCTACGCATATAATAGGCCGTAGCCCACGAAGTACAAGTACCATAATCGCCTTGGTCGCCAATGGCTGGCAAGTATTGTTGTAAAGAAAAATAAGGTGGTAAAATGCCTTTAAAACGGATATTGGCCGATTTTCTCGGTACACGCTCGTATTGTGTGTTGTTGATTTTTAAACCTAATTTCTTTTGTGAATAGGCTTCCGAATAAACAAACGATAGTGCAAAAAGGCTTACGATAAATATTTGGGCTAATTTTTTCATGGTCGATAATAAAATTTAAGTATGGTATTGATAAGGGTTTAAAACATTATTTTACTTGGTATGTCAAGCTAAATACTAGCCAATAGCTTTCTTTTTTGCTTGGCGACTTACCCAGCATGGGCACGTGTTCTGTTTTAGTCACTTTACTCGGAATGGGCATTCCTTTATCGAAACGGCTCACTTCATGGTAGGTAGTAGCTCTGGCAAACCACTTGGCCTGTTCGTTTCTTTCGTAGTTATCATACAAAATCAAACTGGCGTGTACATAATTTAGAGCAAGTGGCTGTTTTTTCAATAAATGAATAAAGGTTGTAATGGTATAGCTTTGGGTTGTTTCGCCCTGTACAAGCCGAATCGCACCGCTGGCCGACATCAGTCCTTGTAGGTCATTTTCTATGTCATCAAGCTGTTCTTCGGTAGTTGTAGGAACAATTTTATCGAAAATTGCCTTGATTTTTTCTATCTTTTGCGTAGGGGCTAAGTCTATCACTTCGTTGGTTTCAGGCTTTTCTATTTGCTTAGGAAGTGGTTTTCCTTTGGGCATAACACCCGCAATTTTACAATGTTTGGCAGTTCCTTTGCTGTCTGAATACACCGTGATATACAGGTCTATTTCTCTTTGAAAATTGGCTTGTAGCTCGCTCACGACACCAGCAATACTTACTTTAGAAGGAATTTTGTAAGTATGAACAAACTGGCTTTTTTCAGCAGGCGACTCTACGCTAGTCATGGTGTTTTCATCATAACTGTATTCGTATGCAAAGCCAGCCCCTTTATACAAGCCAATCAATAGCGTTACAAATTCGTTGGGATTCAGCAAGGGCTTATTCGCCAGTGCTTCAATGTTTTTGTTGGGTTTTACGTTTTCGGGTACAATGTAGTTGGCAATTATGGTATTTTCATTATCGAAATACACCTTCGATAAATCATCCCCTTTTTGCGACTTAACCGCATTTTTTAGCTCGGATTCTAAACTTCCTAAAGTTTTATTAATCACTTTCAGGTGGGAGTTTGGCGGAGCATCTTGGGCATAAATAGAACTGAGTCCCAACCATACGGAGAAAAGGATAAGACTACTAAAAAAACGCTTTTGCATGATAAATAAAGTTTAAATTTGAATAATAAGTTTTGATACTACTAAAAAATAAGGTTGACTTTTCGATGAAGGATTTTCAACTTTTACAGGTACATTGGCTTGTTTGTTGGTGTACCATTTTTCGGTATTCGATGGCATTACCCCTTCTAGTAAAGTTTGGTTGCCGACTGTAAATCCGTTGGCTCCTTCATGGAAACTGTCGGTGCAAGCCCAATTAAAACTGACAATTTGCAACTTACTTAGCTGTTTGCTTGTATAAGTTTTAGTTGGCCTACAATTATTAATACCCAAACTATCTAAAACCTTATCACCTTTCTTGATAAAAAAATGTAAATTTTTTTCAAAAACTTTATTGAGTACTGCACAAGCACTATTTCTTGTGCTATCTTGGCTGTCTTTGTTGAGTATAACCAACAGTGCCTCTTTGAGTTGCGTTGCCAGTACTGAGGCGTTTGCTTGGGTAAGCATATCGGCGGCACCGGGTATGGCTTTGCCTTGGCTATGGATTGTCACAAAGGAGCGGTCGGTCCATTGGTTGTCTGCCCAGCGTGCTTGTATGGTGCATTCCAAGGTGTCTTTTAATACATGACTTTCTTTGTTTTGTGCCAACAGCCCTCGCAGGGTATAAGGAAACCGTACTTTCCATTGGTAAATATCACCTTTGAGTAGTTGCAACGAATCTAGCTGTAGCTTATCGGCAATTATATCGAGGTGTATGCCTTCCCAAAAGAAAGTAGGCAATTGACTTGTAAAATCCTTAAAACTGGTTTGCGGATGCTTGCCAAAAAATTCGGCTTTATCGACAAGCCAATTAGGCACGAGGGCATTTTCAGGCATAAATTGTTGAAACAATACCGCTTGTTGTTGTTTGATAGCCACCGAATCTTGTGTAATAGCCAAGGTGTTGAGTTGTTGTTTCCAAGCCGTCAAATACGCAAATACGCTATCTTTGTTGAGCGTAGGTGCTAGTTTTTTTTTGGCTACCATCTTTATATTGCTCAAAAGCCACCCCGCATTGCTACTTTCTCTACTAAAATAATCGAGTGTTAGTTGCCAATGTTGTAACGTAAACGTAAGCTGTGGAGCAGCGTTGTGGAGCAACTGTATTTGGTTGTTGTGCAAGGCGTTTTCTACAACGAGCCAATCCTTCGTAAATGTTACCTCCTTACTCGCAAACACGCCAATGCCTTTATAGGCTTTGATGCCTTGTAAGAGCGATAAAAAACGTACTTCATGCTCGTTGGGGTACAAATCTTGTCGTTTTAGGGTGTCTGGGTATGGTTGAGCCGTGGCAGTAGTTGGAAGCAAACGAGGTGGCACAACACCAATTACCTGCCAGTAAGCCGTTTGCTTATGGGTATAATATTTTTTCAGCTTCACCACTAAGGTATCTGTTTGCTCGCCTATTTGTACAATTATCGGTAAAGTTGCCTCAAGGTTGGGCTGGTTGCCGATACGATAGTTTTTCTCGGTTACTTCGGCAATAAACTGCTCTTGCAAAAGCTGGTACGCTTTGGATGATTTCAGCCGAAGGTCTTCTTCGTTAAAAAGCTTTTTCAATAGCACTTCTCTCGAATACAGCTTTTTCAACGAATCGTTTAGGGGTTGATTGGTGCTAAATGCTTCATAATTAAAGCGTTTGACGAAATCGCTAAAAAATTTCACTTCCAATGCACTATCTTCATGCTTAGGCTCTTGTGCTTGTGCGGTGTTGGTCTGTGCTACAACTTTGTTTTTTGTGACAACCTTACCTTTTTGTTGGGATAGCCCCAACAAGGGAGCTATCGCCAATACTACTATTGATACAATACGTTTCATCTAATTTGCTGGATTGTTCTTTGTTTCTTCTACGACGATATTACCAAAATAAATTTTCAACATATCTGCGCCGATGTCTTCATACACTTTTGCATTTTCGCCTGTGATGGCTACCTTTTTTTTATCTTGGCTATGATACACCAATTGGCCATTTTGATACCCTTTAAAATCTTGGAAATAGTTACCTGTAGCATGGTATTTGTTATCTGTTCCTTTCTCAAAATCACTCACTGTCGCCACATCGTAAGAAGACACTTTTACATCTTCAAACCTGAGCGTCAGGAGTTTGTTGAAATAAGCTTTTAAATCCATTGTAATCACTTGGCCATTTTTCCTAGAAACCTGAATGGTAGGTGCTCTTTCTACGCCATTTTCATCGGTATAAGTTGCTACAAACAATTGCATGGCCGAACGAATAGCACCACGCCGTTGATCCATTGATAGCGATTTATCGGTTATTTGTCGGATAAACTGTAATAAGTCGTCTATCTTCCTTCTGGAAAGCTCCTTAAATTCCTCTAAACGTTCTTGTGGTAAATCCTGTTGGGCAAAAGCAGGCATACAACCCACGATGAAATAACATAGCAGTAGTACAATTCTTGTCTTTTTCATATATATTTGATTTTTAATTATTTATAAATAAAAAATAAGTTTTCATCTGATTTCTTGGATTGTAATAAGGCTATATCTGCCGTCAGGTCCAACCCTTGAAAGCCGTTCAATAAAATTAAAGCCTTTGATATTCGGCGATACCAATACCGTGGGTAGGTATTCGTCTATAGGCTTGACTTCCACAGGTTTATCTGGCGACTGTATGTAGATGGCGACAAGAGCATTGGGGGCAAACAATTGCGTGCTTTTTTGTTGTCTTAGCTTTTCTCTTTGTTGATATGGAGTTTTGAGGTTGGCTAGACTATTCAAAAACGCATTCATTTCATCAAAACTTACCACAGGTGGTGTTGGCGGAGTAACGGGTGCCGGTTCTGGATTGATAGGTGCTGGAGTATCGGCTGGCGTTACGTTTACTTGCCAAATGGAACTGTGTTTTTCGTTTGATGATAAAAAGGCCTCTACTTGTTGCAAACGGTTTTCGGCATCTTTCAACAAATGTTCCCAATCAATCGTAACGTTATTGTACGACGCTTGGCGGATGGCTTCCAACCAAGCAAAAGTGTAGTACCCCCCTTTCAAAGGGTCTGCTACTGCCTTTTTTCCTTTTTCAGCACTACTCACAATAATGCTCCCCCTGTACCCTAAAAATAGCTTTGCGAGTATCTCGGCATCTTGCGTTGTAGTAATTCCTCTTGTAATAAGTCGGCTTTGTTTGAGTGCTGAACTGGGTATTAAATTATTACAGCAATCGCCCATGGTGATGCAAAGCCTTACTTTTTTACCAACAAATTGCTGGTGTACACCTTCGAGTGAAAAACTGTTGTTGTCTTTCAAATAGAGGTAAGGAAACCTACTATCATTTTTTTCCGTAGGACTGTACCCGTGAGCGGTATAATAAAAAAAGATAATATCGTCAGGATTACAACTGAGTTGCTGTAAAGTACTTTCTAAAGCCTTGCTATTAAAATTTTGATTCGACATCACCACAAGGTGCATCTGATAGCCTATTTTGGTAGCAATAGAATCGAGCCGCTTCGACATACTCGACAAATCTTTTACTACGGTAATACCAATTTGTGGGTCTTGTGTATCGGCCAAAATAATGGCATGAAAGGTTTGTGCTTTACTTTTTATAGATATACTCAAAAAAATAAAGCATAATAGAATTTTTGCAGGTATGTTTGCTTTCATAAATATGTAAAATTTGGTATGTCTGTATATATTAATACCCTCGTAAGACAAAACCTTATCAGTAAAAGGGCAACTTTTTTTTAAAATAAAACAAGCGTGAATAATGATGTAAGCTTTTAGCAGGCAAGCAGGATAATAGTTTACACAGGAAAAAGAAAATATACTACTTTTCAGGGAAAAAGGGAAGATATTGGCAAATAAATGAGTAAGCGGTCATTTTTTTTAAAAAAATATGCTTTACTACTGATAAGGAAATGCTCCTTGAGGGTATTAATAATAAAGAGCGTTCTTGTTTCGAGAAGGCAGCCTAAAAAATCTTTTCACTTAATCAAGTATTGTTATGTACCAAAAACTCTTTGTTAGTTTACTTATGTTCGGTTGTATGCTTTCATGCTATGCTCAAAAAACTGAGCCTTCCGAAATTCCGCCTGCCCATACCAAGCTCATCAATACAACCCTGAAGCTCTATCAAAAAGAATGGAATAAGCTCATCAGAAGCAATGATTCTACCAAAGTTGCGGGCTTGGTGAAAGTTTTTTTTGAAAAAGATTCAGAAGTTGTACAAGTGGCACACCTCATTCCAGACAATTTGAAACCTGCCAATAGCCTCGTTTCGTTGCTTGAAAAACCCTTACTGAAACCTAGCGAATCGCTTAGGCTGGTGCAGGTGCTTTATCATGGAAAAGGAACGCTTGAATTAGACAGGGACGAAATGAGCATAAACGCTCTTGACTCGGCGAGCAAAGAAGAAGCCCTTGTATCGACGTATCGGGTGCAAGTGCCTGTGGCATTTACGGGTAGTATGGGCGATATTAGTGTAGAAAAAGAAGATACCTTACAGTTTTTCTTTCGGGTATTCAATGATACCAAAAGAAAGGTGAAATTTGCCCTTATCACACATATTCTTAGCAAAACAACCCTTATGCCTCCCATTCCTGTTGCCCCTATTCCATTGATTGATTGGTCTGTTGATAAAAAAATTACGGCTATCCTTAGTCATTTGGCTAGTATCGACAGCACCACCAGCGAAGATAAAATCATGGCCATAGAAGATGCCATGAAGGTATTTTTAACGCCATCAGCTTTTTTTACTATTCAAGACAACAAAGGCAATAGTAAACAATACAACTTGACGAGCCTGCTGCATTTTTTACGAAAAAATCCTTCGGTATTGGTATTCAAAAAAAGTACTTTGAATTTATTAGACTCATTTCGTTTACAAAGTAATAAAAAATGGTATTGCCGCACAACGGTGTATCATGACGTAGAACGCTTTAATGAAAAAACGCCCATCCCTGCCAAAGTTACCTCTGTAGGACGTGTACTGATGCCTCAGCAAGCACCTACCAAACAAGACAGTTATTGGATGGTCTATAGCCTTACCTTGGGAATAGAAGCAAAAGCACTTCCTAAATAGCGTAAAGATTTTACAACATGGTGAATTTGTTTGTAAAATGTTCTACACCTAGATTTGTATTAATACTTAATGTCTTTATAGGATTTTTAGACCATATCCATTCCATTATGAATGTAACAAACTACCGCTCCTCAGACCAATTATTATACGAAGATTTATGCCTCGAAAAACCGCTTGCTTTTCGCTTTTTATACCAACAGGTGTATGATACTTGTATGCCTTATGCCTTAAAAAATGGTATGACGCTCGAACTTGCCGAAGACCTCTTGCAAGATTGTTTGGCTATTTTTTTAGAAAAGCTTCGTTCAAGAGCGTATCAATGGCAATCGGGGGCAAAGGTGAGTTCTTTTTTTTACAAAATTTTCCAAAATCAATGCTTGAAGCAACACAAAAAAATAGCTCGTAGCAAAGAAACGATGAGTATAAACGTAGAAGACGCACAAGCGTCTGATGCCGATACGGTATTGTTTACGAGCAAGGCACAAGACAGCGACGATGACGAATCGTTTATATCGGCGATAGAAGACCAAGCATATAACGAAGAAGAACGCCAATGGATTTTTAACAAACTTCAAAGGGCTTTTGATTTACTTCGAGATGATTGCCGTTTGGTGCTACAGCTTTTTTATGTAGAAGACGCTTCTTTACAAGTCATTGCCGATGCCCTACAATTAACCTTGGATTCGGCAACGCAAAAACGCTTTAAATGTGCCAAGTATTTGAAAGAGAAGTTTAGACTAAGTTATTGAGTGAGTACGCTATTATTTTCAACTGTTTTATTTTATCATTATGACACGACGCTATTGGTTATTTTTGTGTTGCTGCCTGTGCTATATGTATAGTGGGTATGCGTATGCCCAACATATACCCATTCAGCCCAAAGTAAAGCAGTTTTTAGGGACCAATGCCTCGGCTATTTTAGCCGAAGCTACCAGCATAGAAGTATTCTTACTAGAGCCCCTTCCGAGTGCTGGAGGTGAGCAGTTTAATGGCTTTAAAGTGCTAAAAAGAAGTCTATTAACGCCAGAAAATAGTATTGCTATCAAAAAGATTTTAGGAACAGATGCCCATTATGGATTTGATAATCTAATGAAAAACTGCATTTTTACGCCCTCACTAGGCTTACGGTTTCACCATAACGGGCAAACGCTTGATGTACTTATCAATACCGACTGCAACGTTTGGCGTTTTGTAGGAAACCAACTCAATAAAACCGAAGATTTTGACCCTGCACAAAAACAAGTAAAAGATTTTTTGCAGATGGCTTTTGCTAAACCATAATCCAAAACTAAACATTTTTGCATAAATCCAACACCCATAACAACCTAGTACGCTAATGAATCGGAGAACTTTTACGAAAAAAATCGCTCATGTAGGTGCGTTGATGCCCTTTTTCAACAGGCCTCAACAAGCATCCAAACCTACGCTGCACCTCTTCTTGGCAGTTGATTTTTCGGAGGCGAGCCGAAAATCAGACCGACAAAACGACTTGCAATATATGCAGGCATTTCTCAGTGAGAAAGCTACAAATGCCGGCATGACGGTAGCGGTGTATCAGCATACAGACAGTAACTTTACACCTAAAGCTTTACTGAATGCCATCAATCAAGTGCAACTAACACCCAATAGTGGCATTGCCGTTTACTTTTCTGGACATGGTGCTAACCTCGACAACTCGAATTATCCTAGTCTTAACTTCGGTGCGGAAGTCTTGGCTATGCAAGTACTAGCGGATGCCATTCAACGACGTAAACCACGCCTTTGCTTGGTCATTGCCGATTGTTGTAATAACATTGTGTTTCGTAATCAGCCAGTTATTACCAAAAGTCCTCCCGTAGCGAATCAATTGCTACGGGAGGTTTTTTGGGATTTTGGCACATCTTTTAAAGGCATTGGTAAAAAAATCATGGTTTGTGCTGCCCAAAGAGGTGAAGTATCTGTAAGCAATACGCAAGGAAGTGTGTTTCAGCACGTGTTCAGACAAGCCTTTGATGAGGTACTGGCACGAAATGGCAAGGCAAATGAATTTTGGCTAAACCTCGAAAACTTAACCAATGTAAAGATGAGTAGCGTATTGAAAAACAACAACCTTACGCATCAACAGCTATACAAACAAAACCCCAGAATTACGGTACAATCGTATTGACACACCAACCCTTGTATAGCCGTGGCATTGCTACGGCTATACAAGGGTTGGTGTGTCAAATTACTTGATGATTCATGTTACGCATAATGCCCTTTTGCGGCAACAATAATGACAATCGTATCACCATTAACTTCATAAATGAGCCTATGTTCGTGGTTAATTCTACGAAACTACAAGCCTGTCAAATCATATTTTAGTGCTTCGGGCTTACCAGTACCTGTAAATGGATGTTCGGTAAGTTCCTCCAAAAGCGTATATATTTTTTTGAGTACCGCCCTATTACCAGACTTCCGATGGAAGTCAATATCATTTTCAGCTTACTTGGTAAAATCAATGCGATAACTCATTCGATACCTAAAAATGATTTAAAATTTTCTTTTTCAACCGTTACAAAATGTCCTTCTTTATATTCCCGTTGGCTATTTTTTATCTTATCAACAAACTCGGGGTTGTACTCACTTGGCGATTCGGCCACTTGTACAAAGTTCAAGGAATGAACCAACTGCATAAAAAAAGCAAACTTATTTTCGGGAATATTGAGCGTTATCTGTTTCATAGCTATGGATGTAATAAAGTTTGAATCCTCATTAGTATCATTCATCAAGCAATCGGTGGTAGTGTATAAACCTTTGCCAGTCTGGTCATGGCTTAGGACTCGCCTCTTTCATAGTGCGAAACCTGCGTAAAATGTACTTCCATTAGATTTGATAGTTCGACTTGCGAAAGTTTCCGAGCCTTACGGAGTTCTTTCAAACGTGCTGTATGCTATACACTTGCGTTAAATTATACAGCAAACTTAGCGTAAAAATTGAGTATAATCAAAAATAATTAGCAAATGTGTATAAAAAAGAAAGTGTCTTGTCCTAAAATAGCTTGGCTTAAAAACCGACTTATCTCAGGACAAAACAAACCGATAACCGATGACGGATAACAATTAACGGTTAACGGTTAACAGACAACAGATGGCTGCCTATAAACTAAGGGATTAAAACTATACGGAAGCCGTAACCGCTGTTACGAGTCTCAGGGGTGGTGTAGCCCCGAAGCGCTACCCGACTACCCGGAGCATTGTTGCTCCAGCAATCGCCACGAAAAACCCGATAAGTACCACTACCAGGCCCTGTAGGGTTGCTACTAGAACTGCTGCTGTATGCACCATACCAATCACTACAAAACTCCCATACATTGCCACTCATATCATACAAACCCAATTCATTGGCTTTTTTTAGTCCTACCTCGTGTGTAGCTGAATTTGCGTTACTACTGTACCAAGCTACTTCGTCTATGCTATTGCTACCTGAATAGGTATAACCCTTACTATTAATTCCCCCCCTAGCTGCATATTCCCATTCTGCTTCGGTAGGCAAACGATAGGTTTTCCCTGTCTTATTACTTAACCAAGTACAATACGCAACCGCATCATTCCAACTAATATGTATCACGGGATGTTTGTCTTCGGTGGTACTCCTAACTATTCCAACAGCATTGTAACGCCAATTGACTCCTGACTTGTATTGCCAAGTATTATTGAAATAAGCATAACTATTTCCTATTTTTTCAGCATCGGTTATATAGCCCGTAGCCTCTATAAAGCGCCTAAACTCTGCTACCGTTACTTCATATTTACCCATATAAAAACTATTCACGGTTACATTGTGTACGGGCTGTTCATTGGCATTAACATTACTACCCATCGCAAATGTGCCACCTATTACGCTTACTACATCCACAAAAAAGTAATCATACGTGCCTGTGAGTGTATAAACACCAGCACAACTCGTAGTTACTTTGGCACTTACATCTAGTTTACCCTCGTATGACGTAAGTGCTATTGCTTTTGTAGTAAATGCAAAAGGGCTTGCTCTTTGAGTACTGCTATCAACCACAACGCCGCCTTTGCTGATGCTCCATTCTACTTTAGCGATGTCGTTTAAATTGCCGTTTAAGCTCAACGCTACACTCAAAGGTACACTCCCGTTGGCAGCAGTAAGGCTAGTAGCCTGCGTACAAGCTGCATTATAGGTACTTTGCAAAGTGCTTGTTTCTCCACAAATATTCTTCACTACAGCAGTTACATTGTATGTACCACTTGTAGCCAAGGAAAATGTATAGCCAAAAGGGCTAGTCTTAATGGTTTGGCTTTGGGTACTTGCTCCTTTGCTGACCGTCCAAACCACCTCTGCTACCTCTGTTGTACTACCTGCCAAGGCTAGTTTTACGTCATAGGCATTGCTCCCTGCCGTTGCCGTGATACCCGTAGGTGGAGCTTGACAAGTGTATTTTACCCTGCTCATTTCTTGAAGACCCAAAGAGCAACCCGACAGCACAAGGGTAAGTATAATAAAAGGAATGATGTATGTCTTATTCATGTTTATTGTGTTTAGGATGTATAAAAATTTTGTCTGTTAGCCGTGTATCCGTTATCGGATAACAGATAACTGACTATAAACTAAGGTACTAAAGCTACACGGAAGCCGCAATCGCTAATAGGATCTCCAGATTCATTAACGCCTCGACACGTTACTCTACCATATTGAATGTTGAGACGCCAGCACCCACCACGTAAAGTTCGAGTAGTTCCGCTGTTAAACCCTGTAGGGTTGTTACTAGGACTACTGCTGTAATAGTTAGCACTATACCTATCACTGCACCATTCCCATACATTTCCACTCATATCATACAAACCCAATTCGTTGGCTTTTTTGAGACCTACTTCATGCGTGTTTTGACTGGCGTTATCTCCATACCAAGCCACTTCATCTATATTATTACTGCCTGAGTAGGTGTAACTATTTTTGTTTGCTCCCCCTCTAGCTGCGTATTCCCATTCGGCTTCCGTGGGCAAACGATAAGTTTTTCCCGTTTTATTACTCAACCAAGTACAATAAGCAACCGCATCGTTCCAACTTACATATATCACAGGGTGTCTATCTTCTGTGACACTCCGAATCACACCTGCTGAATTATAATGCCAGTTGACTCCTGCTTTGTGTTGCCAACCAACATTAACATAAACATAGCTATATCCTAACCTTTCAGCATCAGTTACATAGTTTGTCGCTTCTACAAAGCGTCTAAATTCTGCTACTGTTACTTCGTATTTGCTTATGGAGAAACTGTTGACAGTCACACTATGTACAGGTTGTTCATCTGCATTGCCTGTATTACTCCCCATAGAGAAACTTCCACCTGTTACATTAACCATGGTATTAGGGTCTATCAGAAGATAATCGTAAGTTGTTTTTATACTAGCAGTGTCACCACAAGTAGTGGTTATTTTAGCTGTTATATTCAATTTACCTGCATAATTGATAATTATGCTAGAGGTTGTTACGCCAAAAGTTCCCCCTGTTTGTATAGTAGAATAAAGCTGATTCGTACCTTTTTCTACCAGCCATTCAACTTTAGAAAGGTCTTTGGGTACGGATGCAAAACCCAAAGAAATAGTATAGGGTATAGCTCCACTTTGGGCTGTAATACTTACAGGTTTGCTACAAGGATATTTTTCTCTACTCATTTCTTGAAGACCCAAGGAGCAACCCGACAGCACAAGGGTGAGTATGATAAAAGGAATGATGTATGTCTTTTTCATGATTATTGTGTTTAGGATGTATAAAAATTTTGTCTGTTAGCCGTGTATCCGTTATCGGATAACAGATAGCTGACAATGAACTAAGGCACTAAGACTACACGGAAGCCGATATCGGCAGCACGACGATCAGGAGTTCCGTCGTCCCGATTCGCTACCTGGCTATCTTGAACACCACAGTACCAGCAACCGCTACGCAATACACGGTATGAACTACTACTTGCCCCTGTAGGATTATTACTAGGACTACTACCGTAGTAAGTATTAGTGTACCAGTCACTGCACCATTCCCATACATTACCACTCATATCATATATACCCAATTCATTTGCCTTTTTAAGTCCAACCTCATGTGTAGCCATACTCGAATTACTACTGTACCAAGCCACTTCATCTATATTATTACTGCCTGAGTAGGTATAACCCTTACTATTTATTCCCCCTCTGGCGGCATATTCCCACTCTGCTTCGGTAGGCAAACGATAAGTTTTCCCTGTTTTACTACTCAACCAAGTGCAATAGGCAACTGCATCATTCCAACTTACATGTATCACAGGATGTCTGTCTTCTGTAGCATTCCTAAGCGTTCCTACAGCATTGTAATGCCAATTGACTCCTGATTTGTACTGCCAAGTACCATTGAAAAGAGCGTAACTACCACCACCAGATTTTTCAGCCTCAGTTACATAGTTGGTAGCTTCTACAAAGCGTCTAAATTCTGCTACTGTTACTTCGTATTTGCTTATGGAGAAACTGTTGACAGTCACACTATGTACAGGTTGTTCATCTGCATTGCCCGTATTACTCCCCATAGAGAAACTTCCACCTGTTACATTAACCATGGTATTAGGGTCTATCAGAAGATAATCGTAAGTTGTTTTTATACTAGCAGTGTCACCACAAGTAGTGGTTATTTTAGCTGTTATATTCAATTTACCTGCATAATTGATAATTATGCTAGAGGTTGTTACGCCAAAAGTTCCCCCTGTTTGTATAGTAGAATAAAGCTGATTCGTACCTTTTTCTACCAGCCATTCAACTTTAGAAAGGTCTTTGGGTACGGATGCAAAACCCAAAGAAATAGTATAGGGTATAGCTCCACTTTGGGCTGTAATACTTACAGGTTTGCTACAAGGATATTTTTCTCTACTCATTTCTTGAAGACCCAAGGAGCAACCCGACAGCACAAGGGTGAGTATGATAAAAGAGATGATATATGTCTTATTCATGTTTATGTTTTTTAAATTGTTATCCGTGTATCCGTTATCTGTTGTCCGTTATCCGTGTATCTGTTAACTGTTAACTGTGTATCCGTTATCGGTTATCCGTGTATCGTTTGTCTTGTTCTGAGATAAGTAGGTTTTTAAATCAAGCTATTTTAGGACCAAACAAGCAGAAAACAATTAACGGATACACGGATACACGGATAACGGACAACAGATAACCGATACACAGACAACCGATTTATTCTCTAAAACTGAAAAGCTACTTCCATTCCTTTGTTGGCTGGGTGTACCGCCAATCGTTTGTGTGAAGGCTTATGGATAAAAAGAAAGGTTTCTACAGCCAAAGCAACCATCGATGTCACAAATACAGTATTGAAGGTGCTTCTGTCTTTCACTAAGGCATTATAAGACGATTGCCACTTGGCATAATCCCCCTCATTCAAAAACTGTCCATTCATTTTTGGAGCGGCGTTATCAAAAGCATTGAGTTCGTCTAATTTTTTTTGAAAACTACTTTTCAGCGATAAGGCGAGTGCGCCAGCCCCAAGCCCAATCACACCAAAAGTAATTTTAGATATAACCGAATGCCCCCTTCTTTCTTCCATCAACAAAGGTTTGGATTTGGACGTATAGGTACTGTATTTCAGGCTACTATTCCACTCTTTCGACACGAGCGTCAAGGAAGACTCGGCAGTACTGGGCTGCTCGTCGAGCCCCTGAACCACTGGAACACTAGGCGTTTCTGCTACTTGCAACACCATAGTACTATCAGTACTTGGTACATACTGTGCAAAAGATGGACTAACCATCAAAGTTAGCACAACAAGAACTTGGAGAAATTTGGTAAGCGTTTTCATACTGTTTGTGAGTTTTAAAATGGATAAATGAACTATAAAAAAGTTTTCTAAGGCTAAAAAGGCCTTAGAAAACCCTGTTGCTTATTTATTTGGTGTCGTAACAAACCCTAAAGCCTACACCGCCGCTTTGGTAAGAAGGCTTTTCATGGTTTCGTTTGGCAACACGACTATTTTCAAGCGCATTGTACCAGCTTCCCCCTCTCAATACCCTCTCTTTTCCAGCTACAGCCCCTTGTGGGTTAAGCTCAACATTTGGGGCATAAAATTTAGCATCGTACCAGTCGCTACACCATTCCCATACATTGCCTGTCATATCTTTCAGCCTTAATTTATTTTCTTGGTAATTGCCAACAGGCGAGGTATATACATACCCATCGTTATAATTTGCTACAATTTCCCAATCTCTGTATTTGGTACGTGTCTGTTCGTCTGCCACATTGCCTACTTGAGCACTAGGACTTTCGTCACCCCAACTAAAGCGTGTATGTGTAGGGCCGTTGCCAGCAGCGTATTCCCATTCGGCTTCGGTAGGCAGTCGATAGGCTTTTCCTGTTTTTTCTTTGAGCCAATTACAATAGGCGTTGGCATCATTCCAACTCACGTGTAGCACAGGGTGAGAATATTCATCCTGTTTTCTTCTATTCCCAAGGGCATCGCATAGCCAATCAACACCAGCTTTTTCAACCCATTTAACACCATTCCAAACCGTACTTTTCCCTACTTTTTCAGCTTCGGTAATGTAATTTTTTTCATCTACGAAAGTCTTAAAATCTTGTACAGATATTTCAGATTGGCTCATCGTAAAATCGCTCACTTGCACAAGGTGAATAGGCTTTTCATCATTGCCTCCTTCATTACTCCCCATCCGAAAACTTCCTCCTGTGATAGATACCATGATAGGTTCATATATATTATTTTTGATGGGGCCAGGCCCTGATGGAATTCCTCCATTTTCATTAATTAAAAAGAAAAAGTCGCCATACATTCCTTCCTCATATCGGGCAGGCTCTTGCTCATTTCTGCTAACCTGTTTTACATCTAAGGCAGTATGGTCGAGGATTGTCCGAATGCTCCAATTGGGGCGTGTAAGGTAACGTAAAAGGCACTCGGTAAACAAGCCATTTGGGGCAGAAGGATTGTCATCAGCTGTTTTACCTTCTCTGGTTGCATACACCACGGTACTCCCACTGGGGTTATTGGTGGGATGTATCAAGCCTTTTACCGTAATTTCTCTAGTTGATGTATTACAGGCTTTTAACCCTGGCAAATTTCGACAGGCATCAAGCATAACAAAAATATTTTTAACTCTTTTAGCATTCAAATCATCTAAGATACGCTGGAGTCCTATACCCTGTGTTTCTATTTGCTCTAAACAACTAATGTCAGCATCAATAGGCACAAGGAAGCTTTGGTTTTTATAACCAATGCCATGACCTGAAAAATACACAAAAACAACATCGTTCGCTCTCAAGCCATTTCTAAACTGATTGAATGCACTAAGCAGCTTTTGGTAATCGAGGTCTAAAAGCATTGTCACATCAAAGCCCAAAGTATCTAATGCTGCCTTCATAGCAATGGCATCATTCGTTGGGTTTTTTAGTGCGGAGATATGCTGATACGATTTATTCCCGATGACCAAGGCAAGACGGCGTTCGGTACCAGGTGGAATGACGCTGCCCTTGGGTAGCATTCCCTTACTGCTTTGAGCAAAAATTACCCCTGTACATAGGAGAAGAATCATGATAGTTAGGTAGTTTTTTTTCATGGTAATGATGTTGTAATATGATTATGTTTAAATGTAAATTACCTTATGTGTGGCCTAAGCCAGCCTGTTCTATATATTAATACCCCTTTCTACGCAAACCTTATCACTTATTCAAAAATAAATTTTATTTATGGCTAAAATGCTTTTTTTAGAGATAAATGAGTAAGCGGTCAAGAAAGGGAGCGTTGATGAATGGAGCATTGGCATTAATCTACCTTTTGTACATTTTATTATTTGAAAATCAATACATTAAATGCAAATAAAAAGTAACCATCCCATCCGATACATACATCATAAAAATAGCCGTGGCAATGCCACGGCTAGGTAATCGAAAAACGTACCATCAAGGCACAAGCACAACCCGAAGTCCAAAATTGATATATCGTTCATTGGGGTTATTACTACCACGACTCGCCACCCGACATAACTGGAAATTATTAACCCAACTTCCCCCACGTAATACCCGGCTAGTGCCACTACTAGGCCCTGTAGGATTGTTACTAGCTCCGTTGTTGTACGGGCCATACCAGTCGCTACACCACTCCCATACATTGCCGTTCATGTCGTATAAGCCTAATTCATTGGGCTGCTTACCACCTACTTCATGTATTTTATTACCACTATTGGTGTCTATCCATCCTACACTTTCCACGGTATTACTGCCTGCATGAACAAAACCATTGCTTTTTTGTCCGCCTCCTGCGGCGTATTCCCATTCGGCTTCTGTGGGCAAACGGTAATTTTTCCCTGTAAGTTCGTTCAATTTTTGAAGATATATTTGTACATCGTTCCAATTTACGCCTCCAATGGGACAATTCTCGCAAGGGGCGACACCTGCTGGAATGCTACCGACAACGGCTTTCCACTGCTTTTGGGTTACTTCATACATACCGATAGCATAATCAGCAAGCGTTACGGTATGAGCTGTATTGTCGGTAGAAGTTCCCATTCTAAAGCTGCCTCCTTGTACAAACACCGTTTCTGGCTCGTAGGGCAATAGGTCTTTTTTAGGCTTTGCTGGCTCAGGGTTTCTACTCGTCAAAAAATAAAAATCTCCACGTAGCTCGTCATAGCGACCGGGTATTTGGCTGTTGCCAGAACGTTGGGCAACCGTTTCTATCACATTGTCTATCATCGTTCGCAAGCCTACATTGGCTTGAGGTAAGTTTTGTAACAACGCCGAGGTAAATAAACCATTTCTGCCACTGCTGTTGTCGTCTGCCGTACTTCCTGCCCTCGTCGAAAATGCTACAAAGCTCCCTGGTGGGTTGTTGGGTATGGTCAAACCCTGACCAACCACTCGCTTACTTGAGGGAAAAGGATTGTTTCGACAGGCATCTAAAAATGCCAATGATACTTTCAATTTTGCTCCTTCCATCTTTGCCATTGCCCTGCCCAACTTTACGCAGGTATATTCGATGTCTTCGGCGGTATTGGCTTTGGCATCTATCGGCACTAGATAGTTTTCGCCTTGGTATTGTATGCCATGACCGCTGTAATACAGCAAACCAACATTGTATTGACCCAGTTTTGTCCCAAAGTCGTCTATGGCTTTCAGGAAATCAACCATACTTAGGTCTTTTTTCAGGATTACATCAAAGCCAAGGTTTTGTAAAACCCTCGCCATATCGTCGGCATCGTTATGCGTATTGTTCAGCCGACCAGCATAGGCATAATTTTTATTACCTATCACCAAGGCCAAACGCCGTTCTGTACCAGCAGGTAACTGCTTGCCTACGGGTATCATACCCTTATTTTGGGCAAATAAATTGCTACCTAGTAGCAAAAAGCTTATCAATAAATAAAGTTGTTTCATGGTTGTGTATTTTTTCGGTTATCGATCAACAATTTATCCTGCAAGGGCAACTTTGTGTGAATGCTATTTATACCACCAATCATGAATACAGAAATTGTATCCTATTTCATTACAAATGATAAGTTCGCAAGAAGGAACATCTGTAAAAGAGGCACCAGAAATATAATGAATACCGTTCAACGCCGTTTCGTACCTTTCCGCTTGAGCACCAATAGCATTAGTAATCAACTTGTTGGCATCTTGTGACAGAGGATAAAGCCGTAAGCTAACTTTGGCTAATTTATTATCTTTGAAAAAATAAAGGAGGTAACTATCGTTTGATATTTTTTCTTTTAATCCTCTTGCAGCCAAGAAAGCATAGATGTCATCTTTCATGCGTGTATCTTTTAAATATCGCCAATAATATTTAACATTTTGGTTGCCACATTCGGTAGCTGTTGGTAAATTTTCGTAGGGCATCGTGTAATTGATGCCATGCTCAAAATTAAAAACATCGTTGATACTTGCACCAAAATTAATTTTATACAAAAGTGGTTTCAGATTATAGGCAAATGTCAACTCTTTTTCATTGATAGGAGGTATGTCTTTTTCTCCTACTAAAAAATAAAAATCCCCACGTAGCTCGTCATAGCGACCGGGTATTTGGCTGTTGCCAGAACGTTGGGCAACCGTTTCTATCACATTGTCTATCATCGTTCGCAAGCCTACATTGGCTTGAGGTAAGTTTTGTAACAACGCCGAGGTAAATAAACCATTTCTGCCACTGCTGTTGTCGTCTGCCGTACTTCCTGCCCTCGTCGAAAATGCTACAAAGCTCCCTGGTGGGTTGTTGGGTATGGTCAAACCCTGACCAACCACTCGCTTACTTGAGGGAAAAGGATTGTTTCGACAGGCATCTAAAAATGCCAATGATACTTTCAATTTTGCTCCTTCCATCTTTGCCATTGCCCTGCCCAACTTTACGCAGGTATATTCGATGTCTTCGGCGGTATTGGCTTTGGCATCTATCGGCACTAGATAGTTTTCGCCTTGGTATTGTATGCCATGACCGCTGTAATACAGCAAACCAACATTGTATTGACCCAGTTTTGTCCCAAAGTCGTCTATGGCTTTCAGGAAATCAACCATACTTAGGTCTTTTTTCAGGATTACATCAAAGCCAAGGTTTTGTAAAACCCTCGCCATATCGTCGGCATCGTTATGCGTATTGTTCAGCCGACCAGCATAGGCATAATTTTTATTACCTATCACCAGAGCCAAACGCCGTTCTGTACCAGCAGGTAACTGCTTGCCTACGGGTATCATACCCTTATTCTGGGCAAATAGCTGCTCGCAAAAAAGCAACAGCCATAGGAATATGTAATTTTTTTTCATTTGTTTATCTGTGTATCTGTTATCTGTGTATCTGTTATCTGTTATCTGTGTATCTGTTATCCGTTATCTGTATATCTGCTATCCGTTATCTGTTGTCTGTATATCCGTTATCCGTTTAAACAATTAACCGATAACGGATATACAGATAACTATTAATACCCTAAGCACATCAAACCTTATCACTTTTTCAAAAATAAATTTTATTTATGGGTAAAATATCATTTTTCCTATAAAATGCGCAAAAGGACTGTTTTATATCAGAAAGTGGATTTCGGATAGCTTTACTTTACGGAGCTAAAATATGTTGTTTGACTTTGCATTGACACTTACGTTTGAAGGCTAACAGATAACGGATAACAGATACACAGATAGCGGTTAACAGCCAATCAACATATCATTTTTTTGTATTACGTAAAAAGAAAAGCTAACTTGATAACATTATTATAAATTGAGTTGATAAACAGCTAGTTTTTGTACAGTTTTATCAGTTAAACGTTTACCTATCAATTGTCTAAAAGCAAAATTCAGCATTATAGATTACATGGTTATTAAACATACTTTTGCCGTTGGTCGCCCTCAACAAACCTTAGTCAAATACATTTTTTTACCTCCCGAAACGCATCAGGTACGCATACCACCACAGCAAGGCTTTGCTATCGAAATACAAGACCAATGCTTACGGGTATGTTTTTGTCCTAGTCGTGGGGGGACTTATCGAACCAGCATTGTCATCTATGACCAAGAGCATACCCCATTAGCAAGCTATCAATTGCAGGGTACGTGCCAGTATCCGCTCAAACGCTGGAGTTTACTTGCTTGTGGCATCGTGTTGTTGGGCTTGTGTTGGTGGGGTTATAGTTCCTCTAGCCAACGGCAGTACGACCTTGCACTAGCCCAACACGACACGCTACGCCTTGGCTCAACGGTAGAGTATATCGACAAAACAGCATTACAAGTGATATTCCAACGCTGTGGATTCAACCTGAGCATAGAGCCATATCCTAAGACCTTGCCCCTCGATTCGCTCATAACCCTATTGCAACTACGCCGTATCGATGGCATTATTACCGAGACCCAACAACAACAGCTCCCTACAGAAAACATTACTTGGAGCAAACCCTATACGCTAAACGAAAAATCGGACGGTCTGAAGCTCGGTTTATGGCATACAGAAACAAATAAAAAAAATTTAGCAAATTTTTCTGCCCATATAGTGATAAGGTAAAGCCACTTAAAGGTATTAATAAATAGGTGTTTTGATGAAGGCTTTATCCGAAATCAAAAAATCCAACATCACAAAGCTTAATTTTTGATTGTATGGAATTGACAGAAACTTTACTAGCAGACATTCATGCCTATCTCAGCAACGGCATGACTCCCCAACAGCAGTTGGCATTTGAAGCTCAAATGCAGGCCAATCCAGCCTTGGCACAAGAAGTACGTACACAGCAGCGTATCAAGCAAGGTTTACGGATATTGCAACGCAAAAACGAATTGAAAGCCCTGCATCAAACTTTGCTTGCCGAAGGAGCCTTGCCCGAAATGCAGGCAAGCGAGCCAGTACCGCCCAAACGCATAATGCTTTGGCAACCCTTGGCTGCGGCAGCTTGTGTAGGCTTGCTGATTACGGGTGTTTGGCTATACCAAACGCCTGATGCCTCTACAAGTGCCTCTCTCCAGACCAATGGCTATACGCCTCCTGCACGCCCCATCGACTACGCCGAGCAAGCAGCCATGCGTCGCCTTGACAACGCCTTTGCCCAACAATACGCTCCAGACTCCATTAGGGCATTTATCAAAAACCCTTACCCTTTGGTAGCCCAACGTGCCGAATGGTATTTGGCTCTTAGTTATCAACGTGTAGGTGATCAGGCAAAAGCTCAAGAACTTTGGCAGGAAATAGCTCAAAACGCCAAACATAGCTACTATAAACAAGCAGTAGAGGCATTGCGTAAAATTGAAAAATAGCGTAAATTTATCTTCAAAGCACATATTATGTACATTTCTATGCTAAGGAAAGGTTTATTCTTTCTCTACAATATACTCCTTACAGTCTTGTTACTGTTGGGGCAACCTTTATATGCCCAGCAATTGAGTCATATCGACTTTGAAGTAGAAGACCAACAAATAGTGGTACGCTATGACCTTCAGGGAAATGGGCCTTTTAGCCTCAGCCTGTATTACAGCCTCGACGGCTACAACTGGCAGAGCGTACCCAATAATGCTTGTAGAGGAGCAATAGGCGACAATATACAGGCTGGCACGGGTTTGCAGCTTGTGTGGCGACCGCTTGAACACCTTGATGTCTTAGAGGGTAATTTGAGCATTAAATTAAAAGCATTGTATAACGCTCCTGTAATATCAGGCGATGATAAGCCTGATTTAAAAAAAGCAGTCAATTATAGCGATATGCAATTTCTTTTCTCCGAAACACAGGCAAAAGGTATGAAAATCGTGGCAAAATATCCTCTCTCAGTAGATGCTTACCCTGATTATACGGCAAGCAACTTAAAAAAAGAGCTAGAGTTTCATCGATTTATTCAATTTGATAGAAAAAGTGCGTACATAAGTGGTAATTATTCAAAAGGCAATGGCATTGACGATGAAATTATTGGTACATCCGATTTGCCTTACGCACTACTGGATATGAATAATTTTGCCATCTCTTTGAACTTTAAAATAAATACTCAAAATAAGGCAATGCCAATCTTGTATATTGGACAATTATGTAGGCAAGTGGGTATTGAAATATCTAATACTAACACGCTTTTTTGTACGTTTGATAATACCGAAAAAAAGGTTTTATCTACCGCAACAGTTAAAGCGAATAGCTGGAATGAACTGCTATTGGTTTATACAAAGAAGAACATAAGCCTATACCTAAATAGAGAATCAATTTTGAAGTATAGCTATACATTCAACGATTGTTTGAGTAAATATGAAAATACTGGCGTAAAAATAGTGTCGGCTAACTATGCCAATGGCTCGGCGTTCAAAGGATATTGGAAAGAGCTTAATATATATACTTTAGCCTATTAAAATCATGAAAAAACTCCTCTTTTTATGTAGTATTCTTGTAGGCTGGCACAGCTTGCAAGCACAAAACCAGCTAGAAGCCAAAAGTCCTAGCCACTATGTAAACATCAAGAAAAAAGCTGTAAACGTACTACCTAAAGGTAGAAGGGAAGCCATACTCATTGGCAACACCGAGTATGTGTATGGTACGAAATTGGGAGAAAATCCTATTAATGATGTGCAAGACTTAGCAAACAAACTCAAAAGTTTAGGCTTTCATGTGGTAGTAGTAACAAATGCAACGTTGACAACGACCAAGCAAGCTATTAGGGCTTTTGAAGAACGCATCAAAGGAGCTGAGATAGCAGCGTTTTTTTACGCTGGTCATGGCATGGAAATAGCAGGTAAAAAATATATCATTCCTATTGATGCTCAACTCAAAAGCACTGTTGATGCCGACGACGATGCCTACAACATCGAAACCCTTTTCTTACGCTTACGCAATGCTGGTGCCAAACACAACCTTATTATACTTGATGCTTGTAGAAACGATCCGTTTAAGAACGATGCTACCGAACGAGCATGGGGCGATAATAGTAGGGGGTTTACGCCTATAGAACTCAAAAAAATGCCCGAAGGTAATGTATATTTAGCTATGGCAACAGGTTGGGGACTAAAAGCTGCCAACGGTAAGGGTCGCAACGGCACTTATACAACAAGCTTACTAAAAACACTCCAAGAAGGGGTACGCCTAGAGAAAATTTTCGATAGAACCGCCATAGATGTAAAAAAACAAACCCAAAATGCACAAAATCCGCAATTTGTGAAGGAAGTGTCGTTGGAAGAAGAGTTTGTTTTTTAGCCTATTTTTCAAAAATTATACCTTAGTAGGACTTTAACAAGCTAATATTTTTTTTGTTAAAGTCCTAAATATAACGGTCGATTCACAGTAACAATTTTGCTCAAACTCAATCTCATCATTTTACCCTTTCAACTCCATAAAAAACGAATTACGATAATTAATACTTGCTACTTTTTTGATACAAGAGATAAAATATTTTCATATCAATATAATTTACCTTCCAAGTACTCAAAATGGCTTAAATGGCAAAAGAAGAGTATTTTTAGCCATTTGATTGAAGACTCTCGTCGAGGCAAAATGAATTTATAGTTTGATATAGCACTTTTGTTACTTAGTTGATGTGTACCTCTCGTTTTTTTCAATAAAAATACCCCATTCATTACTCATCTCTATTATGCTCATTTTGTAGCTTAGTCGAACTTACATCATCATATTTACCGTAGTGGTCAAAATGACCACTACGGTAAATATGATGGTTAGAATGTTGTATTACGGATAAAATAAGTTCTTTTTATTTTGTTTTTGGTTATATTTTTATCTTTTTTGTACAAAAATATAGCATTATGATTACTCCTGATAAAATCCTCAAATTTATCAAGCAGAAGCCTGCTTTGAATTTATCTCAGTTAGAGAAAGAAGCGGCGTTGCCCAAGAAAACGCTTCACAAAGCATTGCAAGGTTTGCTTACGCTCAACGAAAAGCACTGCAATTTACTAGAACCAATTTTGCGAGAATATGGCTATGCCGACGAGCTATTTGCCAAAGCCAAAATTATAGCGATTGTCAATCACAAAGGAGGCGTGGGAAAAACCACTACCACCATCAATTTAGGCAAAGCGTTGGCCCTTGCGGGCTTTTCGGTGTTGTTGGTCGATTTTGATTCACAAGGAAATACTTCGCAGTGTTTTGGCGTATATGCCCCCGAAGTGCAAGTCATAGATGCTATTCTCGACAATGTACCTGTACCTATATTGCCTGTTGCCGAAAATTTTTATTTAGCTCCTTCCAATATCAAAATGGCCTATCGTGAAACCGATTTGGTAAATGCCATCGGAAATGAGAAACGACTTCGGAATAAACTCAGCCAGATTAGTGAGCAGTTCGATTATATTTTGATTGATTGCCCCCCTGCACTCAATATTTTCACGACCAACGCTTTGGTTGCCTCAGATATGTGTATCGTGCCTTTACAGCCCGAAGCGTATGCCTTTTATGGGGTCGAAAATTTGTTTAACCGAATCTATGAAATCCGCCAACACGTGAATAATACTTTGCAAGTAAAAGGTATCTTATTCACGATGGTATCTAATACCTTGGTGCATAAACAAATGATGACTTTTGTAAAAGAGCAATACAAACATATTCCCGTTTTTACGATTTCGATTGAAAGAGCTACCATCATACAGCAATCGCAAGTAGCACAACAGGACTTATTTTCCTATGCTCCTAAGTCGAATGTAGCCATGCAATACATGGAATTAGCCAAAGAATTTATGACAATTTAACGAACGCAGCAGATGGCAAAAAATGATTTTATGCGTGCAATGATGAAAACAGAATTGCCCAAATCAATGTATTCGCAAGATGAAAAAATAAAAAAGGAACTTATTGTTTTAGACTTTCTTAAAAAGTTTATCCCTCCTTTGGCTACCGACGAGCGTAGCCAACTAGAGCAAAACATTTTGAGTTTTGGTTGTAAAGACCCGCTTATTGTATGGGAAACCAAGCAAGGTATTATTAATCCGACGGCGACCAATGCCAATGAATTATGTTATGTGTTGATTGATGGCCATAATCGGTATGAGATTTGCCAGAAATTTGGCTTAGATTTTAGAATCAATCTCATCGAAATACCAACACTTGAAAAAGCCCAAGACTTTATGATAGACCACCAGTTGGGACGACGTAATTTGTCGATAGAACAAATGGCCTATTTACGAGGGATGAAATACTTGGCATTGAAACAAGCACGAGAAACGGCAGCCTTATCGAGAGATAAAGCTGGGAAGTTTACTACAGACGAAAGTAATAGCCGTGGTGGTCAAAATGACCACTACGGTGATGCTACGACCGATGTACTCCTCGATGACCGTGGTGGTCATTTTGACCACCACGGTAAAAAGGAAAAGTTATCTGAGCAATTGGCTAAGGAATTTAACGTAGGAGAAAAAACAATTAGGAGAGATGCCGATTTTGCCAAAGGTTTAGAACGCCTACCTGAAAACCTAAAAAATGAAGTATTGCAGGGTAAATCCGTTTTGAAAAAAGCAGACATCATCGACTTAGGTAAAATACAAAATACCGAAGAAGCAGCCGTAAAATTACAAGCACTTACAAGTCCTTCAACTGAGGCGAAAACGGAAAAAAAAGAAAAGCCCTCAAAAGAAAAAGTCTTAACTCTTTTAAAAAATTACCTGAGCACAGCCGAAGAATGCGATGCCCTGATTCAGGTCATTGAGCATATCAAAAAAGAGATTGTTCTTGGCTGAAAAAGCCTACTATCACCAGCATATCTTTTGTCTATGTTTACAGTACCGTGGTGGTCATTTTGACCACCACGGTAAACTTTCCAAAACCTCTCACTTCCCAAGGCAACCTCAGCTAACAATTATTACTTGTTTAACTGGATTGCCGATAATCAACCAAAAACTAATTTTCTCTTTTTTGAATCTCCTCGACTTAATACATTTTTCTTAAACCTCAAACAAGCTTTTACGCTGAGGATTTATAAAATTATCTTTTACCGAAACCCTAGCATCAAGAGAAATATCATACCTGATATATGTTCTATAAAGTATAACCAATTTCACGACAACTATAACCAATTTCACGGAACGGGAAATTTTATTTTTATTATTTTTATCAGGTTTAAAAGCCCTTACCAATCATGTACATCGCAGATAAAAAAACAAAAATTAAACTTCAAAAAACAACAACAATTTTTTCTTTTTGTTTTGTTCTTTTTATTATTTTTTGTTCTTTTTATTATTTAAAGGCTTCATAACTATCTGATTTTCTGATTATTACAAAGGTAACTATAACCAATTTCACGACAACTATAACCAATTTCACGGAGAACTATAACTAATTTCACGGAGAACTATAACCAATTTCACGGAGAATTATAACCAATTTCACGGAATTAACTATAACTTTTTTTTTAAGTTGTTATAGTTAAAAAAAACACTTAAATTTGAAAATTAATAGCTTCATAATCAAAATGTTATGTCTAAAAAAAGTAAAGTTCGGAAGAAACAGGAGTATCAAGACAGATATATTATCAGAATGCAAGGCGGTAAAGCTGGTCTTGTAGAAGCGACCTCTAAAATGGATATAAACGAGTTTAGGGTATTTATGACCATGCTCACGATGGTATTACCTGACGACGAAGATTTTATTGAATATGAAATTCGTACACAAGATGTGATAAAACTCTATTCGTTGAGTGACGACGGACGCTACTACGAAGCTATAAGGGATGCCGCAGAACGGCTTTTTAATAAGAAATTTGTGATTTATGAAAAGAAAGAAGACGGTGAAATCTATCGTACTACAATTCACTTGATTGATGAAACCAGCGAGCCTGTAAAAGCGAGTGAACAAAATAGAATACGTCTTAAATTCAATCCCAAGCTAAAGCCCTATTTGCTTCAATTGCAAAAAGAATACCTTACCATTGACGTAAGAAACATTGCAAGTATTCAAAGCCCCAACTCCGTTAAGTTATATTTGATTTTGAGACATCAGTATAATTTAGGCAACAAAAAGGTGAAGTATTCCTTGGTGCGTCTGAGAGAAATTTTAGCTGTGACCGATAGCGAGTATCCGCTTTACGGAAATTTTAAACAAAAAATTATTCAAAAAGGAATCAAAGATTTAGAGAAATACACGGATTTGATTGTTTCAAAATTTGAAGAAGAAAAGATTGGAAGGGCGGTCGATAAATTAGTTTTTCATTTAGATGAAAAAGAAGTGCCTTTGCATCTTTCTGGAATGGCTAAAAAAATAACTCGTCAGGTCATCAAATCGAGTAATGGCAACATCGTCATCGCCACCAGTACGCCCGAATATCAGTTGGTAGAAAAAGAAGCCCAGCACGAGGCAGCACCTTTGGCAACAGGGCCTCATGCAATAGAAGAGTTGTACGACCAACTGAAAGATTTTAAGATTACAAAAGCCACTTTAACGAAATGGCTTGACGAATTTCCTTTAGAACAAATTCAACGTGGGGTAGTGTATGTACTTCAAAAAATACAAGCAGGAGAGTCTATTAAAAATGTGGGCGGATACATCAGCACTGTTGTCAGAAATCCAAGCTTGATTGAAGAGCCGAAAGAAGACAAAGTACAAGCAGCCCAAAAAGCCAAAGCCACAGCGCAACTAAAACAGCAGGTCATCAACCAAGAACAGCTCCAATCTGACTTGAAAGCCCGTTATTTTCAAAGAAAACTCGCTGTAGCCAATAGCTTACTGTTGCAAGAGGCTACGCTATTTCAACAAATCATGGCTACCTTGGTAGCAGAAAACCAACAAGCAAATCCTGCGCTACTAGCCGAATTAGCTTTGGCGAATTATAAGTCAGATGCAAGCCATCCGCATAGTTTGGAGGAATTTCTCGCCAACTTTGAAGCAGGAGGCGTTTTTCAGGGATATGTACTGGAAAAACTACACTTGTTGCATACCAATACTTTTGAAGCATTAAGACAAGAATTTATCCCACAAGCATGGCAGGTGGGGCTTGGTGGGAATGCTTTGATTTGATAGGCTATGGCAAAATGCTAAGAAGCAAGGACAAAAACTTTCACTCGGGCATAGCACTGAACAGAACCATTTGTAGGTACACGCTACGCATCACCAACGCCCCGACGCAAGCCCTAGCTGTACCACTTGTTTATACGGCGAAGTAAAGCTTTGTATTTGAGTGCAGCCAAATACTGCATTTATTTGTGGGTCTAAGTGGAAAAACACTTAGACCAGCGAGGGGAGCTTACCTTTGCTTTTCTAAAGATTCGCCATTAAAAATAAAATAATCATATATCGGGGTTGATTCTTTTATTTTTACCACTTTGCCATTATTAATTTGGAATTGTGTACTTATTACTTTACAATAAAAACGTTTTTTAGGTGTCTTGGGATTATATTTATCAATAGCTAATTTTTCAGTTTTGATAACAGTTATCGTCTTTGTTTGGATAGTTTTGTTTTTTAAGATTTCATATAAAGACTCGTCAGGAGCATTTTTTCCATAGGAAGACAATAAAAATTGTTCAATAATTTTATTGTTTTCTCCAATAATAATTAAATAATCATCTCCAAAAGAACCCTGACTAACAGACTCAATATCTATAAGCATATATTTCAAGTTATCATTAAAATTTAATTTACCGCCAATATGTACATCTGATTTTTCATGTCCTAGTGCTATCTTAAAACCACTTTGTATTAATGTGTTTATTTCTCCTTTTTTTAAGTAAAAACCATCAGCCAATTGATACTTTGTAGAATCAAGTATAGGGATTGGCAAAGGCAAAATTTGGGCTTTATTGTAAATTTTTAGTAATTCCTGCGATGTTTGGGAATTAGTATTTATAATTTTTCCCGTAAAAAAACTACAACATAACAAAAGTGTTATAATAAACAGAAAGAATCTTGTCTTTTTCATTTTCTTGAACGAATTTGAGTAACTGTGAAGTTAGGGTATTGTCTGGTCTTTTTATTAAGTCCCTTGCTGTTTCAAGTTTAACAACTTGGAACGCCCAATAAAAAGCAGTCTCCGACTGCGACTAGACGCAAGCCCTAGCTGTACCGCTTGTTTATACGGCGAAGTAAAGCTTTGTATTTGAGTGCAGCCAAAGACTGCATTTATTTGTTGGGTCTAAGTGAAAAAAAAACACTTAGACCAGTGAGGGGGCTTTTACTTTAAATTTTTACGATTTAACCAATGGTTTCTAAACCTAATTTTATCCTTGTGAACATCAATTATTTCGTGTTTTATGATTTGAAAATTATAAAGCGAATCAATCCAGTTAATATTTATTTTTGTTTCTCTGTTGATTCTATTGATAGATTCTGTACATATACCACCAAACATTCTACCTGGCATTCTTGAATCTGATTTAATTTTCATAACTATATTTTTATTTCTATTCACTGGAAGATAGAAAATTGAGTCATTGCAGAATTGCTCCTTAACAAGAAAAGAATCGCTAAAAACTTGGAGAATATAGTACGCCTTCAATTCATCTTCCATATTAGATATTTCAAAATGCACTTTTAAGGAATCATGGATTTTATTCTCTTCTACAAAAGAGGTATCCATTTTTAGGGAGAGATATTTACTTTGAATTTTGCTACTAAGCGATAATTGATTTGAAGATTGAAATATCCATTTACCCTGTGAATATTCATAGTTAAACTCTTTATTTTGATAAAAATTAAAAGTGGAATCTATGTTGAGAGTTACTCCATAAGGAGAATACTTTGAATGGTATTCCCCTACATAGTTAAGCGTACTCGTACAGCTCTGTATGAAAAACATCAAGAGAACAACTGTCCGCAGTATATATTTTTTACATATCATTTTTTAAGTTTTTTTAGCACACTTTCTATTTGTGAATTGCTCAAGGCTGGATATACAATTCTGGCATAAATATAGTCACCATTTGAATTTACTACTCCCAGTTAGGTCTGTAAGAAAGATTTTATTTTGTTCAAGAGCGTTCTTATTATTCGCATTCTTTGCCGTAGTGGCAACCCTTGCGGTTGCTATGTTGAGTGTGGCAACTGCAAGAGTTGCCACTACACCAATTTTATTTGAAAGATAAAACCAAACTTTCGTACACCACTAACTCCCAGTAACCAATCTACCCTTGCTGTTTCAAGCCCCCACAAAAAACGATTTTTGCACAAAAGCCAAACAACCGATAGCTTTATATTTGAAAGTGAAATTGTATTAGTAATTTACTAATAATCAATATGTTAAAAATCGGTTGTAGGAAGTTTAACAACTTAGAACGCCCAATAAAAAGCAGTCTCCGACTGCGACCAGACGCAAGCCCTATTTGTACCTCTTGTTTATGGTGTACTTCATACTTGGTGTTGCTGACGCATGAGTTGTTGGTCAAATAACACCAATAACGGCGAGTTATTGAAATATTAACTCACAATAAATATCATTAAATCTTTCTGCTCTTTGTCTTGCCCTTTCGGGAGATATTGCTTCATAGCCTGTTATCTTAGCTTTTTCCATCTTTTTTAAGAGTCTTTCTGAAACATAATTTTTCAAACTTAAAAATTGTGTTCCAAAAATATCTAACTCTCTGTCAAAATTCTTGTTGAATACCAATTTTGAAACTCTTATGGCACTTCCAGTTTCATAAAAAACATTCAAATAATCTTTATACGTTTGGATATTAACCATAAAATCATCACCCATTTTTTGTTTGTGATAGCATAAATCGTATTCACATTTGGAAAAATCAACAGTGTTTTCCCCTGTTTCCATGTCATACACAAACCACCAATAGCCATCTATAATTTTATCTTTTTGTATCAATGTCGTTTCTAAAAATTTGTGTTTTTGAGGTAAATGAGAGCTTTCTAAAATCTCTCGAAACTTATTGTTTACAATAAAACCCCTCATAGAGAAGCCTATATAATCTGTAAACTTTGCTTTCTTTTCCATTTCAACTTCAACCAAAGGTTGAGCATATTTGGTAATTTCAGCCCATAATCGCCATCCATCTTTACCTCTTTCACCAAAAAATATATCATCATACCATTGATTTTTGTCAACAAACTTGTCGCTATAAGCAGTTTGCCCTGCTCCATGAGTAACTCCAACAATTTTTGGTTCTACCGATTCTGTTAATATATAATATGCCATTTAAAATAATTGTTTAAAGTTGTCCCCACCGTCTTGTATGCTCCTTCTGCCCCTTGCTGTTTCAAGTTTAATAACTTGGAACGCCCAATAAAAAGCAGTTTCCGACTGCGACTAGATGCAAGCCCTAGTTATAGCTTTGTATTTGAGTGCAGTCAAAGACTGCATTTATTTGTGGGTCTAAGTGAAAAAACACTTAGACCAGCGAGGGGTTTGTCATAGAAATCAACGGAGAAAACGACCAGACGGAGTTTTCAGTTTAACGCAACTTACATCATAATATAGCCCAACTCAAAAATAGGATAACCTGCTCTATATCCTGTAATATTTTCTTCTTGCAATTTTTTATGGAGTTTTGCGGATATATATACCTGATTTGTTAAAAACTGTGTCCCAAAAATATCTAACTTAGAATCAAAGTTTGAATTAAATACTAACTCTGTTACTTGTATTGCTCTTCCTGTTGTATAAAAAATATTTAGGTAATCTTGATAAGATTGAATATCTATTGAAAAGTTTTCTCCAAATATTCGCTTATGATCACGTAGATTGTATTCGCATTTTGAAAAATCAACGGTATTTTCTCCTGTTTCATAATCAAAACAAAACCACCAGTAGCCATCAATAACTTTTTCGCCTTGAACAAACGTTAGTTCAAAAAAATGGTGGTTGGGCAAATTAGCAGTTTCTAATATTTCTTTGAACCGATTACTAACGAACATACCTCTAAACAATCCAATAGCGTTCATATTATCCGTATGCTTGGCTACTTTGTCTAATTTAATTTTAGATAAAGTACTTCCATAGGACTTCCATTTAACCCATTTTTTCCACCTATCTCTATCATTTAGTACATCATGAAAAAAAATGGTTTTGTAATGAGGATGATTATTGAAAAAAAATTCATCAAAAATTACTTGTCCAGCACCATCACGGACACCTACGGTTTTGGGTTCAGAATCTCCGCCCATTTCTCTGAAATCTAAAGTTATATTTTTAATCACCATCTAAATGCATCATTTAAGTTTGGACCTCCTAATTGTTTCCAATCAGTGGCTGCTTCATTTGTTAATTTTTTAAATTCTGAAATAACACTTTTAATATCTCCTATCGTCAGTGTTCCATTATTATTCTGTATAATTTCAGTTAATCGTTCAGCAACCCTTTCTGTATATTCTGGATGATTACCGTGAAAAACTTCATCCAAGTACATTATATTTCGACCTTCATTAATATTAAATCCAGCTTGTTTAAATATTGATCTAAAGTTGTAATTATCAAGTAAGGCTTTGGGCAAAATATGATGTTTTTGCATTCCTTTAACAGAAGGTAGCGTTTTGTATGTAAAAGCCAACGCACTTTTCACCACCTTCATTTTCGCCATGCTACTCATGGCTTTTGCCCCCATCACAGCAAACTTCGTTCCTTTCATTGCTGTTCCTAGTAGAGGGATAGCTGATAGGAAGTTTAACCCTGCTGAACCATAATTACCTCTATAAATGTCTATTCCTCCATTAATAATTCCAGCAACAGTACCTGCTGCTGGATAAAGTCCTACAACATCAAGTGCAAGCTGAATGTTATTGAGTGTGCTTTGGCTTCTTTTAGCAGTAACAGTAACTTCTGGTAACAGTGTTCCGTCGTCTTTTCCATCTCCAGTAACATCTGTTAATCCAAAGAGGTCTATATTTAGTATGGGATTATTAGAGGTGTATAAGTAAGGTGAAAAGTCCTCATCTGCTTCTGCCAACGGGTCCACCGCCATCCATCTCCCCAACTCAGGATAATACATTCTAGCCCCATAGTCTAGCCAGTTGGTGCCGTCTTGTAGCTCTTTGCCGTTATAAAGATACTTGTTTTTGCTTACATCGCTACTAATGGCTAGGCCAAAAGCGGTGTAATCGTTGGTTTGTACTTGGGTGGCGTTGGCATCGTCGCTTACTACTACCCGTATATTGCCTAGGTGGTCGGCTAGGTTGTAGTAATAGCGGTACTTACCCGTGCTGGCACCTGCTACGTAGCTTGTATTTAACTTTACTACGCATCACCAACGCCCCGACGCAAGCCCTAGCTGTACCGCTTGTCTATGGTGTACTTCATACTTGTTATGTTGCTGACGCATGAGTTGTTGGTGAAAAAACACCAACAACGGCGAGAAAAAACACTTAGACCAGCGAGGGGGATGAGCATCACTTTTTGAATACTTTTTTACTTAACATCTTTCCATTATCCCATTTTTCTTGCTCAGTTAACACACCATTATCATCGTAATAAAACCAATCACCTATTTTTTTGTTATCAAAATATCTCCCCTTAATCGTTTGCCCCCCCCTTGTCACTATAACACTCAAATTTACCTCTATATTTACCCTGATGAACTTCTGCTTTTTGAACAATTATGCCGTGTTCATTATAGGTTACTGTCTCACCTTGCACTAAACCATCCACGTAAGTCTCAATATTTTGTAAAAAACCTACACTATTGTATGTAATCCATAATCCTTGTTTTAAACCATTTACTTCTATTCCTCGTGGAAGGGTATATTTTTTTTCAAACGTGATGTAATAAACTTTAACTTTATCTTTTTTTGAATCCGTACAAGAACCTAATATTAAAAATCCTAAGTTAAATATTAAAATTATTATTACTTTTAACTTAACCATATCTATAAATAAATTTTTTTAATGATAAAATATTTAAACTAAACTAAAGAATACAGCAACTTTTATTGTTGCCCATATATTCTCCTTGCATTATTGATTACAGTTTTTTGAGCTTTCATATCTTCGTTATAAATTTTCATGTGTGTTCCATTGGTTTTTTGTAGCTTATCAAGTTGATTCGTTATATTTAAATACTTAGATGCCTGTCCACTTGTTAAAATTTGATGATCTTTATTAGGGTAATAAATATTGTTCAATGCTTTTGCGTAATCATATGTTTCTAAATTTAAAGATTTTTTATTAAGTTGATTAGATATCGAATTAAGACGATTTGTCTCTGACTCAACATGTAAAGTTGTTTCATGTAGGATAGTTTCCGCTGCTTTTTCGGTAGACAATGTATTATCTATTGCAACATTAAAATTCACACCATTTCGTATATCATATGTAAAATCATTCCCTATCTTCAAACCCTTATCTTTATCTAAAGGCGTTGTTATTCCAAATGTTCGTACACCGTCAGCATCTTTTGTAGCACCCATATCTCTAAACGAAATAGTATTTTTAGAGTAAACTCCATTTTTAGCAAAAGAAAATACTTTTCCCCCAACATTTAGATTTCCTTTATTAGCATACTGAGAGAAAAATTTAAAACCTTCTTTTGTAGATAATATACGCTTTAATGCTTCTATTGATTCTTTATCCTTCATTTGGCTAATATCAATATCTCTCCCATCTGGATCTACAAACAAAATAGGGTCATTTAAGGCATAACTATACGTTGAAAAACTGACATATTTTTCACTTTTGGGGTCAACCGCCATCCATCTCCTCAACTCAGGGTAGTACATTCTAGCACCATAGTCTAGCCAGTTGGTGCCGTCTTGTAGCTCTTTGCCGTTATAAAGATACTTGTTTTTGCTTACATCGCTACTAATGGCTATGCCAAAAGCGGTGTAAGCTTTTGGTCGCTTTTAAGCAAGAAAAATCGGCATTCTTCTATCAGAAAAATGCCGATTTTGTAATTTATAGTATTTTACTTGGCTTAGTAGCCAGGGTTTTGCATGGCTTGTTTTTCAGCA
This sequence comes from Cytophagales bacterium, assembly GCA_013298025.1. Taxonomy (GTDB): domain Bacteria; phylum Bacteroidota; class Bacteroidia; order Cytophagales; family Spirosomataceae; genus Flectobacillus. The sequence continues at coordinate 131,720 of JAAFJE010000014.1, read as the reverse complement.
CCTGTTAAAGGAATACCATTCTTGGTGATACCATCAAGGAACGTCTGTGGAATTGGACGCAACAAGTGGTAATCTTTGATATTAGCCGCAGCACCAGTTGTACCCGGAGTAGCCAAGTTATAAGCCTTCGCTCTAGCAAGCAAGGTTTTAGTTCTAGCCAAGTCTTCCCAACGGTGGAACTCACCGCATAGTTCTCTTGTTTTTTCGTTCAATACCAAACATAACATCTTATCATACATCGAAGTATAACCCAATTTATTGATAACCGCTACGTCTTGTGCTGGTAAGTTAGTTGAACTGGTGATGTCTAATACCGTTGCTGCGGTAGTAGGGTCAATCCCTGTTGACTCATAGTATGAGTTTTCTGTAAAATAAGAGTTGATGCTCGTGCTTTGTCCTGATGTTGATACCGCAAAGGCGGCTGCACCATCAGCATAAGCTGCTCTATCTTCTCCAGCTTTAAATGCAGCTCTTTTTCTTACGGCATTGATGTATGGCAAGGCATCGTCATAAGAACCTGCACCAAGGTTGGCCAAGCGTACTTTGGCTTCTGCTGCCATCAAATACGTTTCTGCTGATCTGGCAAGTACCACATCTCTAAAACCATTTACATCATTAAAACCGATACGAGCACCATCAAAATATTTGCTTAATGATGGGAATCTTACACCGCCCAATAAATTTTTGCCATCTGTCGAATAAGCAACATATACGTGAGGGATTTTTTTCCCTGTTTTTGCATATACCATCTCATCTACATAGTTGGATTTAGCAAAGCGCTTATCGTCTGGGCTATTGACGATGTACATAATGCCTAAGTCACCGTTTACATAATTACCGCTTCCTTTATTAACTCTTGATTTCGTTCTAAAACTTTTCCAGAAACGAGAGTCATTTACTTGGTCAAATACCGAATAGGTAAAATACGAAGGAGCTAAACGGCTGAATGGACGCATCCCTGTCAAATCTCGTTGCATATAGGGTAAATCATCGTAACGAGCGGTAAAATACAGGTGTTGTGTATTAGACGTAGTTGATAAGGCATCGTTTGAGAATTGAGCCGAAAGAATCAATTCTGTCAGTGACTCACTTGGGGCATTCACTTTATCCCAAGCCCAAAGTGAACCATAATTGGCTGCCAATGGGTGTCTTGCGATAACTTCGTCAGAAAGTTTTACTACCTCTGCCAAGTCGGCAGCTTTGGTTGAGGTATTCCATGAATCGTTGATTTCACTTGCTCTCGAAAGGTATGCTTTTGCTAAGTAATGAGCCGCCGCATCTTTCGTGATTTTTTGAGGGCTTGGGCCAGTATTATCTAAGAGGCTATAAGCATTTTTCAAATCATCAATAACAAAAGCATATACTTCTTGGGCTGTAGCACGTGAAAACTCGGTTTCAACTGTTGTACTTACACTTGTTTTGATAGGTACACCACCGTACTGACGCACGAGTTTCAAATAGTTGAAAGCACGCATAAAGTAAGCCTCACCTAATGCAGTTTTCTTAATGGCGGCATTTGTTGAAGTACTGGCAAGTGCCGACTTTATCACCTGATTGGTCAAACCGATAGCATTATAGTACATATCCCATGCTCTTTCAGCAGGAACGGTATTTGATGTAACTGTAGTAACGATAGACTTCAAACCGCCATCGTAGTTATTCCAAGGGCTGTTTGATTGGTCACCACCTACCACAAACTCATCTGTTCCGTAGTTTGTTGTGGCAAAAGTTGCTTCGCCATTGAAAGGGATAGCAAATGTTTGGTTATAAGCACCTACTACACCAGCCAAAATACCTGCATCTGTATCAAAATACGAATTGGGACGGTCTGTAACTACTTCTTCTGTTAATATATCGTGGCATGATACTGTTGTGAAAAGGGTCAGGATACATGCACCTATTTTTATATATCTCATATTTTCTATTGCTTTATTAATTAAGAGTCTCAAGATTAAAAATCAAGGCTGATGCCGAATGTATAGCCTCTGTTTGACGCATTTAATTGTACGTCCATGTCAAGCCAGCTAATATTATTGTAAAGCATTCCTAAGTTTTGTCCTTGAACATAAATTCTTGCATTGCTTACGCCTAATTTGTGATATAATTTTTCAGGAATTCTATAGCCCAATGAAACGTTACGTACTTTAATGAACGAGCCATCTTTGTAACCTAAAGAAGGTGAGTAAGGGTCTCCTGTAGCAGCAGTATAGAACGGACGTTGATACTCGGCATTGGTGTTGTTAGGCGTATAATAACTTACTTGACGTTGCGAAGATCTACCAGAAAGAGATTCTCCACCGGTGTTATACAAGTAACTTAAACGTCCATACAACATTACTGACAACGATAATCCTTTGTACTCGAAGTTGTTTGTCAAACCAACAATAAATTTTGGGATTGTGCTACCAAGTACCTTACGGTCGTTGTTTGCATCAATTTTATAATCGCCATTCAAATCAACGGGTCTTACCATACCAGCAGTAAATTTAGCACCATTGGCATTAAACTTTGCCATTTCAGCAGCATCCGACTCTTGCCATAGGCCATTTGCTTGGTAGTCATAAATTATACCTTGGCTCTGTCCGATGAACCATTTGTTGTTAATATCGTCAAATTTACCTTGAGATAGGGTAACGATTTCATTTTCTTGCCATGAGCCATTGAATGTCGAAGACCACTCAAATCCTGCTCTACTCAAGTTGATGGTAGTCAATGTCAAATCAATACCTCTACTAGCCGTTTCTCCTACATTTGAGTTTGTAGTGGGGTATCCAGTAACTGTTGGAAGGCTTCTTAACATCAATAAATCTTTCGTATTGGCTGTATAGAAATCTAAACTACCCGACACTTTTCTCTTGAAGAAAGAGAAATCAATACCATAGTTATATTGCGTTGTTTTCTCCCAAGTTAAATTTTGGTTTGCCAAAACCTTATTATTTACAAGTCCTGACAAAATTGATGCCCCTGAAGGATAGAACGCATTTACCAAAGCTCCTTGAGTTGCATAAGGATCAATGGCAGCATTGCCTGTTACCCCTACACCAGCTCTTATTTTTAAGGCATCAATCCATGTTTGGTCAGCTAAGAATTTCTCGTTGTTGATTCTCCAACCTAATGCCATACTGGGGAAGAATGACCATTTATTCCCTTCTGCTAATTGAGAAGCACCATCGGCACGACCTGAAATCGTAAGTAAATACTTATTGTCATAATCATAGTTGATACGACCCATGTATGATACGAGTGCTTTCTGAATATAGTCAGAGCTATATCCTCCTGTTGTAGCCAAAGGTGCTGTATCTAAGTTATTCCATTTTTGACTTGGGAACGCTACGTTATTTGAACGAAGGAAGTTTGACTCATACTCATACTGCGTTTGTGTCTGTAAGGCTGTAATACCCAATTGACTCTTTCCAATCGTCTTGTTATACGTAAGCATATTGTCCCATGTATAAGATACAGATTGAAACTTCGTTAAAGAAGCGGCATTTGTTGAACCTCCCAAATTAGCTACTGAAAGTGCATTGATGAAAAAACCATTTCTGTTAAACGAAGCATCTGGTCCAAAATTCATACGAAACTTCAAGCCTTCTAATGCTCTAGCAAAACCACCAAAGTTTAACTCACCGTAAAAACTACCGAATAGTCTTAGGTTGATGCGTTGGTCTTGTGAATATTTTTCTTCATCTACTATGTTGAATACCAAGGGGTCGTTTCCAGGTTGTAGTATTCTATTTCCCGCTTCATCAAAAGGAACGGCATAACTAAACAATCTTCTGGCACTTGCATAAAGACCTGCCGCCACGTTAGATGCTGTTCCTGACTGACCATACTCGTTAACCGAATACGCCGTGTTCAATATACCACCCATCGAGAACCATTTGTTTGGCGTAATGTCAACACTTAGTTTACCCGTATAACGCTCGTAACCTTGTCCTTTAATTGTACCTTGGTTGTTTAAATACCCGAAAGACGCATAAGCCTTCATTTTTTCAGTACCGCCACTGACACTGATGGTATGCTGCCCCGTCAGAGCCGTTTGTGTCACCATACCCAACCAGTCTGTTGTTGCTACTTTAGAACCATCCCAAGTACCGGTAGCCCAACCTTTCAAAATATTAGCCCAAGCACTTTTGTCACTTCCGAAAATTTCTAGGTCATTTGCTTGGGTAGGCTGATCTCCACGAGGATAAGCTTTCGATGATGTCGATGTATAATAATAGGCCCATCTTCTGTAATCGATATACTCGCCTGCGTTCATCATTGGAGCTAAATCAACGATGTTTTCGGCAGTATAGTTAGAGTTTATGCTAAGGGTATATCTACCATTTTTACCTCTTTTCGTTGTGATTAATACAACGCCGTTTGCACCACGAGAACCATAAATGGCAGTGGCAGAGGCATCTTTCAATACATCAACCGATTCAATATCGTTGGGGTTAATATTGTCAATACTACCACTTACCAATGGAATACCATCTACTACATACAAGGGCTCATTTGAAGCCGTCAATGAACGTACCCCTCTAATTGTTACTTTACCTACTTGCCCTGGGCGTTCGTTCGATTGAATATCAACCCCTGCGGCTCTACCCTGAATACCTTGTAAGGCGTTGGCTACTGGTCTTTGATTCAATTCAGCCGAACCAACACTTACCATCGAGCCTGTTACGTCAGATTTTTTACGCTCGCCATAACCAACTACTACCACCTCTTCGAGGGCTTGTATATCGTTTTGCAATACTACGTTAATAACCGATTGGTTGCCTACTGTCACTTCTTTCGAAACATAGCCTGTCGATGAAATGACTAACACCGCGTTACCATCGGGTACATCAATCTTAAACGTACCATCAGCATTGGTGGCAGTACCTTTGCTGCTGCCTTTAATTTTGATGCTCGCCCCTGGAATAGCCTCTCCATCGTTACCTGTTATTTTCCCTGTAACGGGTTGTGATAAGCTCACTTTGTGGAACATTTTGGCGGAATGCAACCCTGTGGTAAGTACCAAATGTTCTTTACCCTGAACTTGAGTATAGCCACCAGCGAAGGCTATCAGCATACTCACACTTAGTAATTTTTTAAGCATTGAGATTCGGTTTATAATTGAATACCTGAATAAAATAGCACATTTATAATATAAATTATTTTATATTATATTGTCTTTTGTAGCAAAAGTATTCTTGTTGGTATCCCAAACCGTCCTGCTTCGTCCTGTAAAGTATGTCTGTATATTGTTGTATAATATCTAGTTTTGATACTATTTTTATCAGACTAGAATAGTATTTTTCTTATATAATCTCTTTTTAGTCCTAAACGAACAAAAATGGCTTAGAATCATGAAGAAGGCTCGTTGGTGATAATGCAACCGTTCCCGACATCGTTCCCAATACTTCTTTTCTTGTATCTCAAACATAATGATGAAGGGTTTTGTAAAAAATAAATACTTGCTTGAATAGTACATTTTTCATAGCAAAAAGCCCTTTCAATGGGCTTCAAAAGGTTGAAAAAGCCTATAAAAAAAGATAGAAAAAATAATTTTTTTCTGCAAAAAATGAAATAGTAAACAACGGCTTGTACACGATTGTACAGCTACAATACACAAGGTTTACCCAATGACATCAGCCCTGATTTTTGCGTAAAATAGTATTATAACAAGATATAGTAAAATATAACATTGCCCTTGAAACACTTCCTCTAAGGAATACGCTAATAAGTGGTGGTACTGCACATGAGAGGTATAATTTTATGCTTTATACAAGAGGAAAAGTACTATTTTGAACCTGTATGCCCTAAATCGTTCAACAATATTAGCCTAAATGCCTGATTTTGCATGGTTTTAGACGGCTTTTGACTAAAAATATTTCAATAAAATATTGTACTTTTGTTAGAATATTTTGTAAAAATACATTATTTATGCTGATTCAATACAACAAAGCAAATCCTTTGAAAGGTTGGCAAGTGGACCGCAGTGCTATACAATTTTTAGGAGAACACCTCCAACGCCCTGAGTGTATCCTCACCGAACCCGACGGTACGGTGTGGTCTGCCGATGCCCGTGGGGGAGTCGTAAAAATGAATCACGAAGGCTTGCAGCAGGTAATCAACCCTTTTCACGATACCCAAGCGAGTTTTGTGTCTGATAATGCCCGTTATATTGCTGCCCAAGGCTCGTTGCCTAATGGGCTTTGTTTTGATACAAAAGGGAATATTATTATCGCTAATTGGGGTACAAACCACATTGAGCTGATGAGCCGTGAAGGAAAGCTACAAACCTTAGTAACGCAGATAGACGGACAAGCGTTGGGGAAAGCCAATTTTCCTTTACGAGATTCAAAAGGAAGAATTTGGTTTACCGTAACAACCCGAACCGAGCCTTGGAGCGACCAAATCAATACCCGTGCTACCGATGGTTATATTGCTTTGATAGACGACACAGGCGTGCGAATTGTAGCCGATGGGTTTTGTGGAACAAACGAAATTCGTTTCGACGACAACGAAGAATGGCTTTATATAGTAGAAAGTACCGCTTGGCGGATTTCGAGAATGCGGGTCAAAGACAATGGCGATTTGTATGCCCGAGAAGTATATGGCCCTGCTCGATTGGGTGGTTTTCCAGACGGATTCGCCTTTGATTCGTTCGGCAATTTGTGGATTACGCTCATTTTTACCGATGAATTAATTGCCATTACACCTGATGGTGAAGTACTTACTTTATTAGATGACAGCAATGCTTTTACCAAAAAACAATTGTTCGATGCCTATGATAACCAATGCGTTACGCCCGAAATATTGGGTGCTACGCAAGGCTCACTTTGCCCTTGGATGGCAAGTTTGAGCTTTGGTGGTAAAGACCTCCGAACGGTCTATTTGGGTAGTTTGCGAGGTACTCGTATTCCGTTTTTTGAAAGTCCTGTGCGTGGACAAAAAATGATACATTGGCGATGAACTCAACCGAAAGTATTAATAAAAAAGTCGTAATTGTAGTGTTGGGTAGCCTCAACGGACTCATGCCTTTTTCGACCGATTTGTACTTGCCAGCTTTTCCGAGTATAGCAAGCCAATTGCATACCGATATTGGTCAAGTAACTTTTACCATGAGCAGTTTTTTTGCAGGGTCTTGTATCGGACAGCTTTTTAATGGCCCAATTTTAGACAGGTTTGGGCGAAAAGTTCCTATGATGTTTGGGCTGTTGCTTTTTTCGCTTACCTCTTTGGGCTGTGCTTGGACGAGCCAAATTGTATGGCTGATTGCCCTGCGTTTTGTACAAGCCTTGGGCATTAGTATTTGTGCGGTAGGCAGTAGGGCGGTGGTTAGAGATATTTTTCCGACCGACCAAACCGCCAGTATTTTTTCCTTGCTTGCCTTGATTATGGGTATTGCCCCAATTGTGGCACCGTCGGTAGGGAGTTTGATATTGACGATGGCTTCTTGGCGTGCTATTTTTTACTTGTTGGCAGGGCTTTCTTTTACGCTGATGTTGGTGCTGTATTTCTTTTTACCTCATTCTGTACAAGCCGATACAAGCTACTCTTTACACCCCAAAGCCATAATACAGCAGTACAAAACAGTACTCCAAACGCCCGGCTTTTTGCCTTATGCTTTTGTGGCAGCGTTGGCTAGTAGTACACTATTTGCTTGGATTTCAAGTTCTTCTTTGATTTTTATCGAAAACTTTCAATTGAGTCCTCAACAATTTGGTTGGGTATTTGCCTCAACAGCTTCGTGCTTGGTACTTAGTAACCAATTGAACAGGATGTTGTTGAAAAAATATCCTAGTAAAACTATTGCTTTTCGGGCGGCTACAGTACAGTTACTTGTGACGAATGTTTTACTCTTGATTGTGGTGTATTGGTTTCAAATGCCTGTGGTGTTGGCAGGACTCTATGCTTTTATGCTGAGTTTACACCTCATTACACCCAATGCTATGGCACTTACACTGAAGCCCTTCCAAAAAAATATTGGCAGTGCCACAGCCCTGATGGGAGCTTTACAAATGACGTGCAGTGCTACCACAACGGCCGTTTTGAGTCTTCTGTACAACCGAACCCCCGTGCCTATGGTGTTGATTATGATACTTTTAGCATTGATAAGCACGACTATACAATACTATACAACAAAACATGAAGCAATTGTTTGATTTAGCAGGAAAAATAGCCCTTATCACGGGCAGTACAAGTGGTATGGGAAAGGCGATAGCCGAAGCAATGGGTACATTTGGGGCAACAGTTATCATTTCAAGTAACGATGCCAACGCGTGTGAAGAAGTGCAACAAGCTTTTATAGTAAAAGGTATAAAAGCCCTAGCCTTTCCTTGCGATGTAGCTGATAGGGAGCAAATCAATGCCCTCGTGGCTTTTGTATATGCCCAATGCCAACGCATTGATATTTTGGTGAGTTGTGTAGGAGTGGCACATGCGGGTTCTCTGTTGGAGGTAAGCCCACTAGATTTTACCAAAACGATGCAAATCAATCTAGCACAGGCATTGTACCTTACCCAAGCGGTATTACCTTCTATGCAAGCCCAACGAGCAGGAAGTATTATTTACCTTGCCAGTATTGCAGGAGTTCGTGGGAATAAAGCATTAGGACTTTATGGCATGACCAAGGCTGCCTTGGCACAACTGGCTCGTAACATTGCCGTAGAATTTGGGCCTTACAATATCAGAGCTAATGCCATTTCGCCGGGCATGATTGATACGCCATTTTCCCAAGCTTTGTTAGCAAATAAAGCTTTCATGGAAAAAAGATTGGTACTTACGCCTCTGAGGCGTGTAGGTACACCCGAAGAAATTGCAGGGGTTGCCGTAATGCTGGCTTCTCAGGCAGGGGGCTTTATCACGGGGCAAAACATCATTGTGGATGGAGGAACAACGATAAGTGATGGAAATTAAAAAAAATTAATTGGTTGATTATTAATGGTTAATGATGAGTGTTTTTTCATAAAATCATTATTTTAAAAGGATTTTATAACTTTTTTACTACATATTTTATGAATCGTTTTGATAATAAAATAGCCCTCGTTACGGGTGCAGCTTCGGGTATTGGTAGGGCAACGGCTTTGTCATTTGCTCGTGAAGGGGCAAAAGTGGTATTGGCCGATGTCGATGCAACGCAAGGCATGGCTGTACGTGCTGAAATAGAAGCCAATGGAGGAGAATCCATTTTTGTCCTTTGTAATATTGGCGAAAGAACTGCCGTAGTCAACCTCGTGGAAACGGCTGTACAACAGTTTGGAAGGATAGATTGTGCCGTTAATTGTGCAGGTATTGCTGGAAAAATATCAAAACCCATACACGAATATCCAGAAGAAGCATGGCTACAGCAAATACAAATCAACCTGATTGGTACTTGGTATTGTGTAAAGTTCCAACTAGAACAAATGCTCAAACAAGGAGGGGGAACAATCGTGTGCGTTTCGTCGGCGGCTGGCTTGGTGGGGCAACCCGAAAATTCGCCTTATGCGGCTTCTAAACATGGTGTAAACGGGCTTGTGAAAACGGCTGCTATCGAATATGCTACCCAAAACATCAGAGTAAATGCAATATGCCCAACAGCTATAGAAACGCCTATGATTATGCAAGGCAGAAGAAAATTAGCAGAAAATCCAGAAGCTTTACAACAAGCGATTAATTTTCAACGCATGAAACGCATGGGACAGCCCCAAGAAGTTGCCGATGTGGCTCTTTGGCTGAGTAGCAGCGAATCGAGCTTTATTACAGGGCATACAATGGCGGTCGATGGGGGAGCTTTTGCCTAAAAATGTACAAAAAAACAAGGCTGTCTTACCAAGACAGCCTTGTTTGTAATAAACATTAGTCTAAACCCAATTGCACAATTTTACCCTTAATATCTTTATTTGAAAACCTTACTAGAATCGTAGTATCCTTTATTTTGTAAGTACCAGTCAGGATACAAAGTACCGCCACTCTGAGCCCATTCGGCAAATTTTGAGTAGGCATCAATGATAGGTACAGTTTCTAGTGGGTATAAGAAATCGTTTGAGAAATCTACAGCCCAAGGCAATCCTTTTGCTGTTTTGTAATAAATGCCCTTGTTTACATCCGAGCGGTCTTGACCAGTACCAAGTAAAGTTACATTAGCTTTGCTTGTTGGAGCTTGGTTTGGCAAATGCACCTCTTTACCACGGTCGTTTGCCTTGAATAAGAACGCATTGTAAGGAGCAGCACCCAATTTACTTTTATCAATAGCCGACGTAAACGAAATGCTTAGGCGTAAGGTATCTTTTGGCGGAATGACTGTGCTACCTTTTTGGGTATTGACAAAGCCATTGTACGATTTCATTTGTTTGAAAGCATTGTCAAAAGCAATGAACGTAGCATATTTTTGTCCTGCCTCAGTACCGTTGGCATTGGTTTTTATCACGCCTTCGGTCAATGAATTACCTGTAAATGATTTGACTACCGATGGGTCAACGGGCAATTGGAAGCCCCAGCCGTTGGTATAATTTGCTCCGATGGCTTTCACATAAAACTTCGCTTTCAAATCAACTACTTGGTTTTTAGCATTCAACACTTCTTGGAACTGGTAATTGATTACTAAGTCGTTCAAATCGTAATCACCTTGAATAGGCCATAAGTCTTCGTAAGCTAAAGTATTGTATGAATTTTTGCCTGGAATATAGTTGTTGATGGCTCTGGTTGGGTCGTTGGGATATTCGTCACGAGTATCGCCTACGCCGTCGCCGTCGGTATCTTTAGGGCTATCAACAATCGGTGTGTTGTCGGTGTCAATGGCTGTTACTGGATTCGACGTTGCAAAGAAAATCGCATCGTTAAAGTCGTTGTCGCAACCAATAGGCGTACTTTCACGGCTTACATCTTCAAAAGCCAACAACATACGTTTGTTGAATGGGTCGTTGAGTGCAATCAAATGGCGACGAATGCTGCTTGATTCTTCAACGTTAAGAGCATCATGCGAGAAATGTGCATAATATCCTTTGGTTACACCCGATGAAGATGAACCCGGCCAAGCGTTTGCCAATAGTACAAATCCAATGCCCGAACCCGCAGGGAAACGACCAATATTTACTTTATCACCTGAGCGAAGTCCACCACCACTGCCATAATACGATACGTTCGGGAAGATGATATTAATTTTTGAAATATCTGCTGTACTTTTAGGCGGATTCAATGGGTCGAATGTATAGAAGCCCAAGGTATTTTGCCAACCTGCACCTTCGTGTACAAACGTGATATATACATCAGACAATTCTTTGATATACAAAAAGTTTCTGTTATTTGAGTTCAAGAAGTCTGGGTGAGCAGAAGGTACAGAACGGCCTTCTGGTACACTGGCGTTGACATATTCTAAGAATGAACTAGAAATGGCATCTCTATCTTTTTCTAAATATTGTGGTACGCCATCGCCAGACCATTTACCCATATAAGCAAGCGTAGGATACGTCTGAACTCTTCCGGCGGCTACATCTACTTTTAAGCTACTAGGGTTTTGTACGGGCGTTACAAGTCCTTGAGGTACTACAGGATTTTTTCCTCCGAATGTCACCGCTACACTTGTACCGCTCAATTCAACGATATATTCCGATGGCAAACCAATGTAATCTGGTTTGATAGCGATTTTCTTTACATACGTTGGTAATTTTTGTGAAAATACCAATTTGCCATCTTCTGTTGTAAGTCCTTTGAACAATAAATCTCCTTCTGGATAACTATACACAGACATTACTACGCTGGCAATCGGTTTGTCTGAATTGTCAAATGCTCCGATGCTGAATGACACTTCTTGCGAAGTATTGAAATCAAAATTGCTTGGTACGTTCAAACTCTCCATGCCTGTGGCAGTGGGAGTTACTTCATTGTTGTTTACTTCTGGCGTACAACTGTCTAATAATAAGACGGTTGCTAAAGAAGCAAGGGCAAAAGAGAATACTTTTTTCATGATGGATTAAGGTTTGTAACGTTTTATGATAGAGGGCTAAAGCCTTTGTTTGATGATACAAAGTTGTAGAAGAATGCTCAAAAAATAGAGGCTATTCGACGTTTGGCAACAAATGAGCATTTTTTGGTATTTTTTTTCGGTAAATGGATTTTTATGAGTGAAAACGACCAAAGTATGATTAGACAATACCGATTGATTTTGCTAGTAAATAGAATAATATTGATACAAATTTGCATTTTACTATTTCTTAATATTGTATTAAGATTTTAGCCTAGGGTTTACTGCCCATCAGCTCGGCGATGGCGTTTATCATTACAGCAAGAGCTTTGGAGCGTTCTCGGTTGTGGCTGGTACGCCATCGCTAAAAATGAACTGATAAAGGTTTATTTGGTAATTAAGCAAAAAGGGTATGATTGACATAATCGTTCAATCGTACCCTTTTTTGTATTATTATAGTTCTTTTTTAATATATTTTATTGAAAAATATAGTATCTATGATTGATTTTGCCAGTAAATAGAATAATTCTGATAAAAAATAAAATCTTACTTATATTACTTTTGTATAAGAAATTATTAATAAAAGTCAATACAAAAACAAAAGCCGTTTCTACTGCGAATAGAAACGGCTGGATTAGATTTTCAATCTCTTGAAAAATTAAAAACCAACCAAAAGTATGAAAAAAAAATCTATTTTTAACCATTTTAGCCAAAAACTGGCACTTGTATGCTTGGTATTTTTACTCGCCAATCTTAACATACTTGCCCAAACGATTAGTGGTACGGTTAGTTCTGATAAAGGCGACAAGCTGCTCGGTGTGGCTATTGTTATCAAAGGCACAACCAAAGGAACAACAACCGATAAAGAGGGAAAATATGTGATTGAGGCACGTAAAAACCAAACGCTTATTTTCTCTTTTGTAGGCTACGAATTACAAGAAGTAGCTGTTGGCGATAAAAAGCAATTAGACATTACCTTGAAAGAAGCAACCGAAAGCCTCGAAGAAGTAGTCGTAACGGCAGAAAACCGTTCGGTTTCGGCACAGCGAGTACCTATTACGATGGATTTGGTTTCGGGGAAAAATATTCAAAAACAAGGCGTTTCCGATTTGTTGCAGCTACAAGCCATTGCTCCGAGTTTAAATATTGTACAAAATACCATTTTCAATCAAATCAACGTGCGTGGCGTAGGAAGCAATAGCGGTGGGGCAGAATTATCAGACCAAGCGGTTACGGTTGGGATTGATGGCGAATACTTAAACCGTCCTGTAGCTTTGAACACCGCCATGTTTGACCTCGACCGTGTAGAGGTATTGAAAGGTCCACAAGGAACACTTTACGGACGCAACGCTACGGCTGGAGCGGTAAATATTATTGCTAAAAAGCCGTCGCAAGTAAAAGAAGCCGACTTCTCTGCCAGTTATGGTAATTATAATGCCCTTAAATTGAACGCTGCTCTAAACTTGCCTTTGAGTAAAATTGCGGCAATCAGGGTTGCAGGGATGCTCTCGAAACACGATGGCTACCGTGATGGAGGAGCATTGGTTGGTAAAATTGATAATGCCAATTTCTGGGCTACTCGTGTAGGTTTGAGCCTCAATCCAACCAAAAAACTTTCTATTTATGTAGCAGGAGAATTGGGTAAAACTGACCAACAAGCACCTTCGCAATACGGGGTTTCGATGGCAAATTTTACAGAATTGAAAGGCTTAGAACCGACCAGTTGGACAACCACCTTACCAAACGATTATCCCGTTGCTACGGCTGGTTTTATGAAAATAGACCAATCGGCTTTGAGAGGTAAAATTGCCTACGATTTTGGTCACGCTACTTTATCTTATTCGGGAGGTATCAGAACGGTGAAAATGTCTGGCTATCAACCATTAAATGGTTTTGTTCCTGAAACATTTAGTTTTTACAATGACTTAAATTACGATACCCAAAGCCACGAATTACGCCTCAATGGTGAGTCGGAAAAGCTAAGTTGGCAAGTAGGAAGTTTTTATGGACATGAAGACCAAGACGTAAGAAGAGGGCTGTTTTTGCCTGCTGCGGCTGGAGCATTTGGGGGACAAATTCCTTTCCTTAACTTTTTTATCAGAAATATCACTTCCAGTACTTTGGGCTTTTTCGGACAAGCCACTTATAATGTTAATGAGAAATTGGGCATTACTTTGGGTTTGAGAAATACAACAGACAAAAAGACCCTTGCCGGTGCTGATTTAGCCTCTGCTCCGTTCGGTCCACCGTCAATTATCAGATTCTTCTATCCCAATGTACCTACCAGTATGACGCAAGCAGGGATGAAACTTATTTCGGGTGTACCAACCGAAGGAAGCTGGAACCAAACAACGTGGCTCGTTGGACTCGACTATAAAATAGATGCCAATAAAATGCTTTTTGCCAAAATCAGTACTGGCTACAAAGCTGGTGGTTTCGATAACCAAGGAGCGTACAATCCAGAATACTTAACGGCGTATGAAATTGGAACAAAAAATAAATTTGCCAACAATAAATTACGTTTAAATGCCTCTGCTTTCCACTATGATTACAAAGACCAACAAGTAGCTATATTCATTTCGGCAGCTGTGGGTGGTGCTACCCAAAACGCAGGGGTAAGTACTGTAAATGGTTTGGAAATAGAAGGCGAATATGTGGCTACTAAAGCCGATAGATTCAAGTTTTCGGTGAATTTGTTGAGTGCCAAATACCAAGAATTAAAAACCGTAGGCAACGTAGTAAATGGTGATGCCAAAGCCGTTGATTTGAAAGGTAACTCCGCTCCAATGTCGCCAGGCTTGACCCTCACGGCAGGCTATAACCACGATTTCAAAATAGGAAAAGGCATTTTAAACGCAGGTATTCAAACTTTGTTTAAGTCGGATTATTATACCACCGCTTTCAATTATGCCATGGATAAGCAAAAGGCTTATACAAAAACAGACATCAACTTGACTTACACAACCCAAGGAGGAAAGTTTGATATAGGCGTATTTGCCCAAAACCTTGAAGATAATCGTATCATTACTTATTCAAGTTTTAATGGTGGTACTATCAATATTTATAACTGGATATTTGGCTCGCCAAGATTAATTGGGGCTCAGTTGAACCTCCATTTATAAACTGCATTGGAGGAGAGAACGCCTCTCCTCCAATGTTTACTAAGCTTTAATTTAACTTACCATTATGCCAAACTCGCAAACCCGCATCGCTGGAATTCCGCAAGGAATAATTATTACGCTCATTAGTATTTTGCCCATGATGGCAGTTATCACACTAATGCCCGTAGTACCAACATTAAGGAATAATTTCAAAGATATTCCACACATAGACATACTTGCCCCTTTTGTGATTTCGGCACCAGGCTTGTGTGTGGCTTTATTTGCACCTTATGCGGGCTATTTAGCTGACAAGTTGGGCAGACGCAAACTTTTACTTATTTTTTCGTTTTTGTACGGCATCGGAGGTGTAATCCCTTTTTTTGTAGAAAGTTTTACACTACTGATTATTGGTCGCTTGATTTTGGGTATAGGAGAAGCATTTATTCTTACGGTTGCTAATATTTTATTAGGGGATTATTTTGAAGAAAGTAAAAGAAATACATGGCTGATGATACAAAGTATTATTGGCCCAGTCTTTGGTTTTTTTGTCATTACGGGTAGTGGCTATTTGGCAACAATCGGCTGGCAATATCCTTTCTTGCTGTATGCTATTACCTTGCTGATTCCGATAGGTTCATACTTTTTCATTTTTGAGCCTACGCAAAAAGCTGCTTCGGCTGTGGACAAATTACAGAAAACGCCTGATATACTATCAAGACCCTTGATTATCAAGGTATTCGTTACCACATTTATCGCCTCGGTTTTGTATTATGTTTATACTTTACATTTTTCGTTGGCATTAGATAAAATCGGTTTGACAGACCCGCAAGAAGTAGGAAAAATCACGGCGGTTGCCAGTTTGATGCTTCCGATAGGAGCAGTACTTTTCAAAATTTTTGGAAAGAAAAATAGCAAAATACAATTTGGAATAATGTTTACTTTAATTGGCTTAGGCTTGATTGGGGTAGGTATTTTCAGAACGCTCCCTTTCATTATGGCGAGTGCTGTAGTACAACAAATCGGTTGTGGCATGTCGATTCCTGTACTAATCGCTTTTGGATTAAGGTCGATTCCTTTGCCATTCAGAGGGCGTGGCATGGGTATTTGGGGAAGTGGTTTTTTCTTGGGCTTGTCGCTGTCGCCTTTTATTGTTGGCATGGTTAGCAACCTCTTTGGTGGAATTTTGAATGCCTTTTTGATTTTCGGTATTATTTGTCTTGTGATGGTTGTCTTCAATTTTATGATGAAAGAAGAACAAGCATAAATGTAGTATTGTGAATGCTGTAGGTGTGTGAAAATGAAGAATATTTTACCACTCATTCACTTAATTGTACAAGGATACTTTTATAAAAATAGTTTAGATGACGAATCAAATCAAACGTGCTGTAAGCCTCTACAGCTATCAGGAAGAATATTTCCTAAAAAAAATGAGCCTTGAAGATTGCATCGCTGCGGCTGCGGCTACGGGTGCAACGGGAATTGAAATTGTAGGCGAACAAAGTGTGCCGGGTTGTCCGAAAATTCCATCAGAAGCATTCATTGAGCAATGGTTTGGGTGGATGGATAAGTACAAGGTTACGCCTGTTGCCCACGATATGTTTTTAGATTATAACAAGAAAAAAGGGCATTACTGGTCAGACGAAGAAGCGGTAGCCTCTTTCAAAAAAGACATACTTTTTGCCAAAGCTTTGGGGTTCAAAATCATTCGTGTGATTGTGAATACTACGCCGCAGATTATTGAAAAAGTATTACCTTTTGCCGAAGACCACGACATCAAATTGGGCATCGAGGTACACGCACCTTGGAATATCAATAGTGCATGGATGTTACGCCACTGGGAAGTGATGGAACGCACAGGTACAAAACACTTTGGCTTTATTCCTGATATGGGCGGTTTTACCCAACGCCTGCCTCGTGTGCAAGTAGAGCGAATGATTCGCAACGGTGCTGACCCCGAAATAGCCAAATACGTTTGCGAACAACACGAAAAAGGCGTAATGGCAGAATACACGGTTTACGAAGTATCTAAGATGAGCAATAGACGTATAGATATGGCCGTAGCAGAGCTTTCACGCCATACACCTTTTGTCAATCCGCTCAGTTTAGTGCCGCATATCGACAGAATTATACACATTCATGGCAAATGTTTAGAGATGCTGGAAGATTACACAGAGTACAGTATTCCCTACAATGAAGTAGTTGCCGTATTACAAAAACATGGCTACAATGGCTACATCGCCACGGAATACGAAGGTAATCGCCATATCCAAGATATTTATGAGGTCGATAGTGTAGAACAAGTGAGAAGACACCAAGAAATGTTAAAGAATTTAGGATGTGGGATTTCGGATTTCGGATTTGAGCCAATGTGAAAATAAAAATAGTATTTACAAGATTTCGGTGTGGATAACGTAAAATCCCCAATCCCAAATCATAAATCCAAAATAGAATTATGTACGAAAAATATATGATTGTGCCAGAAAGGGCAAAAAAGACCGAAAAAGGCTTTGAAATAGGAGCAAGATTGCCTTATTACAGAGGCGTTTCGCTTTCGATGGTCGAAGAAATTGAAGTTTCTTTAGATGGCGAAACTTTGCCCCAAAGCGATGTAGCTATCACGGTTCATGGCAATACCTATAACCTTGAACAACGAGAAAACGAAACGGATGACCGCTGGGAAATGGGCGAAGTAGCGACCCTTTCGGTGGCTAAAGCAGGTGATTTGTCCGCAGGTGAACACACCATTGGACTAAAAATCAACCTCCGAATCGGCTATATGCCTTTTCCGAGTATCAGAGTTTTCGAGAAAAAAGTAAATTTTTGATGCGATGATTTGAAAATTTGAAGATTTGAAGATTTGAAAATTTGAATTTCACCACTTCAGCTTCTCAAATCCTCTATACATAAAGAAAATGAGAATAGGAATAAGCCTCGATATGGTGAATGTGCATCACCAAGAACCCAACCGTAATCGCTACGAAAGCAAGTATTATTGGGATGAGCTATACCCCATGATAGCCACAGCAGGTTTTAGGGCTGTTGAGATTCCGTTTGACCCCTTCTGGATTTTCAGAGGTGGCTCGGGTGTGCCTTTTACCAAGTATTGTATCGAAGTAAAATTTGAAACAGTTGCCAAATTTGTGGCTCATTTACAAGCAAACGGCATCGAAAAAGTGGCTGGGATTCATTTCAATCCTACCATTTTTATGCGTAACGAAAACCTTGATTTTTACTTTGGAGCTTCTGGCTACTTCGGAGGGGAAGCCATCCGTTATGCCGCCGAATTGGGTTGCGACTACATAGCCATTACTCCCACGCCGCCTTATGGTTTGGTACAGCATTATCATGGCAAAAATCCAAATTGGGAGGGCGATTTTATGAATCGTACCATTCAGTTAATCAATGGTTTTGCAACAATTGCCCAAGAAAAAGGCATAAAAATTTCGCTTAGAAATGAGTATTGGAGTGTGCTTCGTAGCCAAGATTACCAAACGTTTCTGTCGCAATTAGATGATTCAATTCATTTTAATATTGATTTGGCAAATTTGAGTATTGCAGGTCAAAATTCAACTGAATTATTAAAAAATAATGCCAGTAAAATTGGTTCAATTTATCTAACCGACACGGCATTTATGGATGACAATGAAACCTGGAAAACACCTTTGCCCGAATATCCACAACACCGTGCTACGCAGGTTTTTAAAGATGTAGGTTTAGGAAAGGTTGATTTGAGCGGATTCTGTCAAACCCTCAAAGAAATCAATTATGATGGCTGGGCAATCGTGAGTAATCGCCAAACCCGTGAACCCATGCGTGCTTTGCTGAGAAGTAGAAAAACGATTTTGGATTTGGCGGGGGCGGGGATTTTGGAATCAAAAAATAATTGAAAAAATCGTGAATATGGACTTACAAAATCAACAAATAGATAGCGATTTCAAAAAAATCCGAAATCCGAAATCCCAAATCCCAAATATCAAATATTCTCACATGAACCACTGGAAAAACATTCCTTACCAAAGGATTGACAACTTCCGTGATTTTTATTACGAAGACAAAACCAATTCGGCCTATTACACCGACTGGGACAGAATCCTTCGTTACCAAAAAGCCTTGGGATTCAATGGAATAGAATTAGCTCCGTGGGATTTTCCAGAAATGTTACCTCTTTTTGGTTCTCCCCAAGCCTTCAAAGATTTTGCAGCCGAGCGTGGCGTTGAAGTAAGTGGAATGTTTCATTTGATTGACAAACCCTACGACCGAACGCACCACAAACAAACGCTTGAAGAAAGTAAAAAAGCCGTGGATTTGTTGGTTGAATTTGGTGGAACACAACTAAATTCTGCCCCAATAAACAATTATTATGGGTTAGGCCCTTTGAGTCGTGACCAAATCAAAGCATCTGCCGAAATCATTACCGAAGTGGGCAAATACGCTACTGACAAGGGCGTACAAATTGGGATTCATAACGAGTTTTTCTTGGCAATCAACAAAGACAACCACCGTGAATACCTCGAACTCACCGACCCACGCTATGTGCATTATTGCCTCGACACGGCACAAGTAGCTTTACTGGGCGAAGATATATTGGAATTTTATGATACCTACCACGACCGTATCTGTACGTTCCACTTGAAAGATACCGCTACGCCTGCTTTACCCGATGACATACGCTACAGTCGAGACATCGAAATTGTGGACGATGGCACACGTTGGTTTTGGGAACCTGGCGAAGGCGTACTCGATTTCAAGGGTTTGTATCAATTACTCAAAAAGCATCAATTCAAAGGTTGGGTAACTGTCGAAACCGACGGCACACCCGACTTGCTGGCTTCGATGGCACTGTCGAGGTATTATATTGATAATGAGCTTGGTAGCATATATAGTTGAGCATTTGAAGAGGTGAGTATTTGAGCATGATACTCAAGTTTTCAAATCTTCAAATCTTCAAATTTTCAAATACGCAAAACAATGGGTCCTTTAGACAAATATATTTTAAGAGAAGATGCCTTAGAAGCCACCGAAAATGGCTGTCATCTCAAATTTCAGTCGCATTGGTATAGAGCCTTGCCTCTTTCCTGCATGGATTTTAGCCTAAAAATAAACGGGCAAGAAATCGACAAAAGCCAATTGAGCATCAAGGCAAACGGCAACGAATATACCTATGAGCAACTCCCCGAACTGGACAAAGAATGGCTTTTTATCCTCGACAGAGGAGCTTTAGCCGTAGCCCAGCCATTAGAAAAAGGAGAAACGTATCAGGTAGAATTCAAATACGACCTTTATATTCCTTACATTTTGGTAGGGCCACAAGGTAATCCATTAATGGCAAGTAGTTTAGTACAGAAAAATTTGGTATGTCAGTAGGAATTTATGGATAAAAACCAGCAAGCATCATCTCAAATCGTTCCTCAATTTTAATGGGAATATTGAGTTCTAAAAGCTTAATGGTAGCTTCTCCAACAGTCGAAAGAGCTATAAGTTTACCTTGCTGAACCTCAAAATGTTCAAACCAATTTTGGGTTCTCGGATTGAAGAGTGGAACAATTTCACCCCCAAATGCTAAAATGGTAGAAATATTAGGGCCTTTTTTCCAATTGCAAGACGAACAGCAATAGGCAAGATTGTTCAATGTATTCGGGCCTCCATGCTGTAGCCCAATGACATGTTCAATATGATAATTAAAAGACGAAAGGAATTCTGGTACACGGCAATATTCACAACGATTAGCCGCACGTTCAATGACTACTTTCTTTATCGAACGAGAAATATAAACACTCATTGATTTGCATTTAATTTTTGAATAGCCTTTGCTTTTGCCAAACGAACAATATGTTCGACGGTCATGTAGCGTTCCATTTCAGCTTTTTCGTCGGGAGTAAGTCCAACGCTGGTATTTTTATCCAACAAAATGGCTACTCGTTCTTGTGCTTTAGCAGAAGATTTGTAGGCTAAAACTTTACGAGGAGAGAGGCTTGCTAAAAAAATTGCCAACTCATCATATACCGAGTTATATTCTAAAACCATAGTTGTGTTTGTTCTTTTTCTTTATAAAAATAGAGCATTTCATGTAAAGTTAAAAACTTTTTAAAATAATACAGATGAAATTAGCCACCTCCCTTTTTTCCTACGCTTACGAATGGAACTCTGGACAATTTTCGTTGGAAGACGTAATTGCCGAAACTCGTAAACGTGACTTAGGTACCGGTTTAGAAATAATTGGCTTTCAAAGCCTTAGAGGATTTCCATATATCTCTGACCAAACCGAAAAAGAAGTAAAAAACCTCCTTGACAAGTACGAGTTTGAGCCAGTGGCTTTAGATGCCAACATTGATGTGGGTATCAAACGCCACGCCAAAATGAGTATTGATGAAACCGTAGAATACATCAAACCTCAGATTTTGGCGGCTCAAAAACTCGGCTTTCCTATCCTGCGTTGCCAAACTACCGCACCTGCCGAAGTCTATCAAAAACTCGTGCCTTTTGCCGAAAAAGCCAACGTCGTGATGGGAATAGAGCTACATACGCCTTACAGCGTTGACCACCCTTCGGTAATTAAAATGGCTGAAATGTTTGGACAAATGCAAACCCACGTGTTGGGCTTTGTGCCAGATATGGGTACTTGTATGCGTGCCATTCCGGAGGCGTTATTGACCAGCTTTAAAACGGCAGGTGTCACCGACGAGATGATTGTCATTACCAAAGAAATTTGGCATAAAGATATTCCAACGCCAGCCAAATTTGGCGAATTGGCCCAAAGATTAGTTCCAATGGGGGCTACGCCGCCACAAATTGGCCGCCTGAATATGGCATTTAGCATGAATGGTCGCCAGCCCGTAGAAAATTGGAAAGAAATCATGCCCTACGTGGTACACGTGCATGGCAAATTCTATGGTTTCGACGAAAATGGCGATGAGCCTTCGATAGATTACCCTGCCATTTTCAAGGTTTTCCACGAAGGAGGTTACAAAGGCTACATTTCGTCAGAATACGAAGGCTCGGCATTTACCGACGAGTTTGATGCCTTCGACCAAGTAGAAAAACAGCATAAACTTTTCAAGAAAATTATTCAAACAATACATCCATAGTTAGTTGGTTTTGGGCTGTGCCCAAAAAATGTTCATTGACTTTAATGCCAAAAGTGCTAATCATGGTGATAAAAACAGCTTTTTTAGTCCCTGTTTTTTCGATGAAAATACGTCTTTTTTTATTTAAAATTTCAGCATAAGCTTTATCTATGGTAAACTCGGTAAGCGAAAATTTGATTTCACACAAGTTAATACAATTGTCTTGTCTGTCAAGAAGTAAATCTATTTGTGTTCCTTCTGTGTCATTTTTGCCTACCAAACGCCAAACCGAAGATTCGGTATAAACACCCGCAATGCCCAAGGCTTTTTTGAGTTGTGCTGTATGTTTGAGACAAATCGTTTCAAAAGCCAAGCCCGACCAGCCTTTCCAACTACTACTTTGCGAGCGTTTTTGCCAAGTGCCTTCGCCAAAAGCTTTGTTATTTTCCATGAATTTCAAATAAAATAAAGAGTATTCATCAGTCAATTTGAAAATGCTGTCTTTTACCGTTTTGCCAAAAGGAATGTATTCGGTTACAAAGCCAGATTCGGCGAGGTCATCGATGATTTTGGTTAAACCACTGCCCGACGACAAGCCACAGGTTGCTATGATTTGGTTGCGACTCATGCCTTCGGGCTTATTTGCCAGTGTTTTGACAATGAGGCTGTGTTTTTCTGAATTACCAAAAAGTGCCGTGTAAAGGTCTTTAAATTCGGTACTGAGCAGTCCATCTTTAGTAAAACAAAGCCTATCAATGGTTTGGATGACGCTTTCGCCTGTTTTCATTTCTTTCAAATAGTGCGGAATGCCACCCAATACCATGTACAGTTGTAACAGTTGGTAGCGGTCGAGACGAATGTATTTGCTTTGCAAAAAGAGTTCTGTTTCCTGCAAATTGAATGGCAATAGACGAATACGGCGGGTGATTCTGTTGTGTAAACCGCCTTTGTTTCTAACAATATTTTGTATCATCCAAGAAGCAGCCGAGCCACAGATGACCACCACAAGATTATCTTTCTTAGAAGCCCAAGTATTCCAGAAATGGTCGAAAGCAGGTAAAAAACCTGATTTATGGGAATCAAACCAAGGCAACTCATCTAAGAAAATAACCTTTTTAGCGGTTGGTTCTGAGGCTAATCGCTTTTCTAAAACCTGAATAAGTACGTGAAATGCCTGTAACCAATTTTTAGGGGTGAGCAAAGGTAAATCAAAGGTTCGAGCAACGGTGAGGCTAAAATTCTCTAATTGAGCATTTGTTGAAATGCCGTTTAAACCTGTCAGCTCAATAAGTAGCTGAGATTCACAAACCGTTCTTATTAAGTAAGTTTTCCCAACTCGTCTGCGCCCATAAACCGCAATGAGTTCTGCTTGAGAGGATGCTAAGGCTTCTTTTAAAATCGTAATTTCTGTTTTTCGACCAATTAATTTTTCCATTTTACACTTTTGGCGATTAATAAAAAGTATTTATCACCAAAAGTATTATTTTTTTTCACTTTTGGCAATTAATAAAAAATATCTTTTGCCAAAACTAAAGTGTTTAAACCCAATTTTATAATAAAATGAACAATCCTCATGAAAATGCTGCGATGTTTAAACTAAAATACGCTCCGCATATTGGTTCGTTTACGCATTCGGCAGGAAAAGACCCAATCGACCAAATCAATTATATGGCTGATTTGGGCTTCAAAGCCCTCGAAGATAGCGGCTTCGTGTCGCCCTTGGTGCAGTTTAATTCTACCCGCATGGGTATTGGGATGTGCAGCCAAACGCCTGAGATGCTCAATAAAATTGGCGAAACCTTGGCAAAAAGAGGCATGGAAATGGGCACGTTTGTATTGACCCCCACCAAATGGCCGCCTATCGAATTGGTCACTTCGGGCAAACCTGAATATTTGGAAGAATTTCTAACTAAATGCAAAAGCGGTGTAGAAGTTGCCAAGCGTATCAATGCCAAATTTGTAACCATTACGCTCGATTGCTTCGACCGCTCTTTGCCTATCGAAATGCAAACGGCTCATGCCATTGATGCCCTCAAAAAAGCCAGTGATATTTTTGAGCCTATCGGCGTAACAATGGCGATAGAAACCCTCGCCGACCACCATGAGCTTTTCCTCAGAACCTCGGCACAGGCGTATATGTTGTGCAAAGCCGTGAACAGAGATGCCTGTAAAATTTTGTTCGATATGTATCATTTGCAAAAAAATGAAGGCAGATTGATATACCACATCGACATGGTTTGGGATGAAATCGGCTATTTCCAAGTTGGCGATGAACCAGGGCGATGCGAGCCAGGAACGGGTGAAATCAATTACAAAAATATCTTCAAACACATTTACCAAAAGTCGAAAGCCAGTCAGAAAGATTTCATTTTGGGCATGGAACATTTCAACTCAATTGATGGCATTGAAGGCGAACAAGCTTTATTAGAAGCCTATAAACAAGCTGATAATTTTTAAAAATGAATACTTTCAAACTCAAATACGCCCCCCATTTTGGGACATTCGCTTCGGCAGGAAGCGACCTTATCGACCAAATTAAATACTCAGCCGACTTAGGCTTTACCGCTTTTGAAGACAACGCCTTTTCGGGTGTACCCATGCCCAATTTGATGGGCATAGGGATGCTCGGACAAACGCCTGAGTACTTAGATAAAATTGGCAAAACGCTTTCCGACTTAAATATGGAAATGGGAACGTTTGTGATGGGGCCCGTCAATTGGCCACCCAATGCAGCGTTTACGTCGGGTAAAGAGGAATTTAGAAATATCTTTTTAGACAAATGTCGTCAAGCCGTAGAAGTAGGCAAACGCCTCAACGGCAAATACGTCACCGTTGTGCCAGATGCCGCAGACCCCACCTTGCCGTATGAAATCCAAACGGCGAATGTACTGGAAAGCCTCAAAAGAGCAGCCGAAATATTCGAGCCTCATGGTATTGTAATGCTACTCGAACCGCTCAGTTTTCCGCCACAAGTCTATCTTAAAACTTCGGCACAATGCTATTTATTGGCAAAAGCCGTGAATAGCCCTGCCTGCAAAATTCTGTTCGATTTGTTTCATTTACAACAAAACGAAGGGCATTTGCAACGCAACATAGATTTGGTTTGGGACGAAATCGGCTATTTCCAGATTGGCGATGTACCCCAACGTTTTGAACCCGGTACAGGCGAAATCAACCACGAGATAGTATTCAAGCACATTTATCAAAAATCATTGGCAACAGGCAAAAACTTCATTTTTGGCATGGAACATTACAATTCGGTGGCAGGAATAGCAGGCGAAAAAGCCATGTTGGAAGCATATCAAAAATTAGATAATACTTTAAACTGATGCTATGAGTTTTTCATTCACAAATTTAATTCAATTATGAAAACCGATATTCTAATAATAGGTTCTGGCCCAGTTGGGGCTACTTATGCACGAATTATTGCAGAACAAAAACCGCAAGCTAAAATCTTGATGGTTGAGGTAGGACCAAAAGTTTCTGACAGCATTGGGCAACATGTAAAAAATATCAGCGACCCTAAAAAAATGGAAATGGCTCAAATCCTTTCACAAGGACCTAAAAAAACGCCATACCCCATGATTTCAGTAGCCGAACGAGCATTGGCTGTTCAACGTGGCGAATTAACGCCTGACGTTTTGGCTCGTGCAGGAACGCATTTGGTTTTAGACCAACCCGAAGAAATTAAAACCAATGAAATGCCTTCAATCTCTATGTCAACCAATATTGGAGGTATGGGTATTCACTGGACTTGTGCTTGTCCAAGACCGGGCAAAGGCGAACAAATTTCTTTCATTCCCGAAGATGAAATGGATAAAGCTTTTACCGAAGCAGAAAAAATTCTACACGTCACTCAAAAAGCCTTCCCGATTTCGGAAGAAGGAGAAACGATTCTGGCTATTCTCAATCAAACCCTTGGCGATAAACATTCACCCAAGCGTCAGGCTCAACCTATGCCACTTGCTTGCAAAACCGACAGCGAGCATAACCGATATTGGACGGCCACAGATTTGATTTTAGGAGATACCCTCAATCATCCTAATTTTGAACTTCGTTCAGAAACCTTGTGTAAAAAATTATATCATCAAGACGGACGAATCACTGGAGCTGAAATTGTGTACTTGCCTACACAAGAAAAAACTATCGTAGAAGCCAACATCGTAATTGTAGCAGCCGATGCACTACGCACGCCACAATTGTTATGGGCATCGGGCATCAGACCCAAAGCCTTGGGGCATTACCTCAACGAGCATCCATTTATCTTTACTTTTGTTGAATTAGATAAAGATTTGGTAAGTAAATTTAACCCAAATCACCAACAAAAAATAAATAATAGAAAATCTCCAGACCCAACCGTAGGCGTATTCTGGGTTCCTTTTGATGCTCCTAACCATCCTTTTCATGGGCAAATTATGCACATGGATTTATCGCCTATGAAAACGACCGTCACCGACGACTCCAAACACATCGTAGGTTTAGGCTGGGGACCGCTAAAAGAAGCAAATTTTGAAGATGAAATTGTATTTTCTGAAGTAGAAAATGATTATTTTGGCATGCCAAAAATGAATTTCAAATTCAAGTACACCGAAAAAGACTTAGAAGCCATCAATGCCGCAAAAGCATTTCAGCAAAAAGTGGTGAATTCATTTGGAAAAGAAATCAAAGACGGTGGACAAACCTTGATGCCTCCCGGTACTTCCTTGCATTACGAAGGTTCAACCAGAATGGGCATAGAAAACGATGGAGAATCCGTTTGTGATACTTATGCTAAAGTATGGGGATTTGATAATTTATTTGTAGGCGGCAACGGCGTTATTCCAATCGCTACGGCATCAAACCCTACGCTGACAAGTGTAGCTTTGGCGGTGCGTTCGAGCGAGCAAGTTATTAAACAAATTAATCAGTAAAACCATGAAAGAGAGCAGTCACATTCCGATCATAGATGCCAATCAGTTAATTGCTAATTTGCATAGAGAATTGAAGACTTACGTTGCTTTCACTACGAAAGTTCACTCCAATTTTCATATCAATCGCATCGAAGATTATATGAAAATCGTGAACTTTCCTACCCAATCAGATATTGTCCCCAGACGAATATCCGTTTTTAGTTTTTTTTTCTTGACCAAAGGGCGAAGTATCAGAAGTAAAGGCTTGGATAGCTACGATTTCGGCGAAAACACTTTCTTTTTTCTCCCTGCCTATCAGATTACAACGCACCAAGAAATATGCTTTGGCAGCGAAGGGTATTACTGTCATTTTGATATGGAATTGTTGAATGTGGATTATAAAACCAAAGACCTTATCAATGAATTTAGCTTTCTGGAGTTTAATGCCGACCCAATCGTAATGATTGACGATGACGCAAAAGCACGCATTATTCCATTACTCGAAAGGCTCATTGTCGAATACCAAGCAGAAGAAAAATGTAGGTTCGATATTCTCAGAATATATTTAATGGCGATTTTTACCGAATTAAAAGCCTTTGTACATTATTCCAAACCCAGTATTTCCAACTCGGCTTTGCTTATTACTGAACAGTACAAAAAGTACTTATCGCAGTACATTTATGAAAAGCAAAAAACTACCGACTATGCCGAATTATTGGCTATTTCGCCCAATCATCTCAACAAATGTGTGAAAAAAACATTGGGCAAATCAGCCCATGATTTACTCAACGAAATGCTCCTGCTCGAAGCAAAGGTTTTACTCAAACAAACCTCTTTGTCGGTCAATGAAATTGCTTACAAAATTGGCAAAAACGAGAGCAGCGATTTTGTTCGTTTCTTTAAAGCTCAAACGGGTTTGCGGCCCACCGAATACCGATTGATGAAATAGCCATGCTTGCAAAAGTTGAAATACCTCACAATATCCAGCACGTTGTTGAACAAGGTGCTGTAATTGGATTTTTGATAGAAGTGACCATGCCTTACGCACGCAGTATCAAGTTATCAGCTTTGAAAGAACTGCACGTATGGGTCAATAATCGTTTTTTCGATACGTTTTCTCTTACTTTTTGTATAAAAAATCAACAATATTCGTCGGCTACGTGGTTGGCGGCTCACGAAGAATGTTGGGAGAAAGAAGAAAAAGCAAAGGTTTTTGTGCCCTTGTGTGGCGGCTTGTCCAAAGGTCGGCATTCCATTAGCCTGATGATGCACCTGCAAAGCGATTTTTTGCCTTATCCAATTAGGCAAAGATTTCAGAAAGTTGTCGTATTATAGAATTTAATCCATACAAAGTATTACTTTAGCTTGGTAAAATGAAACATACCGTATTTATATCACTGTTGATGACCACTTACGAATTTATTCCCATCTTGAGTGCCGCACAGCTAGAAGATGAACTCAACCAAGGAGGCGTAAACGCATTGACGGCCAATGCACACGAGCATTTTCATATCAATAGGGTGGAAGATTATTTCAAAATGGTTAATTTTCCTTTAAAATCCGACTTGCAACCTCGGAGGATGTCGGTGTATAATTTCTTTTTCCTAACACACGGGACAAGTAGCCGCAGCAAAGGATTAGATTCATACAATTTTGGCGAAAACACCTTTTTCTTCGTCCCTGCTCACCAAATCACGACGCATAAATTTGCCCGCAAAGATGTGCAAGGCTACTACTGCCATTTTTCTTTAGAATTGCTCTTGCACGGAGCAAAACCATACGATTTGTTTCAAGAATTTCCCTTTTTAGCATTTCATGGCTATCCGCTTGTACAGATAAACGATGCTTGCAGACAATACGTAATTGCACTGCTAGAACGCCTATTGGAAGAGTACAAAGCTGATAAAAACTGTAGGCTGGATATTCTACGAACCTATATGCTTGCCTTGTTTACAGAACTCAAGCCCTTTATCGAAACCTCGCAAGAGGTGTCGATGAAAGCGGCGTACATTATTACAGAACAGTACAAAAAGGCCTTGTCGAAATACATTTACGAGAAACATAAAATTACGGATTATGCGGCTTTATTGGCCATTTCGCCTAATCACCTCAACAAATGCGTTAAAAGCACGCTAGGCAAGTCGGCACATGATTTATTAAACGAAATGCTCTTACTCGAAGCCAAGGTGTTACTCAAGCAAACAAACCTGAATGTAACTGAAATTGCCTATAAAATTGGTAAAAATGAAGTAAGTGATTTTGTTCGTTTTTTCAAAAAGCAAACAGGGATTAAACCAAGCGAATATCGGTTATTAAAATAAATTGGACAAATATTGGTACTATTTAAAGTTGAAACAAGTCATAAATTTATAAAAATCTGCTTTGAAGTCTTCTGCTCATGAAGTTATTTCTCTATTGTTAAAAGATTGGGATAGTGTAAAAAATAGTGCTTTTTTACGAATAATCTGATATTGCATAGTTTTAGCCGTTAATTGCTAACAAATACAGGGATATTGCTTGTTAATTTTGTAATAAATAATCTTGAATTATAACAATTTTAAATATGGCAAAGAATCCTCACTATTTTTCTCACTTAGCTCATGTAGAAGTATTAACAACCGACTTAGCTAAATCCGTTGAATTTTTCAGAGATGTAGTTGGTATGGACGAAACAGGAGCAGATGGGTCGTCGGTTTACCTCAGAGCTTGGGGCGATTATTATCATCATACATTAAAACTTACCCAAAGCGAAAAATCGGGGCTTGGCCATATTGGTTGGCGTGCCGATAGCCCAGAGGCACTCGACGAAGCAGCGGCTTATCTCGAAAGCATTGGTGCAGGATTGGGCTGGACAGAAGGCGATTTAGGCCACGGAAAAGCCTATCGTTTCAAATCTCCAGATGGGCATATTCACGAAGTATTTTGGGATGTAGTATGGTTGCGTGAAACCGGAGAAAGAGGAAGTATCTATGCCGACCGCTACGCCAGCAACCGCCTCAAAGGAGCAAATCCAAGACGCATCGACCACGTAACCTACATGGTTGCCAAAGGAAAATATGCCGAAGAAAAAACCTTCTGGTCGGCATTAGGCTTGAAAAATCCAGATGAAATCAGAATCAACGACGATATACCGCCTATCGGAGGTCTTTGGACAATCGGTAATTTATCGCATGATATTGCCATTTTTACCGACCCCAATATTGGCGAAAACGAAGGCGTACTCAACCACATTTGTTGGAATGTCGATAGCCGTGAAGAGGTACTTTTAGCCCTTGATTATTTCATTGAAAAAGGCTTTAAATCAGTAATGGGTGCACCTACTCGCCACAAAGCCGACGAAGGCTTCTTTATCTATATCATCGACCCAGGCAGTGGCGTATTGTTTGAATACTATGCTTGTGCCAGATTAGTTTTTGCTCCCGACCATTTAGACGTACATTACCTAAAAGACAACCCGAACGACGCTTGGGGTTCGGCCAATCCATTTGCAGAAATGGGTAAAGGAAAGAAATTAGGACTAACCGATGGCGTAGTAAAACCTGCTGATGTTTAGTGATTTGGGATTTTTGATTTGGGATTGTGGATTTTAGAAAAAACAACTCTTATGTTCATTCTAAAAATCAACAAAACTAAATCAAAATGACACAAAAAGAACTACAAGACAGACTTAAAACTTATGCAATAGAGATTGTAAAGTTTGCTGAAAGATTACCAGATTCGCTTGGTTTTCGAACCGTAAGAAATCAAATTGTCAGATGTGCTCCATCGGCGGCGGCAAATGATAGAGCAGCATGCAGAGGCAAGTCAACCGCTGACTTTAAGTATAAATTAGAAATTGTAGAAGAAGAATTAGATGAAACAATGTTTTGGTTAGAATTTACAGTCGGCCTTGATGACTCGAAGAGAGATTTTGTTACCCCGCTTTGGAAGGAAGGCAATGAATTATTAGCAATCATAGTTTCAAGTATTAATTCTGTCAAAAAGAAATTGAAAAATAATTGATTAGGATAAAAGGAATAAATCCGAAATCCGAAATCCAAAATCCAAACCAAGTATGTGGCATTATTTTCCGGGGCAGTATATGCCTTCATATCAAGTCAATAGAGCCTTGACCCAAGCCCATTATGGCGGTGGCGAATTTGCCGAAATTTTAGAAGTAGCAGGAGAAATCGACCCCGCAGACCGTGAAAGTTTTAATCGTGCATGGGTCAAAATGGGCGATAAAGTCTATGAAAAAGCCGAAAAGTATGCCCAAGATGGCGCTCCTATTTCGGCCCGACGAACCTATCTACGGGCTTTTAATTACCTCAGAACAGCAGAGTTTTTCATGACGTTGCGTGATGACCGTAAAATTCCATATTATCTAAAATGCCGTGAGGCGTTTATCAAAGCCATAGACTTATTCGATGAACGTCCTATAACCGTTGACATTCCCTTTGAAGGCTCATTTTTACCAGCCTATCTTTTCAAACCATCAGGCGTAGAGAATCCGCCCGTAATGGTCATGTTTGGAGGGCTAGATAGCTTGGCGGAAGAATTATATTTTGGCATTGCTCAACACCTCAACGAACGTGGCATTGCGATGATGGCTGTTGATGGCCCAGGTCAAGGAGCGGCATTGAGGTTAAATCATATTCACACACGTTATGATTACAATGTGGCTGGTTCGGCGGTTTTAGATTACATTATCGAAAACTTGGGCGAGCACGTCGATACTTCTCGTGTAGGAATCGGTGCTGTTTCTATGGGTGGCTACATGGCAGCCCGTTGTGCTGCTTTTGAACCCCGTTTCAAAGTATGTATGATTTTCGGAGCAGTTTGGTCGTATTATGATATTTGGAAAAACCGCCCAGATAACCATCCTTTAGCCGAAATTGTGATGCACATTGTTGGTGCAGATACCATGGCCGAAGCACGAGAACGCCTAAAAAACTTTACGTTGGAAGGCGTAGCCGATAAAATTCAATGCCCTACTTACATTCTTCATGGGGAAGATGACCGCCAAAATTTCGTAGAAAATGCCTACAAAGTAAACGAGGCACTTACTTGCGAACACGTCATGGAAATTGTACCAAAAGAAGAAAGTGGTTCGGCTCACTGTTCTGTTGATGATTTCACGAAATCATTTAATATGTACGATTGGGTGGCGAAAAAAATCAAAGCCTAACAATATAGACCTTTCGTAATAATTGTTCAGTTCAGGGAAAAACATTTTTCTCTGAACTATTCAAACGCTCCAAACTCCAACTATTATTACAAACAATGGTACAACAAATCAAAAAAGGGATTACTTACGCAGAAAGCAAGGAAGCAGACGCTAAAGTAAGAGCTTTAGTGGAAGAAATGTTGGAAAACATTTCGACCCATGGCGATGAAGCCGTAAGAGCTTATTCGGCAAAATTAGACCACTGGTCGCCCGAAAGTTTTCGTCTTTCCGCAGCACAAATTGAAGCCATTGTAGCTTCATTGCCTGCACAAGTAATCGACGACATCAAATTTGCACAAACACAGATTCGCCATTTTGCCGAACACCAAAAAGCAGCCCTGAAAGACATAGAAGTAGAAACCTTGCCAGGCGTATTTCTGGGGCATAAAAACATTCCAGTCAATTCGGTAGGTTGCTATGTACCGGGCGGTCGCTATCCGATGGTAGCCTCGGCACACATGAGTGTACTTACGGCAAAAGTGGCGGGTGTAAAACGTGTCATTGCTTGTACGCCACCCATCAAGGGCGAAATCCCAGCCGCTACCGTAGCAGCTATGCACCTAGCTGGTGCCGACGAAATTTACCTGATTGGCGGTGTGCAAGCCATTGGTATGATGGCACTAGGCACTGAAACCGTACAAAGTGTAGATATGCTGGTAGGGCCAGGTAATGCCTATGTTGCCGAAGCTAAACGCCAACTTTTTGGTAAAGTGGGTATCGACCTTTTTGCTGGGCCAACCGAAACTTTGGTGATTGCCGACGACACGACCGATGTAGAAACTTGTGCCACCGATTTGCTAGGACAAGCCGAGCATGGGCCTACTTCGCCAGCCGTTTTGTTGACCACCAGTAAAGGCATTGCCGAAGGCATCGAGGCTGAAATTCAACGACAATTGGCCGTATTGCCTACAGCAGACATCGCCAGTGTAGCGTGGAGAGATTACGGGCAGGTAATTCTTTGCGATACAGTTGACGAATTGGTTGCCGAAGCCGACCGCCTTGCCAGCGAACACGTACAAGTAATGACCGAAAATCCTCGTTATTTCCTTGAAAAAATGACCAATTTCGGGGGCTTATTCCTTGGCGATAAAACCAACGTAGCGTATGGCGATAAAGTAATTGGTACAAACCACACCTTGCCAACCAAAGAAGCGGCTCGCTACACAGGAGGCTTATGGGTTGGTAAATTTCTAAAAACCTGTACGTACCAAGAAATTCGCACGCCCGAAGCTAGTAAACTGATTGGTGAATATTGCTCACGCCTTTGTGCCATCGAAAACTTCGCAGGCCACAAAGAACAAGCGGATTTAAGGGTAAGAAAATATAGCTAAAGGTATGACGGTGCTGTACGAAGGAGGCTGAAAATAAATAGCTCAATGCTGTACAGCACCAACGCTAATCATGGATATGAAAGAGAACAATGCCAACCATTACCATAGGCAACCAACGGTGTTGGTCACAGGAGGAGCAGGAGAAATAGGTTTTGCTATTTGTAAAAAATTTGCCGAAAATGGCTTTTCTGTAATTGCTACCTACCATAGCAATGCTACAAAAGCAGAGAAGCTATTGGCCGCATTAAATGCCATGACAAATCAGCATGAGCCGTTGCCTAACCACGCTATTTTTCATGCTCCTAGTACCGATGTCCAGAAAGTAAATGAACTAAAGGCATTTATCGCAACGAAATACGGGCGTTTGGATGTACTGGTCAACAACGCTGGCATTACTACGCCAGTGCCGCACGACGATTTGGAAGGACTGACCGACGAATGGATTGATAAAATTATGCAAACCAACTTTCGGGGTAGTTTTGCAATGGTACGAGCCATGAAAGACGCTCTTAGCCAAGCAGCTATGCTTACCCAAAAGCCTGCCTTGGTTGTCAATATTTCGTCGATTGCGGGCATTTTTGGCATTGGGAGTAACGTGGCCTATTGTGCTTCTAAAGCGGCACTCGATTCTATGACTCGTTCGCTGGCGAGGGCATTAGCTCCCAACATAAGGGTTTGTTCGGTTTCGCCAGGTTTTGTAGAAGGGGAATACACCAAAAGTTTCGACCCTCAATTTCTAGCAACTCAACGCAATGCTACGCCTTTAGGACATTTTGCAACAGGCATCGATGTAGCCAATGCGGTATATGCCCTAGCCACTACGCTCACCTTTTCAACGGGTAACATAATTACGGTAGATGGAGGGAGGTTGTTGAAATAAATTTACTCTTATTGCCATGTGCATTTAGAAACCCAAACATCATAAAAATGAAAAAAGCATACTTATTTATTTTTGGATTGCTTCTTTTCGGTAACACCGAAATACTAGCCCAAGTCAATCTAATTCAAAATGTATCTGCTCGAAAAACTGTCTTATTAGATGGGGTTTGGGATTCCCAAGTGGATGTCGTTGGGGTAGGTTCATTAGCTCGTTTTGGACTAATTCAAGATAGAAAACCCACCAAATTCACTTACAATGGCGACAACCCACGAAACACGGAATTAGTTGAGCAAGATATGGATGTAGCCGAAAAAATAAATGTTCCGGGTGATTGGAATACTCAAAAAGAAAAGCTATTTCTCTATGAAGGGAATTTATGGTATCGAAAAAAGTTTGCCGTTATTCCTCAAGCCAACAAAAGGTACTTTCTTTATTTTGGGGCTGTAAATTATGAAGCCACAGTTTATCTCAATGGCATTAAATTGGGTCAACATAAAGGTGGTTTTACGCCATTCCAGTTTGAAATAACCAAAGAACTAAAAAGTGGAGAAAATAAATTACTTGTGAACGCCAATAATACACGTGGCGAAGATAATATTCCAACCAAAATCGCAGATTGGTGGAACTACGGCGGTATTACAAGGTCTGTTTATCTCATTGAAGAACCCGAAACCTTTATTGCCGACTATTTTATTCAACTTGAAAAAGGAAAACTTTCCGAAATAAAGGGTTGGGTAAAAATGTCTGGTTCACAAAAAGCTCAAGCTGTCAATGTAGAAATACCCGAATTAGGATTGAAGCAAAGTGTACAAACCGACACAACGGGCTATGCCGTAATCAATTTTAGTAGTAAAAAAATACAACATTGGACTCCCCAAACGCCAAAGTTGTACGATGTGACAATCTCTTCTGCCAATGACAATGTCAAAGATAAAATAGGCTTTCGTACTATCGAAACTCGTGGAACAGAAATACTCCTAAACGGGAAACCCATATTTTTGAAAGGGGCTGCTATTCATGAAGAAGCTCCTTTCAGAACAGGCAGATGCTATTCGGAGGGGGATGCACGTACTTTATTGACTTGGGCAAAAGAACTAGGGAGCAATTATATCAGACTAGCACATTACCCACACAACGAAGTAATGACTCGAATGGCAGATGAAATGGGTTTACTTGTGTGGTCTGAAGTACCCATTTATTGGAATGTAAAATTTGAAAAACCAGAAGTTTATGCCAATGCTGAGAATCAATTATTAGAAAATATTAGTCGAGATAAAAACAGAGCATCAATTATTCTTTGGTCAGTTGCGAATGAAACCAACGAATCTGAGCCAAGATTACAGTTTTTGAAAAAACTGCTTGAAAAAACAAAAAGCATTGACCCTACTCGCCTTACAACTGCGGCTCTATTACCAAAAGAAGGTAAAGGCGAATTTAGTTTGGATGACCCACTTGGTGAGTTTGTAGATGTGATGGGCTGTAATGAATACATTGGTTGGTACACATTGCCAGCAGAACTTGCATCGTCTATTAAATGGACATCTAAATACCAAAAACCTCTGATAATAAGCGAATTTGGTGCTGAGGCTGTGGCAGGCTTACACGGCAAGCCTGATGAGATATGGACGGAAGAATACCAGAATAGAATATTTGAAAATCAAGTAAAAATGCTAAATAATATTAGCTTTTTACAAGGTACTTCGGTTTGGGTTTTGATGGATTTCCGTTCACCTTTGAGGCTTTTACCCATCAAACAAGATTTCTTTAATAGAAAAGGAATCGTGTCAGAAAAAGGAATCAAGAAGATGGCATTTTATACATTAAAAACGTGGTACGAAACAAAATAAGCATACAAGATGAAAATTATCGACCTTTCTGTAACTATTTCAGAAAAAATCAAAGAACCGCTTCCAACTAAAATTGTGTATGAAGACCACAAAGAAGGAGCAAAAAAAATGGGAGGAAAGCTTTTTGAAGGTATCCAAGGCAATGTTTTTATCGAAGGTAATGGCCCCGCAGGCGAGTTTCTAACCGTCACAAGTCACTGTGGTACGCACGTAGATGCTCCCTACCATTATTTTCCCACGAGCGAAGGCAAGCCTTCTCGTACCATTGACGAAATGCCACTCGAATGGTTTTTCAATGATGGCGTAGTGCTTGACTTTACCGACAAACCCGATGGCTATATGTTTGAGCCAGAGGATTTACAAGAAAAATTAGCAGCCATTGGCTATACCCTCAAACCGCTTGATATAGTATTGATTCGCTGTGATGCCGATAAACGTATTCATGACGATGATTTCGTAAAAATTCACGTAGGTGCATCAGCTAAAGCAACCCATTGGCTCATAGACCAAGGCATTAAAGTGATGGGAACAGATGGCTGGGGCTGGGACATCCCTTTGCATTTACAAGTAGAAGACTATAAGGCAAACCCAAGAGATGGGGTGATTTGGCAAGCCCATTATGTAGGGATAGAAAAAGAGTATTGTCAAATTGAAAAGCTGGCTAACCTCGACCAATTGCCTCCTTTTGGTTTTAAAGTAGCCTGTTTTCCTGCAAAAATCGAAAAAGCCAGTGCTGGTTGGACACGTGCCGTGGCAATCATCGACTAAATACTAGCCTTGTACACTGATATACCCATAACAGAACAAACGTACTCATGACCCTCGAACTGGTAACACTTGATATAAAAAAAGGCGAAAATGCCGCTTTTGAAACGGCTTTGGCACAAGCCAAATTGGTCATTGCCCAAGCCAAAGGCTTTATCAATATTACGGTACAAAAATGTATCGAGCAAGACAACCGATACCTCCTGCTTATCAATTGGCAAACCCTCGAAGACCATACCATTGGTTTCCGAACATCTGAATTGTTTACCCAATGGCGTGTTTTGATAGGGCCGTTTTTTGAAACGCCTCCCTTTGTTCAACACTATCATCTTGTATAAAAAAATTGAACAATCTTGAAAATCACTGATTCAAATGACACAGGTCAAAAATATCTTAGTTGTGGGTGGTGGCATCGGTGGACAATCGGTGGCGATTGCCTTGAAAAAAGCAGGTTATGAGCCTGAAATTGTGGAGTTGCACAAAGAATTTAATGTGTATGGTGTTGGCATTATCCAACAAGCCAACGCCCTGAGAGCCTTAGATGCCATTGGTGTAGCTGATGAAGCCATTCGCAGGGGTTCGCCGTATGGCCGAGTGAAATTGTGTATCCCAACGGGCCAACAAATTGGCGAAGCTGGTACGCCACCCATAGGGCGTTTTCCAAGCCATAATGGCATTTCTCGCCGTATTTTACATGATATTCTTTTTGAAGAAGCCCAAAGAGTAGGCGTTAAATACCGCATGGGGCTAACGGTAGAGCATATCAACAACCAACCCGATAAAGTAGAGGTTTCGTTTACCGATGGCACAACGGGGACGTATGATATACTCATTGCCTCCGATGGCATCAATTCAAAAGTACGCTCCTTGGTTTTTGGCCAATATAAACCCAATTACGTAGGTTTGTCGGTTTGGCGTTATGCCTTTCCTCGACCTAAAGATTTAGATACAGGCTATATTTATTTCGGTAAAAAAAGTAAAATTGGCATCATTCCAATGACGGCCGATGCTTGTTATATTTTCTTAAATTCTGCCGAGGGCGAAAATCCATATATTCCAGAAAATGAATTAGTTGATAGGTTAAAAGCCCACATGCGTACCTTTCCTGTGCCAATAGTTCAAGAACTTGTTGAGCAAGTAACAGATGCCAAGCTGGTCAACTATCGTATCCTAGAAACGCTCAAACTGCCTGCACCTTGGTACAAAAACAGGGTAATTGTTATTGGCGATGCAGCCCATGCTACCATTCCCCAGTTAGGTTCGGGAGCAGCTTTGGCCATCGAAGATGCGGTTGTATTGGTAGAAGAATTACAAAAAAATACGACTGTAGAAGAAACCTTTGCTCAATTTATGTCAAGACGTTTACAACGTTGTCAAATGGTAGTTGAGGCTTCCGAAACCCTAGGACAATGGGAAGTATTGGAATACACTGGACAAGCATTACCCGAAGGAGCAAACATGGGAGCTTTGATGGGCAAAACAACGATGGCATTAACCGCAGAAATCTAAAAAAGCAATGAAATTAGTTACATTTTTAAATACCGCACAAGAAAGCCGTATTGGTTGGCTTGTGGGCGAAGCGGTGGTAGATATGCAGTTGGCAAACTCCGAGCTTCCCACCGATATGCTTACTTTTATCGATAACCACGAAACGTACTTCGAGCTTATCAAAAGTTTAGGAGAAGTAACGCCCCATTACCAATTATCGGAAGTAAAGCTACTGGCACCGCTGCCCAATCCTCGTAGTTTTAGAGATTATATTGGCTTTGAAATGCACATGCAAAATGCCTCTCGCTCATTTGGGCATACTATCGGGTCGGCTTGGTACGATATGCCTATTTTTTATTTTACCAATCATCAGGCTATTTATGGCCCCAACGACTTGATTAAGCGTCCTACCAAAGAAACCAAAATGGATATAGAGCTTGAAATTGCTTGTATCATTGGTAAAAAAGGCAAGGACATCAAGGCAGAAGAGGCAACGCCTTATATTTTTGGTTATACTATTTTCAACGACTGGACAGCCCGTGCTATCCAAAAAGTAGAAATGCAAATTCCATTGGGACCCCATAAAGGCAAAGATTTTGCCAATGCCATAGGCCCGTGCATCGTCACTGCCGACGAAATGGAGCAGTACCGTGTTCCTTTCGACGCATCGGTATTCAACGACCCCATTCGAGTGCCAGCCGTAGCAGGCGATAGATTCGACATCAAAATGACCTCACGCATCAACGGCACAACCGTTTGCGAAGGCAATTACAAAACGGTCTATTTTAATTTTGAGCAAATGATTGAAAGAGCTTCCGAAAACAACGTAACCTTGATGCCCGGCGATATACTCGGCTCTGGTACTGTTGGTTGGGGAAGTTTAATCGAAAATAATTTTTCTGTTCATCGACCTCTCGAACCCGGCGACGTGGTTGAGTTGGAAATTGAAGGAATAGGAATTTTGGTTAATACCGTTGCATAGCAACGGTAATTGTTGTTTAATAAATTGGGAAAAGTAGATTCCTGTGAGCTAAACGCAAGTTTAATTCACAGGAATTTTGTGTGAAAAGGCTTTCGTCAAAAACTGACTAAAACTACTTCAAGAAATCAACAACCGCCTGATTACGAGTGGCTATATGCTGCTTCAAGGTGCTTAGAGCATTGGTATAGTCGCTTGTGCTTGACAAATAACTGTAAGGTGAAACCTCTTGGCTCACGGCAGAGCCAATCAAAGCATGGTGTTTGTCGATGATAGCACTGATTCTACTGGCTTGAAAAACATCGGTATTAAAAGCTTTTATATATGCTTTGTATTGAGCAAAATAGGTGGCATCATTGGCCACATAATAGAGCAAAGGCCAGCTACTTGTCACCTCAGTCATTGCCAATGATACCGCTCTGTTTCCTTGGTTGGTCGAGCTACTACCCGAAGTGCTTTGCATTGATAGGTTAAAGTCCCAAGGAATCCATTTGATTTGTCCAGTCGCTTTGGGTGTGTAGAGATAGTAATTGTGGGCCATCGCTCCATAAACATCCCAATTGACAATGGTATTATTAATGGCTAAGTATTTAAGAAAATGATTTACGTCGAATGTTTTTTCTAAGTTAGCACGCCACGTAGCTG
Organism: Cytophagales bacterium; assembly: GCA_013298025.1. Lineage (GTDB taxonomy): Bacteria > Bacteroidota > Bacteroidia > Cytophagales > Spirosomataceae > Flectobacillus. The sequence goes on along the minus strand of JAAFJE010000014.1, from coordinate 91,605 downwards.
GTGCCGTCGTGCGATTGGTGGCATTTAGGGCTGCCACAAAGGCTTTTACGTCGCTGTAATCAGCTTCTTTTTCATTGTTCTTTTTCTCAAAAGCTGATTCAACAAAAGAACTCAAAGTCGATTCTGGCTTATAAATATTGCCGTCGTCGGCTGTAAATTGCTTGTCGGTCATGGTGTCGTCAATTACTTCGACCATCGTATAAACACCACAATATTTTGAACCACTACCAAAATTGATATACAATTTATAAAATGCCGTTTGTGCCGCAGGAATACCTGCTTCTCTGAAAATATCTGAGGCTAATTTATCACGCATGAGCGAGTTGTCGCCTTGTCCGGGCGAAAACGATAGCTCTTTGAAGCCATAAAAACGCTGGTTTTTAATGGCAGGATAATCGTCTTCAAATTCATCAAATTTTACTCTAAAAGGAAGTTTGTAAATACCAGCCCCCCAAGCATTCGACAAGCTAGAGTTTCCTTTGAGTCTAAAACCTACTTTATACCATTCTTTTCCATTAAATTTAAACGAAACGGGTACATAAATAGGGTCGCCACTAATCAAGTCTAGGGCATTTCCACCGCCAGCTCCACCAGCACCGCCACCGGCAGGTGGACCTCCTGCTCCGCCAGTATTCGATGACCTACTACCAAAAGCATAGCCAGCCTTTGAAACCATGTCGGAATTAATAGCCGCCCAATCACTAGCAGTGATGCTTATCTCGATGGTATTCAATTGGTTTTGGTTAAACACCACATCATAATTGGGTGTACCTTCTTCGTGTGTTGCGGCTGTCCAGTCGGTCAGACTCGAACGCTCGATGGTTTCGATAGTTGATTCGGGTGTTTGTTTGCAAGCAACTACGCCACTAAATACAAACAATACCATAACAATGATAGGGATTTTCATACTGGTTTGGGTTTAAAATCAATCATAATAACTTTAATACCCATGACCTACCAAACCCCTGTTTGTGTTGTCTAAAGCATCTACTTTGTAGATGATGTGACATTTTTTGTATAGCAATGCTGCGTATTTAGGGCGTATGTTGTATGATTTTATATAAAAGTTGATGAAGTGTTTGAAATTCTTCTTGTGATAAAGGCGTTTGGCTCGACAAATAAGCAGGTACTGTTGAGGCTTGTATTTGTAAGTTTCTCCCTTTTTCTGTCAAACGAATGATTACATTACGTTCGTCTTCTGCCGACCGCTCACGTGTTAGCAACCCCATCTCTTCCATACGTTTGAGCAAAGGCGTTAAGGTGTTCGATTGTAAGTATAAACGCTTGGAAATTAGACTTACATTGACCTTATCGCTCTCCCAAAGCACCAACAAAACCAAGTATTGCGGATACGTCAGGTCGAGTTCTTTGAGTATGGGATGGTAGCATTGGGTAACTAAGCGAGAAGCCGTATAAAGCGGAAAGCACAGTTGCTTGTCTAGTTGTAATGCACTCAAGTTTACAGCCATTTTTTACAGTATTTTTTGAATATCTTTTTCTATCACTTCTGGCTTATCAATGGGGGCATAGCGTTTGTATGGCTTACCGTTTTTATCAACCAAAAATTTCGTAAAATTCCATTTAATACTATTGCCAAGCAAGCCTCCCAATTCTTTTTTCAAGTATTTAAACACAGGATGGGTGTTGTCGCCATTGACATCGCATTTGGCGGTAAGCTGAAACGTAACGCCGTGGTTGATTTGGCACGCTTGTTCTATTGTTTCGTTTGTTTCAGGTTCTTGTCCCAAAAATTGGTCACATGGAAACCCCAATACGACTAATCCTTGGTCTTTGTATTTTTGATGTAAGGCTTCCAATCCCTCAAATTGCGGTGCTAACCCACATTTGGTAGCGGTATTGACAATCAGAATGGCTTTTCCTTCAAAATCGGCCATAGAGATTTCTTTGCCTTGGGGTGTTTGGGCTTTTAGTTGATAAAATGAAGTATTCATAATTTTATCGTTTAAGATTAAATCGTTTGCGATACAAATGTATGTAAAAAATTATTATTATCACAGCAAGCACATAAAATAAAGATGAGTTATCGGAAATATAGAAATGCGGTGTTTTATATTTCCGAAATCAAAACAAGGCTATAATTATAGCATTTTACCGTCGAATGGCAATCACTCCTTTGTATTCTTGTACGCTATTGTCACGAGTTGTTTTGTAGTATAACACATAAGGATATGCTCCATCTGGACAATCATTGTCTTTGGTTTTACCATCCCATTGCGGAACTGCACTGGTCTGATAATACAACAATTCGCCCCAACGATTATAAATGGCAAGGCCTAAAATTTGTCCGCCATCCATGCTGATTTGGAAAGTATCATTTACATTGTCTTTGTTGGGCGTAAATATGGTAGGGGCATACACTTGTGGATTGCAAGGCCCTGTCACATTGAACTTTCGGGTTTTGGCACAACCGTAAATATTACTGATTTGAACGGCATACGTACCTACTGCTGAAACAGATACAGCCCGTGTTCGCTCGCCAGAATGAGTCCAATAATATTGCAAGCCATTGTCTAGCACGCCAGCTACCAAGGGGCGGTCGAAACACGCTACTTCATCTCGTAAAATACTCGGATAGGGCCTTTGCGTAACGTTGATGCTTACGCTGTTTTTACATCTATCTTGGGCTACATTTAGGGTATATGTTCCGGCTGTTTTTACCGTAATACTATTACCCGTTGCACCATTCGACCAAACGTAACTGTAAGTTCCTCGTCCAGTAACGGTAGGCGACAAGGTAACTTGTGAGCCTTCGCATAATACTTTTTCGAGGTCTGTAGTGATTTGAGGGATTTCATAAATCACCACATTGCGTTCTTTGGCACAACCCAAAGGCGTTGAAACCAAAATTTTGTAATTACCAGGTGATGATACCGTAATGTTGGGCGTATTTTCGCCCGTAGGCGACCAACGGTAAGTATAGTTCAAATTATTCTCGCCCGCACTTAGGGTAATTGCTTGCAAGTTGAGACATAAAGTAGTGTCTGGCAAAAGGTTGGGGCGTTCGCTGCGTACTTCCACCAATTTGCTTACCTGACAAGCAGGATTTGAAACCGTAACCGTATAATTACCCGCTTGATTGACATTGATACTTGGGGTTGTTTCGTTGGTTGACCAGCGATAACTTACTGCTCCTACATCGTTTTTTACACTAGGTACAAGTTGAATAGGATTCAAAGAACACAATACTTCAAGGCTTTTGATACTTACAACAGGAGGGGGTAATACTTCTACCCTGATGGTATCTTCTACTGGCAACAAACAAGCGTCTTTGTACTTAACGGTATAAGTAAGTGTTTGGGTAGGTTTAGCAAAGGGTGCTCTGATGCTCGTATTATTCAGCCCCGTGCTAGGCGACCATTCGTATTTACCATCGGCAGCTTCACGACTAACCAACTGAACACCTTCGGTTTGGCATACATTGGAAAAAAGGTTTTTGGCTACAATTTCTTTTTTTAGACAAACGGTTTGTTCATTAAACGAGCCTCCCGTAGAGCCTGAGAAGCCCCACCAAACGGTGTTTTGCCCTTTGAAAATGTCATTAACAATATCTTTTTTTAAGGTTAAACGTAATTTACAATCAAAATAAATTTCCATTTCCTTTGTCTTAACATTCCATTTGATACGAACCCGATGGTTTTGTCCATCTTCGATATTAACGTTGGAACTAGAGGCTTGAACAGGCCCTGCTAAAGTGCTAATGCCATTATGCACAACACTACCATTTTGAACAATAGCGATATGGTCGTAGGTTGGGTCGAAATTATCTGTATTTTGCCATGTGTCAAACTCAACGCCCAAAGATGGGCTAAATCCTTCAAAACCAAGCGATTGTCCTGCTCCTCCAATAGCATTGTTTCCTACTGTTTGTAAGATAAACATCATACCATCGGCTCCTGTATCGTCGAATATGCCAAAATTCATTTCAAATTCTATGCTAAACGACTCATTCAAATTTAACTTATCTTGATACCAAACAACGCCCGTTTGTGCTACCGTATTAGCTGTTAATTGATAACAATCTCCTCCCAAATAGCGGGCATCACGAAGTAAATTATAGTTTTGAGAAAATGAATAAAATGGAAAAAAATAACTCCAAAATCCCAGTAAGCCCAGTAAAGAAAATGTTGGTTTCATAGTCGAATGATAAAGTATAAGCATAACAAGCATCAAAAATACAGGTTTTCTAACAATTTGCATTTATTTTAGATGAAATAGAAAAACACATAGATTAAATTACGCCCCAATACGGTTAAGTCAAGATACGCTTTGGCTCAAAAAATGATAATTTTCTTGTCTTAAAACCTATTCAACGAATGAAAAAGACCCAATTATTCCATTAATTTTTTAACTATGTCAAACAACAAAACCCAATCTTCGAGAAGAGATTTTATCAAAGCTAGTTCGCTTGCTTTGGGTAGTTTTTTTATTGTGCCTCGGCACGTACTTGGCAAAGGCTTTATTGCTCCTAGCGATAAGCTCAACATTGCTGCCATTGGGGCTGGTGGAAAAGGACAATCCGACATCATCAATGCCTATAACAATGGCACGTCAAATGTGGTAGCCTTATGTGATATAGACTTTTCAAGAGCCAAAACCGCCCTAGAAAAATTTCCACAAGCCAAAAAATACTATGATTTCAGGGTTATGCTCGACGAAATGAAAAACGACATTGATGCCGTAACCATTTCAACGCCAGACCATTTCCATGCTTATGCTGCTATGGCTTGTATGCAATTGGGGAAGCACGTGTATGTACAAAAACCCTTAACGCACAACATCGCCGAAGCCCGAATGCTCACAAAAGCCGCCAATAAATACAAGGTGGTAACGCAAATGGGCAACCAAGGTTCGTCGAACCCTGCTCAAAATATAGCAGTAGAATGGTTTAAACAAGGTAAAATTGGTTCGGTTCATACGGTGAATATTTGGACAAACCGCCCTGTTTGGCCACAGGGCATACCTGTGCCAACGGATAAACCCAATTTACCCGAAAGTATTGCTCCTAAAGCTTGGGATACGTGGGTTGGCCCTGCTCAATGGGTCGATTATCATCCTTTGTACCATCCGTTTAAGTGGAGAGGTTGGTGGAATTTCGGTACGGGAGCATTGGGTGATATTGGTTGTCATACGATAGATTCTGCTTTCAGAATCTTGGGATTAGGCTATCCAACCGAGGTAGAATGCAGCGTTGGAGCGGTGTTTTTGAAAGATTGGAATCCTGAATACATTCCCGAAGGTTGTCCGCCTTCGTCACACGTAGAGATTAAATTTCCTGCTACGGCGAAAAATAAATCGCCTTTAAAAATGATTTGGATGGATGGCGGTATTCGCCCCATGCACCCCGATTGGATTCCTGCCAACGAACCTCTAAGCAATGACGGCGGAGCCAATGGTATCCTGCTCCACGGAACAAAAGGCATTATGTCGATTGGGATGTATGGCAATAATCCTAAAATTTATCTCAAGTCGGGAGAAGTCATTACCGCACCAAAAATAGAAACGCCTGCTAATCCTTTGCCCGAATATGGGCATCAAGCGAGTTGGACTACTGCTTGTAAGGCAGGGTACGGCAGCAACGAGCATAAAGCCCTTACTTCTTCTTTCGATTATGCAGGGCCACTCACCGAAACCGTTTTGATGGGCAATTTGGCGATTCGTAGCTATATGCTTAGAAAGAAAAACGAAAAGGGCAATTTCGATTTTTATGGTCGTACCAAACTCTTGTGGAATGGTGATGAGATGCGTATCACGAATTTCGACGATGCCAACCAATTTGTAGGCCGTCAATACCGTGAAGGCTGGAAAATTGTAGAATAAGCCTTCAAGTAAAGTATTGGTTTTATCACAAACCAATACTTTACTGCTGTGAAAGCATTTTCCTAAAAGTAAGATTGATTCTGAGGTCTTTTATTCGTTTGGCTTTAGGAATGGCGTGTAACCAATGACTTTGCGTTTCGTCTTTCATCAATAATAAACTCCCATTTTCTAATACCAAAGACGTTTGTAGAGGCAAAGTTTTATGTTTAAAAGCAAATTTTCGAGCTGTCCCCAACGAAAGCGAAGCAATAGCCGCATTTTTTCCTAATTCTTTTTCATCATCGCTATGCCAAGCCATGCCTTCGTTGCCATCGTGGTACAAGTTCAACAGACAAGCATTGTATTGTTCTTGGGTTTTTTCTTCTACCAATTGTTTGAGTGTGAGTAACGCTGGTGTCCAAGGCAAGGCTGTACGGGTTATTTTGGAATAACTATAAGAAAAAGGGCTATCGGCATACCAACATACTTTCCGTTGGGTAAAGAGATGTTTCCCAAAAATAATCGCTTCATCGTATTTCCATGCCAAGGTTTCTAGTAAAATATGTTTGAAATACGTTGCTTCCTCATGGCTCAAAAGCTTACCATAATACCATACTGTGCCATCGCAAGGGAGCAAGTTGATGGGGGCATTTTCTTGAAATAATACTAAATTCATACCTGTACGTTTGGGGTTATGCCTCCTGTTGAGGCGTAAAAACTTTGGCCGACTCCCAACCGATGATAGCGGTTTTGCGGGTTGTTCCCCACATATAACCACCCAACGCTCCACTTGTTTGAATAACCCGATGACAAGGAATCAAATACGCCACTGGATTGCTCCCAATGGCTGTACCCACTGCTCTTGCGGCTTTCGGATGTTGGATTTGCTGGGCAATTGTGCCATAGGTAGTCAACTCGCCCATAGGAATTTTGAGCAGGGCTTCCCATATTTTAAGCTGAAAATCGCTTCCTTTCAAATGTAACTTTAGTTTGGGTAAAGCCTGCCAGTCTTCTTGGAAAAACAATAAAGCTTGCTGGTGGAATAAGGTGGTTTCTGCTACCAAATGAGCATTCGGAAAATGGGCTTGCAAGGCCGCTAATGCCTCTGTTGAATTGTCATAAAATGCCATGTAGCAAATCCCTTTGTATGTCGAAGCTACTAGCAGTTTACCAAAAGGCGACTCGGCAAAGGTATAGTAAATTGGCAAGCTCGCCCCACCATTTTTATACTCGCCGGGAGTCATTCCTTCTATGCTGATAAATAAATCATGTAAACGACTCGTGCCCGAAAGCCCTAGGGCTTCGGTGGCATCAAACAGAGAGGCTTCTTGTTGCCTCAACAAATGTTTGGCATGGGAAAGGCTAATATATTGTAAAAACTTTTTCGGGCTTACTCCTGCCCATTCTGTAAATATTCGTTGAAAATGAAAAGGGCTTACATGTACATACGCCGCCACTTCGTCGAGCGAAGGTTGGGTTCGATAATTTTGTTGGATGTATTCAATGGCTTGGGCAATCCGTTGGTAATTGTTTTGAGCTTCCATAACATAACGATTTGTTGACAAAAGTAATTATTCCTTCGAGTTGCCCCAACCCGATTCTTGCTAAGGTTAACCAAAAGTTTAAGAAACTTATCTTTGTTATAATAAAGGTATTTTGATAAAAGGTATAAGAAAATGTACTTATAGTTTTATCTCTATTTACCTGAATAAATCTATCGCTGTGATTGTACCAGAAAATGGACGTTTAAGTAGTGCTTTTGTCCTTAAAATTTCACCCAAATATGAGTATAATTGTTTTGTCTGGTATTTTATGTATAAATTACTATTGTAGTACCACTGAACCTAGTTTGTGACAAAACTTATAATACGATGAAGAAACTTCTTCTTTTATTATTGCCCTTGCTTGTATTTTCCTCTTGCCAAGATGCTGTGCCAGAAGAATTAAAAGAGGAAATCGCTCTATTACCAAATGAACTTGATTACAACATGGACGTAAAGCCTATTCTTTCGGATAAGTGCTTTGCTTGTCATGGCCCTGATAAAAAGAAACAAAAGGCTGGTTTACGCCTCGACCTCGCCGAAGCTGCTTACGGAGCTTTGCCCGAAAATCCGGGCAAAGTAGCCATCGACCCTGGCGACCTCAGCGATAGCGAATTGGTGCGTCGTATTCTTACGTCGAATCCCAAAGAAATCATGCCTACGCCCGAATCTCACCTTTCTTTGAGTAATAAGGAAAAAGCTGTTCTAATCAAATGGATTAAAGATGGGGCTGAATACAAAGCTCATTGGGCGTTTGAAAAACCCGAAAAACCTCGTGTGCCTTCGGTAGAAGCGGAAGATTGGGTAAAAAATGACATTGATAATTTTGTTTTAGCCAAACTCGAAGCCAAAAAACTCAAACCACAACCCGAAGCCGATAAAGAAACCTTGCTTCGTAGGGTGTATTTAGACCTCACAGGCTTACCGCCAAGCATTGCCGAAATAGATGCTTTTTTGGCTGATAAATCGCCTAATGCTTATGAAAAAGTGGTGGATAAATTACTCGCTTCGCAACACTATGGCGAAAAATTGGCTACCGATTGGATGGATGTGGCTCGCTTTGCCGATTCTCATGGCTATACGGTTGACAGGGTAAGAGATATGAGTCCCTTTCGAGATTGGGTAATTAAAGCATTTAACCAAAATTTGCCTTACGACCAATTCATCAAATACCAATTGGCTGGCGATTTGTTGCCCAATGCTACTTTAGACCAAAAAATCGCTACGGGTTTTCTTCGCAATCACCAACAAAACATGGAAGGAGGGATTGTAGAAGAAGAGTTTCGGGTAGAATACGTCGTGGACAGAACCAATACCCTTGGCACTGCATTTTTGGGCATGACCCTCGAATGCTCTAAATGCCACGACCATAAATATGACCCGCTTTCGCAGAAAAATTACTACCAATTGTTTAGTTTCTTCAATAATGTAAACGAAGCTGGACAAATCTCTTGGGACGATGCCTTGCCCGTGCCAACCTTGCAATTGCCTACCGCCCAACAACAAGCCATTGTAAAATACATTCAAACCAAACTCAATACAACGGTTCAAAACAAAGCGTATCCTGCTAAAATCAATGCGGAGTTTGAGCAATGGATTCGTAGCCAACAATACCAACAAGACCTAGCCAATCAGCCCGATACCGTTGGCTTACAAGGATATTATACCTTCGATGATGCTTTGCTCAACCTTCGCAACAAAGCCCATAAGCCCAAAATGGCCCGTGATGTGGGTGGCACCGATAAAGATAAAGCAACGTACATCGCAGGAAAAAAAGGCAAAGGACTTTGGATGGAAGGCGACCTTTGGTTTGATACCCAAGGCGTTGGAGCTTTTCATCGCTACGAACCTTTTACGGTATCTATTTGGGTAAATATTCCAAAAGAACTCAAAGAAGGAGTCATCCTACATCGGGGTGTTTCGGGGCTTTTGTATGGTTTTAGAGGCTATCATTTGCAGGTAAAAAACAACAAACTCGAATTTAATTTGGCTCGCACCGCTCCCGATAATGCCATTATTGTACATACCCAAAACGATGTTCCCAAAAACCAATGGATTCATCTAGCCATTAGCTACGATGGTTCTTCATCGGCCAAGGGGGCAAAAATTTATGTAAATGGGCAAGCTGCTCCGCTCAATGTCATCAATGATAACCTGACAAGAGATATTGTTTTCTTTGAGCATACCTACAAAGTACAACCAACTTTACAAGTGGGTGCTTGGGGCAGAGGTTTAGGATTTAAAAATGGAAAAGTGGACGAGCTAAAAGTATATAATCGCTTGGTATCGCCTTACGAAATAGCTGTTTTAGCCGAAAAGGCTAGTTGGAACAACTTGCTAACCAAGCCTTTTGCCATGCTCAACGAGGCAGAAAAAAATGCCCTTAAAGGCTATTTTATATCAGCCAAATCGACGGTTGGCAAACAATGGTTGAAAGAAATCACCAGTTATCGTAAAGCTCAAAACGATAGTTCCGAAAAAATTCGGGAGTACATGGTCATGAAAGAAATGCCCAAACCCCGACAAGCCTATATTTTGGAAAGAGGTTTGTATGATAGTCATGGAGAAAAAGTTTTTCCGAATACTCCCGAAAGCATTTTACCATTCAAAGAAAAATTTGCTAAAAATCGCATTGGTTTAGCGGATTGGTTGGTGGACGACGAGCATCCGCTTACGGCACGAGTAGCCGTAAACCGCTACTGGCAAATGCTTTTTGGTATAGGTATCGTCAAAACAACCGAAGATTTTGGCAACCAAGGAGAATTACCCGTCAATAAAGATTTACTCGATTATTTAGCGGTTGATTTTAGAGAAAATCAATGGAATGTAAAAGCCCTTTTGCGTAAAATTGTGCTTTCGGCAACGTATCGACAAAGTTCTAAGGCAAGTAAAGAATTATTGGCGCTCGACCCCGACAACCGACTGATGGCACGTGGCCCCGCTAACCGCCTTACCGCCGAAATGATAAGAGATAATGCACTGGTAGCAAGTGGTTTATTTAAAAATAAAATAGGAGGGAAAAGCATCAAACCTTATCAGCCCGAAGGACTTTGGGCCATCAATGGCGATATTTACATCCCCGACACGACCGACGATATTTATAAACGAAGCCTCTATATGCTTATCAAACGTTCTGTGCCACACCCAACCTTGGCAACTTTCGATGCCACTGCAAGAGCTTCGTGTACCGTAAGGCGACAAAAAACGAGTACGCCATTGCAGGCATTGACTTTAATGAACGACCCTACTTTTATTGAAGCTTGTAAAGTAATGGGGCAAAACATGGTTAAAGAAGGCAATACGCCGAAAGCGTTAGTCAATGTTTTTAGAAAAATTACGGGTCGAAAACCGATTCCAGCAGAATTAGCCTTGCTTTTGCAGCAGCAAAAAGCTTTGTATCAAAAATTTAAGGCAAACCCGAAAAAGAAAGACAGTTGGCTCAATACAGGATTGTACCAAACTGACCGCCGTTTAGACCAAGATTGGATAGCCACCAATACCATTGTAGCTAATACCATTCTAAACTCCGACGCATCTATTACTAAACGATAGGTGTCTGGCAGCATAAGTAATGTTTCATGTTCAGGAGACTAAGTATTAATACAAAATTGTGAATTGTCAATTGTGAGTTAGTGTTTTTATTTTCAAATAGCTTATACTTTAACTAAAGTGGTTTTGCATATAAATTTCTGAAAATAAGTGCTTTAATTATCGGATTTCCATTTTGTATTCTTACGAAACAATCACTCAATCACAAATCACTCAATCACAATTAAACAGATGGCACATCAGCATGATGAGGAATTTCGCCTACAGGGAGGCGAGTTCGACGAACTCAATCGAAAATATGATAGAAGACGTTTTCTAACCAAAACTTCTTTAGGTCTTGGTGCATTAGCCCTTGGCGGTTTGTGGGCAGGAACAGAGCTATTGGCCAATGCCAAAAAATCTAATACTGGTAGCCTCGAAGCAGATGTTTTGGCGGCATTACCGCATTTTGCTCCCAAAGCCAAACGAGTGGTGTATTTGTTTATGAGCGGTGGCCCTTCGCAGTTTGAAACGTTTGATTACAAACCCAAATTATACAATATGCTTGGGCAAGACTTGCCCGACTCGGTGCGAGGCAACCAACGTTTGACGGGCATGAGTGCCAGCCAAAGCCGTTTTCCGATTGCTCCTTCTTTATACAAATTCAATGCGTATGGACAAAACAATACCATGATTTCGGAATTGTTGCCCCATACCGCCAAAGTTGTAGATGAATTGTGTATCATCAAGTCGATGTACACCGAGCATATCAACCATGACCCTGCCATTACCTTTTTTCAAACAGGACACCAATTGCCGGGACGGCCCTCGATTGGCTCTTGGGTAAGCTATGGTTTGGGTTCTGATAACCAAAATTTACCTTCATTCATTGTATTGGTTACGAAAAATGGTGGTGGACAACCCTTGTATGCTCGTCTTTGGGGCAATGGTTTTTTACCAACCAAACACCAAGGCGTACAATTTAGAAATGGCAAAGACCCTGTTTTGTACCTCAACAATCCTGAAAATTACGACGGGGCCGACCGCCGTGAAATGCTTGATTACCTCAACAAACTCAATAGCCTGCAAGCCGATTATTACGGAGACCCCGAAGTAGATGCCAAATTGGCCCAATACGAAATGGCGTTTCGTATGCAAACGTCTATTCCAGAAGTAATGGACATGAGCGACGAACCCGATGAGGTGTTTGAATTGTATGGAAAAGATTCGAGAGAATCAGGGACTTTTGCAGCTAATTGCCTAATGGCGAGAAAATTACTGGAAAAAGATGTCAAATTTGTACAACTATATCACCAAGATTGGGATCATCACGCTGCTTTGCCTAATGGTATTCAAAGCCAATGCCAAAAGGTTGACCAAGGTTGTGCGGCTCTCATTACCGACCTCAAACGCAGAGGTTTATTAGAAGATACCTTGGTGATTTGGGGCGGAGAATTTGGTAGAACGGTGTATTCACAAGGTAAACTTTCGCCCGAAAACTATGGACGTGACCATCACCCAAGAGCTTTTAGTATGTGGATGGCTGGTGCAGGCGTAAAAGCAGGTATCAGTTATGGCGAAACCGACGATTTTAGTTATAATATCGTCAAAGACCCTGTGCATGTACACGATTTTCAGGCTACTTTGATGCACTTGTTGGGCATAGACCACGAAAGATTTACCTTCAAAACCCAAGGCCGTAGGTATCGACTAACCGACCTGAGTGGCAAAGTAGTAAAAGATATTTTAGCCTAAAACCAAACGTAACCTTTTTATAGACTATGAATTACAATAGGAGAAATTTTCTCAAAAATACAGGTTTGACGGCTGCCATAGGAGCATTGGGCATGAGCCAACAACCGACGTTGGCTCATACAAGTACCAAGGAGCTTGTCATTGGACATAACGATTTTCGGTATAAAGTAGATAAAAACTGGGCTAAACTCACCGTCAATCGCACGCCTTTGTTCAATTGTCACGAAATGGTGCAAGACCAACAAGGTCGATTGATTATGGTTGGCGACCACGTAGCCAATAATATTTTGATTTTTGATAAATCTGGTAAGTTGTTGGACAACTGGACGTTAGCGTTTCCGGGAGCACATGGATTGAGCTTGGCAAAAGAAGGCTCGGAAGATTTTTTACTGATTACCGATTGCGGTTGGTACCAAGACCGCAGTGGTCAATGGAAAAGCCAAGCAGGACAAGTCATCAAAACCGATACCAATGGCAAAGTAATTTTTACGATTGGTCATCCTCGAACCATTGGCATTTACAAAGACAATGAGCCATTTATGCCCACCGAAACCGCCGTAGCTCCTAACGGCGATATTTATGTAGCCGATGGCTATGGCAGCGATTACATTATTCAATACAATAGTAAAGGGCAATACATTCGGCATTTTGGAGGCAAACACAACGCCAATCCTGAGCATAATTTAGTCAATGCACATGGCGTTTCAATCGACCTCCGTGACCCCAAAAATCCGAAAGTGGTTTGTTCGTCGAGAGAAGAAAATTGCTTTAAGTTTTTCACCCTTGATGGCAAATATTTATATAAAGTAGAATTGCCCGGAATGTATGTTTGTCGGGCGGTATTTCATCGAGAAAATCTCTACGCTGGTGTTTGTTGGAGTAAAGATAAAGAGGGAAAACAAAACTGGGGCGATTCGGGCTTTGTCACCATTTTAGATAAAAACAACCAAGTCGTGAGTAATCCCGGTGGCAATGCTCCTGTGTATCAAAATGGGAAGTTACAAACGGTATTTTCAACAGAAAATCCTATTTTTAGTCATGGTCATGATGTTTGCATCGACGAAGACGATAGCATTTATGTGTGCCAATGGAATGCCAACCACACAGCCCCAATCAAACTAACACGAACGGTATAACACAAATGATTTTATTGGATATTTTTTCTTACCTCGGACGAATGCACCCTTTGGTGGTGCATTTACCGATTGGTTTTTTGGTACTCGCTGCTGTTTTCGACCTTTTAACCTATAAATCTAACTATGCTTTTCTAAAACCTGCTGTGCCGCTCATTTTGCTTTTGGGAGGCTTCTCGGCTACCATTGCCTGCGTAATGGGATGGTTTTTGTCGCAAACGGGCGATTACGACTATCTCATATTAAGAAATCACAAATATACAGGTATCAGTGTAGCAGTAGTTTCCTTTATTTTTTATGGATTAAAAAGTACTTTTTTTCAAGCTATTTTTCAGCTTTCTGATAAAACATTTTCAGGCTTATTATTGGCACAAATGTGCCTATTGAGCTATGCAGGGCATCAAGGCGGAAACCTTACGCATGGGGCTGATTACCTAAGTTTGAGCCAAATAACCCAAAAAGAAAAAGTACAAGTAAGCAGTTTGAGCCAAGCCAAAGTTTTTGAAGATTTGATTTTACCAGTCTTAGAAAACAAATGCCAGCAATGCCACCAAGATGGCAAAAAGAAAGGAGATTTATTACTACTAACCTATCAAGACTTGCTCAAAGGTGGCAAAAATGGCCCCGCAATTGTATTGGGTTCTTCGGCAAAAAGTGAGCTATTCCGACGAGTAACCTTGCCTGCCGACCACAAAGAATTTATGCCAACCAACGGCAAACCAGCCTTAACACCCGAAGAAATAGCCTTGCTAAAATGGTGGATAGATGAGGGAAAAGGAGCGGAAAATATTGGCTTTACGGCTGTGCCTCATCACGAAAAAATGATGGCTGTAGCCTCTGGTATGTTGGGTATCGCAGGAGCGGTTTTACCACAAGAAAACACATCCATACAAACTTTTACCAATCCAAACATTCCGAAGCAAGTGGATGAAAAGGCGTTGCAAAATGCTATTGACGGCGGTTTTAATGTTCGACTAATGAATCACAATCCCGTAATGTTGGATGTGAGTTTTATTGATAAAAAAGCTACGCCAAACTTGGCATTGCTTGTGCCTTTGGCTAAAAATATTGTATGGTTAAACCTCAATCAATTAAACCTTTCTAACAAAGTTGGGGCGAGTATTGCACAGATGTCGAACCTTGAAAAATTACGCTTAGAAAAAAATAACATTAGCGATGGCATTGCCCAAAGTTTAATCCATCTCAACTATTTGAATGCCATTAATTTGAACGAAACGCAAGTCGGTAATAGCACGGTAGAGGAGTTGAAAAAGATGAAAAGTTTAAAACAACTGTATGTTTGGAAAACGAAGGTAGAAACGCCTCTTGCATCTCAAGACAGCCCAGTGCGAATTATTACGCAATAATTTTGTAAAAAATAACCCGATAACTGCAAGCGTTATCGGGTTATTAACTACCTATTTCTCTAACCTTAAAAAGAATAATAAGCTGTTTTTTAGCACCTTATTTTAAATCAAAGCGGTCTAAATTCATTACTTTTGTCCAAGTAGCAATAAAGTCATGGACAAATTTTTCATGCGAATCGCTGCAGCCATATACCTCTGCAATAGCACGAAGCTCTGAATTTGAACCAAAAATAAGATCCACTCTTGTGCCTGTCCATTTTACCTCACCCGTAACACGGTTGCGGCCCAAAAATACTTCTTGGTCATCGGAAAGGGCACTCCAAGTTGTACCCAAATCGAGTAAGTTTACGAAGAAATCGTTGGTCAATGCCCCCGGACGGCTCGTAAATACGCCATGAGAAGATTTATCCCAGTTGGTATTGAGGACACGCAAGCCACCTACCAATACGGTCATTTCTGGTGCTGTGAGGGTCAACAATTGGGCTTTGTCCACCAACATTTCTTCCGAAGAAGTCGTATATTTTTTCTTTTTGTAATTACGGAAACCATCGGCAATTGGTTCGAGTACCGCAAATGATTCTGCATCTGTTTGTTCCTGTGTGGCATCTGTACGACCGGGCGTAAATGGTACACTAGCATCAATACCTGCATTTTTTGCGGCTGTTTCAATCCCTACACCTCCAGCCAATACGATGAGGTCGGCAAGAGATACTTTTTTGTTGCCTGTTTGGGTTGAATTAAACTCCTCTTGAATAGCCCCAAGAGTTTGCAATACTTTCGACAATTGGACAGGGTTGTTGGCTTCCCAATAGCGTTGTGGAGCTAAACGAATGCGAGCACCATTAGCACCGCCACGTTTGTCGGAACCTCTAAAAGTCGATGCCGAAGCCCAAGCCGTAGCAACCAATTCGCTAACACTGAGACCAGACGCTGCGATATTGGCTTTCAAAGCAGCAATATCATTTGCATCAATCAACTCGTGGTCCACTGCTGGAATAGGGTCTTGCCAAACCAAGTCTTCGGCTGGTACTTCTGCACCCAAGTAAAGCACTTTTGGCCCCATGTCACGGTGCGTCAATTTAAACCACGCACGAGCGAAAGCATCGGCAAACGCCTCTGGATTTTCGTAGAAATGTCTTGAGATTTTTTCATAAGCAGGGTCATATCTCAAGGCCAAATCGGTAGTAAACATCATAGGAGCATGGCGTTTACTGGCGTTGTGTGCATCTGGAATGCTATCGACACCTGCATTATTTACGGGTTTCCACTGGTGTGCTCCCGCAGGGCTTTTGGTCAATTCCCATTCGTAACCAAACAAGTTTTCAAAATAGCCATTGCTCCATTGCGTAGGTGTGCTTGTCCAAGCACCTTCCAAACCACTCGTAATCGTATATTCGCCATTGCCCGTACCGAAGGTATTTTTCCAGCCCATGCTTTGTTCTTCTATACTTGCGGCGGCAGGCTCTACCCCTACATATTTGCTTGGGTCGCCTGCTCCGTGGGCTTTACCAAAGGTATGTCCTCCGGCAATCAAAGCTACGGTTTCTTCGTCGTTCATTGCCATACGGCCAAAAGTATCACGAATATCACGAGCCGCAGCCAAAGGGTCTGGATTGCCATTTGGGCCTTCTGGATTGACATAAATCAAACCCATTTGCACAGCCGCCAAGGGATTTTCTAGTTCACGGTCGCCCGAATAACGCTTGTCATCCAGCCATTTACCTTCCGAACCCCAATAAATATCTTCTTCAGGCTCCCATACATCTGCACGTCCCCCACCGAAGCCAAAGGTTTTAAAGCCCATTGATTCTAAGGCACAGTTACCTGCCAAAATCATCAAATCGGCCCAAGAGATTTTTTTGCCATATTTTTGTTTGATAGGCCACAACAACAAACGAGCCTTGTCTAGGTTGCCATTATCGGGCCAACTATTCAAAGGAGCAAAACGTTGTGTACCAGCACCAGCACCGCCACGACCATCGGCAATACGGTATGTACCAGCGCTATGCCAAGCCATTCGGATAAAGAACGGCCCGTAATGACCAAAATCGGCAGGCCACCATGCTTGTGAAGTGGTCATCAATTCAACAAGGTCTTTTTTTACTTCATTCAAATCCAACGACTTAAACGCTTCGGCATAGTTGAAATCTTTGTCCATCGGGTTCGATAAAGCAGAATGCTGACGAAGAATGTTCAATCTCAATTGATTAGGCCACCAGTCGTGATTTCTTGTACCGCCTCCAGCACTTTGCTTGACAGGTGCATTTGCACCGTGATGAAAAGGGCATTTGCCTTCTCCTGTTGAACCATGATGCGATGAAGATGAGTAATGTTCCATTGGTATTGGTTTTAGAATGATGTATTGATAAATGTTAAGATGTTGTAGGCTACCATTGCCCTAGCAAACTGCGTTGAGATGAATAATTAATATTAATCAAAATTTTTGTATTATTCTTTGATTCGATGTTAAAATTACGATAAATAAAAATATAAGTCAAATTGATTGTTTTGATAATAATATAGATATAAACTATATATCTGATAAATAGCCAAGACTTGACTCTCTATCAGACAGATAAGCGTAACATTCTTATGCCAACTTGTCTTTTACGCTGATATGGGCTTTTGGTTGAATGAAAATTCTTTTAGTTTTTAAAATTTATTTTTAAAAACATTTTAATTCTATAGATTTAATAGACTATATTTGTTGAGTTAAAAATATTAAACTAAAAGTCATTTCACATCGCTTATACTAGAGCTATTGTTTGGCTTTAAATATTTTTTAATATATTAATTCTATAGTTTAAATATTTTATTTATGTCAGAATTACTCAAAAACAAAAACCAAACAGCCTTGGGCGATGTAGCCGCCAGACAACTGGCCATTGCTACACGTACAGTTCCACAACTTTCGACCATCACGCCTCGTTGGCTTACCAAGTTATTGAATTGGATTCCTGTTGAGTCGGGTGTTTATCGATTAAATAAAGTGAAAGATGCGACCAGCGTTGAGGTAGATTGCTCTGGACGTGACGAGCGTGAACTACCACACACTTTTGTCGATTACATCGAGAACCCAAGAGAGTACAATTTAAGTGCGGTAAACACGGTGCTTGATGTACACACAAGGGTATCTGACTTGTACAGCAAGCCATACAACCAAATTTCGGAGCAATTGCGTTTGACCATTGAAACCATCAAGGAGCGTCAAGAAAGCGAATTAATCAATAACAAGGAATATGGTTTATTGCACAGCGTAGCACCTTCGCAGGTAATCAAAACAAGAACGGGTTCGCCCACGCCTGATGATTTAGATGAGCTTTTGACCAAAGTATGGAAAGAACCAGGGTTTTTCCTATTGCATCCTTTAACCATAGCCGCATTTGGTCGTGAATGTACACGCAGAGGAGTACCACCGCCAACGGTATCTTTATTTGGTTCACAATTTATTACATGGAGAGGTATTCCGTTGATTCCTTCCGACAAAGTTCCGATTGAAAATGGTAAATCTAAAATCTTGTTGCTTCGTACAGGCGAAAGCCGACAGGGCATCGTGGGGTTGTATCAGCCCGGTTTGCCTGGAGAGCAATCGCCTGGTTTGTCGGTACGTTTTATGGGAATTAACGACAAAGCGATTGCATCTTACCTTATTTCTTTATATTGCTCTTTGGCAGTATTGGTAGATGATGCCCTTGCTGTACTTGAAGATGTAGAAATTGGAAACTACCATGAGTATAAATACTAATCATCCTGCATTACCCGACCTAAAATTCTTGGAAGAACTTGCCAATAAGTTCTTCCAAGAACAACCTCATGTGCAAAGTTTGGAAAAAGATGTTGTAGCCTTACCTGTCACCACTCCTGCGGAGAAAATACCAGATGCGTTTCGGAGTGGTGCGGGCATTTCGCCTACAGGAAGTATCAATGCCCTCAATGCCATTGATTTAAGCCATAGCAATCCTACTCAAAACCAAGGCCTTTTCAGCGAAAGCCCCGTGGCAGCAAAAGGTATTTCGCCCACTGCCTATCAGCAGGGTAACGAAGTGAATTTGGCTAATCCACAAACGAGCCTTCCAGACCCGCATTTTGCCGGCGAAGGCAAAATTCCACAATCGTTGGCTGGCAGTGGTATTTCGCCAAGTTTTCAACAACACGATTTTGAGCAACATTTGCCTTTTGTTCAAGAACAAATACAAGTGCCTTCTTTGGCACTAGGCACACACGAAAACCATGTAGGTCAACTTCCATTGGCTTCGCCTAGTGCATTTTCGTATTATTTTTTACCCCAAACATCACAACAAGATTTTACGAAAATATTTGTTCAGGAAAAAAAACAGCATCCTAAAGCCAATGCCGTAAAGACTTCTTTTGATGCTTATTGGGTAAAAAAAGATTTCCCCATTTTGCAGGAAAAAGTCAATGGTCGCCCACTTATTTGGTTAGATAACGCTGCCACTACACAAAAACCTAGGCAAGTAATCGACAGGATAAGCTATTTTTATGAGCATGAAAACTCAAACATTCACCGAGCAGCACATGAGTTGGCCGCCAGAGCAACAGATGCCTACGAAGGTGCTAGAGAGCGTGTTAGAGCATTTTTGAATGCCAAAAGTACCAACGAAATAGTATTTGTGAGAGGAGCAACAGAAGCCATCAATCTTGTAGCGAAAAGTTGGGGAGAACAATATTTGCAAGCTGGCGACGAAATTATTGTAAGCCACCTAGAGCATCATGCCAACATTGTGCCTTGGCAGCAATTAGCTATCAAGAAAGGGTTGAAAATCAGGGTGATTCCAGTAGATGACGACGGACAAGTCATACTTGCCGAATATGCAAAATTGCTTAATTCTCGTACAAAACTCGTATCATTTACACAAGTTTCCAATGCCCTAGGCACTGTTACACCAGCCAAAGAAATCATTGATTTGGCACATCAAGCAGGAGCGAAAACCCTCCTTGATGGAGCACAGTCGGTGTCCCATCTTAAAGTTGATGTACAGTATTTAGACACCGATTTTTTTGTTTTTTCAGGTCATAAAGTATTTGGTCCAACCGGAATTGGGGTATTGTATGGCAAAGAAGCCTTACTCAATGCCACACAACCTTGGCAAGGAGGGGGCAATATGATTAAAGACGTTACGTTCGAGCATACACAATTTCACCCTGCACCCAACCGATTTGAAGCAGGTACTGGCAATATTGCCGATGCCGTTGGGCTTGGAGCAGCCATTGATTACGTTCAACAACTAGGTATAGAGCATATCCATGAATACGAAAATGCCTTATTGCACTATGCCACAGCGTTATTGAAGGACATCAAAGGACTAAGGCTTGTAGGTACAGCCCCTGACAAAGCGAGTGTCTTATCTTTTACTTTAAAAGGATTTACAAATGATGAAGTAGGGCAAGCACTCAACAAAGAAGGAATTGCTGTACGCACAGGACATCATTGTGCCCAGCCGATTTTAAGAAGATTTGGCTTAGAAAGTACCGTTCGACCATCGCTGGCTTTTTACAATACTTGCCAAGATATAGATGTACTTGTAGAAACTTTGCACAAATTACAGGCAGGCTATTAAGTATTATTCAGCATTAGTACTTAAAATGATACAACGCCTCGGCATGAATAACTTGAATGTACAAAGGGCTTTACTCAAAGAACACCATCTTTAGTAATGCCCTTTGTGCTTATTTATATCATTTTTTATTCTCCAAAATCTAAAACAACAGTACCATGGAGCAGTCTAACATTCATAATTTTATAGCACTTTTACATAGTACGCACAAAGCCGAATGGGAGGCTACGCCCAAAGCACAAGATGCTATCACTTGGCTGAGTGATTTGATAGAGTTTTTGTTTCCCAACAATCGCCTTCATAAACAATCTACCTACGAAGGGATTCTGAAAAAAAACCAAATAGACTTAGAAAACATATTATTAAGCTACCTCGACCCTGCTACATTCGACATAGAAGCCAAGGTAAATGCGTTTTATGAATCACTTGACGTGTTGTATCAAAATTTACGGGCTGATGCCACTAAAATTTATGAAAACGACCCAGCAGCCACAAGTATTCACGAAGTAATCGTTTCGTATCCAGGTTTTTATGCTATTGCGGTGTATAGAATTGCCCATAGCCTTTCTAACTTAGCCATTCCTATTTTACCTCGTATCATTAGCGAACACGCCCATGGCAAAACAGGCGTTGATATTCATCCAAATGCCCAAATCGGTGTTCCTTTTTTTATAGACCACGCCACTGGTATTGTCATCGGAGCAACCAGTGTGATAGGCAAAAATGTAAGTATTTATCAAGGTGTAACCCTCGGAGCTTTACAAGTGAGTAAAGAATTATCAGAGACAAAACGGCATCCTACCGTAGAAGATGACGTAATCATTTATGCCCGTACAACCATTTTGGGAGGTAAAACCATCATAGGACACCACAGCATTATTGGAGGAAGTGTATTTTTAACCAAAAGTGTAGAGCCTTATTCTCACGTATTTAATACCCATCAACTCCGCATAGATGTCAAACAAGAAATTATTGGTTAAACCAAAACAGGTGATTGTTTCATAGTAAAATTTTCCTCACAACAATCACCTGTAGATAGCTAAAATCCTACGCCAAATTGAAAGCCAATTCCCCACGACGCTGCATGGTCGTTGCCAAAACGCACGGGTAAAGGGATGGCTACAAAGTAGTTACTGGTTTTGTTTTTTTTCACTACTTTATTGAGTACGGGCGTAAACCCAAAACGCCCCGATGTTTCAAATGCCGCTCTCGTCACGATGGTAACGCCATGTTTCAAGCGAAACATCACACCGGGATGAAACAAAAAATTGTTCATCTTTGCCACACTCCCTTCCGAACGAATAAAAGGTACGCATTCTATGCTAAAGCCTATGTGGTCGCTTTTCAGGATATTGATGCCTGTGGGCATTCCAACTACATACGAATTGCTAAAATTATAGTTTGTGCCTTCTGCACTGGTACTGACAATCGGATGTAGCAATCCTATATAACCTGCTATTTTGGGGTAGCTTTCTTGGGCTTGTGACGAAAAAGTGCAAAAGGCACACAAGCACAAGCTGATACATGATAAGAAAAAGTGTTTCATTTTGTCGTTTTTTAGACAAAATTCTACTGGAAAGGTATAGCAAAATAGGATATTTTTAACTTTTGGTATCTATTTTACCTTTCTTCAACATTTTTTTATACAAAGAAGGGCTATAGCCCGTAAATTTTTTAAATATCCTTGTAAAATGGCTTTGGTCTGAAAATCCTGTAAAATAGGCAATTTCTGTTAAAGAGTATTGGCTTGTTTCGAGTAGTTCTATGGCTTTTTCTACCCGTAATTTCCGAATGTATTCGCCGTAACTGAGGTTTTCAAAATACTTGGCAAATTCTCTTGAAAGATACGCTGGATGAATCGCCAAGGTTTCAGAAACTTCTTTCAAGCTCAAGGCAAGATGCGTGTCTATTTGGTCTTGTAAGATGTCTTTTAGTTCATGAACCCAACTAGGTATTTTCCGATGTTCTTTGATAACTTCTTTGAAAACTGTCACCAAAAGCCCCTCAAATGGGCTTTGCAAATGCTTTTGTCCTTGTAGGTATTTTGCCCAACTATACAAGGCATCGTACAAAATCATGCCTTGTGCCAGCAACGCTTGGTCGTCTGGGTAATTATACGCCAGACCTGCCGAAATAGCCCATAAACCAGCCGCTTGTTCCGACAGCTCATGGCGGTCGGTATCGGCTGCCCGCACAATTACGGCCATAGTAGCCAAGGCAGGGTCGTTGAGTTGATACTTTTCCAAAAGTGCATCAAAAGTGCATTTGTCGCCTTTGTGAGAAAGCTCTACCGCTGGTATATCAAAAGGAACAGCCCCCAGCAATTCGGCTTGGGGCATCACTTGGTCAAAAGGTACGTAATAAAATATGGCTTCGGTATCAATAAATTTTTTGATGAGCCAAGGACAAGCAATGCGGTCTATTTTGGGTTTTTCTCTCGTAATCCATTTCATACCTTGAAGAACGTTACTCATTTTTATTCTACCAAAAATTTACCAAAAAACTATTGCATAAATCTCTACTATAGAGCCCTTTATCATATATAATATGATTTTTGTAATCATAAATAGTGTTTTTTTATGAAAATAGCCTTTTTGTACTATATTTTTCTCTCAAGCTATTGTTATTTGAAATTTAGTTTATAATTTTGTCTATAGATTATATAGATTAGTAAATCGTTATACTCGTAACCACCTACGACCGATGATTTTTAATCTTACCAAAGCGCGTATTGCACAACTATGCTCGTTCAAAAAGGTAAAATCCCTTGCACTGAACAGCCTAGGACGGCTCAATATGGTGTTTAAACAAACTTTATAATCGCAATATAACCATGTCGAAAGTATCTTCTTTGCAGACAAAACAGGTGGTTGATTTGTCTTTCTTGACAAGCACATCGTTTGAACGATGTTGTACCGAAACGTCAGCTATCTCCATGTCTTAAACATATTATAAGTGTGTAGTCTTATGCACTATGCCCTGCTATCGTGCTTACCGTAAACCTATCTTACGACGGTCTGGCCTACGATTGAATACTTGTCGGTGGTTGACAGTATGCAACGTAGGCGGACTGTCCTAGGATAAACAGCACGCCTCTCGTTTTTAAGGAATTTTATTGTATTATAATGCTAAACAACTGTACATTAAATACTTATTGTCATGAAGAAAATCGTCTTATCTGTTTTAGCAAGCTTGAGCTTGTTGGCAAGCCAAGCACAAACTAAAAATAGTATTGTTATTACAGGCACAAAATTTACTTATCCTTTGATTGAAAAATGGATTGCTGGCTACCAAAAAGTACATCCAGAAGTATCTATCAAATTGCTTGACAAAGGTCAAGAAGGTGTCGATAAAGCCAATGTTCGCATTGCTTCGTATGATGTGTATAAAGCAGGATTGAAAGAAAACGAGGTGGCTATTCCTGTAAGCCGCTATGCTTTGTTGCCAGTAGCAAGCCAGCAAAGTCCTTTGGCTTTGAAGTTGCAGAAAAAAGGCATCAAGCCAGAAGAATTAAAGAAGCTCTTTTTAGAAGACCCTGAAGAATCGCTTGACGATAAAAAGCCCGAAGCTCCTTACCAAATTTATACCCGTTCGGCAAAAGTTTGCTCGTCTATTACGTTTGCTAATTACTTGGGAAGCCAACCCGACGACATCGTGGGCAAGGGCATCACTGGCGACGACAAACACTTGATTGAAGCCATCAAGAGAGATTCTTTGGGAATTACGTATAATAACTTGGGGTATATCTATGACGTTCAGTCGAGAAATATCGCCAAAGGCTTGACCGTGTTGCCTATAGACCTCAACGAAAATGGCAAACTCGACAAAGACGAACAAATTTACCAAAACTTAGATGTATTGTTGGGTTATTTGGCCAAAAATCCCAATGTTCAGTCATTACCAGTAGAAAAAGTCTATTTTGTGGTAAACGGTCAACAAGACAATGAAGCCTTTCAAAGTTTTGTTCAATGGATACACAAAGAAGGACAAAGCTACAACCAAGCATTAGGCTTTTTAGAAGTAGGCGAAATTACCACCCAACGGGCTTCTATTGATGCCAAACGTGCAACCAACAAATAGCAGTTCGCTGCTGAGTACAAACCTTATTATTTTGATTCATTATGGCACAAGACATTGTTGTTTTAACCAAAAAAATTCTGATTAGCATTGCTGTTTTTTTGATTCCTTTGGTGGTTTTAGGTACTGGCATTTGGGCATTGCAGCATATTTTACATTAACTTTTGTAAACAATGGCACTAGAAATTTCATTAAAAAAACGCATCCTGAGAGATGCCCTTATCAGTCTGTTTATCTATGCACTTCCTGTGTTGTTGCTGTTGGGTTGGTTTGCCTACAAAGGCGAAAAACCTTGGCAAAACCACCAAAAAGCTGTACAAACCTCTGCTAGAGAATAGTCATGTCACTGAAAGATTTTTAGCTTCATGGCATGACTTGTCAAAAATTCATGCTATGAGTGAAGTCAATGCAGTCATGAATGGAATCTTATTTAACTCAAAAATTTAATACAAAAAATGGTACATTTGATAGAAGATATATTCAAAAACCTCAACGGTTGGGGACTTGTAACGCTTACCTTTATCTTAGGCATCGCCGAGTTTTCGTTGGGACTTTACGGCAAGAAATGGAATACCAACGAAAAGTTGCTTGATATTGCTTGTTTTACGTTGCCCAAATTAGTGATAAAGCCTTTGGTAGCGTATGTTGGTGTAACCTTTTTACCCTTGGTTATTCCAGCAGCAAAAGACAGCTTGACATGGATACCTTTCGCTTTTGGTGCTTTAATCATTGCCATTTACGATGATTTGACTCAATATTGGTACCATCGTTTGCATCACCAAGTACCTTTTTTATGGCGATTTCACCGTACCCATCACTCTGCTCCGTATATGGGTATGGCTATGGCTTCGAGACAAAACATCATTTATACCATTTTCTTTTCACAAACCTATCTGACGACCGTGTTGGTATATGTAGGCTTGGGGTATCCAGCTTTGTTTGTTAAAGGTTTGAAATCGCTCATTACCTTATTGGCCCATTCGAGTATCAAATGGGATAAACCGTTCTATGAAATCAAATGGCTGAATCCAATTGCATGGGTTTTAGAAAGAACCATTTCGACACCAGCTACCCACCACGCACATCATGCCGATTCGGCTGACGATGGCGTAGGCTATTACAAAGGTAATTTTGGCAATATGTTCTTTTTATGGGATATTATTTTCGGAACGGCACTCATTACACGTCAGTATCCGGCTGGCTACGGTATCAAAAATTACAAAGAAGAAGAATGGTATGCTCAATTTTTATGGCCAATTTTCAAATCTAAAAAAGAAGGCAGCGAACTCTCGAAAGGTGGGCCAGAAGTAGAAGACGAAGTAGAAGCTTTGCAGCCTCTTTTTGAAAAAGCCGAGTATCATGCCTACTGAGGTAACTCAACTATTGAGTGATTTAGTGGATGAGTAGGCTGTGGATTAAATGTTTTAATTTCAGTTATTTACATTTAATTCTCAGCTTAAAATGCTCAACGCTGCATTAGTACTAAAGGAAGCGATTTAACCCAATGAGTATGTTTCAAGAATATTACAAGAAAATAAAATTAGTGGCGTTTATCGGAGCAGTATGGGCTATTGCTACGCCCATATTTGCCCAAAAGAAAACCAGTAAACCCAATATCGTAGTAATAATGGTCGATGATATGGGCTACGCCGACCTAGGAGCTTATGGCTCTGAAATACAAACGCCCAATATTGATAAATTGGCTTATGAGGGTATCAGACTCAAAGAGTTTTATAACAACTCTATTTGTGCCCCAACAAGGGCTTCTTTGATTACGGGACAATATCCACACAAAGCAGGCATTGGTTATTTCGATATTAATTTAGGCTTACCACCGTACCAAGGCTATCTCAACAAAGAGTCGCTTACCTTTGGCGAGGTACTCCGACAAACAGGCTACAGCACGTATTTGTCGGGCAAATGGCACGTAGGAAACGATAGTTTGGTATGGCCCAAACAAAGAGGTTTTGATAGATTTTATGGTATTTTAGGTGGCGGTGCCAACTATTTTAATGCCGATGTCATTCCGTTGGGTCGTCCTTATCCTGTGGTATTGTTAGAAGACAACAAACGCATAAAACCACAAGCCGATTCGTACTATTTTACAGACGAAATCACCAAGCACGCCATTCAGTTTGTCCGTGAAACGCCTGAAAATAAGCCATTTTTCCTGTATTTAGCCTTTACAGCACCCCATTGGCCTTTGCAGGCATTGCCCGAAGACATTGCTAAATACAAAGGAAAATATGCCAAAGGCTGGGACCAACTCCGCCAAGAACGCCTAGCCAAACAAGTTGCCTTGGGCATTATTTCGCAGGCACAAGCAGATGCCGCCGCCAGCAGAGATAGCGACGTGCCAGCTTGGGATGCACTTACGTATGACGAACAACAACTGTGGCAACGAAAAATGGAGGTATATGCCGCCATGCTCGACCGTGCCGACCAAGGCGTAGGCCGCTTGTTGGAAGCGTTGAAGCAATTGAAAAAAGACGACAACACCCTTATTATTTTTATTTCAGACAACGGTGCTCCTGCCGAAGACGTAGCTCATTGGGGCGATAAAGCAGGCAATAACAAAGGCCCCGTTGGTACATCAGGTTCGTTTGAATCGCAGGGGAAAAACTGGGCATTTGTGTCTAATACGCCTTTCCGTTCGTTCAAATCTTTTGCTTATGAAGGAGGTATTAGTTCGCCCTTTATTGCTTGGTTTCCGGGTAAAATTAAAGCCGGCGGACTGCTCAAAGGCACGAGTCATTTGATTGACATTGCCCCAACGGTTTATGATGTGGCTGGAGCTACCTATCCTAAAACTTACAATGGTACGGCTATCAATCCGCTTGCAGGTAAAAGCCTTACGCCCTTGTTGTTTAATGGAGAAGAAATTAACCGAGAAAAGCCCATTTTCTGGGAACGTGCTGGCAATAGAGCTGTGCGTCAGGGCAAATGGAAGCTAGTTTCAATTTATCCAAGCTATCAATGGGAATTGTACGACTTAGAAAAAGACCGAGGCGAAACCCAAAATATCGCTGCCCAGCATCCTTCGCTTGTCAATGAGCTTTCAGCCCTTTATGTTGAATGGGCCAAGGAAAACGGGGTTGTCGATTACGATAAAATCAAACCCCAACAACCTTTACTTCCAGTGAAGAAAAAAACACTTTAATCCATTAAGTCATGAAGAAATTTGCTATTTTTTATCGGGTAATATTCGTTGCTTGCCTGCTTTTGGGTAGTAAGCTTGCCATAGCCCAACAGGTTGCACCCACGCCTTTGACGCTTTTTATTCAAAAGCTCAATGCCGAAGCTAATCCTCAAATTTTAGATGCCCGCAGTGCCGAAGAATTTGAACTAAACCATATCGCCAAGGCAATCAATATCAATCTACAAAGTACTAATTACACGCAAATTGTAGCCCAACTTAATCCCCAAAAGCCTACCTTTGTGTATTCTATCGGTAACGGCAGAAGTGCAGCTTTAGCCAAAGAATTACGCAGCAAAGGCTTTACAGAAGTATATGAGTTGGAAGGTGGTATTGGCAGTTGGGTTGGAGGCGGACAGCCTATTTTTTCGACAGCCCACAAAGGCGGCTTATCGAAACAAGCCTTCGACGACCTTATCGCAAGCAACAAAATTGTACTTGTGGACATCGGTTCTAAATATTGTGGTGCTTGTAAAAAAGTAAAACCTATTTTAGAAACGTTACGCCAACAATATGGCAACAACCTTACAATTCTTGAATTAGAATTAGAAGAAAATCCAAGCTTGATTGCTTCGCTCAAAACGGTTAGTTCGTTTCCCTACCTTATCCTGTACAAAGATGGAAAAACAGTATTGAAAAAGGCGGGCATACAAGAACTTTCACAAACGTTGAACCAAGCGTTAAGCAAGATTTTGTAATACAAATTTGACATGAAAATTTTTACAACAGGTGTATTATTGAGTATCGTAGGCGTATCATTGGGTTATAGCATTCATGAAAAAACACCCAAGAAAAAAGCCGAAACCATCACTGTGTGTCAGGCTAGTTGCAAAGCTACTACTTCTAAAAGAGCTTTGTTGATGCAAACGGTAAAACCAGTAGCCAATAGCTCGAACAAAAGTATGGTCTGGATTGCTGGTGGTACATTTCAAATGGGTACTAAGGAATTTGCCGATGCCCAGCCCATCCATGCTGTAACGGTAAAAGGTTATTGGATGGACGAACACGAAGTAACCAACGCCGAGTTTGCGGCTTTTGTAAAGGCTACCAACTATGTCACAGTAGCGGAAAGACCTTTAAATCCAGCCGATTACCCAGGCGTACCTCTTGATAAATTAGTGGCAGGCTCGGCGGTATTTGCACCGCCAAGCAATGCCGTATCGTTAGACAATTACCAGCAATGGTGGCAGTATGTAGCCGGTGCCAACTGGCGACACCCGGCAGGTCCTAAAAGCTCTATTGAAGGAAAAGACCAAGAACCTGTAGTACAAGTAAGCTACGAAGATGCCTTGGCTTATGCCAAATGGGCAGGCAAACGCCTCCCTACAGAAGCTGAATGGGAATTTGCCGCAAGAGCAGGACGTAGCAATGCCAAGTATTATTGGGGAAATAGCCTTACGCCTGCGGGCAAATGGATGGCCAATATTTTCCAAGGAACTTTTCCTCATAAAAATACCGCAGACGACGGTTTTAAAGCCGCCGCACCAGTCAAATCTTTCCCAAAAAATCCCTATGGTCTATACGACTTAGAAGGCAATGTATGGGAATGGTGTAGCGACTTGTATCGCCCCGATTATTACCAAAAAAGCCCCAAAGCCAATCCCAAAGGCCCAACCTCAAGCTATGACCCCGAAGAGCCTGGCGTTGAAAAGCACGTACAACGAGGGGGGTCTTATCTTTGTAGCGACCAGTACTGTATCCGTTACATGGCTGGCAGCAGAGGCAAAGGCGAAACAAGTAGTGCTTGCAACCACTTGGGATTCAGATGTGTAAAAGACTAATAGCAATTACGTAAATTTTGATATTAGAAGGCAAAATCCTTCTGTTTTTTTAAATCATTTTTAATTTAATATACTTAATCTATAGATTAAATAAAACAAATATGAAGCATAAATCTTACTTACTATTTTTATCGCTTTTGTTACTTATAACTGGCCGTAGTTATGGGCAACAAAGCCTAACCATCACGGGAAAAATCATTGATTCCAAAACCAAAGAACCCATTATCGGTGCTGCGGTTTCAGTCAAAGGCACATCGGGCGGTGCCAACACCAATGTAAACGGCGAGTTTTCATTTAAAACAACCAAGAAACCTCCTTTTACCGTATTAGCTACTTTTGTAGGATACCGTAAACAAGAAATTGAAGTTTTTGAAAACGAACCATTGAGCATCAAATTGGTAGAGTCGAAAGGGCAACGCCTCGACGAAATCATCGTAGTCGGCTACGGTACTCAAAAAAGAAGTGATATTACAGGGTCGATTGCCTCTGTGCCTTTAGAAATCAAATCACAACCAGTCGTTTCGGTTGAACGCTTATTGCAAGGCTCTATTGCTGGGGCAATTGTTACGCAAACGTCTGGACAACCCGGCGGTGGCGTGAGTGTGCAAATTCGTGGTAATAACTCTATCACGGCTGGCTCTGACCCATTGTATGTAATCGACGGTTTTCCCATCAACAATGACTATTCGTTGAATGATGCAGGCGTGACAAATGGTTCTAAAATCAACCCTTTATCGACCTTAAACACGGCTGATATTGAATCAATTGATGTACTAAAAGATGCTTCGGCAACAGCCATTTATGGTTCTCGTGGGGCAAATGGCGTTGTAATCATTACGACAAAAAATGGTACAAAAGGTAAGTCGATTATCAACTATGATGCCTATTACGGCGTGCAAGAAGTGATTCGTACTATTCCTTTGTTGAATGCCGCAGAATGGTGGGCTTTGCGTAAAGATGCGGCTAAAAATTCAGGTAAAACGACTTCTTTACCAAGCGTTTCTGGCTATACTTTAGATACTTCGGGCGTTGGTACAGATTGGCAAGCGGCAGCTTTCCGCAAAGCTGGTATTCAAAGCCATAGTCTTTCGATTTTGTCGGGTAGCGACAAAACTCGTTTATCAGTTTCGGGTAATTACCTCAAACAAGATGGAGTTTTACAAAACACAGACTTTATCCGTTACTCGGGTCGTTTTGCTTTAGACCACGATTACAGCAAAAACTTCAAAATTACCTCAAGTTTAGTAGCCAGTTATACCAGTTCTAAGGTAGCACCTGCGGCGATTGTGGGCAACTTATTACTTACGCCCCCGTCGTTGCCAGTGTATAGAACAGACGGTTCTTTTGTGGTATTAAGTCCGTTTGAATCGGCTTTACAAAACCCTATCAACTCTTTGTACAATCAGTTGAACGAAACCAAAACGAGCCGTATTTTAGGAAACGTAGCAGGAGAATTGACTTTGATTGAAGGCTTGAAATTGAAAGTTTTATTCGGTATCGACCTCGTTGACAACAAACAAAACCGCTATTTACCAAGTACCACAGCAGAAGGACAAGCCTTGAGTGGTTTGGCTACCGTAGGTTCTGTTTTCACAACTAACTGGTTGAATGAAAATACGTTATCGTATGAAAGACAACTCGGACAAAAAGGTAAATTGAATGCTATTTTAGGTTTTACGGCACAACAGTCTAATACTGAAGGAACAATAGCTGAAGCCGCAGGTTTTGCAACGGATGCGTTTTCATACAACAATTTAGGCACGGGTATCACCAACCGTACCCCAAGCTCGTATGCCAACGACTGGGCTTTGGCATCGTACTTGGGGCGTGTAAACTATGCTTATGACGACCGCTACTTATTTACATTTACCTTGCGTGCTGATGGTTCATCGAAATTTGGTGATGGCAACAAATGGGGTTATTTCCCTTCAGCAGCATTTGGTTGGAACATCAGTAACGAAAAATTCTGGCAACAATCAAATAAAGTAACCAATTTAAAACTACGTTTGAGTGCAGGTTCGACAGGAAACCAAAGTATTCCAGCTTACCAATCGTTATCGCAATTGGCATACTTCCGTTACAATTTCTCAAACACGACGGTTTCAGGTTATGCTCCGAACACCGTTCCGAATCCGAACTTAGGCTGGGAAAAAACCTTCCAAACAGACGCTGGTATCGACGTAGGTTTATTCAACAACCGCATTACTTTAGTTGCGGATTATTATTACAAAAAAACCACCGATTTGTTGTTGACTCGTACTGTACCAGGTACATCAGGTTTGTCTGATTTCTATAACGGTCAAGCTTCAACGATTTACCAAAATATCGGTGCGGTATCAAACAAAGGCTATGAAATTTATATCAATGCCCATACCATTGATAGCAAAGACTTGAAATGGAATACAACTTTGGTTTACTCAAAAAACACCAATGAAATCCTAAGCTTAGGCGATGGCGTAACGCAAATTATTCCTTCTATTTCTTCGCCTTCTATTGCCAAAGTGGGCTATCCAGTAGGCTCGTTTATTGTGTATCAAACAGATGGCGTTATTCAAAGCGGCGATACACCATTAACACCACAAGCCAACAAAAGTGCAGGTGGACAAAAATATAAAGATATAAATGGTGATGGTGTAATTACACAAGCAGGAGACCGTGTTGTGATTTCAAACCAACCGGACTTTACAGCAGGTTTAACCAACACTTTCAGCTACAAAGGTTTTGATTTGTCTATCTTTTTCCAAGCAAACGTAGGTGGTAAAATTTACAATGCCAACCGTGCCAACTTAGAATTAGGTACAGGTTATACCAACGCCACACGTGATTTGTTAAACCGTTGGACACCAACTAATACCAACACTGACGTAAAAGCGGCATACCAAGACCCAGCCGTAACCATTTCGGATAGATTCATCGAAGATGCTACTTATTATCGTTTGAAAAACATTTCATTCGGGTATAATTTTCCATCTAAATTCTTGAAAAATGCCCATTTGAAAAACCTAAGAGTATATGTTTCGGCACAAAATGCTGCTACTTGGACTAAATATACAGGCTTTGACCCAGAAGTAAGCTTAAACGGTCAGTCGCTTATCAACAAAGGTGTTGACCAAGGCGTTTATCCAAACAACAAATCATATCAAGTAGGTTTATCTGTATCATTTTAATTGTAGCTGTGAACTTTAAGTTTAAAATTCATCGCACGCAGGTTCTGTACGAAGGGTTAGCTTTATTTTTCAAATAAAATTGATGTAGGGGCAACTCTTGCAGTTGCCACACGCAACATGACAACCGCAAGGGTTGTCGCTACATCAAAAATGCTAACGATAAGAACGCTTTTGAACAAAATAAAACCCTTTGTACAGTCCTAATAGACAATAGATAATTACAAGTAAAACTGTCAACTCAAAGCTGACAACTCATTTTAAATTTAGCATTCCATGAAAGTACTCAAATATATCGCCCTTGCAAGTATCGGGCTAACAGCCAGTTCTTGCGAATCATTTTTAAAGGAAAATCCAGCTTCGATTATCTCGGAAGACCAGTATTATCAGACACAAACAGATGCAATTAATGCCGTAAATGCTGTATATTTCCTACTAAATTCAGGAGGTTCGACCATCCAAACGCCTTACAATACGCTCTTTAACACAGGTATGAACTTTGCGGGCGATGACGAAGACCCAGGACCAGGAGCAACAAACCCCGATGTACGTTCATTGGCGGTATTGGCTCACTCGTCATCAAACCTACGTGTATATGAGCTTTGGCAACAACACTATGCTGCTATCAAAAAAGCCAATGTAGCTATCGAAAAAATACCGACTATTAACTTCGATGCTACTTTAAAAGCTCGTTTGATTGGTGAAGCCAAATTCTTGCGTGCCTTGTATTATTTCAACGTAGTGCGTTTGTGGGGCGATGTTCCTTTGATTACAAGCTACCAAAAATATGTCACTGCCAGCGACTACGCTATTGCCAAATCGCCTTCAACGGAAGTCTATGCTCAAATTGAGAAAGACCTTACCGAAGCGGCTTCGGCGTTGCCTGTCTCTTACTCGTCGCCAGATGTAGGTCGTGCTACGGCAGGAGCAGCCAAAGCGTTGTTGGCTAAAGTATATTTGACGAAAGCCTCACTGCCATTGAATCTTACCCAAAATTATGCTGATGCCGTAAAAAAAGCAGAAGAAGTACTTTCACCTGCCGATGGCGGAACAGGTACGTATGGCTATGACTTATTTGAAAACTTTGCAGATGCGTTCTTACCTGCCACTAAAAACGGTAAAGAGCATATTTTTTCTGCTCAGTTCAAATCAAATGCTCAATTACAAGGCAATAACCAAAACCCTCGTTCTATATTGACTGGTATTCCGGGATTATCGGGTGGTTATGCCGATATGGTACGTTTTTATACAGTAGGTAATGATAAATTTTTCAGTGTATTTAAACTTTACACACCTACCGACAAACGTAAACGTGTCACTTTCGTTACCAGCTTTACAAGCCCAACAAATGGGAGAAAATACGGTTTACCTATTGCCAATACAGCTGTACCAAACGATTCAACGCCATTTTTCAATAAAACTTGGGACCCCAACTCTACTTCTGTTACAAACGAGTCGGCTGCTAACGTTGCGATTATCCGCTATGCCGAAGTATTGTTGATTCATGCCGAAGCTGAAAACGAATTGAATGGGCCAACTGACAAGGCTTATAAATCGCTCAACCGTGTTCGTCGCAGAGCAGGATTGTCAGATTTACAGCCCGGCTTAACCAAAGACCAATTCCGTGAAGCCTTGTATCTTGACCGTCGTTTAGAGTTAGTATTTGAATACCAACGCTGGTTCGATTTGATTCGCCAAAAAGATGCTACGGGCAAAAGTACATTTGTGGCTAACCTCCAAAAAGTAGGTAAAACCAACGCTGCCGAAAAACACCGTTTGTATCCGATTCCACAATCAGAAATCGACAACAATCCTAAGTTGGAGCAAAATACGCTTTGGAAGTAATTAGTTAGTGAATTGTGATTGAGTGAGTTAGTGAATTACAAGTATGTGAATTATTGATTTTAAGTAAATTAACTTTTGGGGTTATTCATAAACCTTTATCAAGCAATATGTTACAATATTTATCTGATAATGAGATTCAAATTATTAACCTCAATAAATCACTAATTCACAATTCACTAACTCACTCAATCACTAAATAAGAAAGCATGATGAAATTTACGCTTAAAATTACGGTTACGTTGCTTGTAGGAATATTGGCAACGGGTAATCTGATTGCTCAAAAATCGCCTCAGAAAAAACCAAACATTGTCTTAATCATGGCAGATGATTTGGGTTATGGCGATATTGGTACATTCGGAGCAAAAGATATTCGCACGCCCAATATTGATAAATTAGCCGAAAATGGACTAAAATTTACTTCGTTTTATTCTACTTCTCCCGTTTGTAGCCCATCCAGATTTGGTTTGCTCACGGGTCGTTATCCTCGCCGACAAGGCATTGATGGCGTATTTTTTCCAGAAAGTTTTAATGGTATTCCGCAACAAGAACTAACCCTTGCCGAAGCTTTGAAAACGAAAGGCTACGCAACGGGCATCGTTGGGAAATGGCATTTAGGTCATCACCGTGCGTTTTTGCCTTTACAAAATGGCTTCGATGAGTACTTCGGCATTCCTTACAGCAACGATATGCAAGCAACGGTGTATCTCAGAGGAAACGATGTAGTGCAGTACAACATCGACCAGCGATATACCACCAAAACTTATACCGAAGAAGCCATCAAATTTATTGATAAACATAAAAAAGAACCTTTCTTTTTGTACCTACCACACACCATGCCACACTTGCCTTTGTACGCTTCGCCCGCTTTTGAAGGAAAATCGAAAAGAGGCTTGTACGGCGACGTAATTGAAGAACTTGATTGGAGCGTTGGACAAGTAATAGCGTCTTTGCAAAAGAATGGTTTAGAGGAAAATACTTTAGTGATTTTCACCAGCGACAATGGCCCTTGGACGATTTTCGATATTGAAGGCGGTTCGGCAGGAAAGCTCAGAAATGGCAAAGGAACAACTTTTGAAGGAGGGCAAAGAGTACCTACTGTTTTTCAATGGCCCGCTAAAATCAAGGCGGGAAGTGTTTATGAAGACTTGGCTTTGCATTTAGATATTTTCCCAACCATCTTAAAATTAGCCGGTTATCAGGCATCGCTTGCCAATCCAATTGACGGAGAAGATATTTCTCCAATTTTGACAAATCAAGGAAAAAGAAAAGGCGATGAATTTATTTACTATTCAAACGGAAAAATTGAAGCCTTCAGAAAAGGAGATTGGAAAATTCGTTTGGCACAGCCA
Organism: Cytophagales bacterium; assembly: GCA_013298025.1. Taxonomy (GTDB): domain Bacteria; phylum Bacteroidota; class Bacteroidia; order Cytophagales; family Spirosomataceae; genus Flectobacillus. Next base: position 55,476 of record JAAFJE010000014.1, on the reverse strand, counting down.
GCTTCCAAAAATTACTTAAATGGCGAAACCATTCCAGCCAACGAAGCCTTTTTATTCAACTTGAAAGATGATGTAGGCGAAACTAAAAATTTGTACGCAATTAATCCTGAAAAAGTAGCCGAACTATTAGCTGCTTTAGACAAAAAAGCAAAAACCATTGGCACAAATGTAGCAAGTTTGCCTCAACGTTTGCCTGCCGATGATGTACACATCAAAAAGTATTATCAGCGTCATCCAGAATTAAAGAAAAGCTTATGAAAAATGTACTCATACTAATCAGCTTGTTGATTGGGTCTTTTGCGAGCGTTGGTCAGTCGCCAGCACCACACACAACCTATACCCAGAAAAACAGTCCAAAACTTGTGGTAAAACCTGCTATAAGCAAAAAAATCTTACATGAAGTAGCTTCTGGAAAAGCGTACTTAATAGACGTTCGCACGCCCGAAGAGTATGCAGAAAAACATTTGAAGTACGCTCAAAATATCAATATTCGTTCCGAAAAATTTGCCTCGGAAATCAATACTTTATCCAAAAAGAAGAAAATATACCTTTACTGTCGCTCAGGAAATCGGAGCGGTAAAGCAGCCGATACGCTCCAAACATTTGGTTATCGCTTAGGTATCAATATCGGTGGTTTAGATAGTTTGGTCACAAATGGTCTTCCTCTTGACAGATGAAAAAATATTATTTAGTTCTTTGGACAATTTGTAGTACACTTGGCTTGAGCCTACCAGCAATGGCTCAGGCCTCGCTGTCTAAACCTAACATTGTCGTTTTTTTAGCTGATGATTTAGGCTTTTCCGATATTGGTGCATTTGGCTCTGAAATCCACACGCCTACGCTTGATAATTTGGCGAAAAAAGGAGCAGTACTTACACAGTTTTACAATGCTGGTCGCTGTTGTCCTTCTCGTGCTTCCCTGCTTACGGGCTTGTACCCACACCAAGCAGGCGTAGGCGATATGGTACAAGACAAAGGCTCGCCAGCCTATCAAGGTTATTTGAGTAAAAACAGTGTAACCATTGCCCAAGTATTGCAAAAGGCAGGCTATACCACCATTGTTTCGGGCAAATGGCACGTGGGTTTAGTACCTTCGGCATTTGCTCATAACCGAGGTTTTGACGAATCTTTTACTTTATTGAATAATGGCAGTAATTATTTCAACTCAAAACCCTTGTACAACGACGGTCGCACGGTAACGTTTATGTTGGGCGATAAAGAAATCGTTCGCCATGATACCTCTACGTACCTGACACAGGCTATCACCAATTTTGCTGTAGCATCTTTAGACAAACACAAAGCCGAGCAAAAGCCATTCTTTTTGTATGTCGCCTATAATGCACCCCATTGGCCCATTCAAGCCTTACCCGAAGACATCGCCAAGTACAAAGGCAAATACCTCAACGGCTGGGATAGTACTCGCATAGCTCGTTTCAAGAAACTGCACGCCTTGGGCATCATTGATAAAAAATGGAATTTATCACAGGCATTTAATCATGGCTTAGACTGGACGAAACTGACGGCATCAGAAAAAGACCAATGGGATACACGCATGGCGATTTATGCCGCTATGATAGACAGAATGGATACCTGTATTGGGCAAATTTTGGATAAAATCAAGGCTTTAGGACAAGAGCACAATACCTTGGTATTCTTTTTATCGGATAATGGAGGCAGTGCCGACGACGTAAGAAATTGGTCTTATGTACATCAGAAAAACGGAGCTATCGGAGGCGTAGATTACATCGACAGTTATCAAACACCTTGGGGCAATGTTAGCAATACGCCGTTCCAATTGTTCAAGAAAAATACACACGAAGGCGGAATAGCCTCGCCATTGATTGCCTATTTTCCTAAGCAAATCAAAGCAGGTGTGCGTAGCAAAAGAGCCAGTCATTTGATAGATATTTTTCCTACCATTCTCGAATGGGCAAAAGTGTCGTATCCTGCCACTTTCCAAGAAAATACGCTTACGCCCTTGGAAGGCATTAGTTTGAAGCAAGAACTCACAGGAAGAAAAAGCCCTGAGCATCAAGCTTTGTATTGGGAACACGAAGGCAGTAGAGCCATTCGGAAAGGCATTTGGAAAGCCGTTGCCGAAAACAACAAAGCTTGGGAATTATACAACCTACAAGACGATAGAACCGAAACCCACAACTTAGCCAACCAACACAACGATACACTCAAAGCATTGATTGCTGATTACGAAATTTGGGCAAAAAAAGTTGGCGTAAAAGACTGGAACGTAATCAAGTAACACTTGGGACAATATCGGTAAAAACTTATAGAACAAATGAAAAAGAGAAACATACATCGCATCGGATTTTTGAAGAAAATAGGCTACGGCACAATGCTGAGTGCCAGTATTTTATTTAGCACATCGGCACAACACGATGCCCAGAAGGCATTTGAAGGCAAAATAGGTAAAACCATAGAAGAAACCCAACAGTGGTGGAAGCCTCGCAAGAATGCCCCAAAAGATGCCCCGAATGTACTTTGGATTTTGATAGATGATGTTGGCTTTGGAGCAAGTTCTGCTTTTGGAGGTTTGATAACAACCCCTACTTTTGAAAAACTGGCGAATCAAGGGCTTCGTTATACCAATTTTCACACAACCGCCCTTTGCTCTCCTACTCGTGCGGCTTTACTCACAGGTAGAAACGCCCACTCGGTTGGTTTCGGTCATCATGCCGAATTGGGCATTGGTACACCGGGCTATAACGGAGAAATACCATTTGAAGCAGGAACGGTAGCCGAAATTTTCAAAGAAAATGGCTATAATACCTTTGCTTTAGGCAAATGGCACTCTTCGCACCCCAAAGATGTAACAGCAACTGGACCATTCAACCGTTGGCCAACAGGAAGAGGCTTTGAGCATTTTTATGGATTTATTGGTGGTGCAACAGACCAATGGCATCCACAATTAATCGAAGAAAATAACCCTATCAATATTGAACCCAATACCAAACACCTCAACGAATTGTTGGCAGACAAAGCGATTAGCTACATTGCCAATCAAAAATCTGCCGAACCAGACAAGCCCTTTTTCTTATACTTTGCCCCTGGAGCAACCCATGCCCCACACCATGTAGCACAGGCGTGGATTGATAAGTATAAAGGAACATTTGACCAAGGTTGGGATGTTTACAGAGAAACCGTTTTCAATCGTCAGAAAGCATTGGGTATTATCCCTGCCAATACCATTTTACCGCCAAGACAAGCAGGCTTGAAAGCTTGGGATTCGCTCACGACTGACGAAAAGAAAGCCTATGCTCATTTTATGGAAATCTATGCAGGTTTTCTGGAATATACAGATTATGAAATTGGCAGAATTGTCGCTTATTTACAACAAATAGAACAACTCGACAATACCTTGGTTTTCGTGATGATTGGCGATAATGGCGGAAGCAAAGAAGGAAGTTACGCTGGCACAACAGGCGTAGCCGCAAGTAATGCCAGTGGTTTTGGCAGTGGTGCTAAAGGTGAAGATGCCCAAACAATTCTTCGTGCTTCTGATAAACTTGGCACTGAAAACAGCTATCCCAATTATCCATTAGGGTGGTCGCAAGCGGCCAATACGCCATTTAGATATTGGAAAAGCGATGCCAATTCGGAAGGAGGAAGTCATAATCCATTGATTGTGTATTATCCTAAACTTATCAAAGAGAAAGGTATTCGCACGCAATACGCCCATGTGATTGATATTTTACCGACAACCATTGAACTAACAGGCATTGAAGCACCTACGCTTATCAATGGTTATCCGCAAAGAGATTTCCACGGCACAAGTTTAGCGTATTCTATCAAAGACGAAAAAGCACCTACTCGCCATACGGTTCAGTATTATGAACTGCACGGCGGACGAGCCATTTATAAAGATGGATGGAAAGCAAGTGTGTATCATCCTCGCAATACTTTTGGCGAAAAAGATACCAAAGACATCAATTTCAGGACACCTTCTTTTGCAGAAGACACATGGGAATTATATAACCTCAACGAAGACTGGAACGAAACAACCAACCTCGCAAACAAATATCCCGACAAATTAGCCGAACTCAAAGCTTTGTTTGATAGCGAAGCCGAAAAATACCAAGTCTATCCCCTTCGCAATTACAGAGCAGGCGTACCTGAACCCGTCATAAGAGCCAAACATATCATCTACGAAGGTACAACACTCAAAACAAGGGTTGAAATTGGGACAGGCGATGTAAATATTACGGCTCATGTAGAAATTCCTTCAACTAAAACCGAAGGCGTAATTTTTGCCAATGGAGGACTTACCAGTGGAACAAGCCTTTTTATCAAAGAAGGTAAAATCAATTACTTACTTTCAGATGGATTGACAAGTGTTATTCTCACTGATAACAAAGCTATTACGGTTGGAAATCATCAAATAAAAATTTCTTATACCACAACCGACCAAGTAATTTTATCGGTTGACGGACAGGAAGTAGCGAGCCAGAAAATCGCTAAACGCAGCAAATATCTCTCTTCTTTTGCTGGAGAAGGCGTTAGCGTAAGCATTGATTTGAACTCACCCGTAAGTAAAATTTATCAAGGTACATTTCCTTTTACAGGCAAAGTAAAACGCTTGGTTATAGAGCAAACAATAGAATTGAGTAAAGGGAAATAAATTTTCTTCCTAATGAAAATGAAACTTAGCATAGTGATTACGGCTTTACTGCTTACCGTGTTGCAGGCAATTAGCTATGCCCAATCAAATAACATCCTCAAAGGTAAATTGGTAGATTCGCTCACCACCGAACCTTTGGCTTATGCTACTATTCGACTGGCTTCTCAAAGTGCAAGCAAGATAGAAAAAGGAGTACTTGCCGACGAAAAAGGGTCGTTTCAATTTGTGGGCATCAAAGAAGATAAGTACGTCATTAAGATAGAATACATAGGCTATAAAACCAAATACATTGAAGTTAGTTACGGGCAACTGAGTACATCGCTCGACCTTGGGGCTATTTCATTAGTCCCTGTAAGTCAGTTGCTTGAATCTATCACTGTTTCCAGTGCCAAAGCCCAAGTAGTAAGTACACTCGAAAAGCAAGTATTCAAAAGTGAACAATTTCAAATAGCCAAAGGAGGAACAGCAACCGATGTTATCCGAAACATTCCTTCCGTCACAATTAATGCAGAAGGTGAAATTAGTTTAAGAGGAGCAAAAGGTTTTTTAATACTTATCAATGGCAAACCAACACAAATAGATGCCGCAACTATATTGGCACAAATACCAGCCAATACCATTGAAAAAATTGAACTGATTACAGCACCATCAGCCAAATACGATGCCGATGGCAAGGCAGGTATCCTTAATGTTGTCACCAAAAAAGGCACAGCAGAAGGGCTATCTATTACTTCCAATTGGCAGTATGGCTTACCTCGATTAGAAAGTTATTACAACCTGAAAGAACCTCGTCGCTATGGAGCGGATATTTCTGCCAACTATCGTAAAGGAAAATGGGATATTGCTACGGCTTTCAATTACCTTAAAAATGATATTGCAGGTCAACGCATAGGCGATGTCAATACCATCATCAATCAAGTAATTACCCGTTTTCCCAGTGCTGGCGAACGCAGTTTGCAACGAGATAACTACGGCTTTAGGGCCTCGGCTATCTATACTTTTACGCCATCCGACGAGCTAACGGCAGGCATTTACATAGGAGCAAGACACCAATATCGACGAGCCGACATTTTTTACAACAATAGCAAGGTTAATCTTCTAAACAATCAACTTATCAGCACGACAAATTATTATAACCCTAATTTGGTCTATAAAGCTGGTTCTTTCAAAGTCTATAATTTAGACTATACCCATAAATTTAAAGACGCTTCACAAATTACGGTATCGGGTTTATATGAAGATGCTTTGATTGATGGTTACACGCAAAACCAAAACCTCAAAACCAACAACTGGGCAGATACCTTGCAAGCTACTTACAATACAGGAAGCAATCCTTTGAAAGCTTTACGCTTGAAAGTTGATTATGAAAAACGCATCGGTATCGGAAAACTCGCTGTTGGCTACCAATACAGAACCCAAAATCAAGAGGGTGTTTTTTGGTACTTTGAAAAGAATGGCAATAATCAACCTTTTCAGGTAAATCCCACTTTTTCGGCAAAAGTAGAAGTGAACAATCGCATTCATGGCGTTTATAGCCAATATTCTGGTTCAATTAAAAAACTTGATTTTGCCTTTGGGCTTCGTTATGAAAATGCGTTCAGGGAATTTATAGATGCAAAAACAAACAATAACATCCTGCAATTAAACAACTTATTTCCATCCATCAACCTTTTGTATCATCTGCCAAACGAATGGAATTTGAAATTGGGCTATAGCCGACGAGTACAACGCTCAACCAACAACGAGCTAAATCCATATCCAGAAAGAGAACACAGCGAAACCCTCGAACAAGGCGACCCTCGTATCAAACCAGAGTTTATAGGTGTGTATGAAGTAGGATTAAACAAAGATTTTGGTAAAACGGCTTTTTACTGGAATGCTTATGCACAAGACATTACCGATATTGTCAATCGTGTAAACAGTGTGTATAACGATACCATTTTGAATCGAATTTATACCAATGCAGGCAATGCTCGCTTAATAGGTTCTGAAATGGGTTTGACTGTATCGCCTTTCAAAAAGTTAAAGATTTTTGTCGGAGGAAATGTGTATCAATTGAAAATAGCAGGTGGTTTATTCGATAATGCGGTGGCGGTCAATAGCAGCGGTTTGGTATATACAATCAACTCCAATATCAATTACCAACTGAGTAAAACACTGAACGCCCAGTTTAATTTATCGTATTTATCGGCACGGAATACGGCACAAGGAGAAGATTCAAGGTTTTATCAACCCAATTTTTCGGTCAGAAAAACATTTTTAGACCAAAAACTTGCCCTGACTTTTCAATGGCAAAATGCTGCTTTGGGCAATATGCAAGTAAACCAACAACGCATTACTACATTCGGAAAAGACTTTTATACTACCACAAATTATATCCAAGAACGAAATATTTTATTAATCAATGTTTCATACATTATTAACAAAACAGAGAAAAAAACAAAACTGCCAGTCAGCGAATTTGGTGAGCGAGAGTTTTAATTTTCACCTGATTCCGCAAGCAATCATCTGTGTTTAATTGATGTATCAAGTAGATTTTTATTCCATAACTATGAGATTTTTATACATACTACTTCTTTCGGCTATAAGCTCAAGCATGGCTATCTGCCAAGTAAAAAATCCTAATATCTTATGGATTTCTTGCGAGGATATGTCACCACATTTGGGCAGTTATGGGGAAAAAGTAGCTAAAACCCCCAATCTCGACCAATTGGCAAAAGAAGGCGTGCGTTATACTCAAGTGTATTCAACGGCAGGCGTTTGTGCACCGAGTCGTTCGGCTTTGATTACAGGAATGTACCAAACTTCTATTGGCACACATAATATGCGTACTTTACAACCACCGCAAATGCAACAGTTTACGGTTGTACCACCTTACTCGGCACTGATACCTTCGTATGTCAAGTGCTTTCCTGAGTATTTGAGAAAAGCGGGCTATTATTGTACCAACAACGAAAAGCAAGACTATCAATTTGAAGCTCCCGTAACTGTTTGGGATGAAAATAGCAAAACGGCCAACTGGCGAGGACGACCCAACAAAAACCAACCTTTTTTTGCGGTCATCAACTTGATGATTACCCACGAATCGCAAATATTTTCAAGAGATAAAGAGCCGTTGCTCGTCAATCCAGATAGCGTAGAAATACCGCCCTATTATCCTGATAATGCCATTATTAGAAAAGACATAGCTCGCCATTTGAGCAATGTAGAATTGATGGATAAGCAAGTGGGAGAAATTCTACAACAATTAAAAGACGATGGTTTGTATGATAATACCATTATTTTCTTTTTCAGTGACCACGGCGATGCCCTACCTTTTGTAAAACGAGAAATTACCCACAGAGGACTAAAAGTGCCTTTGATTATTCGTTTTCCAGCAGCTAAAAATGCTGGAACTGTCAATAGGCAACTCATCAGCTTTGTCGATTTTGCACCAACGGTTTTATCATTGGCGAACATTCCTTTGCCTAAGCATTTGCAAGGGCAAGCATTTTTGGGTAGCCAGCAAGCGAAGAAGCCACGCCAATACATCTTTGCCGCACGAGACCGCATGGATACCGAGTATGACAGAGTGCGAGCTATTAGTGACGGACGTTTTGAGTATATCAAAAACTATTTTCCCGAAAAACCTTATTATCAAAACATTGCTTATCGGCTAAATATCAAAGGAATGAAAGAGATTATCCGCTTGAAAGAAGAAGGAAAACTCAACCAAGCACAAGCGTATTGGTTCAGACCAACGAAGCCAGTTGAAGAACTTTTCGACACCCAAACAGACCCTTATCAGTTTGTTAATTTAGCCGAAAACCCCAAATTTCAACAGAAGCTACAAGAACTTCGCAATAGATATGAGCTTTGGAAAAAGCAAGTAGGTGATTTAGGAGCAATACCTGAAAAAGATTTGGTGGCCCAATGGTGGCAAGGAAAAGCCCAAGCTCCCCAAACAGCCCCAGCCATTGTAGAAATAAAGCAAGGAAAAGCAAGCATCAAAAGCACAACGCTCGGAGCTTCAATTGGCTTTAAAAAGCATAGCCAAGAAAGGGCTTGGCAACCATATAACCAACCCATTGCTGTGCAAAAAGGGGATTCTTTACTGATAAATACCCATAGAATTGGCCATCAACCAAGCCTTTTGAAGTTGGTAGTGAATGACTAACTCAGCAACCTAGAACCTACTTACTTCTAAATGATAATTTTATGCAAAGAAGACAATTTCTTAAAAATACAGCCTTTTTTTCTGCCTCTATTCCGTTGGCATCGCTACTGCAATGGAACACTACCCAGAAAAAAAATATCATCGTTTTGCTTTCCGACGACCAGCGATACGATACCATTGCCGCATGGGGTAACAAAGACATCATTACGCCTAATTTAGATTTTTTGGCAAAAAATGGGACAAGTTTCACGCAGGCACACGTTTTTGGAGGGTTGTCGGGGGCTATTTGCCAGCCCAGTAGAGCCATGCTTTTGACAGGCAGAACGCTTTTTAACATCGACCGCCAAGCACGTGATAACTACGAGTTTAGCTTTGATATTTATAATAACTATCCCACTTTTCCAGAATATTTACGCAAAAATGGCTACCAAACCGTTGGCATTGGCAAGCAACACAACGGTACAACAATTTATAACCGAGCTTTTTCGGATGGAGGGAAAGTATTCTTTGGCGGCATGGGCGACCAATACAATATTCCTGTACAAGACTATAAACCCGACAACAGCTACGGGCCACCCAAAGACAACAATTATAACCCTAATAAACCAGCAAGTACTGGTCAACATTCGTCGGAACTTTTTGCAGATGAAACAATCAAATTTATTGCAAAATATAAAGCAGAGCCATTTTTGATTTACACGGCTTTTACAACTCCGCACGACCCACGGTTAGCACCACAAGCGTTTCATGACCTTTATGCCGATAAAAATATTAGCTTACCTCCCAACTTTTTACCAAAACATCCCTTCGATAACGGCGAACTCAACGTGCGTGACGAACAGTTAGCTCCTTTTCCGAGAACAGCAGACGATGCCATTCGCCAGATTAAAGCGTACTATGCCACTATTTCACATTTGGATGCACAAATTGGTCGTATCATACAAGCCGTAAAAGACCAAGGTTTATGGGAAAACACCCTGATTGTATTTGCTGGTGACAATGGCTTGGCACTGGGGCAACATGGCTTATTTGGTAAACAAAGCGTGTATGAACATAGCAACCGAGTTCCGTTAATTTTTGCAGGGGCAGGTGTTCCTGCCAATAAAGAAGTGAAAGGATACTGCTATCTATCAGATATTTACAGTACGCTTGTCAATTATGTAGGGTTTCCTGTCCCTCCTACAGTTCAAGGTATAAGTTTGGATAAGGCACTACAAAATCCTAAGAGCCCCCTGCGACCAGCCTTGTATTTTGCCTTTAAACATTACCAAAGAGCTGTGAAAAAAGACGGTTGGAAACTCATAGAATACCATGTGGCTGGACAGCGACATACACAATTGTTCGACCTCAATAAAGACCCTTGGGAAACCAATAATTTGGCTGATAACCCCAAGTATTTGTCGCAAAAATTAGCCCTCAAAAAATTACTCCTACAATTAAGGTTGCAATTCAATGATACCTTTAGCCCATTTTGGGAAGGATATTTATAAAGTGTGGAATGGTGAATGAGGAGTGTTGAGTAATCAAAAATAAGTTATGACATTATAATATTTTTTTAAACTATATAATCTATATACTAAATACTTAAACCCAAACAATGAACAACTCAAAACTGTTAACCTTCAAAAAAATAGCCTTCGCTACGGCACTTGGTACAAGTGTTGGCTGGTCGGCTTATGCTCAACACGACCCAACGCTTCCTTTTCAAGGAAAATTGGGCAAAACCTTCCAAGAAACCAAAGAAGTTTGGACAGAACACGCACCGCAAGCACCCAAAAACGCTCCAAATGTTGTCTGGATTTTGCTTGATGATGTGGGCTTCGGGGCGGTAAGTACTTATGGCGGTTTAATCAAAACGCCAACCTTAGATAGCTTGGCCGCCAATGGCTTACGTTATACCAATTTTCACACCACGGCTATTTGTTCGCCTACTCGTGCAGCTTTGTTGACGGGTCGCAATTCGCATTCGGTTCACATGGGGCTTTTCCCACAAACGGGCGGTGGCACACCGGGTTATGACGGCTATATGCCTTTTGAAAAAGCAACCATTGCCGAAATTTTACGTGAAAATGGTTATAATACCTATGCCGTTGGTAAATGGCATTTGACTCCTGCCAAAGATGCTACGCCCATTGGGCCGTTTAATCGCTGGCCAACGGGTAGAGGTTTCGACCATTTCTATGGATTCTTGAGTGGCTCTACCGACCAATATTATCCTGTGGTTTGGGAAGATACCAAAAAGATTATTCCAGAAAAAGGTAAACTCTTTAGTACGCAAATCGCCGATAAAGCCATCAATCTAATTGCCGAACAAAAATCACTTGCTCCCGAAAAACCCTTTTTCTTATACTTTACGCCCGGTGCTGGTCACGAACCGCACCAAGTGGATAAATATTGGAGCGACCAATACAAAGGCAAATTCGATTTTGGTTGGGACAAATACCGTGAAGTCGTTATCGAAAACCAAAAGCGTTTGGGCGTAATTCCTAAAGACGCTATGTTGCCCGAACGTGGGCCGGGGCTGAAAGCTTGGGAGGCTTTATCGCCTGATGAAAAGAAATTATACGCTAAATTTTTTGAAGTATATGCGGGTTTCTTAACACACATCGACTTTGAAATTGGTAGAGTTATCAATTTCTTGAAAGAAAGTGGTCAGTTAGAAAATACGCTTGTGATTGTTTCGGTTGGCGACAATGGAGCAAGCAAAGAAGGCACATTTGAAGGAAGAGCTCATCGTAATTTCGACCCAGATTTAACACCAGAACAACGTTTGAAGAAAAACTTGGCATTGATTGACCAAATCGGAACAGAAAACTCAAGTCCAAATTATCCTTTGGGTTGGGCTCAGGCAACCAATACGCCTTTCAAACATTGGAAACAAGATGCCAACTCTGAGGGCGGTACACACAACCCTTTGATTATTTTCTGGCCAAAAGGCATCAAAGACAAAGGCGGTATTCGTAACCAATACACGCACTTGATTGATATTTTACCGACAACCGTTGAACTGACGGGCGTAAAAGTGCCAACGGTAATTAACGGTTATCCGCAAGAACCCATCGAAGGCACAAGTTTGGCATACAGCATTGATAATCCGACACTTCCTTCTCGCCATACCGTGCAACACTACGAAATCATGGGTTCACGCTCTATTTACAAAGACGGTTGGAAAGCAGGTACTTTACACGTGAAAAAACAGCCTTTCGACAAAGACGTTTGGGAATTGTACAACCTCAACGAAGACTTTAACGAGCGAAATAATTTGGCAGAAAAGCATCCAGAAAAATTACAGGAACTCAAAGAATTGTTTGATGCACAGGCTTGGAAATACAATGTTTATCCATTAAAAGATGGCACTGGTACTGTACCAGCACCCTCGCCAACGATTTTCGATAACCGCAAACAATTGGTTTTGTATCCGCAAACCTCACAGATTTTTGAAGGAACTGCTCCGAAATTGGGCGGTCGTTCTCTGAGCATTACCGCCGATGTAGTTACACCCGACAAAGGTGCGGATGGCGTATTGCTTGCCGTGGGCGGAAGAGCAGGTGGCTTGAGTTTGTATGTACAGAAAAACCAATTGTGGTTTACTTACAACAATGGCGAAGAAAAAGTATATGCTACTTCAAGCGAGCCAATCAAAGCAGGAAAGAACCTTTTGAAAGTTGATTTCAACTACGAAGGAAAAGACAACGCACAAAATGGCCCAGCTACAGCCATCATTTATATCAACGATAAAAAAGTAGGGGAAGTAAAAGTAAGCAGGACTTTACCAACTGTAGGTTTTTATGAAAGCATCGAAGTCGGGAAAGACCAAGTAACTGCCGTAACCGAAAAGTACAGCGTACCTTTTACTTACGCAGGAAAACTCAATCATGTAACTGTTGATTTGAAGTAAGCAACAATGGAAAGTTGTGAATTGTGAATTAGTGATTTGATTTTCAGAAACTTATGATTTTTAATCACAAATTAAATTTGTACAAATACTTGAGTTTACGATTTTAGGCAATTGAATCAAAATATGCTTCGGAGTATCTTTTTAATGCTCGCATGAATGAAAAGAATACTCCGAAGCATCATTTGAAGACTCGCATGAATCAAATCAATACTCATGAGTATCGTTTAAAGACTCGCATGAATCAAAACAATGCTTTTGAGCATCATTTGAAGACTCGCATGAAGTAAAACAATGCTCATGAGCATCATTTGAAGACTCGCATGAATCAAATCAATGCTCATGAGTATCATTTGAAGACTCGCATGAAGCAAAACAATGCTCGTGAGTATTTTTGATTAAAACAATAAGCTATTGAAAATCAAAGCACTAATTCACAACTAACAATTCAGCATTAATACCGAGTAATCTCAAGAAGAGTTTTTTAGCTAAAAACGAATGAAACAACTTTACAAAACATACTGCTTATTCATCCTTTTTTTACTTGTTTTTTCAACCAAAACACAAGCCCAAAAGAACTATTATCATAATCTTTCTTGGGGAAGATTAGTATTAACCGATACCATTAATAAAAAATTGAGATGGGAATTGTACCTCCAACATCGCCGACAAAACGTAGAAAAAGGCAGTCTCGATGTATTTGATGCCGACCAATTTACCAGTTATTGGCTTTGGTTTCACTACAATATTGCCCCAAATACCAAACTGTCTGTATCGCCTTTGGGCTACTTTAAAAGTTGGATTTTGGTCAATGACCCTAAAGACATCGACAAGCCAGAAGTTTCGGAATGGCGTTTTTCAGCACGCATAGACCAAGAACATAAAGGAAGGTATTTTACATTAATCAACCGTTATGGCTTAGAGTACCGCAACAGAGATTTACTTAATAATGGCGATTTTCAGCCCAATTGGAGGGTTCGCTATATGTTACGCTTTGAAAAAACACTCAAACCATCTTGGCTTCCCAAACCTATTACTTTGGTTGCCAACGATGAAATATTTATCCAATTCGGGAAAGCCGTGCGTGGGAATCCGAATATTTTCGACCAAAACAGGGTTTATGTAGGCTTCAATTACCCCATAACCAAAAATATCAAAACCAGTCTTGGCTATATCTGGGGAATCCAAGAGCGACCTTCTGGAACAGAAATCGACTATTCAAACATCATTTGGGGCGTATTGACCTTTGATAATCTTTTTAGCCAGTTTAAGAAAAAAAAGATATAGAATCCATCTTATGCAGAAGCAATTATACATAGCCTTATCAATATTACTGTCGCCTTCTTTGGGTTTTGCCCAACAGGTACAAGATACTCATTATGAGCCAACTATTACAAAACCAGCCTATCCACTCGGAAAAGGTTCATTGGTAAAAATAGACGAAGCTCATCATAATTTTCATACCCTCAGTAACCGCTACCTTGCTTTTGCCAAGGTATTACGCAAAGATGGCTATGAAGTAGCGGCAAATAAAGAAGCCTTTTCGGAAGAATCGCTCAAAAAAACAAACATTTTGGTTATAGCCAATGCTGTACACGCCAGCGATACAACCGAATGGATTTTGCCCAATCCTTCTGCTTTTACCAAAAAAGAAATTCAAGCCGTAAAAAAATGGGTTGAAAATGGTGGTTCTCTTTTACTCATTGCCGACCATCAGCCCTTTCCTGGGGCTGCGGGCGAATTGGGAAAAGCTTTTGGTTTTACTTTTTATAATGGCTTTGCCACAGATACCACTACGGGCAAAGACCCCAACAAAAAGAAGGAATTGGATACTTTTACCAAAAAAGCAGGTACGTTGAAAGTACATTCCATTACCAATAACATCGAGCAAGTGGTCACTTTTACAGGACAAGCGTTCAAGATTCCAGCGAAAGCAAAATCCTTACTGACTTTTGACGAAAAATACATTGTCTTACTTCCTGATACCGCTTGGAAATTTAGTGCAAAAACACCTAAAATTCCAGCCAAAGGCTTATCGCAAGGGGCTGTTTTACCCTTTGGTAAAGGAAGAGTTGCCGTATTTGGCGAAGCTGCACAATTTACAGCACAGTTGAAAGGAAAAACCAAACAACCCTTTGGCTTGAATGCTCCAGAAGCCACCCAAAACCTGACTTTTTTATTAAATACGATTCATTGGTTAGATAAGAAATAAACATTAAAACCTTGAATAATAAAATCTTAAAGATGAAATTCATACAAGTACATACAACAAAAGTATTTGCCTTTGCCCTTGGTATATTTTTTACACAGGCAACATTCGGTCAAAATACACAAGAAGTATTTCAAGGAAAAATTGGCAAAACACTTGCCGATTCCAAAGAATGGTGGCCCGCCAAACCACAAGCCCCCAAAGGTGCACCCAATATTGTGTATTTCTTAATTGATGACGCAGGTTTTGGTACGTCAAGTGCTTTCGGCGGTTTGATGCACACACCAACTTTAGATAGTTTGGCAAACAACGGCTTGCGTTATACCAATTTTCATACAACAGGCATTTGCTCGCCAACCAGAGCGGCACTACTGACAGGTAGAAATTCGCATTCGGTTCACATGGGGCTATTTCCTGTAACGGCAACGGGATTTCCAGGTTATGACGGACGTTTGCCCGACGATAAAGCAACCATTGCACAAATTTTGAAAGCCAATAATTACAGCACTTTCGCCGTGGGTAAATATCACTTAACGCCCATCAATGAAGTTTCGGCAGTTGGCCCATTTGACCGATGGCCATCTGGAAAAGGCTTTGAACATTTTTACGGCTGGCACTTAGGACATACCGAACAGTATCACCCTAATTTGTACGAAGACAATAGCGTTATCGACATTGAACCAAACACGAAACATTTGAGTACACTTTTGGCAGACAAAGCGATTAAGTACATCGCTAACCAAAAGTCACTTGCTCCAGACAAACCCTTCTTTTTGTACTTTGCCACAGGGGCCATTCACGCACCGCACCAAGTAGATGCCAAATGGAGTGATTTGTACAAAGGAAAATTTGACAAAGGTTGGGACTGGTACAGAGAAGAAGTATTGGCTCGTCAAAAGAAATTGGGCGTAGTGCCTGCCAATGCTGTTTTGCCCGCTCGTGATGCCAAAGTACCAGCATGGGAAAGCCTTTCGGAAGGCGAGAAAAAACTGTATGCTCGCTACATGGAAATCTATGCAGGATTCCTAACGCACGCCGATTATGAATTGGGTAGAGTGGTGAATTATTTGAAAGAAATCGGACAGTTGGATAATACCTTAATTGTGGCAATTATTGGTGACAATGGTTCAAGTCCAAGTACCAAACACGGCACGATTAATGGCTATATCAGCAGTCTTGAAAACAAAAAACAGATTGAAGAAGCCATCAAAAATATCGAGAAATTAGGCACAGAACACGCTTTCCAAGATGCTCCTTATGGCTGGACACAAGCAACCAACACGCCTTTCCGCCAGTGGAAAGTAGATGGCAATTCGGAAGGTGGAACGCACAACCCCCTGATTATTTTTTATCCAAAAGGCATCAAAGAAAAAGGAGGCATCCGCAACCAATACAGCTATGTAAACGACATCGCTCCTACAACCTTGGAGTTAATCAAAGGAGAGTTTTCACAAACCATCAATGGAGTAGTACAAAAGCCATTTGAAGGTAAAAGTCTGGTTTATTCATTTGAAAATGCCCAAGCCAAAACTACGCATACCATTCAACACAACGAAATCAAAGGGAAACGTTCGATTTATAAAGATGGTTGGAAAGCAGCCGTTTATCATGAACCCGGTACGGATTTTAGCAAGGACGTTTGGGAATTGTATAACCAAAACGAAGACTTCAACGAACGCATAGATTTAGCAAAAAAATATCCTGAAAAACTAAAAGAGCTACAAGATTTGTTCGACCAAGAAGCCTACAAGTATAATGTGTATCCTTTGCAAGACAATACGCCAAGTGGCGAACGCAAGCGTACTATTTTTGGCAATGCTGATAAAATTGTGTTGTATCAAGGAATCGACCAAATACTCAATTTTAGTGGGCCACAATTCATTCAAACTTCTTTTAAAATCTCTACGGAAGTAGATTATGTGAAAGGACAAGAAGGTGTACTTTTTTCAACAGGAGGTATTTTTGAAGGACTAAGTTTATTTATCAAAGATGGTAAATTTCAAGCTGCCAACAATACAGGAACAATCATTCGTCATTTAGAAGCAGACAAGGCATTGCCTACGGGAAAAGTACAACTGTCGTATCAGTTCAACTACCAACCACCTGCTGATGCTAAAAGCTTAGTAGCCCAAAACATTGACCCTGAATCGGGCAATGCCGAATTGTATATCAACGGACAACTGGTAGCTAAAAGACCTATTTACTACTCAGAAGCCAAGTACATAGCCTTTTATAAAGATGGCGTTGACGTTGGAGCAGATTTAAACAGCCCTGTGTCAAATCGTTACGAAACGCCTTTCAGGTACAATGGGAAATTTGATAAAATCGTGATTGAATATCTTTCAAAGTAGAACTATCACTTTGCAGATATAGCAGACAACCATTTCATAAATAATTACACTATAAAAACGATATACTTACTGTACAATGGCATTTTTCAAGAAGAAAATCGTAAAAATAGGCTTGCCCGTACTGGGCGTATTGGGGCTTGCGGCGGTGTATTTACTTCGCCCGATTAATACAGATGATACCTTGGTAAAAGTGGACGAAGTGTTGGCAAAAGGAAAACGTGATTTCTTGGCTCAACCTGATTCGGCAACGAACCACGCCAAACCTAATGTTATTATTCTACTCGCCGATGATTTGGGTAAGTACGATATTTCTTTGTATGGCGGCAAGGCCGCCCCTACCCCAACAATTGATTCCTTGGCGGCTTCGGGCGTTACGTTCACCGATGGCTATGTGTCTGCTCCGATTTGCTCGCCTTCTCGGGCAGGTTTGCTCACGGGCAGATACCAACAGCGTTTTGGGCATGAACTACAACCGGGCGACCGTTACCCTAAAAATACCTTGGAATACTTGGCGGTAAAATATTTTATGAATACCAACGACTGGCATCCAAATCCCAAAATTAACTATCCAAGTGCCAAGTCGATTGCTTCGCAAGGTTTGCCACAATCTGAAATTACGTTTGCCGATTTAGCCAAAAAACAAGGTTATGCCACGGGTATTATTGGTAAATGGCATTTGGGACATACCAAGGGCTTTACGCCTTTAGAGCGTGGTTTCGACTATCACTATGG
This sequence comes from Cytophagales bacterium, assembly GCA_013298025.1. GTDB lineage: Bacteria > Bacteroidota > Bacteroidia > Cytophagales > Spirosomataceae > Flectobacillus. Next base: position 37,500 of record JAAFJE010000014.1, on the reverse strand, counting down.
TTTTTATCAAGCATTTTCGCTTTTTGCCCATGAAGATAATCCCGATATTATCAACCATCACCACAGCGATTTTACCGATAAAATGATTTGGGGCAATGGTCGAGTTGGCACGGGTAGAATCCGCAGAGATACGACAATTATTGATGAAAAAGCATTTTTAACAGAAAAATTTGCTGAAGAAGCTACTGCTTTCATTGATAAAAACAAAAAGAGGCCTTTCCTTTTGTATGTGCCTTTCAATGCACCACATACGCCTTTTCAGGTTCGTAAAAAATATTACGACCGTTTTGCCCACATAAAAGACGAAAACAAAAGGGTGTATTATGCCATGATTTCGGCTTTAGACGATGCCATTGCTCAGATTTTGAAAAAAGTAAAAGACGAAGGTTTGGAAGAAAATACCCTTATCGTTTTTGCCAGCGACAATGGCGGTGCTACTTACACACACGCCACAACCAACGCACCGCTCAAAGGCGGAAAGTTTTCTCATTTTGAAGGCGGTATCAATGTGCCTTTTGCCTTGCGTTGGAAAGGCAAAATTAAAGCTCATACCATTTACAATCAACCCATTAGTACCTTAGACATCTTTACCACGATTGCTTCGGCTATCGGTGCAAAACTACCCACCGACCGTACTTACGATGGCGTTGATTTAGTCAATAAAGTAAACAAAAATGAAGAAGCACACGCCAGTTTGTTTTGGCGTTCGGGCGATGCCAAAGCTATCAGAAAAGGCGATTGGAAATTGGTGATTAGCGGTAAAAATCAACAATTCTGGCTTTACAACCTTCAACAAGACAAAGCCGAAAACAGAGATGTAGCCGCACAAAATCCAGCCAAAGTTAAGGAATTGTCTATTGCCTTAGAAAATTGGGAAAAAGGACTGAAAAAACCTTTATGGCCCAGTTTAATGAATTATGAATTTACGTTTGGAAAACAAGTGTATCAAGTTGATTTATAAAGATTTATCAAAACGACAACCATTATGAAAAGTAGAACAACCTCGCTTAAAAAGCTCACGGTATTATCCTTGGCTTTGGGTGTAACAACAGGCACTTTAGCACAGAATAAAATTGACCCTGCGTGGAAAAATGCACCATTGCAAAACATCAATTACCTAAAAAAAGCCCCCAAAGATGCTCCTAACATTGTTTGGATTTTATTGGATGATGTCGGCTTTGGGGCTGCAAGTGCGTTCGGAGGGCTGATTCACACGCCTAATTTGGATTCATTGGCAAACAAAGGTTTGCGATACACCAATTTCCACACAACGGGCATTTGCTCGCCTACACGCACGGCTTTGTTGACAGGCAGAAACCAACATACCGCAGGCATGGGTTTATTTCCGCATACTTATGCCAGAGCAGAATATCCAGGGTATCACGGTTTTATTCAGCCCGAAAATGGAACTATCGCCGAAACTTTACGAGAATATGGTTACAGTACTTATCAGTTGGGTAAATGGCATTTGACTCCTGATGAAGAAATAACCGACCTTGGACCTTTTGATAGATGGCCTTCGGGCAAAGGCTTTGACCATAATTTTGGCTTCTTGGGTGGAGCAACCGACCAATACAAACCCGATTTAGTAGAAGATAATGCCCATGTGAAGCCCGATGGTAGCCACCTCAATAAACTCATCACAGACAAGGCTATCAGTTATTTAACCAAACATAAAAGCATTGCCCCAGAAAAACCTTTCTTTTTATATTTTGCCCCCGGTGCTACACACGCACCTCACCAAGTAGATAAAGAATGGAGCGATAAGTACAGAGGCAAATTTGACGAAGGTTGGGACGTGTATCGTGAAAAAGTATTAGCCAATCAGAAAAAATTGGGTGTTGTACCTGCCGATGCACAGTTGCCAGAACGCAACGAATTGATTAAGGCTTGGAAAGATTTACCAGCCGATGAGAGAAAGTTGTATGCTCGCTTCTTTGAAGTATATGCTGGCTTTTTGGAATACACCGATTTTGAAATAGGTCGATTGATTCAACATTTGAAAAAAACTGGACAATACGACAACACCGCTATTTTTGTTATCATCGGCGACAACGGTGCCAGTAAAGAAGGCAGCGAATACGGCGTTATCAATCGGGCTGGTTTAGGCGTAGCACGAGTAAAGCGTGAAGAGTACAAGCAAACGCTGCTTGCTCAAATCGACAAAATTGGCACAAAAGACGTTTCAAGCGAAGCCAATTATCCACTTGGTTGGGCTCAGGCGGCCAATACGCCCTTTAAATTTTGGAAACAAGATGCCAATGCCGAGGGTGGTACACACAATCCTTTGATTTTTAGTTATCCGAAATTGACAAAAGAGCAAACGGGCATCAGAGGACAATACACACACTTGATTGATTTATTCCCTTCGGTTTTAGAATTGATTGGCGTAAAAGAATTAGAAACAGTACGTGGCGTGAAACAAAACCCATTACAAGGCAATAGTCTTGTGTATGCCGTAGCCAACAAAAATGCCCCTTCACAGCATACCCAGCAATATTACACTATTTTGGGCAACAGAGCGATTTACAAAGATGGTTGGAAAGCAAGTGCGGCACATCACCCCAATTTGTTGGAAATTATAGGCTACGAAGGCGAACCTGTTAAGAAAATCGCCAATGACCCTGCCAACGAAACATGGGAATTGTATAATTTGAACGAAGACTTCAACGAGCGTGTAAACCTTGCCAACAAATACCCTGAAAAACTCAAAGAGTTAAAAGCTTTATACGATGCAGAAGCCGACAAATACCACATTTACCCATTAATAGATGCCGAATTTGTGATTCAGAGAGCTTTTAAAGCTCGCCTTTTGAATAATACACAGGCTCAACCCAGCAACACAACAACGAATAAATAAAGTTTTGTAAACAAGTATTGATTAAAAGGCATTCTTCGGGAATTGCCTTTTAATCAAGAAACAAGTATAAAGATATGAATTTAGCCATCAATAGAAGAACATTCATCTCCAGCTCTCTTGTCCTTTCGGCGGTTTCTTTATTGAAAGCCCAAGGTTTGCACAGCAACGACGATTCGGTAATTGCCACAGCAAAAGAGGCTTATATTTTTGGTTTGCCCTTGGTTCTTACCGATTTAACCCGACTTGTAGGTACGTTCGGAACAAGAACATCCAACCAATTCAACCATAGCAAGGCTTTTCCAGACCATACATTCAAGGCGGTGGTTCGTCCAAATAACGATACTTTTTACTCATCGGCATTCTTGGATTTAGGAGCAGAACCTATCGTTTTGGATATTCCAGATACCCAAGACCGCTACGCTGTTTTTCCTTTGGAAGATGCTTGGACAAACATTTTTGCTTCTTTCGGCAAAAGAACCACGGGTACAAAAGCCCAACGCTACGTAATTACGGGGCCAAAATGGCAAGGAAAATTACCCAAAGGCATTGAAGAAGTAAAAGCCCCAACCGACTTGGTTTGGATTATCGGACGTATCCAAGTGAATAGCCCCGAAGATGGCAAAAACTTTGTAAGCAAACTGCAAGACGGTTTGAAATTGACACCTCTGAGTCAGTTAGGGAAAAAAGAACCTGTTGCGTCCACTGCTGTTTCTATAAGCTACTCGGTTGAAGTGACGGAAGCAGCACAAGTTTTAAAAACGAAAAGAAACGTAGTAGAAGCCCTCAAAAAATTAAGCATTGAGGAATATTTTACGTATTTGAATGAGCTTTTAGTAAAAAATCCTGCTTTTGAAGCTGATAAAGCAGCTTTAGAGAAATTTGCCAACATTGGTATCAAAGCAGGCGAAAAATTCAGTTTGAGTGCCTTCGATACAGCTACGCAAACCGCTTTACAAAAGCTACCTACCGAAATCATCGCAGCCTTAGACAAAGCAAGGACGATTCTTACCAACGACAACGACCGTAAACCAGACGTTACGATTGGGCATTATGGTACAAAATACCAGAAAAGAGCCGCCGTTGCCTATTTCGGTTTGGGTGCTTTAGGGCCAGAAGATGCCGTTTATTTAGGCTATCAACAAGACGAACAAGGGCAAGCATTGCACGGAGACAACAAGTATGTCATTCATTTCGAGCCGCATAAAACACCGCCTGCACGAGCCTTTTGGTCGATTACCTTGTACGATAAAGCTGGCTATTTGGCAGAAAATGCCATTCGTCGCTACGCCATTGGCGATAGAAGCAACCTCCAATACAATGCCGATGGTTCATTAGATATTTACATTCAGCACGAAGCCCCAAGCAAAGACAAAGAACACAACTGGCTTCCTGCCCCCAAAGAAGCATTTAATTTATCTGTAAGAATTTACTGGGCAAGCGACGAATACCTCAAAACTGGCAACTGGAAAAAACCACCGATAAAGAAAGTAATTGTGAATGGGTAATGGAATGGGTTTTCAACCATTCTCCTATTTTCTCACCAGAATTGCAAAAGTATTAAATCGACATTACATGAATTTTTTCAGTAAAAAAACAGTCTTATTTATCCTGTTAGGCATTGCTCCAAAAGCTTTTGCTCAACAAATTCCCTTGGAAGTCAATCGCTTTACGCCTTATGGGGTAGAGATTAAAAAAGAGGTTTACAAAGGCAAGGAATCGTTTGTACTCGAACAGCACAAGGCTACCGACAGCAACCAAAAATATACTTTTGCACGGCTCAATAACACTGATTTTCACAACGGTGTTATTGAATTACAGGTGGCGGGTAGCCTCAATAAAAATGCCGTAGAAGGAGCAAGAGGCTTTGTGGGACTTGCTTTTCGAGTAGCAGAAGATACTTCTCGCTACGAAATTTTTTACATTAGACCCACCAACGGAAGAGCCAACGACCAAGTACGTCGCAACCACGCTACCCAGTATGTTTCGTATCCGGGCTTTCCTTGGCAAAAGCTTAGAAAAGAATTTCCAGAAAAATACGAAGCCTATACCGACTTGCAAATAGACGAATGGACGCACATCCGTATCGAAGTACAAGACCAAACAGCCAAATTGTATGTCAACGGTGCAAGTCATCCAACGCTGTTGGTCAACGATTTAAAACAAGGCAAAGACCTTCGGGGAAGCATCGGCTTGTGGCTCGACATCAGTACTCTAGCCCATTTTACCGATATAAAAATCACAAAAATTGATTAGGCGATTTTCTTAAATTCTCTCTTTTACCCTAAACCTCGGAATAAATTCTTTCCGAGGTTTTTAAAATATACTTTGTCTATAAATTAAATAGTTTATAATTTGCATCCTAAAAAATATTAACCTTTTACTTTAGTACTTATGTTTGGTTCATTCAACTTCATCAAAGCTTCCAATCAGCCTTTCCATAGCTTCAAGGAAAAAGCTTTGAAAGCTGGCAGTATCGCCCCCGAATTTACAATAGCCTATACTGCTGGAATATGGCAAGAGCACCTGATTCGGGTGCAACACCACGATATGAGCCTTTCTCAACTATGTCGCAAACGACCACTGCTCTTGTCTTTCTATTCACCACAATGGCATGAATATGCCGATATTCAACTTTCGTTGCTACAGAAATTACAGAAAAAACTAGAAGAAATACAAGTTGAAAACCTTGTTGTTACCAACGTAGAGGTAAATCAATTACAGGAAATTTATGAAAGATACAAACTTACCCTCAACATAGCCGCCGACCCTCAAAACAAAATAGCCAGTAAATTTGGCGTATTTCAGCATGATTTTCCTTTGCAAGAATACGTGTCGGGTATTTATCATAATATTCCTTTTCCTGCTAGTTTTTTGATTTTACCCAACAAAACGATTATTCATCATTTTTTTGATGAAACATTTGAAACCTTTCTTTCCTTTAAAGAAATAGAAGCATTTGTCAATAACTATAAATCTCAAAAATAAATAATCTTCTTTTATATAAATAAAAAACATATTTGTGTATTATTTTATTCTTTTATGTATTTTTTACTTAAAAATCTATAAAGTCTATAGATTAATTAGTTTAAATGTATTAATTTTGAAACATCAAAACAACGCAGTCGAATAAATAGCGCATACGAGCTTAGTCAAGTGGCTGAGTGGCGAGGCAAAGGCTCGAAAAGCTTTTTACCGTGGTTCGACTCCACGCTTGACGCAACATTAACCTTTACTATTTACGCCGATGGTAACAACATTAAACTGGGATGTGATTTTTCCAATAAAAACATACAATAATCAACATCAGTTGAAAAATACAATTACGGTAGGAAATAAATTCCCCAACCTTACTTTTGATACAACACAACTGGTAAATATTGATACCAACCAAGCAGCAGTTTCGTTGCGTACACTGATGAAAAGAAAACCCTTAGTGATAAGTTTTTTATCGGGTGGTTGGCAAGAATACGGGCTACAGCATTTGTATAAGCTCAAAGCTTCTTTTTCAGAAATTGTAGCCTTGGGAGGCAATTTATTGGTGGTTGTACAAGCATCGCAAGCAGAAGTAAGCGATATGGCTCATTACTTTGATTTACCATTTACGCTCTTGGCCGACCCCAAAAATAAATTAGCCACACACTTGGGTTTGTACAATTCGGCTTATCCCATTTGGGAATATGTAAGCGGCATTTCAGAAGATGTAAACTTGCCAGCAACGTATGTGATTGCACCAAACGAAAAAGTGGTTTATACTAGCATCGATTATCATTTCGACAAGCCTTTGAAAGCCACCGAAATGCTTGCTTCTGTTTTTGGGGCAAGTCGCAACATTCCTGTATATATCGTGAAGGAACAGGCAGCCTAAGCGAGCGACAATAGTGTTGACAACTAAGCCTATTTATACCATTGATTAAATAACTGAATTAGCCATGTCGTGTTACGATTTTGCTTTAAAAAGATAAAGCATGAGCCCAACAGGCAGTCGTAGCTATTAGGCATTTATTCATATTCATTGAGATTGTTTTTGGAGAATTGTACTCGGCATTGGGGGCGTTCCCTGCCGGAACTACCCAATGTTTTGAGTCTTAGGATTTTCAAATAATCAATCAACTATAAATACCAGACTACTTATGCACACGCAATTATTAGCTTATGCAATTCCGTTGTTTATTGTTTTGATGCTTGCAGAATGGCTCATCGCACGTAAACAAGGTCGTAAACTCTATAACTTTAAAGATACCATAGCCAATTTGAACGTAGGCATCGCCGAACGCCTCATAGATTGCTTTACGGTAGGATTATTTTACTTTTTTTATGATTATTTACAAAAGCATCTAGGCTTGTTCACGATTCAGTCAAGTCTTTTATCGTGGGTGGCGTTGTTTTTGTTGACCGATTTGCTTTGGTATTGGTACCATCGTTTGGGACATGAAGTAAATGTACTTTGGAGTGTCCATATTGTGCATCATCAAAGCGAAGAGTTTAATTTTACGGTATCGGCACGCATCACTATTTTTCAAGCCATTGCTCGTACTTTCTTTTGGTCGGTGCTTCCTGTTATCGGGTTCTCCGCCGACATGATTACGGTTGTGTTGTTGATTCATGGCATTTATCCGTTTTTTACCCATACACGTACCATTGGCAAATTGGGCTTTTTAGAATACATTTTGGTTACGCCATCGCACCACAGGGTGCATCATGCCTGTAACGAACAATACCTAGATAAAAACTACAGCGATATGTTTATTATTTGGGATAAGATATTTGGCACATTCGCCGAAGAGGTAGAAGAACCCATTTATGGCTTAACCAAACCTTTGAAAAGTTATAGTTTTCTTTGGCAACACTTTCATTTTATGTTAGAGCTTTGGTACGCTTGTCGCCAAGCCGATTCGTGGAAAGAAAAGATAAAAATCTTATTTGGAAAGCCTGAAAAAATCGACCCAGCCATTCGGGCAATGCTCGAAGAGAAGTTTTTAGTTCGCAAAAAAGAAACGGTTGCTTCGGGTAGATTTAGGACTTATGTAAGTGTACAACTTGTACTCACCCTTGTAGGATTATTTGGTTTTATTTATTACCAAGCTCATATAGCTTGGACAACCCAAGCCATTTTATCCTGTATTATTTTAATTACTCTCATCAATTGCGGTGCATTATTAGAGCAAAAACGATGGATTTTTTACCTCGAATATGCCCGTCTTTGCCTACTAATCTTACTCATGCCAACCCTCGCATCGAGTATTGTGTTGGCAAGTTTTATTGGTATCATTAGTTTGTTTTTCAAAACATTTCATCATCAGTATTTACGTTTGTTGTATGGCATTCAGGTTTAGGTAAATTTATTTGTAAGCTCTAAAAATCAGGTATTTATATATACAAAACAGATACCTTGCTATCAAGTGTATGTTTCTTGGCTCAAAACCAATCAACTTTTAACAAGCAAATCTTATGGAAAACGTTCAAGTGCTCAAAAGCGAAATTATCATCACTCAACGCAGCGAAATAGCGCTCGAAACCGTCTTAATGTGGCTCATCGTAGGTGTCACCTATATTGGTCTTGCGGTGGTTTTGCTAGGAAAAGAAAACACTTGGACGTTTTGCTGTTGGTTGGGAAAAGTATTCATTCAAAGTGCTGCATGGCTAACCCATCTCTAACAAAAAGAATTTCATAAGGATGAAGTTGGAAACATATTGGAAGGAATAGTAGTCTATTTAATCAATATAGTTTTTGTAAGGGTGGAAGCTTTGTTTCCACTCTTATTTTTTACCTATATTATAAGGTCTATATAATCAGTAGAGATTTTTTTCAATAAAATCTACCAATTATATAGGATATATATTATTGGTATTATATCTTTGTGCCGTCATTCAAAAAAATCTAATTAAAATCTTACTAAAGTGCAAGTATTAGAAACAGAACAAAAAACGATTAGCGTAAGCGAAAAGGCATCCTCTGAGAAGTGGTTGTGGTATGCACTTCCTATTGTATTGCTTACGGGCTGTTTGATTGCCTTGTATCTGAATGGAAAAATGAATATTTCCTTAGAGGCTATCAAAAGTGGTTTTTCAAGCGAGTTAGGATTCTATATTTTGGTAGGGCTTGGGGCACAATTAGTAGATGGAACATTAGGAATGGCCTACGGTGCTACTTCTACTTCTTTTCTGCTCAGTTTGGGTGTACCTCCTGCCGTGAGTAGTACAAGTGTACACGTTGCCGAAATGTTTACGACAGGTGCATCTGCTATTTCGCATTTCAAATTCAAGAATATCAACAAAAAGCTTTTCAAAAACTTATTAATACCAGGTGTACTTGGCTCTATTACAGGGGCTTACTTGTTGTCAGATTGGATTAATGGCGACATCATCAAGCCTTATATTTCAGCCTACATGATTATTTTGGGTGTCGTTATTATCCGTAAAGGATTGCAGAGAAAAGTTGAGAAGAAACGTACCAAACGCCTTGGCGTATTAGCTGTATTCGGTGGCTTTATGGATGCCGTTGGTGGCGGTGGTTGGGGGCCTATTGTTACCTCATCGCTTTTAGGTCGTGGCCGTGACCCTCGCTATACCATTGGGTCGGTCAATGCAGCCGAGTTTGCCGTATCTTTTTCAAGTGGTGTAACGTTCTTGATTTTTGAAGGAGTCAATTCTTGGCAAGTAGTACTTGGGCTTATCATTGGCGGCGTAATTGCTTCTCCCTTTGGAGCTATTTTAGTTAACCGTGTGAAACGTAAACCAATGATGATTCTGGTAGGCGTTTTAGTAGTTCTTATTAGTTTACGTACTATTTTGAAAAGTTTCCATTTATTGTAAACAATCACATATAAATAGTTGTGATTGTTCTAATTTGAGATTACTGACTTTTGATGTTGGATTGGATAATCAGCGTAGAACAATGTTATTTTACGCTAACTTTACTATCAAAAATCAATCATACTTATGAATAATCATGACTCAAGAACTGTAACTAACTAATTGTGTAAGACTTAATTTTATTCACAAATATGATAATTGACTAATAATCAATATTTTAAATCTAAAACTATCGTTTCACTTGTTAAGGTTTGTGTTTTATAAAATAGTCTATTAATATTATAGAATATATATACTAATACAACTAAATTTACAATCATCCTATACAACACGATGCTTTTTGAAGCCATTTGTATAGGCATGAATGTTCCATTAAATTCTCATACAATGAAAAAAACATTTTACTTAATTTTATTCGTTTGGGCCATCGCTGCCCTGCCACTGACCATGTTGGCACAAAACAAACCTGTCATCAACGCTACGGTATCGGGTAAGGTAATTGATGCTAAAACCAACGATCCGCTTATTGGGGCAGCCGTATCTATCAAGGGTACAACCAACGGTGCTACCACCGATGCCAATGGTGAATTTTCTTTGATTACTGGTCAAAAACTTCCTTTTACGGTAGTCGTTTCTTTTATTGGGTATCTTAAAAAAGAAGTGGTGATTAGTGCCGATAAAGCCGAAATCAGACTAGAAGAAGACAATAACCAACTCGAAGATGTAGTGGTGTCGTCACGTCGTCGCCAAGAAGCCGTACAAGATATTCCGATTCCTATTGCCGTAATTCGTGGAACAACAGCCGAAGATGCTGGTGCGTTTAATGTAAACCGTTTGAAGGAATTAGTACCTACTGTACAACTATACGCATCGAATGCTCGTAACACCACACTCAATATTAGAGGTTTAGGTTCTACGTATGGTTTGACCAACGATGGTATCGACCCAGGTGTTGGTTTTTATGTAGATGGCGTGTATTATGCTCGTCCAGCAGCAACGGCCCTCGACTTTGTGGACATCGACCGTGTAGAAGTATTGAGAGGACCACAAGGAACACTTTTCGGTAAAAACACTACCGCAGGAGCGTTCAATATTACAACCCGTGAGGCAAGCTTTACGCCTACAGCAAGTTTCGAGTTGAGTTATGGTAACTATGGATTTATTCAGGCTAAAAGTTCTATTTCTGGTCCTTTGAGCAAAAAACTAGCGGCTCGTGTGTCGTTTTCAGGTACACAAAGAGATGGTTTGTTTTATAATGTAAAAACACAACAACGCATCAACGACATCAACAACCTAGGTTTGCGAGGACAATTGCTTTACACGCCATCTGACAACGTAAAAATCACCCTCATTGGCGACTATTCTGACCAAAAGCCGAATGGATACGGCTGGCCTGTAGCAGGAGTCGTTACAACCAAACGAGCAGCGTATCGTCAATTTAATGCCATCATTGCCGATTTAGGTTATACGCTTCCTTACAACAGTGCTTTCGATCGTGTACTAGACCTTGATACACCTTCTAAAGCAGACAATTCACTCGGAGGTGTTTCGGTTAATGCCGATATTAAATTGGGCAACGGAACATTAACCTCTACGTCGGCATGGCGTTTCTGGAAATGGACACCACTCAACGACCGTGACTATACAGGGCTACCTATTTTCACTATTTCTTCAGGTAACTCGGTACATGACCAATGGTCACAAGAAATTCGTTACTCAGGAAAAGTATCGTCTAGTGTAAGTGGTGTAATTGGTGTATTTGGTTTATGGCAAGACCTCAACTCAGACCCTGTACAAACCGAAGAAGCTGGCTCGGCACAATGGCGTTTTGCCCAAAGCTCTACCAGTGCTTTATGGAAAACGCCAGGCTTATTTGATAATTTTGGTATCCGCACCACCAACCGTATCCAAAGCACCAGTTTAGCAGCATTTGGTCAAATTGATTGGGCAATCACTAGCAAATTGCACGTTTTGCCTGGTATCAGATATAATTATGACAAGAAAACTGCTAATTACAAAAGAGAAACTTATGGCGGTTTGCAAACAACCGATGCCGCTTTAATTGCCCTTAAAAATGCCGTTTATACCAACCAAGCATTCGATACAGAAGTAACAGAAGGTAATTTCTCAGGACAAGTAACACTACAATACAAAACTACCAAAAACATCAATGCCTATGCAACTTATGCTTTGAGCTATAAGCCTATTGGTGTAAATATTGGCGGTTTGCCAACTGCTAGTGGCGTGGTATTGATAGACCTCGCTAAGGTAAAACCAGAAGCCGTAACACACTATGAATTAGGACTAAAAACTCGTCCTTCTGCCAACTCGGTATTGAATTTTGTCGTATTCAACGACGAAATTAAAGACTACCAAACGCAGGTACAAACACCAGAGCCAGGCGTAAACAGAGGCTACCTTGCCAATGCCGAGAAAGTGCGTGTACAAGGTGTGGAAATTGATGGAAATATTCGCTTTACCCATTTTACTTTCAATGGTGCTATTGCTTATACCGACGGAAAATATGTATCCTTTACCAACGCCCCTGTACCACTAGAAGAAGTAGGCGGAACACAAGCGTTCAAGGATATTTCAGGAGGTGATTTACCAGGGATTTCTAAATGGTCGGGGTCGTTTGGAGCAGAAGCTACAACCAAAGGCACATTCTTTGGCTTGAAAGGTAACTACTTTGTAGCGTCCGACATCTTCTTCCGTTCTAGCTTTTCGTCAAGTCCATCGCCTTCACAATACTTGAATATTGATGGCTATGCTTTACTCAATGGTCGCTTGGGCTTTAGAGCTTCTAACGGTGTATCAATTTATGTATGGGGACGTAACCTTGCCAATACCAATTACTACGAACAATTGCTTGCAGCACCAGGTAGTGCTGGACAATATGCTGGTATTGTGGGCGACCCTCGCACTTATGGCGTAACACTCCGTTATTCGTTCTAAGGGCAACCGTTAAGTATAAAATACGTAAAAAGTGATTGGGTGATGATGGTTTTAATCGCCCAATCACTTTTTTTCATTAGATGATTTATCGTAACTTTCGTTTTTTCCCAGATAAACGAGTATAAAATACGTTATAAAAAGTATTTATTTTAAATATTTGCTTGGTAATCAAATCCATAAGAGCAGTACTTATACTTATGCCATAGCATCATTAACTTTTGCATAAAATTTTTAATACAAGTAGTAAAAAATGATTTTTAGTAGAGAAAACATGGAAACTATGAAAAATAAAAGACGTGATTTTATCAAAAAAAGTATCAGTGGCGGGCTTCTCGCTACCTTCGCCACAGACATTGTATTTGCCGATAAACTTCCGCAGGGCATTCAGCCATTAATTGTAGAAGACCCCAATTTATTAGGAAAACATAAAGACCTTGTAGTACTCAACGAACGCCCTTGGAACATCGAAACGCCAGCCCATTTACTGGACGATGCCATTACGCCACTCGACAAAATGTTTGTCCGCAACAATGGAACTATTCCCGAAAATGTAGAGGCAAAAAACTGGACGCTCACCATCGAAGGCGAATCGGTGAAAGCACCTAAAACCTTTACCTTAGACGAACTCAAAAAGAAATTCAAACATTATACTTATCAACTCCAACTCGAATGTGCAGGCAATGGTCGTAGTGGCTTTTCGCCACAAACGGCGGGCAATCAGTGGCACGAAGGAGCTATCAGTTGTGCCGAGTGGACGGGCATTCGAGTAAAAGACTTATTGCAATACGTGGGCTTAAAAGAAGATGCTGTGTATATTGGTTACTATGGCAAAGACAAGCACCTCAGCGGCGATACGAGCAAAGCTCCTATTTCAAGAGGTGTGCCTATCACTAAAGCACTAGAAGAGGAAAGTTTGTTGGCATGGCAAGTGAACGGCCAAGATATACCCCTTGTGCATGGTTTCCCTTTGCGTTTGATATTTGGTGGCTGGCCAGCTTCTACTTCTGGCAAATGGGTCGAAAAAATTGTCGTAAGAAATAAAGTCCATGATGGTGAAAAAATGGATGGAACGCACTACCGTGTACCTGCTTACCCTGTTGAACCCGGCAGCAAAGTCGCCGAAGCCGACATGAAGATTATCGAGTCGATGCCTGTAAAGTCGTTGATTACGTATCCTCGCAGTGGGGCAATCGTAGAACAAGGCAAAACTTTGCCTTTGAGAGGACACGCTTGGGCTGGTGACTTACGTGTATCGGCGGTGCATTATTCGATAGATTTTGGTGCAACTTGGCAAACGACCATTTTACAAGCCCCTAAAAACCGTTTGGCTTGGCAACAATGGTCGGCAGAGGTGTCTTTCCCTAGTAAAGGGTATTACGAAATTTGGGTAAAAGCAACCGATAGCAAAGGTGTGGCACAACCGATGGTAATTCCTGCGTGGAATCCAGCAGGGTATCTCAACAATGCTTGCCATAGGATTGCTGTAAAAATAATCTAACGTATTTACTATCATTGCTTTAAATCAATACTAAACAATGAAACAAGGAATTTGTATTGCTTTTTTACTCGTTACGCTTAGTGTTTTTTGTAGTTTCGATACCACTAAAACACGTTTGCAGAAGGGTGTCACGGCACAAGATTCACTCAAAGGAATCGACCCCGAAACAGGTTTGGTCATAGCCAAAGATTTAATGCTTGTAAAAGCACATTGCACGGGCTGTCATTCTAGCAAAATGATTACACAATTTAGAGCTACCAAAGAAGGTTGGCTCGACCGCATTCGTTGGATGCAAAAAACACAAAAGCTATGGGATTTGGGCGAAGCCGAACCCGCTATTTTGGCCTATCTTTCCACTTATTATGCTCCTGTAAAATCGCCACAACGCCGTGAGCCTTTACAAAATATTCAGTGGTATAAGCTTGATTAATATAGCGAATATTAGATGTTTGATTGTAGAATTGTTCTCTTTTTTCTAAATCTACAATCAAACCCCCAATCTACAGAATGCTTATTCTGGCAAGGCAAAAGCTACATATTGATTACCCTTGGCTGTTCCTAATTTTGTTCCACCGCAAGCAATCACAACAAATTGCTTTCCTTTGACCATATAGGTAGCAGGCGTGGCAAAACCTGCCGCAGGCAAACGGGTTTCCCAAAGCAGTTTGCCTGTGGCACTTGCAAACGCCCTAAAATAACCGTCTTTTGTTGCTGCGATAAACAGCAAACCGCTTCCCGTAACAATGGGACCACCATAATTTTCTACGCCTGTATTTTTGATGCCCTCTGCGGCAAGCAATGGTTCAAAACCTAGCGGTATTTGCCACTTAAATTTGCCTGTATTCAAATCAATGGCGGTTAGTTGTCCCCACGGTGGTGCAATGGCTGGTAAACCTCGGTTATCTAAAAATTTATTATACCCATCGCTGCGATAAGGCAAATACACCGCTTCTTCCGACGAAGCCCCTACTTCTTGCTTCTCCTCTCCTACCAAATACGCAATAATCGCCTGCTTTTGCGTAGCCGAAAGCGTCGAAAAACCAGGCATCATGCCTTTGCCATTGCTAATCAATTGCTGCATTGTAGCCTTGCTGTATTTTTTTTCGATGCCAAGCAAGGAAGGATAATTACTTTGCGGATTGCCCTTGCGGTCGGCTTTATGACAAGCCACACAATGATTGGTATAAAGTTGCTGACCCAAAGACATTCCTTTGAGTTGGGCTTTTTTAGGGGTTTCTACCATGCGTAAAATCCATGCCATTTCATTAGAGTTTACATACATGATTCCTTGTGGGTCGGCAGCAGCACCGCCCCATTCAGCCCCACCGTCAAATCCGGGTAATAGCAATGTGCCATCTAAATTTCCCGGTTCATAAACCGCCCTTTTGAGCTTTTTCCATTGTTGAACAATTTCGGCTTTGTTTTGTGCATAAGGACTAAGCTGTTGTTCGTCGATGCTGTCTGATTGTCGAGCAAAAGGCTGAGGGGCTGTAGGAAAAGGCTGTGTTTTCCAAGTTTTTTCTCCTAGCAGTTCCGAAGGTGGTACGGCTTTTTCTTGAATCTGAAAAATAGGCTTTCCTGTTGTTCTTTCAAAAACAAATACATAGCCTTGTTTCGTCACCTGTGCTACTACGGGTATTTTTTTACCATTACGTTCTATTTGCATCAAATTGGGAGGGGCAGGCAAATCTCTGTCCCAAATGTCATGGTGCGTAAACTGAAAATGCCAACGCCGCTTGCCTGTTTTAGCATCTAAAGCGAGCAGACAATTGGCAAAAAGGTTCTGCCCTTTGCGATTGCCTCCATAAAAATCGTAGGCAGCCGAGCCTGTTGGTACAAACAATAAGCCGCTTTGTTCGTCTATCGCCATGCCTGCCCAATTGTTGGCTGCTCCTATTTCGGTATTGGTATAAGCTTTTTTGGGAAAGGTATGGTAGCCATATTCGTTAGGATATGGAATGGTATGAAAACGCCACACCAAACGCCCTGTTTGTACATCAAATGCCCGAATATCGCCAGGGGCGGCATCTGCTCCTTCCGAAACACGCACAGGCATGATGATTAAGTTTTGGTAAATTGTACCCGGTGTATTAGAAATAAGAAACTTTTGCTGGGCTATGTTGGGTAATCCTGTATGTAAATCTATTTTGCCTTTTGTACCAAAAGTACTGATGGGCTTACCTGTACGGGCATCTAAACACCACAAAAAAGACCCAACCGTGTATAGAATTCGTTTGTCATCGCCTTTTTGCCAATAGGCTACTCCCCTACTCGTACTTGACCAATGTTTGAGCGTTTCGCCAAAACGCCACAACTCCTTGCCTGTCTGGGCATCTAAAGCGAACGCCTGCACCGTTGGACTTACGCCATACAACACACCATCGACAATCAAGGGGTTTGCCTGTATTTGTCCAGAATCTGGCAAGGCATAATGCCATGCCATTTGTAATTGATGCACATTTTGGGGAGTAATCTGTGTAAGGTTGCTGTAATGGTTGCGGTCGGAACCTCCTAAATACGAAGCCCAATTTTGTGGGTCGGACTGCTCTACGGCGTAGCCTAAGCCAACAAATGAGCCAATCAATAATAGCCCTAAACACAGTTGTTGATACGGTTTCATAGTTGAATGGTTTTAAATCATGGGTAAAAATATCAACATTTCGGCCAATATTCAAACAGCTTATCCTTGTAAAACCCTATAAAAAAGAAAGCCCACGTCAATTGGCTCGACATGGGCTAAGTATCACAGTATAAAGTTGGTGTATAGGGCGAATCAATCGTTTTTAGAGCCTTGCGAAAATAAGGTTTAGGCTAAGATATGTTCTGTTGGGATTTAAAATAAAGCCCTTTTGTCTAAAATTCATACGTCAGTGTACGGTTCGTGGCTGTGGCTTGCGTATTGCTGATATGGATTTGCTTCACCAAGGTTTCTTTGCCGTCGGTAATTTCTATACGATACGAGCCTTCGGTTATTTCGCTAAAATCAAATTTACCGTGGTAAGTAGCTGTTTTTTTAGTAATATACTCTTGATGAATAACACGCCCAGCGTGGTCTTTTACCAGAATACTTACTCGGTTGCCTACTTCTTTATCAACCATAATGTGCATGGTTTGCGTGCCTTTACCTTGATACACCCCAATGGCAAAATGCTGGGCTTTGTTGCTACTGGTGGCTTCGGTATTAGCAAAAATAGTACTGCTTGCGAAAGCAATAAGGGCGAAAATAGTGCTGATAGTTTTCATGTTTTTGATACGTTTATCCAACAAACAAAAGCTATTTTAGCTTGTTGGCTATGATTAAGAAATTTAAAGAGATTTACAACCCAGCCATTTAATCAACTGTAAATCAGCAAACTATTGGCTTGTTTGATGTTTCAAAGGTATAAAGCTTTTGCTTTTTCACCATACAAAAAGAAACCACTGGCTGTATAAGCGTATGAATGGCTTATAGCCATGATTGAAAAAAGAGGCAAACAGACATAAAAAATTACCAAATGTTAACAAATATTGAAAAAGTGTAATTTTTTACAAAAAAATATATTTATATACTACTGAATAACAGTGTATTATTTGCAATGAATCTATTTTTTATATTATATTTGTACTAACCTGTTAACCTTATCTATAACTTACCTTCAAACTAAACTATGTTATGCCGCTTTTAGTAGAAAAATATAAAGGGTTTTCTATTTACCTTTATTCGAGCTCTAATAGATGTAAAATTGTTCAACACGAGCATCCGATGTTACCTGTGATTTCGGGTATTGGCGATGTGTTTACATCTAAATTACTGATTGATGCCATTTGTAAGCATTTAGCTTTGGAGGAATCTTTTGAATCCATAGCAGAAAAACAAGGGCTTGCTTTAGCATAAATCTTCAAACAAAAGGGAGAAAACGATGTACTTTCGTTTTCTCCCTTTTGTTTTTTATTCTAAACCAATTTCGTCCACAAAAAGCCAAGGCTTATCGCCTGCCCCAACCATATTTGGCGGAATAGTACCATAAGATTGTGCCACAATTTTCACGTATTGTATTGCTTTTGCTTGCCAACGGACATCCAGCGACACTACGCCTTCTCGGGTAGGTGGTGTAAGTTGCTGGCTTGTCAGTGGCATAAAATTGGTACCGTCGGTAGAACCCCAAATACTTACTTGCGAAGGTATCCAAATCCAACTAGAGGGTTTATGAAAAAAACGTAAATGGGCCTGTGTTATTTCTGTGGGTTGTCCTAAATCTATCACGCCTTCAAAGTCGAGTCCGTTCCATCCTAGCCATTCGTCATCGCTAAAGCGGCTGTTTCCACCCCATACGCCATTGGTGAGTGCCTGTTTGCCACCTTTGTTATAGCGACCATCGGGCGAAGTTCGTAGGCTTATGGTTTTGCCTGTTGCCTGGTTGTAGTTGAAAGTGCGAGTTATTTCGTCAACCATTTTTCCTTGCATAACCGTTGCAGCTTTGACAAGGGTGCTTTTTTGTAATAAAATTGGTTGTCGATACACCGCCGAAGCAGTGGTAGGACTACTGCCATCGAGTGTGTAATAAATGGGAGCGTTGTTGTTGTTTGATTGCAACGATAGTAATACGCCTTTTCCGTCGGCTTGTGTTATGCTGGTTTTTATTTCGTAAAAATGCTTGGCATAATTCACTTTTCGGGCATCTAAATGAGTAAGATAAGTGCCAAGTCGCTTGATGAAGTCGTCATAATTACGGGACTCTTTAGCCGACCAATCTACTTCGGCCAAAGCAATTGCCCTCGGAAAAGTCATGTATTCGGCATGAGAACCTACAGGTACTTGTTCTGTCCATAAATTGGCTTGTCCGCCCAAAATCAAGGCTTCTACTTGGGAGGAAACACCTGCTGGAACGGGTTCAAAACTGTAAATTTTCGGTAAATTGATAAATCCTCCAAAAGCCAATGGCTCGTTGGGGTCTTCCGATTGGTAGTAGTCTAAATAGCAATGCGATGTTGGCGACATCACAACAGGATGATTCAATTGGGCGGCAGTAAGGCCATTTTCGATACTCCGCCAAGCCATGACGGTAGCTCTTGGAGGCAAGCCTCCTTCCAAAATTTCGTCCCAACCTATCATTTGTCGGCCATGTTCGTACAAATGTTTTTCGAGTGCCGTAATAAAATCGCTCTGCAATTGTTCTAAAGAAGTAAAGCCTTTTTGCTTCATACGCAACTGACAATTGGGACAAGTACGCCAAGCCGTTTTTGACGCTTCATCACCGCCAATGTGAATCTCTCGACTCGGAAATACATCCATGACCTCATCTAAAATTTCTTTTACAAAAGTGATAGAGGTTTCTTTCGGACAAAACTCTCCTTGTTTGAGTTGCGGTTGCCCAGTACTATCAACGCAGGCATATTGCGGATACGCCACCAAAGCAGCGTTTGAATGAGCCGGTACATCTATTTCGGGAATAATGGTAATACACCGCTCGGCAGCATATTGTACCAATGCTTTCATTTGAGCTTGGGTATAAAAGCCCTCATTTGTAGGCCACTGTGGCGATTTGGCCAGATGCAACAAGGGATACTTTTTACTCTCAAAACGAAAGGCTTGTCCGTCGGTCAAATGCCAATGAAAACGATTAAATTTCAAAGCAGCCAATTCGTCTATATATTTTTTCAGAAAATCAATTGGCATAAAATGCCTCGATACATCGAGCATAATACCTCTGTAAGCAAACCTTGGAGCATCTTCGATTAGGCAAGCAGGCAGGCTTGGTGTTTTGGTTTTTTCCGAAGAAAATAACTGGTATAAACTTTGGCTTGCATAGAAAAATCCCGCTTTAGATTTTGCTTTTATCAAGATTTTATCCAACTGAATATCAAGGATATACCCTTCGTTTGAAGCAATCGTCGAGTCGAATACAACTCGTATTTGGTTATGGCGTTTTTGTTTGGTTGAAGTTAAAGACAATGCCGTTTGTTGGCGAATTTTCTGTTGAATCGTCTTCATTACCAGTTGTAATTCAGGCGTTGAGCCGATGCTATAAAAAGAGGTTTTCGGATTGAAAACAAAAGAGCCTTGGCGTTCTACCAAGCGTTGAGGCTTAGGAATAATCGGATAGCGTTGTGCCTGAGCAATGTAAAAGCTCCAACAAACCAATAACAGTGAAAATAATTTCATGGTAAATCAATGATTAAAAACGTTGAAAATTGGGTTAAAGGTTTACCTGTGGCGTAAACCTTTGTAAAGCTACAGAAAAAACAAAGTTTTTGTATCTGCTTGCTTGCGGTGTGGCTACTACCTGCCATGTTGCTACAGGATGGCAAAATCATATTAAGTACAGATACTTGCCTAGTCATTCTTTTGATTGTACAAAAAATCACGTTTTTTTTAGCATTTTAACTATGAAAAAACCATTTTATATTTCCAGACGAAACTTTGTCAAGCAAACCGTTGCCCTTAGCTCAGGCATTGGACTAGCCAATAATGCTTTTTCTGTACCCCAAAACCCTATTGCCCCTACAGACCCTTCCAGTATTGCTCTGCATTGGTTAGAAAACCACAACGCTACCAACTTACAAGGTACAACTTGGGGCGTTCCTTGGAGCAAAGGGGTACTGCCCCAACTGAGCGATTTTCATATAGAAGACGGTTCAAAGCCGCTTACCCTCCAAACATGGGCTTTGGCGTATTGGGACGACGGAAGCATCAAATGGACAGCCCACGCCCTTGCAGCCCACAGCGACGTTTCAAGCAATCTTTTCCTCAAAAAAGGAAAAGCACCAGCTACTGAAAGTACGCTTCGATGCACCGAAACCGCAGAAAAAATCCACATCAGCACAGGACGGCTACAGTGCGAAATCATGAAGCAAGGCGAGGTGTTGATTCAATCTATTTTAGACGAAAATAACAAAGTCGTAGGAAACGAGGGAAAATTGGTTTTACAAATTCAAAATCATGCCGACGGCGAACCTTCGAGCCATGCCCAAATACAAAACTATTACAGCAAAATTCAGCGAGTAAGCATCGAGCAAAAAGGGCCTATTCGGATTTGCATTAAAATAGAAGGTACACATTCCCACGCCAGTTTGCCTACTCGTTTGCCTTTTGTTGTAAGGCTTTATTTTTACGAAAAAGCACAATCGTTTCGGATGCTCCACAGCCTTGTATATGATGCCGACGAGCAACAAGAATTTATCAAAGGTATAGGTCTGCAACTGGCTGTGCCGTTGCAAGGCGAATTATACAACCGCCACATTCGTTTTGTTGCAGCCAACCAAGGCATCTTCGCAGAAGCCGTGCAAGGACTCACAGGCCTACGACGCAACCCTGGCAAAGAAGCCACACAAGCCCAAGTAGTAGGCAAGACCGTTGATAGTGTATCGACAGCAGTACAGCCCTTGGTACAATACATTCCTGCCTTTGGCGACTATACGTTATTTCAGGCTACACCTGATGCTTTCGAGATTCAAAAAAGAACCAAACAAGGCTACGGATGGATTCAGTCGAAATTTGGTCATAGAGCCACAGGCACAGGGTATTTGGGGACACCTACTGGCGGATTGGGCTTTGGTATCAGAAACTTTTGGCAAAGTTTTCCAGCCCAAATAGACATCCGACAAGCCCATACAGCACAAGCATTGGTAACACTCTGGCTTTGGGCACCCAAAGCGTCGGCAATGGATATGCGTTTTTACCACGACGGGATGAACCAAGATACTTACGAAAAACAAAGAGCAGCCTTAGACATCACCTACGAAGATTATGAGCCTGAATTTGGAAGACCTTTTGGTATAGCCCGCACCAGTGAAATACAGCTATGGGCTTTGACACACACACCAGATACAAACACCCTTCTGACCATAGACCAGCAGATTCAAAAACCTGCGTTGTTGCAAACAACACCCGACTATTTGGCACAAGTAGGCGTGTTTGGTCGTGCTTTTACCCCTGTGCAAAATCCTACGGCCACTCATAAAAAAATAGAAGAGCAACTTGCTTTTTATTTCAACTATTATCAACAACAAGTAGAACAACACCGCTGGTATGGCTTCTGGAATTATGGCGACGTAATGCACACCTACGACCCCGACCGCCACACTTGGCGTTATGATGTAGGCGGATTTGCATGGGATAACTCCGAGCTTTCTACCGATTTATGGCTTTGGTATTACTACCTCAAAACGGGGAAAGCCGACGTGTTCAGAATGGCAGAAGCCATGACTAGGCACACGGGCGAAGTGGACGTGCATCATATCGGGCGATTTAGTCCGCTTGGTTCACGCCACAATGTGCAACATTGGGGTTGCAGTGCCAAGCAATTGCGTATCAGTACGGCGGCCAACAGGCGTTTTTATTATTACCTTACTGCCGATGAAAGAATAGGCGACCTCATGCGAGAGCAGTTGGAAGCCGTAAGAAGACTAAGAGAGGTGATTCCAGGAAGGAAAATCGGACAAAAAGCCCCCGATAACGACCCCAAACAAGACCTCGCCAGTGTTTCGTTTGGCACAGACTGGGGAGCAATTGCTGCCGCTTGGCTCACCGAATGGGAACGTACAGGCAATACGACCTACAAGCAAAAGTTACTCAACAGTATGCAAACCATTGCCGCCCAACCAACGGGCTTTTTTCAGGGTTCGGGCATTATGGAACTTTCGACTGGAAAATTTCAAATTAGTCAGCAAAAAACGGTATCCGTTTCGCACCTGAGTGCAGTATTTGGTTTAGCTGAAATTTGTTTTGAACTAACCCAATTGGTAGATATGCCCGCCTTTGAACGGGCTTGGTTGAAATATTGCGAGCTTTACAATGCCCCTGCATCTGAACAAGCCGCTTTTTTAGGCAGTCCTTTACCCAAACTCAACCTCGAACAGGGTCATGCTCGTCTGACGGCATTCGTAGCGTTTAAATCAAAAAATAAAGCCCTTGCCAAAAGAGCTTGGCAAGAATTTTTTGATGGGGTGAGTGGCATCAAAAATCCCAATACCCAAACCCAACAAATTTTACCCCCAGCAGTCCTCAACCCTATTACCGAAGCCCAAGGTGTTTCTACCAATGCGGTGTCGCAATGGGGACTTGCCGCTATGCAATGTTTGGCATTTGTAGGCGATAGTCTTGAATAAGTTGATTAGAACAAACCTTGTAAAGACATTTTTCACAAGGTTTGTTTTACTTAGACCAACAAACCTTTTTTATTCATCCATTCAATCAAATAAGCCGCAAAGCTTCCGCCTTGTTCGTAATTATACAATACTTCGGCCATACTTCTTCTAGGAATGCCTGCCAAATTGGTTTGATAGTTGTCGTAAGCCAATTCTATCATAAAGCTTGGGTTTTCTTGTACCCGACTTTGTTGTAAGTCTTCCAATAAAGTGTTTGCCAAATTGGGAAGTGCCAATAACGCTTTTTGTATTTTATCTTTGATGTCATTGGCTTGTGCTATTCGGCGTTGCTCGTCTTCTGTACTTTGCTGTTTTGCTTGTTCTTTTTGTCGTTTGACAGCAGTTGTTTTTTGTAATTTTTGTTTTTTCTGCTCCTCTTCTTGGGCAAATAAATCAGGCTGTAGCAATAAGGTTTGAATCAACCCTATCGGATTCCGAATTTCTTTGCCCGTGCGAGCGAAATTTTCAACAAATTGAATACGCTGCCTGATGTATTCAGGCGTATATTTGACAAGCCAGTCTTTTACTGTATTGATACTCGCATGAGGATAGCCCTTTATCAAATCGTACAGTGCAGCTACGTCTGAAGACATGGCTTGCGAATCGAGCGTTGTTGTATCGTCGCTTGCTTGGGCTTGTCGAGAGGCAAAAACCTTGGTATTAGGATGAATATAAAAAACCAGTTGTACCACTGCTTTCCCTTTTTTGATTTCTTCAAAAGTAAAACGGATGTCGGTATGTTTTTCTAAATCTTCTTGTGCTTTGAGTATGACACGCTCTTTGAAATGCCCATAGAGCTTATACTTGTCGCTGATGTCGAGTACATCTTTCAATTCTTGTACCTGAAAAAGACGCTTGCCTATGGTTTCGTATTGCTTGAGCAATTCATACACCCGCACCGAAAACGAACTCTGAATACTGAGTACATTCCGAATGTCGTACATCAAAAATTGCGATTGCAATTGCAACAAAAAAGGCTTCATTTTCGGATGAAAAGAGATGTCTAGGTAATTGCCATTATTCAAAAAGCTATCAACGCCCACGGCAATGTTGGTGACAAATTCTTTGTCGCCTTCTTCTGTACTTCTGACAATGCGAATTTCTTTTTTGGTCAAACGAATCGCTCCCTCTTTGAGTAAGGCATAGGCATTTTTGTTATCTAACTGAAATTCTTTGACAACGTCTTTTAAATAAATACGGTATTCTTTAAAATCTTGGTCGTCATGCTTTATCATCGTTAGCATTTTGGTGAAAATGCGCATTTCCCAAATGTCAAATCGGTATCGTCCTTCTACTAGGTCATTCGATTTACGAATGAGCCTGATGGTTCTCTTTTCTTTCATGGATAGAATGGCTAAGTGTTAGAACAAGCTACGTGAGGTCCAACAGGGTGGGTTTTCCTCTATTTTCCCTTATTCTGTAAAAATAGCATTAAATTTTCTGAAATGGGTATAATTTATCACAAATATAAGTATCGCAATTGTTTTTACAATGTGATATTTGCCTTACTTTTGCGATATTATTCCTTACTTTTGTGATAATAAGCCTTACTTTTGCGATATTATTCCTTACTTTTGTGATAGAAAGCCTTACTTTTGCGATATTTACGCTTGTAATTTACTGAAAAACAATTAGTTACGCTATCCGAAAAAGATTAAAAAGAATAAAAATATTTAAAATCATCAAACACTGATGTTGAAATTTTATTACTAATAATAATAGGATTTTTCAAAGAGCTTAAACAAGCTTTATAGCTCTAGTAATTGTCAGAAAAACAAGCACTTAAACCATCAATCAAACGCTTTCTTTTAAAAAAGAATTTTCCGATTCCTTACTTTTGTGATAATAAGAAAAAAAAGGGCCCAAATATCGCAAAAGTAAGGATTTTTATCCTGTTTTTTTAGATGTTATATTATTGATAATGAGCTAGTTGTTACTAAAATATACTTTTAATAACAACCTTACCTGAAAGATGGGAGGAAGGATATTTTTCTATCACAAAAGTAAGGCGTTTTTTTAGGCTAAATTATTGAAATAGTACTATATTTTTACAATAATTTAGGTATTATCATAGCTTTTATTATATTTTTTTATTGAAAAAAGTACGATAAAAGTCTATTTCCTTTCTTTTGTGATAGTTGTAATAAGAAAGATGTATTTCGTTAGTCTTACTAAGCGTAAATCAAAGAGGCATTCTTCTACAGGAAGAATGCCTCTTTGATGATATAACGCTGGTTTTGAGTAATATACAATTACAAAACCAAATACCTAGCTATTTTTCTAACAGGGGTTTTTCTTGTAATTGCGTTACAAAAATTAATCCCAACATAGCCAATAATCCCGAAACACCCAAAAATGCACCTGGGTTGATTTGGTCGGAAAGAATGCCTGCCAAGGCTGGAATAAGTACGCCCCCTACGATTTCGCCTACGCCCATAATCAAGCCCATAGCCTTGGCTCTCAAGTGTGCGGGCACTGCTTCGGAGGGTATGACAGCGGCAACCATAGCTAAACAGCCCATCATAAAATATGTAACAAACATAGCAGGCAATTGTAAAGCCGAACCTGCCAAAGCATATACCGCAAGCGGATACAATACACCCAATGCCATGAATATAAACATGACGGGCTTACGTCCTATTTTGTCGGAAAGAGCAGGTACAATAATCGACGATAGCAAGCCTGATACGCCCAAAAGTCCCATGGTTTTTCCCATTTCGTCGGGAGTCATGCCTTGCACGGCTACAAAGTATTTTGAAATAAAAGGCAAGGTAGCAAACCACCACCCAAATACGCAACAGGCCACAGCGATGCCCCAACGCACGTTGTTGTATTGCCAAAGTTCTTGGATATTGATGCTTTTTTCTTGTTTTACGCTGATACTTTCGGCCGTTGAAGCCTTGATATAACGCCATGCCAACAAGCCTAATACCAGCCCTGGCACACCTGCCACATAAAAGGCATCACGCCAACCGATTTGCTCGGCTATTTTTACCAAGACAACAGGCGCTAAAATAGACCCAAACAAAGCCGAGCCTACGCCTTGCAAAATACCAGCATTTAGCCCCAAACGATGAGGAGATGATTCTTTTTCTACAAAATTTTGTGCCAAAGGTATCACCGCTCCTTCCGAAAAGCCCATCAATAAACGAGCAACAAACAAAGTTATAAAACTACTTGCCATGCCCGACCCTACCGAACACAAAGAAAAAATACCTACAGCTACTAAAAAAACGACTTTCTTTTTAGCATTGGCTTCTGCCCAAGCTGTTGAAAAATAGCTGGAAAAAGCCCAAGCCAACGATAACGCTCCTGCCAATAGCCCTATTTGGGTATCGCTCAAAGCCAAATCTTTGGCCACATACGGAATCAAAAAGTTGAGGGCTAATCTGTCAAAAAAAAGACAGCCAAAGACCAAGGCCATCAAGGCTACTAAGCCGTTTTCGTAGGTAAGTATTTTTTTCATGGTTAAAAAGAGATAGTGCTATTTTGTCATTTATTTCGTTGGAAAAATGCCCAAGCTTCCAGATAAACATCTATGTCGTTGGGATAATCGTGTTTTCCTCCGATGACCTTGAGCAAGGTTACTTCGGGTTTATGTTTAGTTTTGAATGTATATTTTTCGATTGTTTTGCCATCTGTAGGGTCGGTATCGGGCAATGCTGTCATACGGGGCTGTCCTTTGTACCCTGCCAAACCAGCCCAATAAGCCAAGGTTCGCTCGGTAGAACGGACAAAGCCTAAGCTGATTTTTCCGCCCAATACAACCTCACCACCTTGATAAGGATTGACGGGGTCGAGTGTACCATTGATAATCATAATAGGCTTGGCAACTTTCTTTTCGGTACAATCAAAATTGTTGGTATCGGGCAAGTTTGCAACAATGGCTGTGACGGCACTAAACTTTTCGGGCATCGTAATGGCCAATTTGTAAGCCATGTGTCCGCCACCCGATGTTCCGATGGCATAAACCTTCTTTTCATCAATCTCGTACTTTGACTTAAAATAGGCTATCATTTCACTGAAAAAAGCTTCTTCGTTGATATTCTCTGCATTAGCTGCCGACTGGGCCGTTTTTCTACACTCGTTCCAGTAGCGTTTGTAGCCATTCGGGTACACGAGCAAGATGTTTTCTTGTGGTGCGAGGGCTTCAATTTTGGCCGTAGGCAGGTTATTACCATACTTTCTGATGAGCATTCCGTCGCCTTGCGAACCATGTAAAATAAAGACCAACGCCGCTTTGGGCTTGGCTACTGGTAGAAAATAGAAACTTCTATGATGATTTTCTATCAACAAAGAATCAGATAAAAGTTGTGCTTTCGCCTGTGCCACCAAGCCTAAACAAAACAATAAGACAAGTTTAATTTTCATATTTTTAGCTTTTATTGTAAAAAAGCAATTTACGGCGTTTTCGGTCTTTATCATAAAAAAGGTTCAAGTTGGCGAAACAAATGAATTATCTTTCGTTGTGCCATAAAGCTCTTTTATAGTCCTTTATACTTCTTTATCAACTGCTTATATTCATAAAAGCTTTGTTTGGGAATGCGTTCTTGGGTTTTGAAATCGACATAAATAAGCCCCAAACGCTTGGTATAGCCCGAAACCCATTCAAAGTTATCCCAACCACTCCAAACCATATAGCCTCCTAGGTTTACGCCTTCTCTTTTTGCTTTCAGGGCATAAGCTATGTGACGTTTGATGTAATCGCTTCGCAAAGGGTCGTTTACTTTTCCATCTTTTACAACATCTTCTCCCGCAAAACCCGTCCCATTTTCGGTGATATACACCGTAGGGTTGCCATACTCTTTCTTCAAGCGTACAAGCATTTTGTACAAATATTCTGGCATAACAGGCCCAACATTCGACTTAATAGCATCGGGGTTGTTGTCGAGCCATTTCAACGACATAGCCGAATCTTCGCCTTTCACTACCGCAGGAGCATAGAAATTTATGCCTAAAAAATCGGGTTTATTGCGGGCAATGAAGGTCAAATCGCTGGTACTTGGCTGAAAACTAGGGTTGTATTTTGCCAAAGAGTCCATTGCCATTTGGGGGTATTTTCCTTTGTATAATGGGTCTAAAAACAAGCCATTAATCAAAATATCTTGAAAATTTGCGGCTTTTACATCGGCTGGATTATGGGCATTCCAAGCCGCACCAGGATTTACATTCAGTACAATGCCTATTTGTCCTTTTAACTGTAATGAATGATACAACTCAATAGCTTTAGCATTGGCAATGAGTTGTCTATGAGCTTTTTGCATTTGACTCATATAGTATTCTTTAGGAGGAATATGCTTGTTTTCCTGTTCGTGCAACATATTTTCTACTAAAAAAAACTCAATGTAAGGCTCGTTGAACGTAATAAAATGCTTGACTTTTTTACCAAATCTTTTCATGACAATCGACGCATAATTGACATACCAATCAACCATAGCAGGATTGCCCCAACCGCCTTTTTGCATCAGAACGGCAGGATAATCGAAATGATAAATTGTCACGAATGGCTCTAAACCTGCCGCAAGCACATCGTCAATCAATTGGTCGTAATGGGCCAAGGCTTTTTCATTGACAGCCCCTGTACCATCGGGAATAATGCGACTCCAATCCAAAGAAAAGCGATAGGCATTAGCCCCCAGTTGTTTGAGTAAAGCCAAATCTTTGAGGTATTGGGGGCGGTCGTACATATTGATGGCCACATTACCCGTTTGTTTTTCTCCAATGGTAAACTGTGTAACACCTACTTTATTGGTCAAAAAATCCCATTTCGATTCTCCTTTACCGTCGGTCTGGTAAGCCCCTTCCACTTGGTAAGCTGCCGTGGCTACCCCCCAAAAGAAAGGCTGTTTTTTTTGTCCGAAAACTAAAATACTGGTAAAAAGGAGTAAAAAACTCAAACTTATTTTTCGTTGCTTCATCTTACTAAACATTGATATATGTTGAAAAAGAGGTGGGTTACACCTCTTTTCAGAACCTTAGAATTTATAACTTACACTCAAGAAATATGCTCTTGGCATCGAGCCTTGCGTTGAATATACCGCATTGGGGTTTGCAGCTATATATTCCTTGGTAAATCCTTGGCGATTTAAAGCCGCTGGGAATCCGCCCGGACCCGACCATCCCAATACGCCATATACATTGGTTAGGTTATTGATATTGCCTTGTAAACGAATTTTTGAAGTCAAGTCATAAGCAATATTCCAGTCAAGTTGACCAAAGGCAGGCATTTTAAAGGCGTTCGGGATATTGGCTTGTCTTGCACCCATGTAATAATAATTGAACGCTGTATTGAATTTGCCTTTTTGGTACATCGGCGAAATACCAAACATGAGTTGAGCATTGTTGTCGGTTTCATTACCAGAGAAATCTAACAATACGTCTTTGCTGGCATCTATTCCACTCGAAATCCACGTCTTATACACCACAGCTTTAGAATTTTGTACAGTGGCTTGTGCTCTCACACTAAAGTTGGGATGAAAAGCATACGTTCCTTCTAATTCTATTCCAAAGGTTCTATATTCGCCATATTGTGTCACAGGATTATAATTGTTTCCGTTGGCATCTTGGAAGGCAAATTGTAAGTTTGGCACATGGCTCAAATAGCTATAAAATGGCGTTGCATTCAGGCTAAAACGGCTTTTCTTCAATTTTAAAGCGGCTTCTATTTGCTGAATATTTTGTGCATCGGTGTTCAGGCTATTAATCAAAAACTGCGACGTAGCACTGAAAAATTGTCCAATTTCTGGTGCTTTATTGCCGTTGGCATAACGAATATACACGGCGGCACCTTCGTTGATTTTATAGTTTAAACCTGCCGAAAACGACACTGTATTAATGTCTTTGTCGAAAGGCAGTGGTGTTCCTACCGACCCACCACCATTATCATACACCGTTAATGGATTGCCATCGGTACCGCCCCAAGCTGGATTATTCTCATTGGCATTGCGTGTTACGGGCGTATTGCTTCCTTTATAATTGGTATGCTCATAACGCAAGCCCCAATCAAGGTTTAGCTGTGGCGTAATAGACCAGTTGTGTCCTAAAAATAAAGCAAACTGTGCTTTGGTAGCATCAGAGGTAGTGATACCCCCACGACCCAAATCCATAAAGCCGTTGGGGTCGGTGATTTGATAGGTTTTCCCATCTAAGGCATTGAGCTTGATGTCAACCAAATGAGGTTGGTCTTGAATCGTACCCACACCCACACCCGAATCTTCTTGTCCTCCAACCCTTGTCACGTGCGAATTGGCATAAAAACCACCTAAGTTAAAGCTCATGTTTGTCAGTTTTTTCGATACCGAAAACTGATCCATGATTTCATCTATGTGAATATCTTGGTAAAAGAGGGGCAAAAAGAACAAAGAGTTCGGTTGTACGTTGGCACCAGGAAAATTATTATTAGCCCCTGGAATAAATTTGAAGCCTGCAAAATTACCATTGATGATATTCGGTACAAAGGTCATTGAACCCAAGGTTTGCCCCGTTACTTTATCGGTAAACGTATAAGTACCTAGTTTACCTGTTTGAAGCAAGTGAGGTAAAGCGTAAAATACGATATTGTCTGTAGCAAAAGGGGTTACAACTGCTGGTACGTTGCCTGTCATGTGCTTGGTAGCATACTTGGCATCATTCTTGAACGTCCAGTCGTTACCTAATTCTTGTACCCAGTTGAAACCCAAGGCTATATCACGGTTATAGTATTTATCTTTTGAATTAAATGTGGCTGTTCCTGTATTATTAATTGGTATTTGCATCGAAAAAGCAGGCAATGTATAGGCATCTGTTGTAGAGAGTCCGCTCATTACTTGAGGGTTATCCCAGCTTTGCGAAGGAATAAATTCGGATTGGGCGTTTTTATCGTCAAGTACTTTTACAAAAAACTTCAAACTGCCCGAAGCATAGTTTTTAAGTAAATTAGCCCTGATTTGTCCGCCATTATTACTAGGATACCCAGGGTATCTTGCCCCATTTGATGTACGGTAAAAGCCCCCGATTTGATAAGTCAGCGAACCATCTTTTGTCAACGGCCCTCCAAATGTGGCATCGACACGGTAAAATGGATTTTTTCCATTTCCTTCCAAGCCCAACTTGGTGCGTACTTCTCCTTGAAATGTTCGACCTCCCGTTTTTGAAACATAATTAAATATCCCTCCAGGAGCATTCGCACCTAAAATGGAGGCTGTTCCTCCCCTTACGGCTTCTAGTCTTTCTGTCATAATATCCGCACGTAGGTAATTGTCTGTTCCGTAATTAACATTCATCAATGGTAAGCCGTCTTCTTGCATAGAAACATAATAATACCCAGAAGAATTGTCAATAGAATTGGCAGAAATCCCTCTCGAATACACCGTATTAGCAATTTCGCCACGGGCATTGTTGACATACACCCCAGGGATATTTTTGAGTAAATCGGCCGCACTTGTCACCGCCAATGCCGACATTTGCCGTGCATTAAGTGTCGAAATTGCTACCGACGACTCCATCTTTGTTCGTTTGTCGAATACCCCCGTTACAACCACCTCATCGAGGTTTTCGGTGTTTTCTTCCAAACTTACATTCACCTGCTGGCGGCTCGTTACGCTCACTTCCTTGGTTTTGTAACCCACGTATGAAAAGACCAACGTTTGCTTGTCGGCTACCTCTATGGTATAGCTTCCTGTGGCATCACTCGTGGTGCCTTTGGCCGTTCCTTTCACAGCAATCGAAACGCCTACAAGGGGCTGTCCGCTGGTTGTGGTAACTTTCCCTCCCACTTTTAGGTTTTGTGCTACAACCGAAAAAGTGAAAAATGTCATTAGAAAAAGAAAGGAAAATTCTTTCTTTAGTAAAAATTTTGTCATTGTTTTGTGCTTAGTTTAGGTACAACCATCTAACTAAAACCGTATCCTCTGTAGGGTCTCAAGCTTAGGAGGATTATAAACGAGTAAGGCTGGCAGGCTTTACTCGTTTTTTTATGACGGTTTGAATAAATTCTTGCACAAAACTAATAATAACATACTAAGAAAAGTTAGCACAAAACGATGATTAATATGCAAAATCCGATATATCAAATGGTTTTTTGCTCAAAAACAGTTTGACATATCGGATGTTGTTCTTTTTACCCCATATTTTCAATAATTCAGTACGTTACCATTTGCCTAAATTCTTTGGGCGATAGCTGTGTTTTGTTTTTGAAAAAACGACTAAAATCACTCGGATTGGTTTCTGAAAATTTAAACGCAATTTCGCTGATAGATAGGTTGGTTTGTTTGAGTAGTACCTTGGCTTCCAAAATAATCATATCGGCCAATAATTCTTGTGAGGTTTTCCCGATGGTAGCTTTGACACATTTATTCAAATGGTCGGGCGTAATGGCCAGCATAGAGGCATATTCAGACACTTTGTTGGTCTGATAAATGTACTGCGACAACAGGGTTTTGTACCGCTCGGTGACACGCAAAGCAGCATTTTTATGGGTTTCTTGGCTGCTTTTTTTGATAATCTTCACTTCTGTAAAAAGTGCCAACAAATATGCTGTAATCAATTGTGTATGAAAGCTTTTATTCGATAAATATTCTTTTTCTAGCCGACATAAAATATTCATGATTGGTTCTAATTGTTCTGCTTCTACCGTAATCAAGGGTTCTTCGGCAAATTGCCAAAACGGAAACTCTTCGTAAAACGGACTATGCGGAAACAGTTTATTAAAGATTTCAGCATCGAAATGGCAGAAAAACCCTTGAGCGTCTTCGCTCATGTACTCATGTGTAGAAATTTGGTAGGCGGGTAGAAAAAAGAAGGTATGCTTGCCAAACTCATATTTGTGCAAGCCTTTGCTTCTCACTGATTTACCCTGTGTAAGAAACACAAAATCATACACCGTTTTGCGGTGTGGTTGCAAAGGAAACTTTATTTTTGCCCGAACATCCTCTATTCTATTGATATGAAAAAGATGGTGAAAATCGGCTATATTCATTTTCCATTCTGTACCAAAATGGTGAATGTTCAATTCTTTGGGCGACAAAGGAGCGATTTTCTGTTTTTCGTGCTGCATAGCAAGTAAGCAAATTAGTAAGGTTGGAATTTTAACCAATAGAAAAAGGGTATTTCAGCAATAGAGCCCTGACTCAAAAAAAGATGGGTTTAGTGTTTAATTATTGAAAAACAATCATTTAAACACTAAACCCATCAGCCTCTGGTCAATACTTTTACTTATTTGTTCATTTGGGCATCAACTACAGCAATAGCCACCATGTTGACAATCTCACGGGTTGTACTGCCTAATTGTAATACATGGATAGGCTTTTTCAAACCTAATAAAACAGGCCCAATTTTTTCGATGTTGGCTACTTCTTTTACCAAGTTGTAGGCAATGTTTGAAGCCGACAAATTAGGGAATACCAAAATATTGGCACCGCCCTCAACCAAATCACAGAAAGGATGATTTTCCTGTAATAAATCGAGGTTGAAAGGCAAATGGGCTTGCATTTCGCCATCGACTACCATCGTTGGATTGCGTTCTTTCAAAAGCTTTAAGGCTTTACGCATCTTAATGGCATCGTCGCCATCGGCACTACCAAAGTTTGAGTAGGTCAATAAAGCAATACGTGGTTTGATATTGAATTTCTCTACTTCTTTGGCAGCCAACTCGGCAATTTCTACAATTTCATCAGCCGTCGGATTGAAGTTTACACTGGTATCTGTCAAAAATAAAGGGCCAAAGCGACTCATCAGAATGTACATACCCGATACTTTTTTTACACCCGACTGGCGGCCAATGGTCTGTAAAGCAGGACGTATGGTATCTGGATAATTGCGGGTCATACCGCCTACCATTGCATCGGCTTCGCCTGTTTCTACCATCATACAGCCAAAATAATTTCTACGGCGAATCAAATCATGAGCTTCGGCTTTGTTGTAACCTTTGCGTTTGCGTTTGTCAAAGAACAAATCACCATAATGAATGATGCGTTCTTTTTCGGCTTCGCTTTGTGGTTCATAAGGATTGACAATGGTTATATCAGGCAAATTCAATTGGTTTTCGGCAATCAAATTTTTGATTTTTTGGACATTTCCCAACAAAATCGGAATCGCAATGCCTTCTTCTTGTACTTGTTGGGCGGCTTTCAATACCGTGAGATTTTCGGCATCGGCCAATACCACTCGCTTAGGATTCGACTTGGCTTTGTTGATAATCCAACGAGTAAGGGTATTGTCTAAGCCAAGGCGTTTCGACAACTGCGTTTCGTAGGCATCCCAATCTAAAATAGGCATTTTAGCCACGCCTGTTTCCATCGCTGCTTTGGCAACCGCAGGAGCAACGGTAGTTAATAAACGTGGGTCAACAGGCTTTGGAATGATATACTCTCGTCCGAAAATGATGTTTTCTTTGCCATACGCCATGTTTACGACATCTGGCACGGGTTTTTTGGCTAAGTCGGCTAAAGCTCTTACAGCAGCCAATTTCATTTCTTCGTTGATTACCTTCGAGCGTACATCCAATGCCCCACGGAAAATGTAAGGAAAGCCCAGTACGTTATTTACTTGGTTGGGATAGTCGCTTCGGCCTGTTGCAAAAATCAAATCGGTACGGGTGCTCATGGCATCTTCGTAGCTAATCTCAGGCGTTGGGTTGGCCATAGCAAATACTACACAATCTTTTGCCATACTTGCCAGCATTTCCTTTTTAAGGGTATTGCCTCTCGAAAGACCAATAAAGACATCTGCACCAGTCAAAGCATCCGAAAGGCTTGTTTCAGCCGAAACTGTTCCGTTGGCAAATTCTCTTTTCTTTCCGTCTAAATTATCTCTGTCGGGATGAATCAAGCCTTTCGAGTCGAACATAAAAATATTGTCTTTGTTCGCTCCCAAGCTGTTGTACAAACGGGTACAAGAAATAGCCGACGCACCAGCACCATTTACCACAATTTTTACCTGTGCAATATCTTTTTCTACAAGTTCCAAAGCGTTCAACAAAGCAGCCGCACTGATAATCGCCGTGCCGTGTTGGTCGTCGTGCATCACTGGAATATTGAGTTCGGCTTTCAAGCGTTCTTCTATTTCAAAGCAGGCAGGGGCCGAAATATCTTCTAAGTTGACACCGCCAAAGGTAGGTTCAAGAATTTTTACAGTTCTGACAAATTCATCTACATTGGTCGTATCAAGTTCTATGTCGAATACATCTATATCGGCATAAATTTTGAATAATAACCCTTTTCCTTCCATCACAGGTTTACCCGCAGCCGCACCAATATCGCCCAATCCCAACACTGCTGTGCCGTTAGAAATCACCGCTACCAAGTTACCTTTTGCTGTGTATTTATACACATCGTCGGGGTTATTTGCAATTTCGAGACAAGGCTCGGCTACACCCGGCGAGTACGCCAACGTAAGGTCACGTTGGGTGGCTGTTTCTTTAGAAGGTATCACTTCTATTTTACCAGGTCTTCCTTTTGCGTGGTAATGTAAGGCATCTTCTCTGAGGTTCTTTTTCTGATTCATTTTTGCCAAGTTAGTTTACTTTCTTAAAAAAGTGCAAGTTAAATATAAAATAACCGTGAAATTTTAGCACTACACGGTATCTATCATGCAAAATACGAGAATATATTAAGAAAAGAGGCTTTTTAATCCCCGAAATTTATCAAGTTTACTTTACCGCTGGGCTAGGATAAAGCGTTTATCTGGCTGTTTTTTCTACAAAAAGCATCAAACATGGCTCCCCTGTAAGTATATTTGGGGCAATCCTAAGATTTTTTTTCTAAATTTTCATATAAAAAATAAAGCCAACGTGCTTACGTTGGCTTTGCTTATAATCATAACATAGCTGTTTTAAATATCTGAGTACTCAGTAGGTCTTAAAAATCGGGTATCGTTTTTCGATACATTGTGTTGGTATTCTGGCATGGCGGAAAGCTTTTTCCAATAGTCATCGGCTGAAAACGCCTTCCAATGGGCATCTCTATCGGCACGATTTTCAAACGTAGTCATGTACATCAAGTTGGGCATTTGAGCTCCCGAAACCACTTCACCATAAAACACGGCATTGAAATTGAGTCTTTTGAATAAGCCTATTTCGTCGCCTTTGTTAAACATTTCTACTTTGTTTTGGTAGATTTTTTCAGAATGCCCTTCATAACTACGCAGTTCATACACACGCTCAGATTTTGGTCCAGTTAACGCAGGCATTTGCCAAGTAGGAGCATCTACAAAAGCATTCAATAAGACCGATTCGATGCGTGTATAAACGGGCTGTGTATAAGGCGTATCGAGGTAATCTTTACCATCTTCGGCGTATTGCTTGTCTTTTGCCAGTTTTCCTTCCAACTGAAAAAATGCCTCAGCCGATTTAAACGGAATTAGCACATACAACAGTTTATCTGTAGGCTCAGGCGTTCCTTCGGGCACAATCGTCTTGAAAACACCAGCTTTCATTCCCAAGCGGTGCAATGCAGGCAAATAGGCTTTTGCTAAAAAAGCATCTAAGCGTGTTTCTTGCTCCTTGCTTGCATAATGGTAGATTTTTAGCTGATAAAAATCTCTTTTCCCTGCCAGCGATTGTTGTGCATGACACAACAATACTATACAAGCCAACAATAGCGAGCAAGCGTGTGTTCTAAGTAGTGGTAATTGCATCGTGTTGTTTGTTTAAATAAAAATAATACTTAACAAAGATATAATTAGACAGAAATACGCCTACCATGCTTTATACTTATATATCCTCGCTTTTGTTTAGCCCATAGCGATTTGTTTCTTTTGTAAACGAATCAACATCCATGTAAGTCCTACGCCAGCCAAGGCCATCAACGTGCCTACCAACAAAGGCGAGCCTAGTCCCAAGCCACTGGCAATGGTAAAGCTTCCAAACAAAGCCCCCAAGGCATTGCCAATATTGAATGCCGCCTGCGACAAGGAAGCACCCAACATTTCGGCATCATTGGCAATACGAATCATCAAAATTTGAATCGGCGAACCCAACGTAAATGTAATGACACCCGTAATAAACGTCATAATCATGGTAGGGACTTGATACGGAGCTACGGCATAATCTATCAATAAACACACCGCAATACTAAACAAGCTAATGATACAAGCTGAGGCAGGAGAAAAAGTATCGGCGAGTTTTCCACCGATAAAATTCCCAACAACCATGCCTACGCCTGCTACAATGAGTAAATAAGGCACGGTTTCGGGAGCAAAATGCGTTACTTCTATCATCAAAGGAGCAATGTAGCTAATCCACGAAAACAAACCTCCTGTGCCAATAGAAGTA
>JAAFJE010000013.1 GCA_013298025.1 Cytophagales bacterium | reverse complement strand
CTCGTTTGAACGACTCACTGAAAATACGACTTTGACGAATCTCGTATTTTGTACTTTTTCCAGTTTTTGATTTTGAATTTGCCATTATTTGTTGCCTTTTGAAGGCAACCTATTTTAGGCAAGGACAGAATTAGTAATTTTATTTTCAAATACTTGTAATTTATTTTGACAAAATTAGACTTGCGTAATGTAAGCTATAAGTACCTGAAAATAAAAAGATTACCCCATTTCACAGACTCACAATTCACTGACTCACAACTCACTAACTAATAATTTACTACTTTACAAAAAATGAAAAGATTAGCCCTTATCCATACCTCAGCTACATTAATTCCTGTATTTCAGGAGCTTTGTCAAAAGCATTTACCAGAGGTGCAAGTATTTAATATTGTTGATGACTTTTTAGTAAAAAACATTATTGCCAACGAAAGCCTTACGCCCAGCATTGCTCGACAAGTGGTAAGCTATGTGCAATCGGCACAACTAGGTGGTGCCGACCAAGTGTTGGTAACGTGTTCGTCTATTGGCCCAGCCGTAGAACAAGCCGCTGCCTTGGCAGACATTCCCGTCTTGCGTGTAGATGAACCTATGGCCGACGAAGCGGTACGTTTAGGAACAAACATTGGCGTTATCGCCACCTTATCTTCTACCTTAAATCCTACTGCCGATTTGGTACAAAGAAGAGCCGATAAATTTGGCAAAGCCGTAACAATCCAAGCCGTTTTATGCGAAGGAGCATTTGATGCCCTCATGCGTGGAGAAGCCCATATCCACGATGCCAAAGTTGTCGAAGCACTTAGTTCACTCAGCAAAAAAGTCGATGTGATTGTATTGGCACAGGCTTCTATGGCTCGTGTCGTACAGCACCTTCCTGAGTCGGATAAACAAATTCCGATTTTGGCAAGCCCCAGTATTGCCATTCAACATTTACAAAAACAGCTATCAAAATAGCACAAAACTATTACACAACTTCCTCTTAATCTGAAACATAGGCATGAAAATACTTTCAAAAATTTGTTTATACGCAGGATTCTTTTGTTTGGTATGCACCATAGGATTATTTTTTCAAGCAAACTCTTCGCTTTTTCCTATAGCCATGCTTGCCTCTTGTATCTGCTTGGCTATTGGGATTCGTTCGGTGCAGGCCTTACAAAATTACCAATATACCGCTTGGATTATTGTAGCGGTATGTGCAGGTTTATTGTTTCCACAGGCGTTCAAACAATGGGGAAGTGTTGATTTACGCAACAAATGGCTCATTTTGGGGATTATTCAGTTGGTGATGTTTGGCATGGGAACGCATATTCGACTCAAAGATTTTTCGGGTTTGGCAAGCACAGGCAAAGGCGTTTTAATAGGACTCTTTTGTCATTTCACCGTGATGCCTTTGATGGGCTGGCTACTTACCAAAATCTTTACTTTCGATGCCGAAATTGCCGCAGGCATTATCCTGATTGGTTCGTGTTCGTCGGGTTTGGCCTCCAACGTAATGGTGTATTTGGCAAAAGCCAATTTAGTGCTATCGGTTGTCGTAACCGCTATGGCAACTTTAGCTGCCCCCTTTTTAACGCCCTTGCTCATGCAATTATTGGCAGGTACATTGATTCATATTGAGTTTATTAATATGATGTTTGAAATCATCAAAATTGTGTTGATTCCGATTGGAGCAGCACTGCTAGCCGATTTCTTAAAAACAGCAACCACTCAACAACAGCAAAGAACCTTCATAATAGCCATTATTTCACTGATAATTATAGGTTTATCTATCAGTTTATGGATGCCTTTGTTCAAGGCAAATGCTTATCCGAAAGCATGGCTCGATAGCCTTGAAATTGCTTGCTTCATCTTAGGAGCATGGGTATTTGGTACTTTTTATTATTTTTTACAAAAAAGTTTTCCAACACTCGAAAAAATCATGCCCTTGCTTTCCATGTTTGGCATCATTTACTTTACAACCGTCACAACGGCCGCAGGACGAGATAACTTGCTCAAAGTAGGCGGCTTGCTTTTCATTGTATCGGTCATTCATAATGCAGCAGGTTATTTTTTTGGCTTTTGGCTTGCTCGTTTGTTTGGGTTAGACAAGCCTTCTGCCCGAACCATTGCTTTTGAAGTAGGCTTACAAAACGGTGGCATGGCTTCTGGTTTGGCTGGAACCATGGGCAAACTCGGAACGGTTGGCTTACCAGCAGCCGTGTTTAGTCCGTGGATGAATATTTCTGGCTCTATTTTGGCAAACTACTGGCGTAAAAAAAGTGATTAAGTGCTAAGACTGAATTGTCAATTTCATCTATAAATAATTGAAAATAAAAACATTAATTCATAATTCGCTCATTCAGTCAATAACTATAAGTATCCGAAAATGAAAATTTTAAACTCACCATTCACAACTCGCAATTTTACATTAGCATTTATTTTTATTCTATATTTTACTATACACAGTATAGCACAAAAAATTGTAGCTCCCGAACGCATGGAAGCCATTTATCAGGCTGTAAAAACGCCTTATAAATATGGTTTGGTGATTAGTCCGAAGGATAATAATGAAAAAATGGATTGTCCGACGATTTTCAAAAAAGGCAAACATTGGTACATGACTTACCTTACCTTCGGCGGACGAGGTTACGAAACATGGCTTGCCCAAAGCAAAGATTTATTGCATTGGGAAAAATTGGGAAAAATCATGTCTTTTACCGATAGTACCCAATGGGATGCCAACCAAAAAGCAGGGTATTTGGCACTTTTAGAAACCCAATGGGGTGGAAAATATCGTATCAAAAAATACCAAGGTAAATATTGGCTCTCGTATTTTGGGGGTAAAAGTACTGGCTACGAAGCTGGCGATTTATCCATTGGTATCGCCTACACCACACAAAACCCTACCCAAACCCATGAATGGGTACGTCTGCCACAACCTGTACTTACCTCAAAAGATACAGATGTGCGTTGGTGGGAAAACCGTAAGCTCTTCAAAAGCAGCATCATAGAAGATAAACAACGCCTTACAGGGCATAGTTTTGTGATGTACTACAATGCCAACGGCGACTCGGCACTCAACAACAAAAAAACACGTTGGTACGAACGCATCGGCATGGCGGTATCAGACGATATGGAACATTGGCAACGCTACATCAAAGAGCCAATTGTACAGCATCCTGTGGGCATTACGGGCGACCCCATCATTCAAAAAATAGGCGATGTGTATGTGATGTTTTACTTTGGGGCATTTTGGCAAGACCGCAAAGGAGCGTTTAATCGCTTTGCCGCTTCTTATGATTTAGTACATTGGACAGACTGGACAGGCGACAATTTGGTACAATCTTCAGAACCCTACGATAATACCTATGCCCACAAATCGTTTGTCATCAAGCACAAAGGAATCGTGTATCATTTTTATTGTGCCGTCAATCAACACGACCAACGAGGAATTGCCGTAGCAACCTCTAAAGACCTAGGAAAAAGTACACTTTCCTTTGTAGAACCAAACAAGGTAGAACAGAAAAAATAAGGTTGTTTATCTAAGACAAAATTGTATAATACATTGAGAAAATGATACAAATAAGCACCTAGCAACTCCCCTATCTTTGTGTTTCAAATATTGTATTTTTTTGACACAATTGGGCGTATCGACTTTTATGAAATCTTGGCGTATTTTGTTTGCAGGTGTATTTTTAGGGCTATTTTTTGGATTTTGTTCGGTTAGTTTTGGACAAATATCCGAAGTATGGGTTGCACCTACAGGCAATGACCAAGCCCTTGGCAATAAGACCGAACCCTTGGCAAGCCTTAGTATGGCTTTTAGAAAAGTACGAGAACTACGCCGACTCAAACAAAACAACCCACAAGAGGCTGTACATATTTATCTTAAAGGAGGAACGTATTTTCTTACAGCGTCGATTCGGATAAAACCCGAAGATGCTGGTACGGCTCAATCGCCCACGATTGTCAGTGCTGCACCCAACGAAGATGTGACGCTCAGTGGCGGAATGCCTATTACCAACTGGCAACTGATCAAAGAGCCCTTGGCAGGACTTTCGCAGAAAGCCAAAGGAAAAGTGTGGGTTGCAACAGTACCTACGCTTGGCGATAATCCTTTGTTGTTTCGACAACTTTGGGTGAATGGTCATAAGGCTGTTAGGGCAAAAAACACCCATGAGGGGCAAATGCTTAGGATTTTAGCTTGGGACAAAAAACAAGAAATTTGCTGGATTCCCAAGCCTCAAAACCTCACCAATAGCAATATTCGAGGCACGGAAATGCTCATTCATCAATGGTGGGAAATAGCCAATTTACGCATAAAATCAATTGATATACAAGGCGATAGTGCGGCTTTGCATTTTTACCAACCCGAAAGCAAGCTACAAAGCGAACACCCTTGGCCTGCTCCTTGGATTTCAAAAGAAACAGGCAACTCGGCATTTTACCTCAGCAATAACCTTGCTTTTTTAGACGAAGCTGGTGAATGGTTTTATGACACCAACACACAAAAGCTGTATTATATACCTCGTGCCAACGAAAACATGAGCCAAGCCTCTGCGGTAATTCCTGTTTTAGAGCATCTTTTGCGTATAGAAGGAACGGCAGAAAAGCCTGTCGAATACCTGTATTTTAGCCATATACAATTCCAGCATAGTTCATGGCTTCGCCCTTCGTTGGAAGGACACGTACCACACCAAGCAGGAATGCCCATGACAGAAGCCTATAAACTCAAAATAGCAGGTACACCCGAAAAAAAGACCCTCGAAAACCAAGCTTGGATTACACGCCCAGCCGCCGCCGTGCAGGTAAGTTTTGCCAAACATACCCGTTTTGAGGCTTGTCGTTTCGAGCATTTGGCATCTACAGGATTAGACTATTACAGAGGACTCGACCAACACCTTATCGAAGGCAATGTATTCAAAGACATCGGCGGAACAGCCCTTCTAATAGGGGAATTTTCAGACGAAGCCACCGAAATACACCTCCCTTATCAGCCCACAGATGAACGTGTTTTAGTGAAAAATATCATTGTACAAAACAACCTCATCACCGATGCCACCAACGAAGATTGGGGCAGCGTAGGCATTGGGGCAGGATATGTGCAAGACGTACATATTTTACACAATGAAATCAATCAGGTAAATTATTCAGGCATAAGCCTTGGCTGGGGTTGGACACCCACCGTAAATGTGATGAAAAACAACCGCATTGTTGCCAATAAAATTCATCACTATGGCAAGCAAATGTACGATGTAGCAGGCATTTATACCTTGTCGGCACAGCCCAACACTTGGATTACCCACAACTATATCGACAGCATTTACAAAGCCCCTTACGCCCATATACCGAGCCATTGGTTTTACCTTTATACCGATGAAGGTTCGTCGTTTATGACCATCCAACATAACTGGACACCCGCCGAAAAGTTTTTGCAAAATGCCAATGGCCCTAATAACCGTTGGGAAAACAATGGCCCAATGGTAGCCGATAGCATCAAACAACAAGCCGGCCTGAGACCTGCTTTTCGATACTTGTTGGCACATAGCACGCCAAACGATACCTTGCTGGCAATCAACAAAGAAAAACCCGTAGGATTAGAACTCATTTTTTCTGATAAAAATATTCCTTTAGTTCAAATCAAAGCCTTTTTAGCCAAATACCAATTACCTACAAATGGCTTGTACCAATGGCAAAACAGGGTTTTATTTTTCGGAAAAGTACAAGATGTTTTTGTCTTAAAAGAAAGACTAAAACAACAATTTCCACAAGCGAAACTTCAAACCTACGACGATTATTTTTACGAATTTAATAGAAACAATTGTGGTGAAAAAAGACCAACAAACCCACCACTCAAACATATTATCCTAACCGCTAATTTAGTTGCTCAACCAGCAAAACAACAGGCGTATCTCGATTATCATGCCAAACAATTCAACGAATGGCCAGAGGTATCGCAAGGCTTTTGTAAAGCCGATTTTCAACAATTATTAATTTATAAAAATGGGCGACAATTGCTGTTGATTATCAGTATTCCAGCAAACGAAACCCTCGACCATCTCAATCCTCGTACTACCGAAAATAACCCTAAAATGGTAGCTTGGAACCAACTCATGCAACAATTTCAAGAAGGCATCGAAGGCACAAAACCCGGTGAAACATGGGTGTTTTTCGAGCCA
This sequence comes from Cytophagales bacterium, assembly GCA_013298025.1. Classification (GTDB taxonomy): domain Bacteria; phylum Bacteroidota; class Bacteroidia; order Cytophagales; family Spirosomataceae; genus Flectobacillus. Next base: position 177,022 of record JAAFJE010000013.1, on the reverse strand, counting down.
GTACCCTAATACAATTTTTTATGCAACGAATCGCCATTTTAGGACTTGGCGAAGGCAGAAGTACCATGTCGGCAGCCTTGACAAGTCCTCATTTAGACTTAGTACGTATTTGTGACCTCAAATTGGAGCTTTGCCAACAGCGAGCGAAAGAATTTGATTTTCATGCTTATACAACCAATTATCAAGAAATACTGGACGACCCCACTATTGATATTATTGCCATTTATACGCCTGATAAATTCCATGCACAACACGTAAAATTAGCCCTCGAACACGGCAAACACGTGGTATGTACCAAACCGTTTATCGACAATCTTGCCGATGCCCAAATGCTCTTGCACCTCAGCGAGCAAACAGGAAAAAAGGTTTTTGTAGGACAAAGTTCTCGCTTTTTTGAGCCGATGCGTAAGCAAAGAGCCGATTATGAAAAAGGGCTTATCGGCGACCTCATTACCATTGAAGGGTATTACCATGCCGACCACCGTTGGTTTTTGGCAAAAGGCTGGTCGCTCGAAAATGCCTTCAAATGGCTCTACGGCGGTTTGAGTCACCCCGTAGATTTTATCCGTTGGTATTTGCCCAATATCGAGGAAGTGATGGGCTATGGTATGTTGAGTGAAAATGGAAGAAAAGGTGGACTCAAAAACCCCGATACCATGCACTTTATTTACAAAGCCACCGATGGGCGTATTGCAAGGGTAAGTGGTTGCTACACAGGCCCCGTACAACCAGTGGTGCGAGATAGCGAAATGAGTTGTATCCTACGAGGAACAGAAGGCTGTAGCCAAGCCGATTACATGGATTTACGCTATGCCATCACAACCAATACAGGCGAAGAAATTGTACAAACGTGGGAACATAAACTCAAGCATTATTTCAGATTTGAAGGAAAAAGTCACCATGCAGGCGAATACCAAAACTATTTAGAATACTTTGTTTCCTGCATCGAAAATAACCAAACGGCTTATCCCGACATCAAAGAAGGCATCGGAACGGTTGCCTTGCTACAAGCGATGGACAAGTCGCTTGAAACAGGAATGCCCGTGAAAATAGCCTCACTATTGGCTCAGTACGGTTTAGCCTAACGTCATTTTAAGCCATTACCAACATTAAAACAACATGGCAGTTATGTTAAAATTACCCAAACATATTCTTCTATATAGCTTTTTGATAATTCCCTTGCTTTTGTCGTTCAGACAAGACGCATCAAAGGTGTATGTAGAGCGGCTGCGTTGTGAGTTTTTAGAGAATCCACTGGGCATCAACGAAGTACAGCCAAGATTGAGCTGGGAAATTGCCAGTCAACACAGGGGTACTTACCAAATCGCCTATCAAATATTAGTGGCATCTTCGGCTGAAAAACTCGCCCAAAACCAAGGTGATTTATGGGATTCGGGGCAACAAAAAAGTGATGAAACGCTCAATATTCGCTACCAAGGAAAAGCCCTCAAAAGTCATACCCAAGGCTTTTGGAAAGTAAGAGTATGGACTACCCACGGCGAAACAGCTTGGTCGGATGTGGCGCATTTTGGCATTGGTTTGCGGCATTATGTTGATTGGAAAGGCCGTTGGATTGGGCTTGACCGTGCCTTTGCTTGGGACAACGAAGGGCAGTTTGCGAGGTTATCGGCAAGGTATTTTCGGAAAAATTTTACCCTAAAAAAAGAAATCCACAAAGCCACGGTTTATCTCATCGGCTTAGGCTTGTATGAGTTGTATGTGAATGGTCAAAAAATTGGAAATCAAGTACTCGCTCCTGTCCCAACCGATTATACCCAAGGTGTAAAATACAATGCTTTCGATGTAACATCGTCCCTCCAACAAGGCAACAACACGCTTGGTACGATTCTTGGCAATGGGCGTTTTTATACCATGCGACAAGACTATAAGCCTTACAAAATCAAGACTTTTGGCTATCCTAAAATGTTGCTCAATCTTATTTTGCAATACAAAGATGGTAGCCGAGAATCAATCGTTACAGACGAATCTTGGAAAGTCACCGCCGATGGGCCTATTCGAAGTAATAACGAATACGATGGAGAAGAATACGATGCCACCAAAGAACTCACGGGCTGGAACACGCCTCAGTATGATGATTCGTCTTGGCAAAAGGCTGATTTAGTGCAAGAACCTGGGGGCAACTACGAAGCCCAAACTACCGAAAATATGCAGGTGATGCAGCAAATCAAACCCATCCAAATCAAGCCACTCAACCATAGCTTTATACTTGATATGGGGCAAAATATGGCTGGTTGGTTGAAAATTAAGGTTAAAGGAGCCAAAGGCACAAAAGTAACACTCCAATTTGCTGAAAGCTTACAAGCCGACGGTTCGCTTTATACCAAAAATTTACGAGATGCCCAATCGACCGACGTGTATGTATGCAGAGGCGAAGGCGTAGAAACATGGCAACCTCGTTTTGTTTACCACGGCTTTCGATATGTAGCCATTACGGGACTTTCTTACACGCCTTCCTTAGAAGATTTTGAAGGGCAAGTCGTATATGATAAAATGCGTTCGACGAGCCATTTTCAAACGGCATCCGAAACCCTTAATCAACTTCACCGCAATGCCTATTGGGGAATTTTGAGCAATTATAAAGGAATGCCCGTTGATTGTCCGCAACGCAACGAACGACAGCCTTGGCTTGGCGACCGCTGTGCTGGGGCGTATGGCGAAAGTTTTTTGTTCGACAACCACACGCTGTATGCCAAATGGCTCGACGACATCCAACAAGCCCAAAAAGCCGATGGCAGTATTCCAGATGTTGCCCCTAATTTTTGGCGATACTACGGCGACAATGTGACTTGGCCAGCCACGTATTTTACCGTAGCAGATATGTTGGTAGAGCAATACAACGATAAAGCTATCATCGAAAAACATTATGCTTCGATGAAAAAATGGATGCTTTACATGGCAGAAAAATACACCGACAAAGGTCTTATTACCAAGGATAAATACGGCGATTGGTGCGTACCGCCAGAGTCTAAAGAGTTGATTCATGCCAAAGATACCAGTCGCATTACAGACGGTAAACTATTGGCTACAGCCACTTATATTCGCTTGTTGCAATTGATGCAGAAATTTGCTTTTATACAAAATCAATCTTCTGATATTCAATATTTTAAGAAAGAAGAAGAAGCCTTAAAAGAATCGTTTAATCGCTATTTTTTACAAAACCAACACCATTATAGCAACAACACCGTTACGGCAAATTTATTACCCTTAGTTTACAACATTGCTCCAAGCCAAAGCCGCCAAACCATTGCCGAAAGTATGTTTCAACAAATTCTCGAAAAAAACCAAGGGCATATTAGCACGGGCGTAATTGGTACACAATGGATAATGCGAGGCTTGTCGTCGCTTGGGCGTGCTGATATAGCGTATCAACTTGCCACCAATCGAGATTATCCGAGTTGGGGCTATATGCTCGAAAACGGTGCTACAACCATCTGGGAATTATGGAACGGCAACACTGCCAACCCAGAAATGAATTCGGGCAACCACGTGATGCTTTTAGGCGATTTGATGATTTGGTTGTATGAAAACATTGGAGGCATTCGCTCAGAAAAAGAAGGCTTTAAACGCATCAGCTTCAAGCCCGATTTTACCGAAAAATTACCTTGGGCCAATGTCCAGTACCATACCATCAGAGGCAATGTTACGTCCAATTGGAAAAAGCAACAAGGCTCATTGGATTGGCATATTGAACTCCCAGCCAACACCACAGGGCGTGTATTTTTTCCGACAAATAATCCTAGAAATATCAAGGAAAATGGGATAGCTCTTGATAAAGTAAAGGGTATTAAAGTTATCGGCATTGAAGCCAATCGAGTTGTACTAGAAATTGTTGCAGGACAATATGATTTTAAGATTGATTTTTAACATGAAACATATCCTTTGTTTTTGTGTATTATGCCTGAGTTTCAGCCATACACTCCAAGCACAGCAATGGAAGAAAGGTTTACTTTACGACGAATTTGTCGTAGAAAATCCACCTTTTCCCGAAAGTCATGCAGCAACCATCGCCGAAACGCCCGAAGGCTTGGTTTCGGCTTGGTTTGGCGGTACAAAAGAGCGTAATCCAGATGTTTGTATTTGGGTGAGTCGCCGAGATAAAAACGGTTGGTCGGCACCCGAAAACGTTGCCAACGGCATTGTTAACGATACGCTGCGTTATGCTTGTTGGAATCCAGTACTTTTTCAAGTACCACAAGGCAAGCTGTTACTTTTTTACAAAATAGGGCCTAGTCCAAGCAAATGGAAAGGGTATTTGAAAACCTCATCCGACAACGGACACACGTGGTCGGCAGCACGAGCCTTACCCGAAGGCTTTATTGGGCCAGTCAAAAATAAACCCGTCTTACTCAGCAATGGCTTGTTGTACTGCCCTAGTAGTACCGAAGGCGAAAAAGGCTGGCGACTACACTTTGAAGTAAGCGCCGATTCGGGAAAAACATGGAAAATGCTCGGGCCCTATGGCGATGGCAAAAGCATCAATGCCATTCAACCCAGTATTTTAGACCACGGGAAAGGTATTTTGCAAGTATTGGCACGCAGCCGAAATCGAGCCATTGTCGAAAGCTGGTCGTATGACAACGGTGCAACTTGGACAGACTTAGCCAAGACAAATTTGCCCAACAACAATTCGGGAACGGATGCCGTAACCGCCAAAGACGGCAAACATTATTTGATTTACAACCACGTATTACCTCCCGGCGATTTGGCAAAAGGGCCACGCACGCCTTTAAATTTATCGGTTTCAAAAGACGGAAAAACATGGTATGCCAGCCTGATTGTAGAAGATTCGCCAATAAGCCAATATTCTTACCCCTCTATTATTCAAACCAAAGATGGGCTATTGCATATCATTTACACGTGGCGACGACAGAAAATCAAACACGCCGTGGTGAATCCGAAAAAGCTCATTTGGAAGAAAATAGAAGAGGGCAAATGGCCATTTCTCAAAGGCTATACCGCCCCACAAGGAGCAGAAGTTACCAAAGACCCCTGATTTTTGGCATTACATTATTCAATCATATAGTATCGGTTTCATTGGGCAAACGTCCAGTACGCCACTTTTCATCATCATTATGGCATCATTATCACACGTAAGCATATATTTTCCACAAAAACTGGTTTTTGGCAAAGGAGTATTACAAGACTTACCCCTAGAAATAGCCAACCTAGGCGTACAAAAAGTATTGCTCATTACAATCGAGCCCTTGCTTGATTCATTGGCATTTTTAGTAGAAAATTTAGCAAGTAAAGGCATTGCTGTAGTCATAGACACCAGTATTGTACAAGAACCAACTTTCGACGATTTTTTGAGCCTTGTCGAAAAAGTGCAACCATTCAACCCTGATGCCGTAGTAGGCATTGGTGGCGGAAGCGTCTTGGATATAGCCAAATTGATTGCGGCTCAACTCGATAACCCACAGCAATTGCATGAGTATGTGGGCATTGGTTTACTGAAAAAACGCCCTAAAAAGCTTATTTGTGTACCAGCTACAGCAGGAACAGGCAGCGAAGTTTCGCCCAACGCTATTTTGGTTGACAATACCGACAATCAGAAAAAAGGCATCATCAGTCCGTATTTAGTCCCTGATTTGGTTTATGCCGACCCCCTTCTAACGCTCAGTGTACCAGCCTCTATTACAGCAGCCACGGGCTTAGATGCCCTTACGCATTGCCTAGAAGCTTATACCAATAAATTTGCTACGCTGTTTATAGATATGTACGCTTATGAAGGGATGCGACTCATTGCCGCCAACCTCGAAAAAGCCGTTAGCGACGGACAAGACGAAGAAGCCCGCATACAGGTGGCTTTGGGCAGTTTGCTAGGAGGTTTTTGTTTAGGGCCTGTCAATACGGCTGGCGTTCATGCCTTGTCGTATCCGCTAGGCAGCAGTTTTCATTTGGCACATGGGCTGTCCAATGCCCTACTTTTACCTTATGTAATGGCTTATAATATTCCGTCGTCGCCCGAAAAGTATGCCAAAGTTGCACAAGCCTTGGGTTGTATGCCTACAGGCGACGACCTCACCACAGCTTTTGCTGGCGTAGAAAAAGTCAAAGCCTTGAGCAAAGCCTGTGGTATTCCGAGTACGCTCAGAGAAGTGGGTATTCCGAGAGAAGCGATTCCACAAATGGCAAAAGATGCCTTGAAAATTCAACGATTGCTGAAAAACAATCCACGCACTATCGAAGAAGCCGATGCCATTGCCATTTTTGAAGCAGCATATTAGACAACGCTCTTTCAACTTTTCAAACATATTAGAAAGAGGCCAAAACCTCGATACAACTACCCCATGACAATAAAGAAAAAATACAACGGAATTGTAGTGCCTGTCGTTACGCCGCTCACCGACGACTATAAGCTCGACAGCGAGGCAGTAGAGAAGATGTTCGACAATCTCTACCAACATAATGCCCTTCCTTTTGTCTTAGGTACAACAGGAGAGGCTTCGTCATTGCCTATGAGCATCAAGATTGCTTATTTAGAGCAAGCCGCCAAATATAAGAAAGAAAATACCATTTTATACGCAGGCATTTCGTCGAACTGTGTGGACGAGTCTATTGAGCTTGCCAACATATCTTACGATTTAGGCGTTGATGTAGTGGCGGTTACGCTTCCGTCTTACTATACGCTTACGCATGGACAAATCAAACGCTATTTCGAGCAAATCGCCGATACCATTCCTTTGCCTCTTATCATTTATAATATTCCTGCTACAACACATACCTCTTTGCCACTCGATTTGATTGACGAACTGAGCTATCACCCCAATATTGTTGGCTCAAAAGACTCTGAACGCAGCGAAGAGCGTTTGTATAAATCTATCAAATTATGGAAGCACCGCTCCGATTTTAGTCATTTTATGGGTTGGGCTGCCAAATCGGCAGATGCCCTGCTCAACGGAAGCGATGGCATTATTCCTAGTACGGGCAATTTTATGCCTAGTATTTATCAAGAAATGCAAGAAGCCGTATGGGCTGGCGATATAGAGAAAGTGTATAAAATGCAAGAGTTGTCAGATTTTTACGGAAATCTATACCAACAAGGCCGTACCCTAGGCGAGTCGCTTTGGGCCTTGAAGGTACTCATGGCCGAAAAAGACTTGTGCAAGCCCGTTGTCATGCCACCTTTGCGAGAACAATCGGCAGACGAATTGCAACGATTAAAAGAAAAATTTGCTCATTTGGTTATAACAGAAGAATAAACATACGTATGGAAACCTTACCTATCATTGGCATTACAATGGGCGACCCTGCCAGCATCGGTCCCGAAATAGCCATCAAAGCTTTGCTCGATGCCTCTTTGTACGAAACCTGTCGCCCTGTATTGGTGGGGAGTGCCAAAGTGTTTGCCCACATCGCACAGCACCTTCATCTCGACGTAGCCATTCGTCCTATTCAATCAATTGCCGAAGCACAATTTCAGTTTGGGACAATAGAGGTATATGACCTCGATTTGGTTGATATAGCTACCCTTCGTTTTGGAGAAATAGCCGCTTCCTGTGGCGAAGCTTCTTTTCAAGCCGTAAAAAAAGTAATTGAATTGGCCTTAGCTGGCGAAATCGACGCAACCGTAACGGGGCCAATCAATAAGAAATCTATCAACGAAGCGGGCCATCACTTTGCTGGTCATACCGAAATTTATGCCCATTATACCAATACAAAAAAATATGCCATGCTATTGGTAGAAGATAAAATGAAGGTGATTCACGTATCAACGCACGTTTCCTTGCGTCAGGCTTGTGATTTAGTCAAAAAAGAACGCATCTTACAAGTAACCGAGCTACTCCATAAGGGCATGATTAGCCTTGGCGAAACCAATTTACGCATCGGTATTGCAGGGCTCAATCCTCATGCGGGTGACTCAGGTTTATTCGGTACAGAAGAAGCCGAAGACATCCTCCCAGCCGTTGAAGAAGCTCGTCGCCTTGGCTACGATGTAGAAGGCCCCGTACCGCCCGATACGCTATTTGCCAAAGCTGCTACAGGCTACTACGGTGGTGTGGTGGCGATGTATCACGACCAAGGACATATTCCTTTCAAACTTACAGGTTTCCGTTGGAATGCCGAAAAACAACAAATGGACAGCGTAAAAGGGGTAAATATTACGATGGGCTTGCCTATTATCCGCACATCGGTTGACCACGGCACGGCATTTGAAATTGCCGGAAAAGGCATTGCCAGTGCAGATGCCATGACCCTCGCCATTGAATCGGCGGTGCAATTGAGTAAATACCAAAAAATGACCCTAGCCCAAGTGTAAGTCTTGAAGATAACAGGAGGTATCTAAAAAATTTATACTAATTGCGGATGCCGAGCTATTGGTTTCGGACATCCGCAATTTTGCCCTAATCCAATTATCAAAATATCTCTTTATTCAACACGAAGGAAATGACCCAACCGCTGATTGTTTTGGCTGATGACCTCACAGGGGCGGCAGAAATTGCGGGCATAGCCCTACAAAAAGGCTATGACGTATCGGTGTGTACCAACGTCCCGAAAGTACTACAAACGGCTGTTACGGTGATTGCCACCAATACACGCTCGTTGTCGGCACAAGAAGCCAATAGACGTATTGCCACAATTGCCCAAGCACTTAAACCATTCTATCCTTTTCATTTTTTCAAAAAAATTGATTCTGTATTAAGAGGACATATCGAAGATGAAGTTGAAGCTTGGCTAAGGTTCTTTCCATATTCTCAAACCGTCATCTTGCCAGCCAATCCGAGTTTGGGACGAATCATGAGCGAGGGTATTTATTGGGTACAGGGGCAGCCTATTCATCACACTTCTTTTGCCCTCGACCCAGAGTTTCCTTGGCACAAAGCACAGGTGCTTTCAAGATTTAAGCAAGCGAAATTTAGCCTTCTAAGCCCTACACAAGCACTTCCTACAGAAGGCTTTTTTATCCTAGAAGTTGCTACAAAAGAAGACATTGAGCATTGGACAAAAGCATTTTCGAGCCAAACCCTGGTGGTAGGTGCGGCCGCCGTTTTTGAAACTTTATTGGCAAAACTTGCCCTAGCATCGAACCAAGTTCTTTTGCCCGATGTACCAATTCATGCAGGAAAAAAGCTCTACGTGAGTGGTACAAGTTTTCGGAAAAGTGTAGAGGCCATTGCCCAAATGGCCCAACACAAGCACGCCGTGAGTTATATGCCTGTAAGGGATTTAACAAATAATCAAGATAAAATTGTAATTTTACAAAATTGGGTTGCCGACATTACGCAATACTTAGCCCACACTTCGCCTGTGGTGATGGCGATTCATCCCGATACCCACGGAACAGCCCAAGACCTAGCCTTCTTGATGGCTCAAGCCGTAAAAGAAATATTGAACCAACACGATATTACCGAAATATTGATTGAAGGAGGTGCTACCGCCGCCGCTATTATTGAAGCTATGCAATGGCAATATTTCAAGCCTATAGCCAGCTTTGCTCAGGGGGTCATTCGTATGCAATGCGAGAATACCCCAACCTATCTAACCTTGAAACCAGGCAGTTACGACTGGCCTACAGCCGTTTGGGAATTTCCAAGGCATAAAGTCTAACAACATGAACCATACTTTACATGCCATCGACTATGGCATCATTCTTTTTTTCTTGGGCTTGACCCTTTATTTTGGATTTATTTTTGCAAAAAAACAAAAAACCACTCAAACGTACTTCCTCGCCAAGGGCAAAGTGCCTTCGTGGGCTATCGGCATGTCGCTTTTGGCAACGCTTATCAGTAGCGTTACGTTTCTGGGCTATCCCGGCGAAGGCTTTACTTCCAACTGGATTTTATTGGTACAAGGGCTGATGGTACCGATTGTACTGCTTGGGACAATTTGGTTTATTGTACCCCTTTTTAGAAAAGTAATCGGGCTAAGTACCTACGAATATTTTGAAAAACGCTTTGGTAAATTTGCCCGTTATTATAGTTCTTCGTCGTTTATTTTACGACAATTTTCTTCTATGGGTACGGTATTATACCTCATGGCGGTTGCCCTCAGCAATCTTACCGAGGTGAATCCGAGCTTAATTATGTTCCTGATTGGTGGCATTATCATTTGGGTAAACCTACAAGGAGGCATCGAAGCCGTTATTTGGCTCGATGTGTTTCAGGGCTTTATGCTCCTTGCCACAGGCATTATTTGTCTTACCATACTGGTGTTGTCTATCAAAGGAGGGATTCCAGAAGCGTGGAAAATTGCATCAGCACACAACCACACGGGTTTTGGACCTTACGACATCGACTTTACCAAACTCACTTTTATTGTCATGGTCATCAATGGGAGTTTTTATGCCATTCAAAAATATGCCACCGACCAAACCGTTGTGCAACGCTATCTTACCGCCGAAACCGACCTTTCGGCCATCAAAGCTTCTTTGCTAGGCATATTCTTGACTGTTCCTGTGTGGTCGATGTTTATGCTGATTGGTACGTTGTTGTTTGTTTTTTATCAACAAAATCCACTTCCTTCGCATATTCCTGCCGATGCCGTATTTCCTTATTTTATGATGAATCAACTTCCAACGGGCTTGGTCGGATTCATTCTTTCGGCACTTGTTTCGGCGGCCATTTGTAGCCTCAGTGCCGACCTCAACGCTTTGGCGGCAGTAGGTGTAGAAGATTATTATAAAAAAATATTTCCCCATAAAAACGATGCTTCTTACCTGAAAGCCAGCAAATTAACTGTTTTTGTATCGGGAATGATAGCTTTATTGATTGGTTTTTTCTACTTACAAACAGGCAGCGAAGGCGTTTTGGGCATTGTGTTTACTTTATACGCTATTTTTTCGGGAGGTATTGTGGGCATTTTCTTGTTGGGCTTGCTCAGTAGTCGGGCCAATACCCAAGGCGTAAATATTGGCATTGCTGTATGTATTTTGTTTACGGCTTATGCCTTTTTGACTTCTACGGCTATTGGTTTAGGTGAAGAAAAAAGCTTGTTGCTAGACTTAGGTAAATACAATTTTCCACACCACAAACTTATGCTTGGAGTATATAGCCACTTGATTGTGGTAATTGTGGGCTACGTAGCGAGTTTGTTTTTCCCAAAACCTGATTTAGACAAAAATCTTTTGTTGAATTTTAAAAAATAAAAAGCGTTGGGTACTTCTCAGCTATACGATTTATGAAAAAGCTTGGCCTATATATCTTGTTTCTTTGGGCATTTACAGCAAAAGCACAAACAGCCGACGACGCTTTTAAACGCCCCCTCAAAGCGGTGATTGCCGATATTGAGCAACGCTTTCAGGTAAAAATTCGCTATCCAGAAGAATTGGTTGCCAACAGGATGGTCACGTATGCCGATTGGCGTTTTAGACCAGACCTCGAACAAACCTTGCACAATGTATTGTCGTCGCAAGATATTACGTTTGCCAAAGAGGCTACAGGCAAATACAAACTTCAAAGCTTTCAGTATCACCTAAAAACGCCACAAGAAGGCAAAGAACAACTGGCTTACTTGAGTACGCTATCGCCCGATAATGCACATTGGGAAGCCCGTAAAGCAAACCTTAAAAGCTGTATGTTGGAAGCATTGGGCTTAAAAACCTTGCCTGCACAACCGCAGTCGAAACCCATTACTACCCAAAAAAGAACGTTCGACGGATACACCGTAGAAAACGTTGCTATCGAAACCTTACCGGGCGTATATGTTTGTGGTTCTTTATATAAACCACTCAAAAGCAAAGGGTTAATTCCTGTTATTTTAAATCCAGATGGGCATTTTGGCGATGGTCGCTACCGAGCCGATTGCCAGTATCGCTGTGCGATGCAAGCCAAAATGGGTGCGATTGCCTTTGCTTATGACCTTTTTGCTTGGGGCGAATCGGCTTTACAATTTAAACCCGAAGAACACCGCAAAAGTCAAGCCCAAACCATGCAAATACTCAATGGCATCCGCATCCTCGACTGGCTATTGAGCCTGAAAAATGCCGACCCCAATCGGGTTGCCATTACGGGTGCTTCGGGTGGGGGTAGCCAAACGATGCTCATGACAGCCCTCGACGAGCGTATCAAATTGAGTATTCCTGTGGCGATGCTTTCCTCCTATCACAGTGGGGGTTGTCCTTGCGAAAGTGGCATGGGCGTGCATTTATGCGAAGGAGGAACAAACAACGCCGAAATTGCAGCGATGGCTGCTCCTCGTCCACAGCTTGTGATTTCTGATGGCAAAGATTGGACGCAACAAGTGCCAACGGTTGAGTTTCCTTTTGTACAAAAAATTTATCAGTTTTATCCGCAAGCAGTGGTAGAAAATATCCACCTTGCCAATGAAGGACACGACTACGGTAGCAATAAAAGAAAAGCCATGTATCAGTTTTTGGGCAAACAATTTCAACTTGATTTAAAGAGCATTCAAAACGCCAATGGCGAAATAGACGAGTCGAAAGTGACGATTGAGCCTTATACACAATTGTATGTTTTCGGAGAAAAAGGTGAAAACCTTCCTGCAAACGCCTGTAAAAGCTTTGAGCAATTGCAAAGTTTCTTGATAAAATAAAAAAATCTCAGCTTGTAGGTTTCAAGCTGAGATTTTTTTATCCTTATATTTTTATATTTCTACGACCACTTGATTGGCTTGGGACTCATCCAAACCACTACACCCGAAAGCAATAGCACAAGGCAAGCCAACATAAACAAGTACCCCCCATCGCCCTGCGATTCGATACCGATGACAAAAAGATGCGAGCTAATTGCACCAAACATTAATCCAACGCCCAATAGTCCTCCCCAAAATGCCGTAGCTGGAAGCAACAACAAAATGCTCGCTATCAATTCAAATATACCCGTGGCAATGCGTCCCCAAGGCTCAACGCCCAATTTACTAAAAAGAGCCACAGACTCAGGATGTCCCGTAAATTTAAAGTACAACGTTTGCAATAGAATAACGGCAGCAATGATTCTCGCTCCCCAAAAAAGAATGTTTTTTACTGGCATGGTTTTGCTTATTTAGAGATTATTTGGGTTGATTATCAAAGGTCGTACTCCAATTTTTATCCGCTTTAGGTTTGAGCGTAGCGAGGTCTTTATTCCATTTGGGCAAAGTATTGTTTGTCCAAGAATGATAAAATAAATACAATTTGCCTTGGTCGATTTTAAAAGTTTCGGGGTCAATTTCTACCTTTTCGCCCGTTGCCCCCATCGCATAAGCACACCAGCCACCGTATTGAGGTTCGTATTTTTTAGGGTCTTTTGCAAAGAGTTCTTTATTTGTCTGCGAAACAAAAAGATACTTTACTCCTTCTACCATAACGGAGAATTGGGGTTTTCCTTCCAATGCTTTTCCTACCGTAAAATACGCCACAGGGTCGTAGCCTTGTAAAGCTAGTCCTTTTTCGAGGTTGAAATGTTTGAGCCGTAAAGGACTCTGTGCCGAAAGCTGAAAGCCCCAAAGCATTGAAATGAATGCTATTACAATTGTTTTTTTCATGTCTAAATTCTATATTTTCTAATTTTATTGCTAGTTAAGTCAAGCACTTTAGCCTTGTTGACCTTACAAAATTAGTTCGCAAGTACCACTTCGTTTGTCGGCTGTACGACATAAGGTTGAAATTCATACAAGGATTGAGGGCTTTTTTCCAAAAAATAAGCAATGCTTTCCATAAATTTTACCGTTTACTAACTAAACGTAAAAAAAACTGGCGAATACACAATATTTCACTATTTTTCTCCTAGCTATCAGCCCTTTACCTATAAGTATCACTATCTCTTTTATCTAAAAACCCTTATCACAATGGCAGATTTTAAACAAGCATTGGCATTAATCTTGGCAAATGAAGGAGGTTATGTTTTTGACAAAGACGACCCCGGCGGCGAAACCTACAAAGGCATAGCCAGAAACATGAACAGCAAGTGGAGAGGATGGGTAAGCATAGACATGATGAAAAAACAGGCGGGATTTCCCAAAAATCTCGAACAAAACCTTGATTTGCAAGAAGATGTAGAGAATTTCTACGAACGTAATTACTGGGACAGGGTTCAAGGCGATAACATCGAAAGCCAAAACATCGCCAATTCTATCTTCGATTTTGCTGTTAATGCAGGCGTAGGCACTAGCAGTATGCTCGCTCAGATGGTCGTTGATGCCAAACCCGACGGTGTTATTGGAGGCGAAAGTGTAAAGTTGATTAATGCCTTTTCGGAAGAATTGTTTCTTGCCTCATTTACCATTGCTAAAATTTCGAGGTATTTGACCATTGTCGAAAAACGCCCCACCAGCCGAAAATACTTGTATGGATGGGTCAGAAGAGCTTTAGGAAAATAATCTTTCAACACATTAACATCAAAACACATGAGCTTCATAACAAAATTATTCTCTGGAGGAGCAGGCAATATCGTAGAGTCAATAGGCAATGCCCTCGACAATTTAGTCACGACCAAAGAGGAAAAAATGACTCTTGAAAATGAAATAAAAAAGGCAGAAATGCAATACAACCTCGAACTCAAAAAGTTGAATATTGCCGAAGAAGAGCTTTTCTTGAAAGATGTACAATCGGCTCGTACAAGAGAAGTAGATATACAGTCAAATCAAAATGCCAGTACCCTTGGGAAAAACATTTCTTCCTATCTAGCCATCGCTGCAACGGTGCTTTGTTTTGCTATGTTTTTTACGTTGATTATTAAAAATGATATTCTTTCCGACCCTAAAAACGGAGCCCTTAAAGATATTGTCATTTATATTTTAGGTGTATTAAGTGCCTTACTAACACAGGTTTATAGTTATTATTTTGGTTCTTCGAGTGGCAGTGCCGACAAAACCAAAACCATTGCTCAGGCATTTGAAAACAGGAAACCATAATTGATTTTTTGTCCATAAAAAACTCCCCTGATTACTCGAGGGAGTTTTTTTGTGTTATTCGTTTGCTGTTGCTATAGACAAATGAGGAGTCTTTTTTTCTCTCCAACGACTAACCTTATTTTTTAAGGATTCTACAATCAAATACATACTTGGTACGAGCAATAAAGTAAGTAAAAGCGAACTGGCGAGACCACCGATAATCACCCAAGCCATGCCATTTTTCACCTCAGCACCAGCCCCCGAAGCCACCGCAATGGGCATCATCCCAGCAATCATAGCAATGGTTGTCATCAAAATTGGGCGTAAGCGTTCTTTTCCAGCTTCGATTAGGGCTTCTATCACAGGCATTCCTTGGGATTTGAGATGATTGGTAAAATCAACAATCAAAATACCATTTTTAGCAACCAAACCCAGCAACATGATGAGCCCTACGATAGAGAAAATACTCAACGATTCCATTGCTAGAGCCAAAGCCAACAACGCTCCAATCAACGCCACAGGAATAGAAAACAGGACGACAAACGGATAAATCACACTTTCGTACAAAGCCACCATAATCAAATACACCAGCACAATACCCAACAAAAACGCCAAGCCTAAGTTACCAAAAGCTTCTTTCTGGCGTTGTGCTTCGCCTTGGTATTCAATCATCACTCCTTGAGGCAGTTTTAGTTTGTCTGTTTGCTTTTGAATATCAGCCACAATTGTACCCGTCGGGCGGCCCACTGCCGAGGCAGTCACCTTAATCGTATTCATTCTGTCGGAACGCTCAAGCACCGATTGCCCTGCCACTTCGCTCACTTGGGCAACGTCTTGCAACTTAACAATAGCTCCTCGACTGTTGCGTAAGGTTAGTCCTTTTATATTTTCAACCGAACGTTTATCCGATTTTTCTAAGGAAATATTTATCGGATATTCTTCGCCTGCATCCTTAAATTTCGATTGGTCATTTCCTCTAAAAGCCAGTTGTATTGCCCCTCCCACCTCTGGAATAGTTAAGCCAGCATTGGCAATTTTGTCACGGTCGAGTTGAATGGCAATCTCAGTTTTTACGCTTTTACTACTAAATTCTACGTAGTCGGTGCCAGGCGTTTTGCGTACAAGCTGTTTTATTTGCTCGGCTACGGTTCTGATTTGCCCCATATCTGTACCTTTCACAGCAATCTGAATGGGAGCTTCGCTATTGCCCGTGATGTTTGTTGCCCGAATTACCACTTTAATGCCCGGTATTTTACTTACTTCATCACGAATGGCCGCACTAAACTCGTCGGTTGACAGATTGCGTTCTTTTTTATCTACCAGTGTTACCGCAAGTTCTGAAATATTCGAATTGGCTGCACCTGTTCCGATAGCTCCCGTTTGCGTACCCACATTGGCAAATACTTTGACTACCTGTGGTTTTTGTAAAAGTAATTCTTCTACTTTTTTGGTAAGCAAATTGGTTTGTGCCAAAGGCGTTTGAGGAGCCATTTCCAACTGCATCGTAAATTCGCCACGGTCGCCGTTATTAGAAAAAGACGAACCAATGAATCCTGCACCCACTAAGGCGAACGAACCGATAAATAACACCAAAATGCCTATCAAAACCCAACGCTTATGAAACAAAGTCCAACGCAATATTTTACCATAATCTTCTTTTAGTCCATCTAAAAAGCGTTCAAAGCCCAAGTTGAGTTTACCCCAAAGGGTGTTTTCTCGTAAGATCTCTAGCTTACCCCATTTTGAAGCCAAGAGTGGGGTGAGGGTAAAAGAAACCAACAAACTCATGAGGGTTGAAAATACGACGACTAAAGAAAATTCTCGTAAAATATTACCAATCAAACCACCGCTCATCGACATTGGTAAAAATACAACCACGTCAACCAACGTAATGGCTACAGCCGTAAAGCCAATTTCTTGACGACCTTCGAGCGAAGCTTGTACCTTATTTTTACCCATTTCTAGGTGACGATAAATGTTTTCTAACACCACAATACTATCATCGACCAAAATACCTACCACCAACGAAAGCCCCATGAGGGTCATCAAATTGAGCGAAAAGCCAAACAAATACATCAAAATAAACGTAGGAATCATAGCCGAAGGAATAGCAACCAACACAAACAACGAACTTCTGAAACTATGCAAGAAAAACAACATCACAACCCCCACAATCACAATAGCCAAAAACAAATCGTGTACAACGGCATCGGCAGAAGCCAAGGTATAAATAGATTGGTCGGCAGCAATGCTGTAGGTAAAATGTTGAGAAGCGTATTGTTGTTGAATTTGTACCAATTTCTCCTTAACCGATTTGCTCACATTTACGGCATTGGCATCGGCTTGCTTCACAACCTCAATCCCAATACCTGCCTTGCCATTGTTGCGGTTGAGGGTTTTTGCCTCGGTTTGCCCGTCGGTAATTGTACCTAAATCTTGCAACAATACACGGCTACCATCGGTATTTTGACGAATAACCAAGCGACGCAATTCTTCTACCTTTACCAATTTGGCATCGAGGCGAATTGCCATACGATTGTTGTTGCTCAAGACACTTCCTGCTGGATACGAAGCATTGCTATTGGCAATGGTTTGGTTGACCTGAGCCGACGAAATATTATAGGCTTGCAATTTATCATTATCTAAATTCACCTGTATTTCTCGCTCACTTCCACCAATCAATCGTACTGTTCCTACACCTGCAACATTGGCAAGCATCGGTTTGATTTTTTGGTCAATCAAATCGTATAAAGCAGGTTCCGACATATCGGCCGAAGCACTGATACGCAAAACAGGGATTTCATCGGTATTGAAACGATTGACAACAGGGTCGTCGGCATCGTCGGGCAAAGTCGATTTAATCTGGTTAATTTTTCTTTCCGCATCTCTTTGTGCATCGAGCGTACTCACCGTTGATTTCAACTGAATGGTAATCATAGAAAGCCCTTCCGACGACGACGACGAGATTTTATCAATCCCTTCAATCGCCGAAATGGCTTCTTCGATAGGTTTGGTGATTGAGCTTTGCACTTCTTCCGAAGAAGCCCCTCGATACACCGTTTGAACGACAATGACATTTGCCTCAAATTTTGGCAAAAGATTGTAATTCAATTGTTTATAACTGATAAAACCAAATAAAATCAGCGTTACGAATATTACTGTAACAAGTAATGGTCGTTTGATGGATATTTCGGTAATTGACATAATCGTAAAGCTTATTGTTGAGCAGTTTTCGTAATTTTACTACCATTGGTTAAATTGATTTGTCCGCTTACAATCACTTCTTGTCCTGCTTCCAAACCTGATATAACCTCTATATTTTCACCGATTTCACGGCCTACCGTAATTTTTTGGACTTGAGCCGTATTGTCTTTTGCAATATATACAAACGGATTTTTTGTACCCTCTACCAATGCCAACTTAGGAATTTGCAACACAGTTGATTTTTTACCTAAATCAAAATTGACCATCACATACGTGCCTGCTTTCAAAGCATTGGTGTTCAATTGAATTTCTACCCGATAATTATGGTTTTCGTCGCCTTTAGGAGAAATAAATTTTACTTGTCCTGTAAACGGTTTATCAGGAAAAACATCGGTTGTAATACGGGCGTTTTGTCCTAACCTTAATTGATATACGTCTTTTTCGTTGACAAAAACCACGGCTTTCAAATGTACGTCGTCCACTACTGTAGCAATAATAGCCCCCGGGCTTACGTATTCGCCAGCCATCAGTTTTCGGGATGTAATTATACCACTGATGGGCGAAATAATATTGCCATCCGTAATTTGTTGCTTTACTTGCTCAATTTGGATGCGTGTATTTTCAACATCGTATTTGGAATTAATGACGTTCAGTTCTGTACCAGCATTGCCTTTGTACAAATCGCTGTTTCGCCGTAAATCTCTTTCGAGTTTATCTAAGGTCAACTCATTGGCTTTCAGATTTATTTGCTTCAACTTGCTATCTAGCGTACCAATTACTTGTCCTTTGCTTACCCTTGAACCAACTTCGATATTGAGTTTTTCAATTTTGCCTTGAATCCCTATCGAAATCGTAGCTTCGCTGTTGAGTTCGAGGTTGGCAGGTAAGGTAATTTTACCGTCAAACGTAGCATAACTTGCTGGAACTGTGGCCACCGATACAGGAATAATCGTGCGGTCGATGACCACTTTATTAGCTTCTATTTTTTTCTTGTTTTTAGCAAGAGTAAAGGCAATTACGCCTACCAACGCCAGTATGGATAAGGTAACGATGAATGACTTTTTCATGAATTTATACAATGATTAGAATTGACTGATATAGCTTTTTAAAGTACCTTTTGATTTTTCGTATTCGAGCCTCGAACTCAACACATTGATGAGCGAGGTCATATAATTGCTTTGGGCTTCTTTGTAAGAATATTCGGCATTGAGCAAGTCGGAAAGCGTAGCTACGCCTTTTTCGTATTCGAGCGTACTGCTGTCATATACATTTTTTGCAAAGACCAAATTCTCATGGTTGATGCCCAAATCAGCACGTGTTTTTTGTAGTTGTGCATGAGAATTTTGAAACGTTAAATTCAAATTATCAGCGGTAATTTTCATATTAGTTTTAATATTCTGCAAACTAATTTCGGCTTGTCGCAATTGACTGGTTTTGCGATAACCGCTAAAAATAGGAACATTTACTTTTAGTCCAATGGTAGAAAAATCAAACCAATTGGCGAGTGATTTACCAAATTCATTCCCAAAACTAGAAGCCCCATAACGAGCATACATCGAAACCGTAGGCAAGAAAGCGGCTTGTTTGCGTTGTACCTCAAAGTTTTGAAGTAAAGCATTATTTTGCAATACCTTATAATCTAATACATTGCCCACTTCAAACGCAGGGTCTTTTTCGAGTAAAGCCAAATTTTCGTAATTGCTCAATTCAACCACGTTGATTTCTTCCGACAAAGGCATTCCGATGGCATTTTTTAGGCGATTGATGGCTACTTTTTTATTCATTTGCAAAATGGATTGTTGAGAAAGTAAATTTTGCAAATTAGCTTTAGCTCTATCGTAATCGGTTTTCTTGGCTACGCCTTTTTCCCAACGCAACTGCAAAATATTGAGTAATTCCCTCAATTTTTTCTCATTTTCTAGCGTAATTTTTTCCTGTTCTGCATAAACCAATACCTGAAAATACGCTGCTACGGTATTGTAAATCAGGTTGTCTTGGTTTTGCTCTAACTTTAAAGTAGCCAACTGATTATTGGGTTCGGCGGCTTTGATACCAACCAACATCGACTTGTCGTAAAGCACTTGGTCCACTTGTGCCGTTGCACTGTTGTTGTATTGTGTACCAAATTGTAACCGTATTTCAGTAGGACTAAACGCCCCTGCTGGAATAATCGACACCTGTCTTTTCAGGTTGTCGTCTATCGTAATATTGGTACTCACTTGTGGTAAATAACCTGCCAAAGCTTCTGTGGCTTTCTGTTTGGCTAGGGCTATTTCGTTTTGGGCAAGCGTATTGCTGGCGTGGTTTTTCAAGGCATAATCGACACAAGCCTTGAGTGTTACGGCTTGTTGAGCTTGCACAACCGAACTCCATAATCCCAAAAACAAACAAAGGAATGCGATTTTCTTAGACATATAACATGGTTGATTTTAATATTATTGACTTTTAAAAAAATTGATTTTATCAACTATTTAGGTAAAAAAAATGCCCGGTTATTTTTCGGCATTTTGTTTTAATTGAAACAATACACGGTTGAAAGCCGCCAAATCATCAGGCGAAATACTGCTTAAATTATGAGCAGTGAGTTTTTGAATAATATCGTTGCATTGTTCTAAAGTAAGGTTTCCTTTTTCTGTCAGAACCAAATGTTTTTTTCTACGGTCAACGGTATCACTTATACGCACCAACAAGCCCAATTTTTCGAGGTGGTCGATATGACGCATCACCGCCGATTTGTCTTTGTGCATAATTTCTGCCAAATCAGATTGAATCGATTCTTCTTTAGATGACAGAATCTTCAAAATGAAATGTTGCTCAGGCGTAATGCCTATATTTTCTTGTTCAAAAGTTCTGGCTGTTTGCCGAAACAATGCTCTTATGGTATTGGCAAACGTAAATTGAAATGAATTTTCAGCTAGGCTCATATCAATAATTGACTTTAAATATAGTTGATAAAATCAACGATTCAAAATTACAACTATTTTTATTAAAAACAATACTTTTTTCAAAAAAATGAGAAAAATAGTAAGAAAACAGAAAATGGCTCATAAAATAAGCCCTGTGTCAGCAATAGAGAAGCTATTTTGACACAGGGCTTTACTTATTTATCAGACCTATAAATCACTCATTCAATTACTTAGCCGTGATGGTCTGAATAGTACCATCGGGATTGTAGCGTAGTTCGGTTACTTTCACATTGCGTAAATGTGTTTTGCCCGAAAGCTGTGCATCATGGTAAAAAAGATACCATTTTCCTTTGTTTTCTACAATTGAGTGATGGTTTGTCCAACCTTCTACAGGATTAAGCACTACACCTTTGTAGGTAAATGGGCCATAAGGGCTATCGCCGATGGCATAACATATCAAGTGTGTATTGCCAGTAGAATACGAAAAATAGTATTTACCTTTATATTGGTGCATCCAAGCCGCTTCAAAAAAGCGTTTTGTATTGTCGCTTTCAAGTAAAACCTTTCCATTTTCATCCAAAATTTTAAGGTCTTTAGGCGTTTCGACAAACGATTTCATATCGGGAGCTAACTTGGCTACCTTCGGACACAACGCTACTTCATTGGCTTGTTGCAAAGCTCCGTTGGCTTGATACATCCCTGTTTTCCATCGCTGTAGTTGTCCGCCCCAAATGCCTCCAAAATATAAGTAAAAGCTACCGTCTTTGTCTTTGAAAATACAAGGGTCGATGCTGAAGCTTCCTTTGATTGGTTCTTTTTCAGCCTTAAAAGGCCCTGTAGGTTTTTTACTTGTAGCTACGCCTATGCGAAAAATACCTTCTTTGTCTTTGGCAGGAAAATACAAATAATACTTTCCTTTATGAAAGGTAGCATCGGGTGCCCACAGTTGTCGAGCAGCCCAAGGAACATTTTCAAGAGCCAAGGCTACACCGTGGTCGGTCACTTTTCCGCCAACCTTATCCATCGAAAGAATATGATAATCCTTCATGTCGAAATGCCCACCATCTTCATCTCTCGAAAAGTTTGTTTCAATATCATGCGAAGGGTAAACATAAATTTTACTCCCAAAAACGTGTGCCGAAGGGTCGGCTGTAAAAATATGCTTGACCAAAGGTTCTGCAATCGGCTTGGGGCTTATTTGTGCCAAGGCAAATTGGCTTCCCATAAGCATGGCAACGACTGCTGTTAACTGTGTTTTTCTGTTCATCTTGGGTTATGCTAAGTAGTTTTATTCAACAAAAGATAGAAGCAACCTTACATCTACTCATACCTTTTTTGTAAAGTTACTTATTTGTATTGATAAAGCTCCACTCGTTGAATCTCAAAATCGCCTACTGAAATTCTGATATGTCGCCCTTGATGCGTTTGGTCGCCGTTGTAATGGCGATGCACTTTCCATTGATTATTGGTAAAATAGCCTTCATCAACTTTCAAAAGCCCAACATTGAGAGCAGGGTTTTCAAGTGATTTACAAGTAATTACTACGCCAGAGCCAGCCACGTAAAATTCATTTTCGTTGGTCTGAATAATAATAACGCTTGTCATAGGCCATTCGGCATTTTTGGCTTCGGGCGACCACCCCAAAGTATAGTCATGCTTGCAGGTAAGTGCGTATTTGCCTAGGTTCACAACCGTTTCCTTATGGTCTTTGTCTAGTAATACCGATGCAATTTTTCCCTTTCCTCTATTCGCCAAAATCAAAGGACTGAGTTGTTCGAGCAAGGCATATCCTTTACCCAAGGGTTCGTTTTGTGGTTTTTCGGTCGATTCAATCGAAAATGGCGAAAAGCCTAATGCTTCATAATGCCCAATGGCATAAAAAGATTTTGCCAATACGGTCGGGTCAAAGGCGTGTTCGGGAATAAAAAGCGTTTCGCCATAACGAGTATAGCGGTCGTTCCAATACTTAAAGTCAGGATTATAAAAATCGGGAGCAAACAAATCAATGGCCGGAGCCGCCGCTTTCCACAAATCAATTACGTGTGGTAAAGGGCCGGCACTAGGGTATCCGCTGCCGGGTTCACGCCCCGGACGGTTTAAAGCAGCATTGACATAGGTTGGAATGGGATAAATTTTCTTACCAGCTTCGGCAATAGCATTGGTATATTTGGCAAAATACCAAGCCATAAATAGTTCGTCGGTTTGCAGGCTTTTACCAAAAATTTCTTCCCAAGAACCCTTGGTTTTCAAGCCATTTTTATTCCATGCTGTAACAATTTCGGGGGCAAGTGTAGCTTGATTTTTTTGTAAATAATTCATCAAAAAACTCGGTACATCCTTTTTGAAAGCTGCATTTGCCAAAGGATGATAATCTCTTGCCGAAGGCAACATACCAATTTCATTTTCGACTTGTATCATAATAACCGTTTGTTCGGTTTTATCAAAATCTCGTAAAAAAGTCAGCAATTTTTCATACGCTTTTAGGTCAGCTTGGAGGTTATTTTCGCTAAAAGGCGTAAGAATTTCTTGGCTTTGATTTTTATCATCTTTGGCCCTAGGAAAACGTTCTTCGTTGCGTTTTACCCAAGCTGGTGCATGGCTCGACATACTATTTTTCCAAGCTCCAAACCATAAAAAGACCATTTTTATATGATTTTTTCGAGCATCCAAAATCAAGTCTTGGAGCAGTGTATAGTCGAATTTTCCTTCTTCGGGTTCTAGCAATTCCCAATACACAGGCACGAGTACCGTATTGAGGTGCATGGCTTTGAGTTTTTCCCAGATAGGATTCATCGACTCAACGGTAGAAGCCGACGAATTGCCCAGTTCTCCGCCTAGCATCAAAAAAGGCTTATCGTTGACAATCAGTTCTTGCGTTGTGCCCTTGGTTTGCAAACGAGGAATGCCTTTTTGGGCAAAACTCGTTGTGTGTATCACAAGCATGACAAGTAAGAGTCGAAAAAATTTTATCATAGTATTTTAAATAAAGGTATTTGATGGAAATAAGCATAATGCCAAACTAGGCTTGTACGAAGGATGGTAAAAACCATTGGTTTCGGATAAATAGTTTATGATATGATGAATCCTTCGTACAGTCCTAGGGAGGTTTTATTTTCCTTTCAATGCTTGCATCACAGCGTAATAAGCCATTTTTTTAGAATAATCTTTGTTGAAAAGCAAAGGAAAATCCAATCCGTTGCTATACAACCAACTGGTATCGTCGCTGATGCCCCAGATAGTAATACCTGCTTGTTGTGCCGCAGGGACATTTGCCATGTATGAGCGAACGATATAAGCATACATATCTGCTTGATACGATTCAAATTGTTTGCTTAGGAAGAATTGCGTTTTCTTATTAGGGTTTATCCGAACATCTAGTTCAGAAATACGAATTTTTAGCCCCGTTGCAGCCAACTTCTTAAACATATTATCAATGCCACTGCGAGGAGCATCCCATAAAATGTGCATTTGCGTACCAATGCCGTCAATTTTTGCTCCCTTACCTTTCAATTCGTTTACATAGCCAATCAACGAATCGAGTTTTACACTGTTGGTTTCTAAGTTATAATCATTGATATATAAATCGGCTGTAGGGTCGGCGGCGGCGGCATATTGAAAAGCCTTCAAGCCCCAATTTCTACCCAAATATTTCGACCAGAAAAATACGTCTGTTGCTGTAGCAGCTACCGTAGTATTGGCATCGGTACGAAGATTGCCCGATTCAACCATTGGTTCGTTTACGACATCCCAAGCTTTTACTTTACCTTTATAATGCGTAACCGTCTGGGTAATAAAATCTTTCATGGCATTGTCAACGGCAGTCACCAAAGCCCCACCCGTAGGCGGTACAGAAGCAGACGCATCAACCACCTGTACGTTGTCTACAAAATAGGTATTGGCTTTACTACCAATATCAATCAATACCCTCGTCATAGCACCATTGGCTGTAAATGAATAGGTTTTTTGTACCCAATCGGTAGAAGTCGAATAATTGCCCGAATATTGTGCCGTAGAGCCTGTTCCGCCCGTAGAAATACGCATTTGTCCGCCAGCACTTGCCGATTTGATAAAAAAGGTCATATTATATGTTTTGCCTGATGTCGTGGCAAATTCATCGCTTGCCAACTGTACCGCCCAAGGGTTTCCGTCGGCTGCTACGACTACTTTTAACGCACGAGAGCCAGACTGCACCTCAGCAGCCACCGTTGTACCCAACAAAGATGAGCCCCCATTGTATTTCGACCAGTTGTTAAAATTATCGCCCGAACCATTTTCAAAACTTCCATTTGAAAGTAAGTTTACAGCCGTCGGGCCAGAGCCACCGCCTGTAACAATTTTCATATAGGTAGCATTTTGATTTTGATGCCAACCAAGGGTATGTCCAAATACTTCTATTCCTGCGGTTTTACAAGCATCGTACAAAGCATCGGCTTTGGTAAAGTCGATTGTTCCATCATTTCTTACCAACGCTCCGTGTTTCATGTGATAGCCAAAGGTGGTACTTTTGGCTTCGGCGGTAGCTACAGTTCGGTATTGGGCATTGTTCAGAAACAAGTCGTAATCAACGCTCAAGCCTACAGGAAATGCCGAAGTTGCCGCCTTCAACGTACCATCTTCGACGGTGTAAGTGCTTGTGTTTAAAATATTAATGGGGTCTTTTTCGCAGGCAAAAAGTGTACCTACCGCAGCTACGGCAAGTAGCCTATTTTTCCATGTATGTTTTTTCATGATAATTTCTTCGTAAAATGATAACTGATGCTTGGGCAGTACTACTACTGCCCAACGTGTTTTTTCGGTTGAAGTATGCCATTGCTTAGTTATAGCCAGGGTTTTGATACTGCGATTTGTTTGTTTCGCAAGTAGCATCTAGCTGTGATTGTGGTATAGGACGCAGCAAGTGGAATGCTTGTAAATTAGTTACGTCTGGGTTGTATTTCTTTGCTCTGTCAACCAATTTGCCACGCATCGCCAAATCAGCCCAGCGGATGCTTTCACCACAAAGCTCACGAGTACGCTCGTCTAAGATAAAATCAAGTGTAATATCACTGGCGGCAACCTGCAATTTTGCTTTACGACTGGCCAATTCAGTGCTTGAAATAGACGAACGATAAGCGGCTCTGTCACGCAACACATTGATATACTGTGCAGCTTCGGCATTTTTGCCTAATGCCATAGCCGCTTCGGCAGCCAATAGATACACTTCCGATAATTTGGCTACAACAAACGGACGACCTGAAATGTCTTGATAGGAATTTCTGTTTACCGCTTCGTATTTTTTCAAAGCTGGGTAAATATTATTAGCCTTATTTTGATTGCTATACATTTCAGTAGGCGAATAAATCACGTACTTTTTGTTAGCAGCTTTCAAAGTTTTGGCAATGGCATCGGTTGGAGCTAGGTAAAAGGCGGTATCGCCCAATGCCAAGCCCAACGCCGACATATCAGATACGTATTTGTTGTAATCGGTAGTTCCTTGTGTATAGAAAGTAGCCACATAATAGGTATCTCTAAACGTATGACTGTAGCGGCTATCGTTGAGCTTATCAGCAAAGATTACGTCTAAAGTCCAACGAGTAGGACAAAACTGGCGTAAAGGACGACCGTATTGTAACACCCGCACAGGAAATAAAGCTACGCCATTTTTGGTGACAGACGTGTAGTTTGATACAAACATATTACAAGAAATGTTTACTTTTTCTGCAAAATCAGTACTTGGATTTACCACCTCATTGGCAATGTTGTTGAGTGGCAAACGCTCTACCGAGAAAAGGATTTCTTTGTTGTAATCGTTGCCTTCTTTGTGTATATCACCATAATCTGCCAACAAATCAGTGCCATATTTGGCTTTGTTGTCAATCAATTTTTTGGCTGTATCATAAGCATTTTGGAAGTCGGTACTTTCTTTTACAGCCGAGTAAGCCCGATAGATATACACCCTTGATAACAAATGTAAAGCGGCAGCTTTCGACAAACGAAACTCCCCTGTTGGGCGTTGGTCGGGCAAATTATCGGCAGCAAAAACCAAGTCATCAACCATTGCTTGAAAATTCTTTTTCAGCAAATTGGGGTCATTTCTTCTAAAAGTACAACTTGGCGTAGTGTTGAATTGCAAATCGCCCGAACCCAAATCTAAAGGTACAGCACCAAAATGCTCGACCAACAACAAATAGTACATGGCACGCAAATAACGGGCTTCGCCTATAAATTTATTGCGTGTGGTGGCATCCATGTTTACACTTGGAGCATATTGAACCACGGCATTACAAAGATTGATGTTCGAGTAATTTCTGTTCCAAGGCGTGCCAATAGCTCCGTTGGTAGGGCTAATGCTATAAGTACCACATTCGAGGGTTTGCCCAGAAGCTCCTTGGTCGCCATACGTAAATTCGTCTGTTCCAACGTTGTTCAAGACCATCGCTCCAATGGGGCCATAATCGTAACGTAACCCAGCATACGCTGTATAAATAGCCGATTGCAAACCGTCTTGTGTTTTGAAATAATCAACGGTAAAAGCAGTTCTTGGCGTTTCGTCCAATACTTCTTGACAGCCTGAAAAAGTCAATGCCATTACGCCAAGGAATATTGATGCTAAAGTATGTTTTAATTTCATTTATTCTTTCGTATTAAAGTTAAATCAATCTCTTTTGTTCGCATTAAAACGTCACATTCATGCCAAAAATGAAGCTTTTGGTCGAAGGTGTTGTCAAACGAATATTTAAGTTTCTGCTCGAAATATTACCAGGTCCACCTCCTACAAGGCCATTAGAACCTTGTCCGCTTGGCTCAGGGTCAATTCCTCCTGCCTTGATGTAAGGAGAGAATAGGATAAATGGATTGCTTGCTGTTAAATAAAGCTTTACTGATTTAGCCTTGATTGATTTCAATAACCTTTCTGGAAGTGTAAAACCCAAATTGATGCTTCTGATTTTCACAAAAGACGCATCATAATACCCCAAGGTTGACCATGCCGCTCCTACAGGACTTTGGTTGGCTACCGCAGGCGTTGGGAATGAATTGGTTGGGTTGGTTGGTGTCCAATAATCAACCGCCAATTGGTTACGGCGACCGTCGAGGTTGGTTAAATAATTAGAAAATGGCTGATGAATTGTACTCACCAAAGTACCTCCCATTCTGGCAAAAGCAACAATGGATAAATCGAAGTTTTTATAAGAAAAACGGTTGGTTAAACCTCCTTGAAAATCGGCTTGACCTGAACCGATAACGCTTCTGTCGGCATCGGTGATTTTGCCATCGTTGTTAAGGTCGGCTAGTTTCAATTGTCCCGGTACCGAATTGTATTTGGCGGCAAGTTCGGCTTCGTTCGACTGCCAAATGCCCAATTTTGTATAATCGAAAATAGCCGTTAAAGGATAGCCCACGTGTAGGCCGTTGGCAATATTTTGCGATACCGTTCCGTCTAGTTTTTCTAATTTATTGCGGTTGAAAGAAAGGTTAAAATCTGTATTCCAAGTAAAGCCACTGGCAGTTTTCACATTGACCGACGAAATAGAAAATTCCATCCCGTGATTGCTCATTTCGCCAATATTGGTCAAATATTGTCCTGTTACGCCTGTCGTAGCTGGAAGTGTCACGCCATACAAAATGCCTTTGGTATATTGCTGGTACCATTCGATGCTACCCGTAATACGATTGCTTAAAATACCAAAGTCTAAACCTATGTTTTTGCCTTCGGTGCTTTCCCAAGTGAGGTTTTGGTCGGGTAAAGTATTGATGTTATACCCCGAAACCACCGTAGAACCAAAGTTGTATTTGATAGGTACAGTTTGTGAACCCTGATACAAATACGGCACTACGCCCCCAAGGGTAGAGTATGGCCCAATCGACTGGTTGGCTGTTGTACCCCATCCTGCTCTTAATTTCAAATTGGTAACAACCGTAAGATTTTTCATAAAATCTTCGTTTACAATATTCCAACCCAATGAAACGGCTGGATAAAACAACGTCTTATGACCATCGGCCAATACCGACGACGCATCTCTGCGACCCGTTAGGGTTAACAAATATTTGTCATTGAAAGCATAATTGATACGTGCCATTATCGAAATCATTCCTCTCGACGATTCGCTACCGCTGATAACCGTATTGGCTTTGGCTTCGTCGGTTACTTGCGATAAATCGTAAAACTGGATAAAATCTGCCGCAATACCTTCTCTTTTGACGTAGGTATTATAGTATTGCGACTTCTGCACACTCCACAAACCTGTAAAGTTGAGTTTATGTTTTTTGGCAAAAGTTTTGTCGTAATACAACAAATGTTCCATCAAATACGAATAGCTTTTGGCATTGTTCATACTTGCCAAGCTCGAAGCGTTGGGTCTGAAATAGCTATCTCCTTTTTGAAATTGGGCATTTTCTTGAAAACTCAAATCCAAACCAATATTTAAGCGGTACTTCAAGCCTTCGGCCAATGTAGCTTCGCCATACACACTGTTGAAAGTACGCAAACGTTTTACTCTATCAACCCAAGAATTGGTATCTCTGTAAAGCAACAAGGGATTGTACTGGTTTACGTCGTCATAATTACCCGCAGGCGATACCACAATATTGCCATTGGCATCGTAAGGTTGCATCAATGGACTAAGCGTAAGAATCGGATACATCGGATTGACAAACTGCGAGCCGTTGGTAGTAGTCAAGGTATTGAGTGTACTCAAACCAAATTTCAATACTCTCCCAACTTTGGTATCGGTAGAACCTTTCAAGGTAAAACGCTCGAAGTCTTGTCCAGGCAATACGGTCGTTTCTTTGAAGTACCCCCCTCCTATCGAAAACACATTATCGTCTTTACCACCTGAAATATTGATGTTATGGTCGGTGATATAGCCTTTTTTGTACATCAAATCTTGCCAGTCGGTTGTTTTACCATTTGCAATTGATTCTAATTCACCTTGCATATAGCCCGAAGAATAAATAGAAATATTACGGGTAGCTCTGTATTGTTCGGCATTATATACAGGGTATTTATTGATGATACTGCTTATACCATAATAGCCATTATAAGAAATTTTTGTTTCGCCTGCTTTTCCTCTGCGTGTCGTAATCAAAATCACCCCGTTTGCTCCTCTCGAACCATAAATAGCGGTTGCCGAAGCATCTTTCAATACATCTACCGAAGCAATATCATCAGTGTTGATGTCGTTCAAACCACCGTCAAAAGGAATCCCATCTAATACAATCAAAGGGTCGTTGCTGCCATTGATAGAACGTTCACCACGGATACGAATTTGGTTGCCAGAGCCGGGCGTTGAGCCTGTACGCTGAATTTCTAACCCTGCTACTCGTCCTTGTAAAGCCGAACCAATGTTAGAAGTAGGTACTTCTTTAATTGCCTTATCATTGATAGAAGCGATAGCACCTGTTACATCACTTTTCTTTTGTGTACCATATCCGACTACCACTACCTCAGCCAAGGCTTTATTTTCCTGCACCAACGAGATATTAACGACGGTACGAGAACCTACCGAAACTTCTTGCGTAATATAACCCACAGAACTAATAACCAACACAACAGTATTACTGGGAGGAAATGAAATAGAAAACTCCCCGTTGGTGTTGGTGGTAACGCCTCTTTTAGTGCCTTTGATGACTACGTTTGCCCCCGGAATACCCGCTCCAGTTTCGTCTGTTACTTTTCCTTTAACGGTTTGGTCAACTGGCACAATGTTTACTTCTGTCCGTTCGGGTGTAAGGTCGAGGTCTTGGTTGTTTAAAATTATTTGCCCACCAACTACTTGATAATTGAGTTGTAAAGGCCGTAATACCATTTCTAATACTTCCGAAAGCTTGCGTTCGTTGGCATTTACACTCACCTTTCGGTTGGGCTGAATGGCTTTAGAACTATACACAAACTTTACATCAGCAGCTTTTTCAAGATTGTTTAGGACTTGCTTAAACTCCACATTCTCTGCTCGTAAGCTTACCGTTCTATTCAGTAAATCTTGCGTAAAACCGCTTGCTACCGAGAAAGAAGAAAACAAACAGATTAAAAGTAGTTGTCCAAAGGAATATTTCATAATCCTAAGTAATGGAGGTTTAATTTTTTGAATTTTTTGCATACTTTTACTTGTTTTTGTTAAATTTTGAACGGTTTGACATAAATACTCAGGCTATCGGTGCGGCAACACCTTTAGCCTTTTTTGTTTAACAACCCTTGCCACTAATCAATATTTTTGTACCTCGCACTTCATACGTTGCTTTGAGGGTAGCACAAATTATATCGAGTTTTGTGTAAAGATTGCTTTCTGAAAGGTCGGCGGTCAACGGACACGCACGGAGGGGTTCGTTTTCGACGATAATCTCAATTCCATAGGCCTTTTCTAAATCTGATAAAACCTCGGCAACACTGGTTTCGTCATATTTAAAGCTAGGAAATTGATTAGCTACGTTGGGGCTTACTTCGGGCTGAATCAACACGGGGTTTTTCACAATTCCAGTAACGAATACTTTGTTTTCAGGAAAATAATTTACCTGTTGATTGGGCGTAAGAATCACCCCGCTTTTGATGGTTTTTGAAATGTAATCGGCTTGGGCATCATTTTTAAAAACGGATACTTTCCCCGTTACAACCGATACTTCTACTTGGCTGCTCGCATTACTGGCTTTTACCCAAAAACTTGTACCTAGTACTTTTGTCACAATTTCTTGGGTATAAACCAAGAAGGGCTTTTCTGGATTACGCTTTACCTGAAAAAAGGCTTCGCCACTAAGCAGGGCTTCTCTGGTGTGCTTGCTGGCATCTTCTGTGTAATCGATTGCACTCTTAGGACTAAGCGTTACGACACTGCCGTCGGGCAACTGAAACTGGGCTGGTTGTTGGCTATCGTTTTCATAATGAGCCAAATGAGCATGGTCTTGAGCAATTTGCGTGATTTGTGGCTTGTATGCGGCTTGCTGGTTTTGCCAAATCCAAAAGCTTAGTCCAAACAACACAACAATCGAAGCGGCAACTTTGATTGCTGTGCCTTTGTACCACAATACGGGTGTTTGTGCTGGTGGCGACACCCTTTCTTTTACTTTTTCCCAAAGCTCATCTTCTAGGTCATCTAAGGACAATTGCGGAAACAATACCCGATGGTCTTCGTCTAGCAATTCATACCATTGCTCTACCAAGGCACGTTCTTGTGGGGTACAAGTGCCTTGTAGGTAGCGTTCTAGTATGGCTTTAAATTGAACTTTACTCATAGTTTTTGCTTACGTTTATTGCTTTACAGCATATTGATGAGAGAACATTTGATGTATAAGATGGTTAAGTGATATTTCGTTTATGTTGGCATGATGGTACGATGTTGGACAAAAGAAAAGTACCATTCTTTTCAACTTGCTTCTAAATACAAGTCTAAAAAATGGTACTTAACCGCAATTAAATAGTAAAATTCTTTAAAAGTTTATATAAAAATCAGTTTTTACTTAAAAAATTCTCAAAAAAGTTCAATACAAATTTTACTATAACCAAACTGATTACTAAGAAATAATCTTGTAAATGCAAGCGAAGAAAACGCAGCGACTGCGTGATATGGTACTCGACAGTTCGCTCAGGTGTGCCTAAAATGGATGAAATTTCTTTGACGGTTTTGCTTTCTAAACGGCTCATACAAAATATTTCCCGTGTTTTTTCTGGCAACAGTGCTACAGCATTGGCGAGCGATTTTTCAAAATCTTCTACCGCCAACGAATTATGTGCCGAGTTGTCTGGAATGTCAAGGTATTCTATCTGGGTTTTCAATTGCTCTTTGTACGCCGAAATCACCTTGAAACGCACAGCCGCATTGAGGTACG
The DNA here is from genome assembly GCA_013298025.1 of Cytophagales bacterium. Lineage (GTDB taxonomy): Bacteria > Bacteroidota > Bacteroidia > Cytophagales > Spirosomataceae > Flectobacillus. The sequence continues at coordinate 144,326 of JAAFJE010000013.1, read as the reverse complement.
CACTGATATTGCTCACGTTTAGGTTATTTCTTCGCTCCCACAAATCCACAAAAATTTCTTGGGTGATTTCTTCGGCTACATCGGTATCTTGCGTTTTGTTGAGTGCCGTTACATACAATTTTTTCCAGTAGCGTCGATACAACGCTTCAAATGCTAAAGCATTATTTTCTTTAATCATTCCCAACAATTCATGGTCGGAAATAAAGTTTTGTTGTAGCGTAGTATTCAATTTTTTTAGGTTAAAAGGTTTATGATCAATGCTGCATTTGATTCGTTTAGCATAAGCAGACAACATAGGCGTTACAAGCTTTCATCTATTACTTGATTAATTTTCAAGCATTTATTCCTAGATTAACAACTTTGTATTCGCATCTTTTACAAATAAGTTGGACTAAAGTACTGAAAAACATTGATATTCCTAGTCTTTCAACGAATATTCATTGAAAGACTAGGAGGGTCTTAAAAGCCAATCGAATTTCCTCCATCAACGGGCAAAGACACCCCTGTGATGTATTTTGCGGCATCAGACGACAAGAAAACGGCTGCCAAGCCAATATCTTCGGGTTTGCCCCAAGTACCCATCGGAGTTCTGTCTAGGGCTTTGTTCATACGGCTTGGGTCCGAGTTCATGGCGGTTTGCATCATGGCGGTTTCGATAAAGCCCGGTGCAATAGCATTTACACGCACTTGATGCGGAGAGAAATCCATCGTCAACGATTTGACAAGCCCTTCTACCCCGTGCTTAGAAGCCGAATAAGCAGGCACACGGTCGATGCCATAATAAGCCGCCATTGATGAAATCATCAAAATGCTACCGCTTTTGCGGGCTACCATTCTTTTGCCACAGGTGCGTGTGAGGGCAAAAACGGCATTCAGATTGGTATGAATAATGCGGTGAAATTCTTCGTCGCTTACCTCCAAAGCAGGCTTTTTCATATTGATGCCAGCGTTGTTGACCAAAATGTCTATCGTGCCCCATTGGGTTTCGATGGTTTCTACCAAATTTTCTAAATTGGCCAAATCGGTCACATCGTTTACTACATAATGTGCTTGCGAGCCCAATTGTGCCACGGCTTCTTTAAGTGGTTCTTCTCTCCTTCCCGTAATAACCACTTGGCCACCGGCTTCTACCATTTTTTGTGCTATGGCAAAACCAATGCCGCTTCCACCGCCTGTAATCAAGGCTAATTTTTGTTCTAGTCTAAACATTTATATCAAAAATTTTTCATATTTTTTATTCATAGAAAAATTATATTTTTATGAATAAAAAATATTTATTAATAAACTGTTTTAAAGTTTTTTATAAAATTTTACAAAAAATAAAATATCAAAAAAATACTTTATTTTAATTGATAAATTTCTACGATTTTCTTCAGCTCATCCAAAGTTCTGGTAGGCTTTTCATAAGGCTTTGGAATGGGCTGTTTGGCGTATTGTTGGAAGTACAAAACGCAGGCATCTCGCCAATTGAGGGCTTCTCGGTGCTGTACCGCCAAGCGTCCTTTTACATCGGTAAAAATGGCTTGGTCGAGGTGCGGTTTGGTTTGCTCCCATTGTTGTTGCATCCATGCTACAGACGCTACGCCTTTGTAATATCTTGAGCTAAATTCGTCCCACAAGGTATTGCCCGTCGAAAGTTTTTGCGTCCAAGGCACATGATGAAACCAAAGCAAATAAGGCAAAGGACACTTTTGGGCATCGCCCCATAGCTGTTGTACTTCGGGAGCATACAGGCTCAGGGCATTGCTGCCCTTGCTTGTGCGGTCGAAGCCCAAGCCTAGGCTGTCGGCACGATGGTAGTAAATCGCCGTCCAATCGGGTCTGGCACTTTTTTCTAACCAAGGCTCTGCTCCGAAATGGATATTTTGCCCCATCACATGATGTAGCCCCAATGGCGTAGTAAAGTCCACATAAATTTCTCTTGATTTGAGCATCAATTCTTTGATGATGCCAACCGTCTGCGGATGTTGTGTAAGGCTTTGTTGAATCCATTCTTCGGCGATTTGCTCAGACGTTAAGTCGTAATTCCAAGCCAATCGACCAAAAGCATACCAATTGGCTTGTGCCATCGTATGCCCTGTCCAGTTTCTATCCGAGCCTGTATTAGCCACGCCAGCCATCGCCGACCACGCATGGTTATCGAGCGAACCATCTATGACTTTGGCTACCGTCGAACCTTTTCCTTTGGCATAAGTATCGCTTTCGAGACATTCTTTGAAAAGCGGTGCTTCATACACCCAGTTGGTCGAAAAGCCTAAATACTCTTGTGTAAGTTGAAACTCCATAGCCAAAGGTGTTTGAGGCATCTTTCCAAACAACGGATGAAATGGTTCTCTTGATTGAAAATCAATGGGCCCGTTTTTTACTTGTACCAAAGCATTACTAGCAAACTTTCCATCAAGCGGTTTAAAGTCTTTGTAGGCTTCTTTGAATCTATCGCCTTTGGGGTCGGCAGCATACACAAAAGCCCGCCATATCACCAAGCCATTGTGCGGAGCAAGAGCCGATGCCAACATATTTGCTCCATCGGCGTGCGTTCTACCGTAATCTTGTGGCCCTGGCTCTCCTTCGGAATTGGCCTTGACCAAATAACCGCCAAAATCAGGAATAATGCTGTAGATTTCGGCTGTCTTATTTTTCCACCATTCTACTACTCGGCTGTCGAGGGGGTCAGAGGTGGGTATTTTATCTAAAATTTTGGGCGAAGCAAAATTTAAGGATAAAAATACCTTGATGCCATAAGGCCTAAAAACCTCTGCTAAGGCTTTGACTTTTACCAAATATTCTTTGGTTAAAAATCTGGCACTGGCATTTACGTTATTCAACACTACAGCATTGATGCCCACAGACGCATTGGCACGGGCATAGTCGATATAGCGTGGGTCGATGACTTCGGGCAATTCGTACCATTTCCAAAGCGACGAACCAGCATAGCCTCGCTCAATCGTACCCAAAGGATTATCCCAATGGTTGAGCATCCGCAAACGAATTTTTGGACTTTCGCTGTAGCGTTGTTGCTTGAAGGCTGTACCCAATTTTACTTGTCGAAGCAAGGTAAAACAGCCATACAATACGCCATTATCGGTTTTTGAAACAACCATCCATTGCTGGTTTCGTTGCACAATGGCAAAGCCATCGGCTGCAAGGTTTTGTACGGCTTCATCTGTCGGGTTTACCGATAAAAGCAAGACACCCTTCCCTCCTTTACCCATATTTACGGCAATGCTTTTACCCAACAAACCTTGCAAACCTAGTTGTAATTCCTTGGCGGCGGTTTGTAGCACAAGGCTATTACTGCCAATGGCTATGGCATTGACTTGGTTTTTGTATTGCGTTCGTTGGGTTACATTGCTCAACAAATCGTATTTGAGCCAAAGCCTGTAGCCGTCGTCTGCCATTAATTGGGTATTCGCCCAACACAAAAGCAGGAATATAATTGCGTTTTTTTTCATTGAATGTTTATGCTAAAATTGCTTTTCTCTTGTATTTACCATTCTTCCATCTGTCGGCGAATGGCGTATTCCAATCCTCTCAATTCGGCCAAGCCTTTCAATCGACCAATAGCCGAATAACCCGGATACGTTTTTTTCTGTAAATCGTCCAGCATTTGATGCCCGTGGTCGGGTCGCATCGGAATCTGAACGTCGCTTCTATTGTCTATCTCTCTTTTGATTTCCTCTACGTGCAATTCTCTCACAACCTCGTACATATCTACATCGCCAGCCAAATGAGCAGCTTCGTGAAAGTTCAAGGGATTTTCTTCTCTTTTGGTGGTACGCAAATGAATGAAGTGAATACGATGCCCAAAACGCCTGATGACTTGCTTCAAATTATTATCGGCTCTCACGCCCAGCGAACCCGTGCAGAAGGTTAGTCCGTTCGATAATAAATCACAGGCATCAAACAAATCTGCTAGGTCGGACTCTGTACTCACAACCCTTGGAAGTCCCAACAAAGGCTTTGGTGGGTCGTCGGGATGAATACAAAGATTGATGCCTACTTGCAGGGCAACAGGGGCAACTTCTCGGATAAAGTCATACAAATTCATCCGCAATTCGATGTCGCCAATGTGTGCGTACTCGTCAAGCAGGCTTTGAAATGTACCTAGGTCGAAGGCTTCTTCCGAACCGGGCAAACCCAACAACACGGTGTTGGTGAGTGTTTGGATTTCCTCTGGAGTCATTTGTTGCCATTTGACAAAAGCAGCTTCTCGAACGGCGGCATCGTAGTCGCTTTCGGCATTGGGTCGTTTCAATATATACAAATCGAACAAGGCAAAATCTTCCCAAACAAACCGCAGGGCTTTCGAGCCGTCGGGCATTTCGTAGTTGACGTTTGTTCTCGACCAATCAAGCACGGGCATAAAATTATAGCAAACGGTTTTGATGCCACAACTCGCCAAATTACGCAACGATTGCTTGTAGTTGTCGATGTATTGGGCTTTGCTAGGCAATCCTTTTTTGATGGCTTCATGCACAGGCAAACTCTCTACAACCAGCCAATGCAAAGGCGAATATTGATGGTTTTGTGCTTCAATCAGTTGGATGCGTTCTTGAATGGCTTCTACTGGCCACACATCGCCCACAGGAATTTGATGCAGGGCCGTAACAATGCCTGTGCATCCAGCTTGGCGAATATCGAACAAAGATACGGGGTCTTTAGGACCGAACCATCGCATGGTGTGTATCATAATTATGCTAATTTTTGTAGTTTATTATTTTGTCTATATAACTGTAAAGTACAATTTCAAAAAAATTACTCGACTTACCGAAGACTTTTTTATTTTGCTTTAAAAGCTAAACTAAATAGAAAATTATTATATTTTAGAATGTTTAAATTGATTTATTTTTATAAATATATCGGTTTCGTTTTCGGAAACGATTTCGATATATAGTTTTATCCGAGAAAAATACGCTCCCAATGCCTAATTTTTATTCTTACGGGCTATTAGGCATAAAGCTATTTTTAGAAATAATTTACCAGAAAAATACAATTTGTAAAAATTTATTAGGCTTATAATTTTGATTTTATGATAGAGATTTGCAGTAAATGTGGTACTAGCGAACAATTGGTTAGGGCTGGTTTTTTAAGGGGAAAACAACGTTTTTTTTGTAAGTCGTGCAATGTCTATTTCACCGTACAAACGAAACCATCCAAAGAACAAAAAAAGAATCATCAAACTACCATTGTCGATATTGCAAGGGTCTTGGGCGTTGCTCCTTCTACGGTATCGAGGGCTTTGAACAATAGTATCGAAATTAATAGCCATACCAAAGCCGAAATTATGCGGGTAGCCCAAGAACTCGACTACAGGCCCAATTTGCTCGCCCAAAGCCTCAACAAAGGTCATACGCATACCATTGGTGTAATCATTCCTAATATCCAACGACCATTCTTTGCAGGTGTACTTGCAGGCATTCAAGAAGTGGCAAGCAAGGCGGGGTATCGGGTGATGATTTGCCAATCGAACGAGTCGCACGCTACCGAAACGCTCAATGTACAAGCATTGGTCGGAAGTCAAATTGACGGACTTTTGATTAGCCATTCTATCGAAACAAATGCTTTCGAGCATATCAAATTACACTTCAACAGGGGCTTGCCTATTGTACATTTCGACCGTGTGTGCATGGAGCTACCCACTTCAAAAGTTATACAAGAAGATTTCGTCGGGGCTTTCAAATTGGTCGAACATTTGATTGAACAGGGCTGCCAGAGGATTGCTATTTGTGCGGGACCAGCCGATTTATTGATTAGTAAAACTCGAATGGATGGCTACAAAGCGGCGTTGGCAAAATACAATATTCCGTTCGATGAAGCCTTGGTCGCTCATATTAATTTCAAATCTGGTGAAGCTGTCGAATCGCTAAAAACTTGGCTTTCGCTCGAATCTCCTCCCGATGGTATCTTTGCTGTGCATCATGGCAATGCCATTGAAATGCTGGTATTTATGAAAGCTCAAGGAATAGCTGTACCGCAACAAATTGCCTTGGTGGGTTTTGGCGACGACCAAATAGCGGCTTTAATTGAACCTGCACTGACGGTGTTTCAGCAATTCCCTTTTCGCCTTGGAGAAACGGCGGCAGCTACCCTTATCAGTCATATTATTGATGCCGAAAATACCCAACCCAAAACTATTACAATTACAGGCGAATTGATTGTTCGTGCTTCTTCTTTACGAAGCTGATTAGAGCGTCTTAATTAGACTCGTTATAACTTTAAATTATACTGCGAAAGTTTTACTATCGTTTTTACCATCGATTCTAATGACTTCAAAATCGAGCAAAGTGTCAAAATGATACTTTGCTTTTGAATGACTCATGGCGTTTTCACAAAAACCTTTCGCAGAACAATCCGAGCAAAGTGTCAAAATGATACTTTGCTTTTGGAATGATTCATTGCGTTTTTACAAAACCTTTCGCAGAACAATTCGAGCAAAGTGTCAAAATGATACTTTGCTTTTGGAAATGACTTCGTTGCGTTTTCAAAAAAAACCTTTCGCAGAACAATTCGAGCAAAGTGTCAAAATGATACTTTGCTTTTGTAATGATTCATTGCATTTTTACAAAAAAACTTTCGCAGAACAATTCGAGCAAAGTGTCAAAATGATACTTTGCTTTTGCAATGATTCATTGCGTTTTTACAAAACCTTTCGCAGAACAATCTGAGCAAAGTGTCAAAACGATACTTTGCTTTTTAATGACTCGTGGCGTTTTCACAAAAAACCTTTCGTACAGCAATTCGAGCAAAGTGTCAAAATGATACTTTGCTTTTTAATGACTCGTGGCGTTTTCACAAAAAACCTTTCGTACAGCAATTCGAGCAAAGTGTCAAAATGATACTTTGCGTTTTAATGACTCATTGCGTTTTTAAAAAAATCTTTCGCAGAACAATTCGAGCAAAGTGTCAAGAATGATACTTTGCGTTTTAATGACTCATTGCGTTTTTAAAAAAATCTTTCGCAGAACAATTCAAGCAAAGTGTCAAAATGATACTTTGCTTTTGAATGACTCGTTGCGTTTTTACAAAAACCTTTCGCAGAACAATTCGAGCAAAGTGTCAAAATGATACTTTGCTTTTGGAAACGACTTCGTTGCGTTTTTACAAAAACCTTTCGCAGAACAATCCGAGCAAAGTGTCAAAATGATACTTTGCTCGGACAATTCATAAGGCTCTATTGAAAAACCTTTTTCTTTTGCCTTTTAAAGCGTTTTTACGCTTTAATCCTAGTCTTACCTAATAAAATCTACCAACGTGTCTTAAATGGCAAAAAAACACGATTTTTGACTATACATCAACCATTTCGCTCAACACCTTTTTTGACTATGAGTCGATTTGGTCTAGTACCAACCTTCTTGTATTGTGCTACAGCACTTTTATTTGCTTAATCCAAAAATTTGGAAAATTAATTTTCAGTCATAGCTTTTGTTTTTTAAGCCATCGTACACGAGGCATCAAGCATCTGAACAACGCCAATTTTATCCACCGAAAAATACGATTGTAAAGCTAATTTTCGCCTTGTAAAACATAACTTTTAGAGTGTTGCCGCTTGACAAATATTTCCATCGAACGCAAAATAATTAGCTTGAACTTGCTTTTTTAGTCAAATTGAGCAGCCTTTTTTTTTTTCTTTTTGCCGACTAAAAAACGACAAAAATTTTGTTCAAAAAACTCAACAAAAAATACATTTCAGTGTTATTTCTTTTTTATTTCTTTAGTATTTCCTAATATTTCCTCCTGCGTAACTATCTGATTTTCAGGTTTTTACATACCTTAAATATAACTTTTAAAGTGCTTATTATAACTTTTAAAGTGTGAAATGTAACTTTTAGAGTGTCTAAATATAACTTTTAAAGTGCTTAAATATAACTTTTAAAGTGTGAAATATAACTTTTAAAGTGCCACTTTTTTGGCTAAAAAACCAAGTAAAAATGATTAAAATTGTGATTCATTTTTGTATCACAATACTTGTTTTTTAGGAAAAATACCCCTAATTTTGATTCATAATTGTATCATGCTTTATTTGTATCAATCCAGCATAGTTAGACACCATTAAACCGATTTAACAAGCACAACCATGAGCAAGAAAAAGAAAGAAAATCAGGTGCAAGTACCTGAGCAAACAGAAAGCTTAGAGGCGTTAGAAATGATTTCTAACAGCTCATACATGATTGTGATTGGCAATCCGCTATTAAATGCCAAGTTTGATTTAACAGCATTTCAAATGAAACTCTTTCATTTTTTGGTTTTAAACACCAATCAAAGTTTGGAAGGCTTCACCGTGACCAAAGTGAAAGTATCGGAAGTAGCCGAGTTTTTAAAAAACAAAACCTCCGACTATTTATATGATTTATTAGAAAAAGAGTCACGCAAATTGCTCAAGAAAGAAATATATTGGGAAGACGAACATAGTTGGAAAGCCGCACACATCTTGGCCCAGATAGAGTACCACAAAAAAGAAGGTGCTTTCAGTTTTATGTTTCCGCCGATGTTGGGAACACATTTGTTACGTTTGAAGAAAAATTTTACTTACATTGATGTACGCAACATAGTGTCGATGGACAGCGTGTATGCCATTCGGTTTTATAGTTTTTGCAAGGAATTTGAGCGTTTTGGGCGATTTCAGTTTACCATAGACGAAATGAGAAAGATGTTCAATTTGCAGGACAAATACGAACTATACGGCTTGTTTAAGCAGAAAGTCATTGTAAAAGCCCAGCAAGAATTAATTAAAAACTCCGACATCATTTTTGATTTTGACGAAATAAAAGACGGTCGAAAAGTAGTAGCCTTGTTATTTACCATCAAGAAAAATAAAAACAAACCTAGAATAAACGACTTGGTTATGGCCTCGGACGAAGGACGAACCATTGAAGAAGCCGCCTACGAATTGATTGAAATGCCTGTGGAAAATGCCATTAATCAAAAAATACAACAATGGCATGAAACCCTACAAGTGCATCAAGTTTCGTTGTCGTTGCTTACCGATTGGATAAGTAAATACCCTATCGAACAGATAGAATTGGGCATCAATTATGTACTAGAAGAAATCAAGAAGGGCAAAAACATCAAAAGTGTGCCAGCGTACCTAAGCACCATGGTAGCCACCAATCAGCTTGTGACGGCACAGCAACAGACCGCCAAACAAAACCAAGAAAAGTTGGAAGAAAAACAACGCAAGCAAAGTTTGGTCAAACAAGAAGAGCAACGCAAGCAAGCCCAAGAAACCTTTTTACAACAGGTATATCTCGAAAAGAAAAATGCTGTAATGGATGTATTGAAGAACCACCCGACGCTATTTGAACAAATCGTGGGCGTATTGCAGCAGTCGTTTTTTACGCAAATGTATGTCGATAAATACATAGAAAAATATGGGAATGTATTGACGCTAGAGAATTTTTTGACCTATTTCAAAGAAGATACAGGTTTTGAAACGGTTGTTGTAGCTACCGTTGAAAGCCAAATGAACTTAGGGGAAATTATCACCATCAAGCAAAAATACGCCCAAGAAGCACAGCAATTAGGACTTAAATACTATTGAGCGAACTAATTTTTAATTTCGGACTATACTATTTTTTAAACGTTGAAAACGCATAATAGTAATCCGATACCGAACGCTAATTCATAATTTATCATAATAATCTTGCTTGTTTTTTGAAGACAAGCAAATACAAATGAAAACAAACCTAACACTAGACAAGGTGATGTCGTTTTTTCGGCATAATCCCTCTTTAAGCGTAAATGGCGTAAATGACGAAGCTGGTTTACCCAAACGAAAACTAGATTTGGTCTTCAACTCGAACGGTTCTCGTAAGCTTAGTGACGAAGATTTATTCAAGCTAGAGCCGATTTTGCGTAAGTATGGGTATAACGAATCGTTATACCAAAAGGCGAGAGTTATCTCTATTGTGAACCATAAAGGAGGGGTAGGAAAAACCACCACCACGGCTTGTTTGGGCGAAACATTGGTGCGAAAAGGCTTTAAAGTATTGCTCATCGACTTCGACCCACAGGGTAATTTATCGCAAATTTTAGGTGTAGAAAACCCCGAAGTGCAAGTTGCCGATTGTTTATTTACCAATTTACCTTTGCCGACTGTTGCCATTTTAGAAAATTTGTGGCTGGCACCTTCCGATATTTCTTTGGCAGAAATAGAAGTAGATTTACTTTCAAAAGTAGGAGGGGATGTACGCTTGCGTCATAAAATCATGCCCATTTTGGAGGATTACGATTATATTTTAATTGACTGTCCGCCTAGTTTGAGTAAGCTCACGGTTTCGGCTTTGAACGCCTCTAACGCTACGCTCATTACGATGCTACCCGAATCATCGTCGCTCAAAGGGCTAAACTCGCTTCTGAATCGTATCAGCGAAGTGAAAGAACATACCAACAGAGATTTGGTATTGGATGGTATTGTGTTTACGATGGTGAGAAAAAATTCGGTACACGATGGTTTCAAAGAAGCCATTCGGAGCAGTATGTCGGTCGATTTTAGGGTGTTCGATACCGAAATAAGGCATTTGGTAGATTTTCAAAAATCGCAGGCATTACAAGCAACGCTGGGTTCGTTGAATGCTTCTTCGGAGGCTTATCGTTGTTATAAAGATTTCTGTGATGAATATATTGCATATTTACAAATTGTAAAACCCTAGTACATGGCTTCGTTTAAAGGTATTGATTTTAAAAAACAATTGGCCGTAAGCACCGCCAATACGTTGAAAAATAACAAGTTGATTTCGTCTGAAAACATCAAAAATAATATTGTGGTTCTCGACGAACTCAAACGGTTTATTCCAGCCCTCAATCCCGACGAGTACGAGGCTTTAGAGCAGAGCATTATCGCCAATGGCTGTCGCACGCCTTTGTTGATTTGGAATACAACGGCAGGTCAAGTGTATCCGACTGCTGCACAGCCCGACGAGCCTTGTTTTGTATTGTTTGATGGGCATCACCGCTATGAAATTTGCCAAAAACACGGCATTGATTTTCAAATAGATTTGATGTCTTTTGCTTCTATCGAAGCGGTGAAAGATTTCATGATTGATTTTCAGATTGGTCGTAGAAATATGACACCCGAGCAACTATCGTATTTGAGAGGATTGAAATACCAACGTATGAAATCTAAGCAAGGCGGTGCAAGGCTGAAATCGGAAGATGAGATACAAGATACAGCCGAAAAATTGGCCGAAGAGTTTAAGGTGTCTGTGGCTACCATCAAGCGAGATGCTGTTTTTGTAGAAGGACTAGACAAACTCAATCATGAGTTGAAAGATACGATTTTGGCTGGTACGACCAAGGTAGAAAAAAAGGTGATTCAGCAATTGGCCAAAACCAAGGTTGAAACGCCAGTGCGTACCGTAGAAGAATTGCAACAGGTAGTACAAGTACAACTACCCAAAAACACCGACCGCAAAAGTTCTTTGAAAGAACAAATCAATGAGAAAGTGCAAATCTCTAGGGGAAAAGCTTTGTATCTTACGGTTACGGGCGAATTTTTATTGCAAAATCAACTCGCCGAAACGTGGATAGAACTCCGTAGCTTGCCTGCCCAAACAAGTATTACGTTGGATTATCAAGAAAATATTTCCTTGTCAGAAGCCGAAGAATTAGGCTTGATTAGTAGGATATAACTTTCTTATTCACAGCGATATCCTTAATAAATCGCTGTGAATGGCTATTTTATTTTTGACAAAAAACTCAAAATCGTAGGCTTCTTGCCAAAGGACTAAGATTAACCTGATTTTTTTTCCTTTTAATATGATATAAATAAAAACTGTATTGATACGCCTGAGCAGGAATCTGAAACTGTTCGAGCGGAGCGGCTACATCGCTCCAACTGTCGTTGCCTCCAACGCCCATTTGTTTTAAGTCGATGTTTAGGGTAATAAAACCAGCCTCTTTCAAACGATTGGTATGACGCGCGTTTTGGATATTACTTTCGGTATAAGCCCAAGCATTCATACTCAACAAACTATCGGCCGCAACCAATAAACCATCTTGCTTGGTATCTGACAAAAACATCCATCTTATGTCCGTGCGGTTGCCATTTTCTTGTGGCACAACATAATTTTCCATAAAATTAGCCAAAGAAAGTTGATATACTTGTGTATCAAAACCATAGCTTTTGTCCACATAGTTTTCCATTGGCCCTTTGCCAAACCATTCAATTTGTTCTAAACGTCGAACAATGCCCATTTGCATACCAACTTTGGGCAAGTTGGGTAATTTGACCATTGGTAAAAGTTGATAATCGACTTTCACAACACCGTTTCCATTGATGGTATAACGCACCTGTACTTTGGCACTGTCTTGTTGAAGGCTGTACACGGATGCTATCAAAATTTTGTCGTTATCTAGTTGGGTTGCCTGCATCTGCTTGAGCTGCAATTGAGCTTGGTACCAAAAACGCAATTTTCGTTGAGGCTTCCAACCTCGTTTGTCGTTGTCGGTGAGAGGTCTAGTAAAATGGGGTAGGAGGGGGGCGGCTATTTGTTCGGTTGTACCGTTTTTATAAGAAATCAAACTTCCTTCTTTTTTAGAAAAACGAATACTAAATCCTTTTCCTGTTATTTGATAATAGCCGTTCTCTTGGTTCAATTGTAAAGAAGCCGTTTTGCTTGTGTTTTTTACCGTTGCGGCATTGCACCAAACCAATTGATTAGAGGCGAGCTCATAGCCTTTGGAAGCCCATGAAACATTTTCGGGCAGACAAAAGCTTAATCTTAGGTGATATTCGTATTGGGTATTAGGTACGGGCAACAAGGCTCGTACATCCAATAGCGTGTCATGTCCTGCGGCAAGGGATAATTTGGGCATATTGAGGGTTTGTACGAGTAGTCCATCTTGGTATATTTGTAAGCGAAAATCATAATAATTGGCATTCCGAACGGCATGACGATTTTGTATCAAGACAAGTCCTTTGGCTTGGTTTTGCCATTGGCATTCGATGCCTTGGAAGATTCTTTTAGCTTCATACATAACCGATTTAGGCGAACCATCGGCATTGACAATCCCTTTAATGGTGAAATTATCGAAATATTTTTCGCCAAAATCTCCGCCGTAGGCATAGTATTTTTGTCCTAACGAATCGGTTTTTTCTAAACCTTGGTCTTTAAATTCCCAAATACAGCCTCCGATGACCCGTGGCGTTTTTCTGAATATATCCCAAAATTCTTTGAGATTTCCTACGCTATTGCCCATAGCGTGAGCATATTCGCAAAAGAAAATCGGACGTTTATCGCCATTGGGCTGTTTGACCAATAAATCGGGTGTAAAAATGCCTGGATACATTCTACTCACCATGTCAACATAGTATTGGTCTTGCGGGTTTTGAATGCGGTGCGAGTGGTCGTTTGGTTTTAAATAGCGAGGGTCTTTTACATCAATATAACCCGCTAATTTTGGACTTCCCATTGCTGGCTCGTAGTGTACAGGTCTTGTAATGTCAAAATCGTGTAGCCAAGCCGCCATCGCTGCGTGGTTTGGCCCACGCCCTGCCTCATTGCCCAAGCTCCAGAAAATAATACTCGGATGGTTTTTGTCACGCAGCGCCATGCGGTTGCTTCGTTCGAGGTACGCACCCGACCAAGCAGCGTCGTTGCTGAGTTTACCGCCTAAGCCATGTGTTTCGAGGTTGGCTTCGTCGATGACAAAAATGCCATATTCGTCGCAAAGTTCGTATAAATAAGGGTCGCTTGGATAATGACTTGCCCGAATGCAATTGAAGTTGAATTTTTTAATGGTTTGAACATCGGCTAAAATATCTTCTCGGCTCAAGGCTTTTCCTTTGGTAGGATGATGGTCGGGGCGGTTGACTCCGTAAAGGTAAGTTTCCTTGCCATTGATAAGTAATTTGCTATTTTTTGCTGAAAACTCCACCGACCGCACGCCTACTTTACAGCTCTTGGCTTCTGATATATTGCCTAGGCTGTCTTTCAACGAAAGTACCAATGTATAGAGGTAAGGCTGCTCGTCGCTCCAAGGTTGAGGCTTGGTTAAGGTGGTTTCTAATAAACCAAATTTTACATTGTCGAGTCGAGGATAGACTTCATTGACAATGCTTTCTACAGTGTAGGAGAGGGGAGAAGCCAGTACGGGTTTGTTTTGAGCATCGAAAAGTTGTGCTTCGAGGATGAGATTTTTAGGAATATTTTTGCCTGAAAAATTGTCAATTTTAGGTCTTATACTCAACCGAGCATTGGTATAGGTACTGTCCCAATGCGTTTGGTAAAAGAAATCGGCAAGGCGAATTGGCGGTTCGGCATGCAGATACACTTCTCTGTGAATGCCACTCATACGCCATTGGTCTTGGTCTTCGAGAAACGAGCCATCAGACCAACGGATTACCCAAACCGACAAAACATTTTCGCCTTCTTGTAGGTAAGGCGTAATATTAAATTCGGAAGAAAGAAAACTATCTTCGGCATAGCCTACAAATTTGCCATTGAGCCAAACTTTATAGGCCGAACTTACACCGCCGAAATGCAGATTTATGGTTGAGCCTTTCCAATCTTTAGGAATGTCAAAGCTTCTTTGATAACATCCTACACCGTTGTAATCTTGCGGAATATAAGGCGGATTGACAGGGCGAAAAGGATACACCGCACTTTTGTAAATAGGCTTGTCGTAGCCTTGCATTTCCCAAGAAGAAGGCACAGGAATTTTTTTCCAATCCTTTACTTTATGTGCATAAAAGTCTTTGGGTGCATCGGCAGGCTTCAAGGCAAAAGCAAAGTCCCAATCGCCATTGAGCGACATATAACGCTTGCTTTGTTCTCGTTTGCCTACAAGTGCCTCGGCTACACTGGCAAAAGAATACGCCGTAGCACGAGAAGGCTGGCGATTAATACCGCTTACCAGTGGGTCTTCGTAGGGTTCTGCATGATAAATACTTGGAATAATAGGAACAGGCGCTGGGGTTTTGTCAACCAATTGTGCTTGTGTAAAGAAGGATTGTAGTAAAACAATGAGGACAAAAAAACGATGGGTTATATTTTTCATATATAAAATAAATACAATTGTAATGTGTAAATTTTTTCGATAAAATACTTTTAAAAATTTGATTTTTAAGATTTAAGTCCTGTTTTTGGATATTTTGTAAAAAAGCTATTTATTAAAAAAGTTTAATTTTTGGGTAAATACAGGAAAGTCTAAACAGGTAAAATAAAGTCAAAATTAATAGTAAAAAATCATCAAAAAATATGATATTTTTACAATAGGTTGTAGTATTTTATCATAGCTAAAATAGGCAAAATTGAAAGGAGATAGATTTTTTCGACCGAAAAACAAACCGTATCTTAGCCAAAAAATTAACCAATCACAACGATGTCTAATAAACTAGCCCTAGCATTCGAGCAATTTGATGAGTTCAATCGACAAGATATACATACCTTTGTGTGGGAAGGCGAAACGTTTCCACAAGAATATTTCATGGCATTACGCTTGTATGAGTGGGTGTTGAAGCTAGACCCAAATGCCTCCGAGGCTTTATTGTTGGCATCGAGAAGCCAGCATATTGGTCGTTGGCTTATTCCGAGAAGTGATTATCCTGAAGGAAAAGCAGGGTATTTGACTTGGCGTAAAGATTTAGGGAAATTTCATGCCGAAAAAGCCGCTACGATTCTAGCGGCAGTAGGCTACGAAGAAGACCTAATTGCAAGGGTAAAACAGATTATTACGAAGCAAAAAATCAAGCAAGATGCCGACGTACAAACCATCGAGAATGCCCTTTGTTTGGTATTTTTGCAATACCAGTACGAAGCTTTTCATCCGAAATATGACCATAACAAAATGGTAGAAATTCTTAGAAAATCATTATTGAAAATGGATAGCCACGGTCATTCGTTTGCCTTGCAACTGCCTTATTCTGAGGCAGGAATGGTGCATGTACAAGCAGCGTTAGAAGAATTGTAAATTGTACAAGTAGCAAAGCCATTTTGCTTGGCTACTTGCTTTTGAAATAAGGCTTTATTGCTGAAAAATTTGTGGATATTTTCTGATAAAATATACAGGTGTACAGCTCCATGCGTGACAATAGCTATTGACCAAATAGGCATTGTACGGTGACAAGAAATCGTCTTTGGGGTCATATACTTCCCAGAAGGTATCTGCTCCTTTTTTTACCATATCGCCCCAATAATTGACAATCAAGTCTTTGGCTTCTTTGGTTAATCCTACCTGAATCATGGCTTCGATGACATAATGGTATAGGTATGGTGTACCGGGTTTGATGGCATTTTCATGAGCAAAAACTTGTAACAAAGCTTTTTTACCTTCTTCTTTCGAGGCTACACCGCTCAAAATCATCCAAGCTTGCGAGCAGTAAGACATTTGTTTGTCTTTTCCACTAACAAAAAGCCCTTTTTCGGCATCGTATAAATGTTGGTGTGTAGCGTTGGTCATTTTTTCAATAAGAGTGGGTAATTCACTTACTTCCTTTTCTTTACCCAACATCTTTGCCAATTGATAGGTGTTTTTATAAGCCCAAATCACTACACCTTGTAGGGCTACTTGTTTGTCTAATCCGTTTCTCCAATCGAAAAATAACCACCATTCTTTTCCTGCTTTTTGGTAATCCAATAAGCCATCTTCTCCGATATATTTTTTGGGAATTTCGATTTGTTTTTTTACAACTTTCCATAAATCTAAAGCCGTTTGTTTATCGCCTGTGGCTTCGAGGTATTCTTTTACGGCTACATTGTAAATCAAGGCATAGTCGAAAAGCGGATTGATTTGTGGATGAGGTTTGGGTCGCTCAAAAACATTGGAAGGAGCAACGCCATTTTCATAACTCAAGCCTGCCAACAAATACAAACAGTGCTTGGTTAGTTGGTGATTTTTAAAGGAATAAATATTGGCTAAAGATTCTAAATACAAATCGCCAATCCATAGGCGACGGTCACGTTTGGGACCATCTTCATAAACGGTTTGCATACATTCTTGCAAGGTATTCAACCCGATTTGGTCGATTTGCTTAATGAGTGTAGGCGTAGCGGGAGCTAAAGCAGAGGCTTGTTGCGTAACAGAGGTAGTCGCTTTCACAAATAAATCGGTCAGTTTAAAATCGGAATAAACCGAACTGCCCAATACTTCTATTTTCGCATATTTGAAAGCGACTCTTCTCGGAATCGTAATAGTTTTGGGTACTTCCGAAATAGTAATTATCTCGTCTTGTAGCCATGCTCTACTAAGACCACCTTTGTAAGGGTCGAAAGGTACGGCAATTTCGGCAGGAACTTCACCAAAGGTAAACTTTAGGCGAATGGGGGCATCTACGGCTCGTCCGTTGTCTTTGATGGTAAACGTCACAAAACCAGTTAGATGTTCGCCGAAATCAACCACCACACCCGATTGTTTTTTCATAGAGTTGCTGAAAAGAGAATCGGTACTATACGACTTTTGCACTTTCCATCCCTGAAAACTTTGAGGGTCTTGTTGGGCTGTTACGGTGTACAAAGGTCGCTTGAGGCGTTCTACCAATTTGGGTGTGGTTTGCTCGGCAATGGCAAGCCATTTTTTTCTTTCTTTTTGATAAAAATCTTGTGCATGAAGCGAGAACGAAAGTCCTGCAATTGCCACAAACAGAGGGATTAATGTTGAACGAAGCATACTTGTTGAAATAATATGGATAGTTGAAAAGTTCTTTTTAACCTGAAAAACGAGCAGGACATAGCCCCACCCGTTTGCTTGTAATATTAACCATTTGGATGATTGCATACGGTGCGAATCAATCGTAAGTTGATTGAATGCGAGTTGGTACGCATTTACGATGGATTCATGCAGTTGTGCCAATCAACCTATGGTATTTTCAGGGTATTGTCACCACTTTTTAAAGGGTAATTTTTATTTTTCCAAACCAATCGTCCTTGTGTGCCTGCTGGTATGGCTATTTGGGCGTATAATTGGTTTTGTTTTAATTCATAGTGTACTTTAATTACACCATTGGGGTGAGGCATTTCTCCCCCAATGGTTTGAATTTCACCTAAATGGGGTTCTATTTTGATACTCTTAAATCCAAGTCCTTCGCTATCAATACCTAGAAGAGTACGATAAAACTCAATGTTAGGACTCGCTCCCCAAGCATGGCAATCGGAACGGGTACTTTCTAAATCAGACGTTTCAGCCCAAGTGGTCAGTCCGAGGTGGATGTTTTCACGCCATTTATCTAGCCATTTCAAGTAATCATTGCCAAGACCAGCTTTGATAAGGGCTTGATGAACATAATATTTGAAATAAATAGAGGCTGGAGCTAATTTGTCGTTTGTTAGAATGGCTTGTGTTACGTGAGGTAATTCTTCTTGCTGTATAATACCCGTTAAAATCGCTAGGGCATTGCTATGTTGAGAAAAGACATCTTTTTCGGTACGGTCGGCTATCAGATGTGCTGTTGTATCCCAATATTTAGCTCGGATACTTTTTTTCAATACGTCAACAAATGTTTGGTAATAGGCTGCCATAGCAGGAATCCCCAGTTTTTTTTCTAACTCAACAGCCGTTTGGTAGGCCAATAGTAATTGTAAATCAAGAACAGCCGAATATCCATCTTTACCCACAGGGCCGATACCATTTACCCAACCTGTACGCTTGTCAACCCAATCGGTAAACATCCATTGGGGTACATTTCTGAGCGAACCGTCTTTCTCTTGATAAGTATTGAAAAAAGCTAATATTTGCCGAACACCACTGATTTTGCGTTGAACAAAATCAGGGTTTTGTCCGTATTTGCTATAATCGTCAAGCATTCCGATGTACCATAAAGAAAATGTTGGAATATATTGAATCGTATAGGATGGATGCCTGCTGGAGGTTACGCCTTCTGCTTCTCTGGAATATTCCATCAGGTTGAGGGCATTTTTCAACAGACGGTCATCGCCTGTATTATAAAGTGATACCAATGCTTGAATACGAGCATCGCCAATGTATTGTAATTGCTCATAATAAGGGCAATCCATATAGGTTTCGTAGGCACAAAGGCGGGCGGTACGCCAACCGATGTTGAGCATTGTATTGATTTCAGGATTTTGGCTATTGATAGAGGCTTTCAACTGAAATGGAAAACCTGTAAATGTGCTGTAAATATCGTTTAAAATGAGTGGTTCTTGTTGGGTACGAAGCGTGAGTTGTATGTAACGAAAAGTTCTAAAAGTAAGCGTTGAAAACTGCTGATGTAGGCTACCATCCGAAATGATACTGTCTTTTCTACCAATCAATACTTTTCCTTCAATATCGTTTCTATTGCTTTTGGTAGGATATTTTGTGTATAATGCTTCTGCATAAGTGACTGCAATTGTGGCATTTTTACCGCCACTCCACTCAATTGTAGGATAAGCATTGGTCAAATGCGTTTGGTCTAGGATGAGTTGTACCGTGGTATTTGCTGGAATTTGAAAATGCTGTTTGCTTGCCGGAAAGTTGTCTGGGATTGTTATTCCACTTTCGTTTTTTACTAACTTTACCAAACGTTCCTTGGTCAACTCCATTTGGGGTAAAGAAGAAGGAACAAGCTTCCAGCCGAAAGGTGTTCCAAAAGCTCCTTGGAGATTTCTTGGCGTACCGGGCATCAATTTTTGGGCTTTTGGCCATGGCGTATCGTCATATCCTTCGCTTTGCCATTGTCCTAGCGAAAGAGCCATATTTCTAATTTCGCCACTGCCAGCCACATAATAAGTACGAAGATTGACCGATAAGGGGGCGTAGCTTGTTTCCTGTTTACATTTCCAAGAATCATCTGTGTTTAGAATAGCGGCTTCTGTGCCTGCTCCTTGTAAAATAAACCCTGTTCGATACGTAATTTGTCCTTCGGACCTGTGTTCGCCTTCATTCCATACTTGTGCTGCAATGATATTTTTCCCTGCTTTTAGATAAGAAGCAATATCAATTGTTTCGTAATTCCAATGTGATAAATCGCCACGAGCAGGGCCCAATGAAACCAAGGTTTCGTTGACAAATAATTTGTAACGATTATCTGCTGAAACGTGAATGACGAATTTTTCTGGTTTAGTTACTAAGCTAAAACGTTTGCGAAAACAATAAACGCCATAACCGTTGGGGACAATGTCTGGGACAGTAATCCAAGCGGCTTTCCATCGGTCATCTAACAAGGGTTGCTCTATGTTTTGAGCAAACAATTGGACAAACCTACTTTCTTCTATGATAAAGAAGGAGAGTATAATTAAAAGTTTTGACACGGATAGTTTTCTTACCATATTGCTTTCCTCTTTTTAGAATGAATTTAATATTAAACTTTTATCATAAAAAACTGTACAAAAAGAATATTTTACCATAGGTTCAATAAACATAATTTTGGTAAAATGTCAAAAGTGTTTGATAAACTTTCTGATAAAAAATCTTTTTGTACAGTACCATTAACGCTTAAAAGTATGGCGATAGCAATGACTCACTTGCTGGTAGCGGAAACGTAAGACTGATATTGGTAAATGCTGCTGGCACAGGCGTTACACCACTTGGATAGTAGTAATTACTAGGGTTTGCCTTGATTTTTGCTCCATGAGCCAACATTGTCGTTTCGGCATTGCCAGTACGTACCAAATCGAGCCAACGTTTGTTTTCAAAAGCCAATTCAACCCGACGTTCCGCCAAAATAGCAGTACGGATAGCTGCCTGGGTACTAGCCGTTGTATTGTTCAAGCCAGCTCTGTTACGCACCAAATTGATATAGGTAGTGGCTTGGTTTGTTTTGCCATTTTCGTTGAGGGCTTCTGCATACAATAAAAGGACTTCGGCATAACGATACACAGGCCAGTTTGTTCCTGTAATGTTAAATTGAGCATGAGGTTGAAGTAACTTTTTGATATATGGGTACGTCACTCCATCAAGCTGGATAGAAGCAATAGAAGCACCCTTGCGTTTATCACCCGTTTCGTAGGCATTGATAAGGTCGGGTGTGGGAATATTCATGGCCTCTTCGGTGCGAGCTTGGGCACTGGCTGCTCCTGTGATGCTTGTTACTTGTGCCGCCGTAATAGGTTGAGGCAAGAAGTCATAGATAAAACGACTTGCGTAACCTTCGGTACTTTCTTTGAATTGTACTTCAAAAACAGACTCCGCATTGTTTTTATTACTCACCGAAAACACCGAAGCGTAGTCACTTAAAAGACTGTATTCACCCGAATCGATGATTTCTTTTAAGGTACTTTCTGCCAAAGCCCATTTCTTTTGTACGGCATAAACATTGGCCAACAACGTTTTGGCAGCACCTGAAGTAGCTCTACCAGCTTCTTGTTTCGACTTTGCTGGAAGTAAACTTGCTGCTTGCGTAG
Source organism: Cytophagales bacterium (assembly GCA_013298025.1). GTDB lineage: Bacteria > Bacteroidota > Bacteroidia > Cytophagales > Spirosomataceae > Flectobacillus. The sequence goes on along the minus strand of JAAFJE010000013.1, from coordinate 123,051 downwards.
CATCTTGAATGATTTGGGTATAAATGGCTTCTACTTCGGCAAGTGGCAAAGCTGCACCGTTGCGGTCTGTTACGGGAGTTAAGTGTAAAGGCACTTTACCAAAATATTGTACCAAATCGAAATACGATAAAGCCCGTAGAAAGAAAGCTTGACCTTTGATATTATTTTTTGATTCCGTCCCAAAAGTCACGCCATCAATCGGTGCAAGTACTTGGTTCGCTCTGGCAATTACTTGATAATCGGCTACATACTTGGCTGTGGTGATGGTATTGGCTGCTTGTACTGTAAAATTGGCTATTGCTTCGCCGTCAACCAAGGCTCTGTAGTTGGGGTTATGGATAAAATAGGTATTATCAGCGTGCATTTCACCCATCGCCCAAGCACCAGAAATGTTTATGCCTGCTGTACCATTGTAAACGCTTCGTAATGGAGCGTAAGCGGCATTAACGCCTTGCTGAAAATCGGCTTCTGTTTTGTAAAATGTAGCCGTACTGAGCGATGTTTCGGAAGGTAAATCCAGAAAGCTATCACTGCAAGAATTGAGTAAAAAAACGGAAAATATAGCGATGAATGTCTTTTTCATGTGATGATAAAATTTAAAATGTATTGGATGATGGCTTTAGCTTTTTGTAAAAATTTGTTAAAAGCTAAAGCCAAGCAACATAAGATGAATTAAAATCCAATATTTACACCAACGGTAATGGTTCTTGGTACAGGATATGTTCCCCAGTCCATGCCAAGATTGAGTGTGCTACCGCCTGTACCATTAGCCGATGAACTCACTTCGGGGTTTACGCCACGGTAGTTGGTCAATACAAGTGCTTGTTGTATAGAAGCATACAATCGTGCCGACTTGAAGTATTTGGCTTTGGCAGGGATATTATAGCCTAACGTAATGTTTTTAATGGTAAAAAATGTACCATTGCTCACAAAGCGTGTACTAAGCCAGTCACGTTCCATATAGGTAGCTGCGGTAGTTTTTCCATAGAGTCCATCGCCTGGATTACTTTCAGAACGCCAACGATTGGCTACATTTTTCAATACATTAAATACCCCATCAAGGTTGGTAGCTCCTTGGTCGGTGAGTACCAAAATGTCGTTGCCAAACGAGCCTGAGCCAACAATGGATAAATCGAAGTTTTTGTAAAAAAACGTATTTGTAATACCGATAAGAGCCGTTGGAAATGGATTTCCGATGATAGTGCGGTCGTCGTTGTCGCCTCCGTAGGTGATTTTACCATCAGCATTAACATCCTTGTATTTGACTGTACCGATTTGTGAATCAGTTGCTTTAGGCGAACTATTAAAATCGGCAGCGTTTTTATACACACCTTCTTGAATTAGTCCGTAAAATTGTCCGAGGGGTTCACCCACTTTGGTGATGGTTTGATAATTACCAAATCCGCCATAAATTCTTTCTACGCCATCGGCCAATGCCAGTACTTTATTACGGTTGAATGAAATATTGAAATTGGTGTTCCATTTCAAGTTTCCTACCATATTTTTGGTACTTACACTTACTTCATGTCCCCAAAATTTTATTTCTCCTACGTTATCGTTGAAATTGGTAAAACCCGATTCTTGGGCTACGGCTACGTTATAAAGCAGGTTGGTTGTATTTTTTGTATAAAAATCGTAAGCCAAGGTTACTCGGTCGTTGAATAACCCCAAGTCGAAGCCTAAGTCTATCTGCTTGGTTGTTTCCCAACCTAAGCGACTATTACCCAACGACGATACTGCCGCACCACTGGCAATGGTATTGCCAAAAACGGCATTGGCAGCATTGTTGATAAGAGCGTATTGGGTATAGTTTCCAATATTGTTGTTTCCAATAACACCATAGCTGGCACGCACTTTGGCAAAAGAAAGGGCTTCTATATTTTTAGCAAAATTTTCGTCAGATACTACCCATCCAAGTCCTACAGAAGGAAAATTTCCCCAACGATTATCTGTTCCAAAGCGAGAGGAGCCATCTCTACGAATCGCTGCTGTAAGAAGGTATTTGCCTTTGTAGCTGTAATTTACCCTTGATAAATATGAAAGCAATCCCCATTCTTGGATGTCGTTGAAGGTATTGGTACGGTCGATATTTAAGGCCGATTGAATGGTATGAATGCGGTCGTCGGGAAAATTCGTAGCCCTGATTTGTGAAATTTCTGAACGGTATTTCTGGCTAGTAAAACCTACCAATATTTCTAAACTATGGTCGCCAATAATCTTGTTGTAAGTCGCTGTATTTTCGTTGAGCCAAGAAGTGTATTTGGTATCTTGGTTTACAGCACTGGCTGTAACAGGTGGCAACGAAGCAAATACGGTTGATGCGGTAGATGGATTAAAATTGGCAAAAGCCGACGTTCCTAAATCAATATTAAAGGTCGATTTTAAATTTAATCCTTTGATGGGTTCATATTGAATTTTTGCATTAGAAAGAATGCGTGACGATTTTGTTTCATTCGTAATCTCTTGAGCCGCTCTGTACCAGTTGGGCGTTGGAAATGCGCCATCAACCGATAAAGGTAAAGAACCATCGGCGTTTTGGTAAGTAGCAATAGGCCAAGTAAGCATAGCATTGTTGAACAAACCACCCGGTACTGCCGAGTTGAGATTGGTTGCATAAAAAGCACCATCTGAACTCGGTGTATTATTGATGGTATAGCTTGGGGCAAGATTGAACCCTATTTTTATCTTGTCGGATAGCTCATAATCGGTATTGATACGCAACGAAAAACGCTTGTAGTTAGAATTGAGCATTACACCATCTTGGTTGAAAATACCTGCCACTACTGCTGTACTAAGTTTATCCCTGTTAGAGGTTAGGGTTAAGTTATAGCTTTGCATGGGTGCTGTACGCAACAATGCTCCATACCAATCGGTTGATTTGCCTGCATATTGAGCAGGATTTTGGAATTTAACTGGAACAGCCAAGCCTTTATCTTCGTAAGATTCTTTCTGAAATTGGGCAAATTCTTGGGCGTTCATCAAGTTCGGGCGGCCTTTCTGTGGCACTGTTTGCCAACCTGTAAAGGCATTTATGCTAACGGTTGTTTGGTTTTTCTTGGCTTGTTTGGTCGTGATGAGTACTACACCATTAGCGGCACGAGAGCCGTATAAAGAGGTAGAAGCGGCATCTTTCAACACAGAAATGTTATCAATTTCATCGGGGTTGATACTGCCAATATCGCCTACAATCGGAAAGCCATCTACTACGTACAGGGGGTCACTGCCTGCTAAAATAGAGGCTTGCCCACGAATCCGAATACTCATGCCTTGTCCGGGTTTACCTGTTGTTTGGTTAATTTGAACGCCTGCTAATTTACCTTGAAGTTTTTGCGTTACTTGTGGCACAGGAATATCTTTTAACTCCTTGCTATTAACCGACTCGATAGAGCCAGTAAGTTCTTTCTTGATTTGACTACCATAACCTACCACGACAACCTCATCGAGGGCCGAAAGTTCTTCTACCAAATTGATAGCCAATGTTCCTTGGTAAGGAATGGTTACTTCTACCTCTTTGGTGCTGTATCCAACATAGGAAATAATCAGCTTGTAAGGACCTTCTTCTAAGTTTTCAAAAGTAAATTCTCCTGCCGCATTGCTTACCACGCCTCTTGTTGTACCTTTTATCAAGACCGTAGCACCAGGCAATACCTCTCCTTTGCCACTGCTGATGATTCCCTTTAAAGGGTAGTTTTTTACAAGCTGTGGGGTTTTGGTAATGATAATCAATTCGCCTGAAACTTGGTAGGTAAGTTCTAAGGGGAAAAGCATATTGTTGAGCAATTCGCCCACAGTTTGGTTTTTGGCATATACACTCACTTTTCGATTTGCCTCAATTACCTCATTGCTAAAGGCAAAGTCGATTTGTGATTGACGCTTGATTTCACCAATGATGTCTTTGACAGCCTTGTTGTGCATCTGCAACGAAATACGTTTATGAAGTACAGCTTGTGCATTCAAACTACCCGCAAACGTATTTCCCAGAAAGAGAACGGTGAACAAAAGTTGTACTAAACTTACTTGCATGATTTTTACAAGTGTTTTGTTAAATGATACATTTTTTTTCATACATTTGAAAAGTTTTCTAAAAATTGGAAAATAAAGACAAAAGAATCCCCGCCACCCTTTGGGGGTGTTACTCGTACTCGACAAACTTGTAATTAGGGATTTTATGGGGATTGATAATATGGCCGTATTGTCAATCCTTTTTTTATGGTTGTACTAAGTAATTGTTTGTTTTTTAATTCATTGCGTGTTTTTTGGGTTAAATTAATGTTTACATTTTTGGGCATATACGACAATTTTTCCTTGGGTAAGTTCATACCTCGCTTGAATTACTCGACAAATTATATCAAGCTTGTTGAACAAATGTTTGTTACTTAAAGAGGCTGTAATGGTACAATGTGCTATCATTTCTTCGTCAACTACAATTTCCACATTATACTCTTTTTCAATGGATTTAAAAACTTTCGATACAGGAACTTCCTCTAATTCAAATAGTTGACTTGGTGTATGAGCCTTGGCTATTATCTTGCTAAGGGTATTATTGCTTCGGTTGTAGGTTGCCGCTTCGTTGACTTGCAAGACCAATCCTGCTAGGGTTGTTTGATTCATAAATGCCTTGATTTTTGCATCTTCGTGGCTACACACCGCCACACTTCCTGTTTGTACAAGCACATTGATTTGCTTTTCCGTAGCAAAGGCTTCTATCGTAAAAGAAGTACCTAATACTTTGGTAACGAGTTCGTTGGCGTGTACAAAAAAAGGTTTTGCTGGATTTCTTTCAATTTCAAAAAAAGCTTTTCCCGATAAAACTACTTCTCGTGTAGCACCTTCAAAAAGGGTTTTATAGCCAATTTTACTTTTGGGTTGCAAAACAACTGTACTGTGGTCGGGTAATACGACTAATTGGGGTTGTAAAGAACTATTGACGATTTCTGTCCAAGGTTTTTGCTGTTGAACTTTTGCTACGTTTTGTTCATATACCGCATTATAACCATTGATTTGTAGCATAAACCACGTAAAACCAAGCAAGAATATTACTGATGCAGCTACCTTCAACCACGTTTGTTGCCATAAAGGTATGCTATAAACGGGTGTCGGGATTTCTTCTTCATTTTGTTGCGATGCTTCAGTAAGTTGTTGCCACAAGGCTGTTTTGATATGTTGGTATTGTGCAGGCTGGGCTTGGTCGTCTGCCAATACCATTGTTATAATGTTGCGTGCTTGTTCTACCGATGCAGTTTCTTCGGGATGTTGAGAAAGAAAATGTTTCCAATACGCATCTTTGGCTGGACTTGGGCGTTTGACCCAATCCAGAAAAAGCTGGTCGGCAAGGTATTTCTCTATATTTGGTACAGATGGCTGCATTGGAGTAAATGGGTATTTATTCGGAAGAGTAGGTGTAAGGAAGATTTAACTCAGTTTTTATAAAATTTTTTCTAAAAAATAGTAAAATACTGCTGTGTCCAAGTTGCAAAGTACAATAATAGCCAAAATGAATAATTCGACAGTAGCTTTGAGCCTTGTTCAGATTCCATCAAAGAACGCAATTTGCTAATGGCTCTTTGTACGATATTTCTGACCGATTGCTCTTTAATACCCATCAAATCAGCAATTTCTGCGTAGCTCATTTCTTCATAAAAACGCAAAGCCAATACTTGCTGGTGGTTGCTTGGGAGCATTTTGAGATAGCTACCAAGGTGTTTTTGTTGGGTTTCTTGTTGTTCAAGATGAATGTACTCGTTTTCTGGCGAAATACTGAGGTCTGCCGTAAGGTCGGAGTCGGTAGGAATGAAATTGTTTTTTTTATGAAGAAAAATAAGACGATTACGCAACATACCAAGCAAGTAATGACGCAAAGCCTGCGGACAAGCCAAGCGTTGGCGACTACGCCAAAGTTCTAAGAAAATATCCTGAATGGCATCGGCAATTAGCACTTCATCTTGTGTGATGCGTTGGGCATAACGATACAGCGCATGGATATGGGCATCATACAAAGTAGCAAAGGCTGCTTGGTCGCCTTGCTGAATTGCCTGCCAAAGCAGTAATTCATGGTGTGTATGTTGTGTTTTATCTTGCAATTGTGCTGAGAGAAGTTTTCATTTTAATGCAAAATAAGCTAAAACTATCTTGGAATAAAACAAAAAAATATTTTTTATGTAGTATATTTTACTGTCAAGCACTGTGTTATACTGTCCTTTACTGTGATAGTATTGTTTTTTTAAATGTCAATTAATCAATTAATTATCATTTAAAAATATTATACGTTTATGCTATGTGTAGTGAGAAGAGCTTTTTCAATCTGTTGTTTATTTACGCAATGCTTTGTAAAAAAATGTCATAAAAAAAGGAAACCGTGTGAGCAGTTTCCTTTTTGGCGTACTTATTTACTTTCTTTGATTCGGGTTGCCTTGGCTTCAAACATACTCAGGAGCATTCCTTTGAGGTTGTCGCCATCGACTTTGGTCAGTTGTACCGATACGTCATAACCTTGTGCCGTAAAAAACAATTCTATTTCATCTTCGCTTTCTTCTACTTTCGTAATCGCAATCTTTTGTGCCGATGGATTGTTCATATCGGCCAATTCGCCCGTTAATTTACCTTCTTTACGTAGCAGGGTTGTCAATAATTTGCTATCACCATCGGGTGTGCCTTTGACAATTAGTTCCCATTTGCCCGCAAAGAAATCGCTCGCAGTAGCACTTTGTGCCAAGCTTGTATGACTCAAGGTCATTACAAGACATAAACAAAAGAAAAGTACTTTTTTCATGGTCTTGTCGGTTTTAGTTGACATACGTTGTTGTATGTTTATCAAATGTAATAAAAATATTTATAAAAAAAATACGTATATTTATATTTTTTATCAACTATCTTTGAAAAACTCTAAGGCATTTGCTGAAAGCAACGAATAGACAATTTGGTGGTATTGTATGGCTGGCTATACGCTGTTTGCTATGCTATAGATTCTATGAAATGTTATGGACGTGTATCTTAAAGACATTTGATTAAAACCAAAATACCCTAAAGCTAGGAGCTATATAGCTCCTTTAAAGCTTTGATTAAGAATACGATAAAAACACTTTGTGATTTTTTTGTACAAAACCTTGAAGATATACGATTTATCTAGCATCTTTGCAATTGTAGTAGTATAGTATAGAATAGTATAAGAATCTTTGATTATTCATTAAACAACACACAAGCGGTATGTTACACTTTTTTGCCAAGTCAACACATTGGGTTGTTGCACTTTTTTTGTTTTGTTCCAAACTAATGGCACAAAGCCCTGTGGTTATTCCTATCGAAACGCAATCGAATGCTTTAGTTTTACAAACAGACGAAGACAAACGTTTGAGAACTGTGTATTTTGGTAAACGTTTACGTAATACCCAAGAATATGCCTTGGTTGAGAGTCAAAACAACCAAAAAGATGTAAATGCAGGTATTTATAACCATGTATATACGCCAAGTGGGTCGTGGAGTCTGATAGAACCAGCCCTGAATATTACGCATGCCGATGGCAATAATTCTACCGAATTGTTGTATGTAGCCCATGAACAAAAGCAAGAAGGTAACGTAACACTTACAACTGTAAAACTAAAAGACCCTGTGTATGCCACCGAAGTAACCTTGTTTTATAAAGTATATGCACAAGAAGACGTAATAGAACAATGGTCAGAAATAAAAAATACAGAAAAGGGTGCTATTGTTTTACAGAAATATGCCTCTGCAAATTTGTATTTCAAAGCTGATAATTATTACCTGACCAACTACCACGCTGGTTGGGGGCGTGAGATGCGTCCAGAAGAAATGCCTTTGACAAATGGCATCAAGGTACTTGATTCTAAACTTGGAACAAGGGCCAATATTTTTGAACCTCCTACATTTACACTTGCTTTCAATAAACCATCGGCAGAAGACGAAGGCGAGGTATTGCTTGGTACATTGGGTTGGTCGGGGAATTTTAAAATAGATTTTGAAATAGACTCTTACCACAATTTACGTTTGATTCCGGGAATTAATCCACATTCATCCGCTTATACACTGGCAAGCAATGCGGTGTTTAAAACGCCTTCATTTATTTATACGGTATCGCATCAGGGCAAAGGTTTTGCTAGTAGAAATTTGCACCGATGGGCTAGAAAATACAGAATATTAGATGGTAATGGTACTCGATTGACCTTACTGAATAACTGGGAAGCAACGTATTTTGATTTTGACCAAAACAAACTAACTGATTTATTCAAAGATGGTAAAAAATTGGGAGTTGATATGTTTTTGCTAGACGATGGCTGGTTTGCTAATAAATATCCTCGTAATGACGATACCGCAGGTTTGGGCGATTGGCAAGAAAACAAAAAGAAACTTCCAGACGGCATAGGTTATTTGATAAAAGAAGCCGAAAAAACAGGTATTAAATTTGGAATATGGCTTGAGCCAGAGATGGTTAATCCGAAAAGCGAATTGTATGAAAAACATCCCGATTGGGTTGTCAAACAAGCGGCTCGTCCTGAGCATTATTTTAGAAATCAATTGGTGTTAGATTTGGCTAATCCTGTGGTACAAGAGTATGTTTTTGGTGTGGTCGATAATCTATTTACCAAAAATCCGAGTTTAGCTTTTATTAAATGGGATTGCAACGCTGTAATTTTCAATGCCCATTCGATGTATTTACAAAAAAGTAATCAACCGCAATCGCAATTTTATGTAGATTATGTCAAAGGTTTGTACAAAGTACTAGAACGCATCAGGGCCAAATATCCTAGTGTACCAATGATGCTTTGCTCGGGCGGTGGCGGACGAGTTGATTACGAAGCCTTGAAATACTTTACCGAATTTTGGCCAAGTGATAATACAGAGCCATTAGAAAGAATATTTATTCAATGGAATTACTCTTATTATTACCCTGTAATTGCTACCTGCAACCACGTGACCGATTGGGGCAAACAGCCTATTAAGTTCCGTACCGATGTGGCAATGATGGGTAAGTTGGGTTATGATATTGTCGTGAGTCATTTATCACCTACCGATTTACAGTTTAGCCAACAAGCAGTAAGCAATTACAACCAAATCAAAGCAACACTTTGGTATGGCGAACAATACCGCCTAGTGGACCCCTATATGCATCCGATGGCATCTATCATGTATGTGAGTGAAGATAAATCAAAGGCTGTTATGTTTTCGTACCATACCAATTATCGTTTTGACTTGACCGATTCGCCTCATGCTGTGCCATTAAAAGGACTTGATGCCAACAAACGTTATCGTGTACAAGAAATCAATGTATATCCTGGTACAACTTCTACTATCGACGCAACCAAGGTTTATTCGGGTGATTTTCTCATGCGTGTCGGGCTAAATCCTGACGTAAATGAAAAACGAAGTAGTGTAGTGCTGACCATAGAAGAAGTGAAATAAGTATATTGGCAAAGCTCCTTGCTTTGCCAATTTGTATTTTTGGCTTAAATAGTCGATTTTAGCAACTTAATAGGAGAAAAACAAGGACATAAATCGGTTGTTCCTAGAAACATTTAGTACAATTATTACACAAACTTCATGCAAGCACTTTTTGATAAAATAACAGAGTTGGAAGGGATACCAAGCTACTCGAAACACCAGCAATTGGTACAAGGCATTATTCATGCTATTGATGAAAAAATACTGGTCAGAAACGATATGCTCCCTTCTGTAAATGTTATGATTAAACAGTTTGGCATAGCTCGTGAAACAATTGTAAAGGCATATAAAGAATTGATAACCAGAGGTATAATAGAATCAAAAAACCGATTGGGCTATTTTGTTATCAACGAATCAACTACTCAAACTAAACAAATAGCTTTAGTGCTGTTTAATTATGGGTCATTACAAGAGTTATTCTACAAGCATTTCTGTACTTATCTTGGCGATGATATTCATGTAGATTTGTTTTTTCACCACAACAATGTACATACTTTAGAAAACATTGTGCGGAGTATTATTGGTAAATACAGTATGTATGTGGTTGTACCTTTGCCACATCGACAAACCCAAGAAGTGTTGAAATTGTTACCCATAAATAAATTCTTGATGATAGACCGATATGAACCTTTAGAGGGTGATTTTAATTATATTACGCAGGAATTTGAAGAGGCGAGCTATCGTATTTTTGTAGAGTTGAAAGATAGAATTGCTGATTTTGATGAGTTTATTTTCTTCTATCGCATTAATTCGGAAACACCTGTAGAGATTATTCGTTCGTTTAAAAAGTTTCTTCATGATTTTCAAATCAAAGGTTCTATTAAAACAGCTTACACGGCTGGCTCGGTAGAAAAAGGAAAAGTATATTTTACGCTTGAAAATATAGAATTATGGTCGTTGCTAAAAGACTGTAAACTCAAAGGTTATGAGTTAGGGAAAGACGTAGGTGTACTTTCGCATAACGATGATTTAGTCAAAGAAATTCTTTTCGATGGTATTACCACCTATTCTGCCGATTTTATTGCGTTAGCTCAAAAAGCTGCTCAATATGTGCTACACCCCTACAAAATACAAGAAACGCTTCCTACCCGACTCATTAGGCGTAAAAGCTTGTAAACCGATATTTAATCTTTACTTTTCCTAAAAGCTTGCTATCTTTGTATGTTATTTATATTTAGTCTAAATAATCATGTATGAAAAAATATAGTATTCTTGTATTGTTGCTGTTGTGCACCTTGGCGAGTCGTGGGCAAGTACTCAAAAAACGTACTACCTTGCTGATGGGAGGGAGGTTTGATATTACGGTGGTGGCCAAAGATACCGCCACAGCCATACAAAGTATTGATGATATTATTGCCGAAATTTCTCGTATTGAGTACCTGATTTCTGATTGGAAAAGTACAACCCAAATTTCGGAGGTAAATCGCAATGCTGGGATTCAACCTGTAAAAGTAGATGCCGAAGTATTTGCCTTGACAGAACGAGCCTTGCATTTCTCAAAAATTACAGGCGGAGCTTTTGATATTAGTTTTGCGGCAATGGACAGAATTTGGAAATTCGATGGCTCGATGAAACAAATGCCTACGCCCGAAGCGGTAAAGAAATCGGTAGAAAAAGTGGGTTATGAAAACATTGTATTGGATAAACAAAACAGTACGATTTTTCTGAAAAAGAAAGGCATGAAAATTGGCTTTGGGGCATTAGGCGAAGGCTATGCTGCCGATAAATGCCGTGCCATGATGCTTGCAAGAGGGATTCAAGCGGGTATTGTAAATGGTTCTGGCGATATGAACTCTTGGGGAACGCAACCCGACGGCACACCTTGGACGGTGGGCATTACCAATCCGATGCAAAAAGATACGCTATTTGCCATTGTACCATTGCTCAAAAGTGCGGTAGTAACCTCGGGAAGTTACCAGAAATATGTTGTATTTAATGGTAAACGATACAGCCATATCATCAACCCCGTAACTGGCTACCCTGCTACAGGCTTATGTAGCGTAACCGTATTTGGCCCTAGTGCCGAAACCGCCAATGGTTTTAGTACTTCTGTCATGGTTTTGGGTAAAAAAGCAGGCTTAAAACTACTCAAAAAATACCCTGATTACCAAGCTGTGTTGATTACCGACGAAGGCAAAATATTCTCTACACCCAATATAGATATTTCCAAGTATCATGTGAAATAGGAACGTGGTTTGCAGATAGCGTCTGCACTTGATTTCTCCCTCGAAGTGAGCAACTGCGAGGGTTTTAACCTATTGGTGGGTGAAAGTGAAGCTTTGCTTAACACTTGTACCAGCAGGGAAAAATTCATTTGGTATTGGAGGTACATATCTTTTATTTTTAAAAAAAACAGTATCATCTTTCAATGACTTTATTAACTTTTCTCTGTGAGAATCGCTTAAATAAGCACTGTTTGAAATTTCTTTAATTACCCCTCGCTGTTCCAAGTTTAACAACTTGGAACGCCCAATAATAAAGCAGTCTCCGACTGCGACCATGCTCAAAATGAGCATAATAGAAACAATAGACTCTTCCATCTTGTTGTTCCTTGTTCTTGTTGTGCAGTCGGAGACTGCACTTGATTTGTTGTTCCAAGTTGTTAAACTTGAAACAGCTAGGAAAAATTACTTTTGCTCTCTAATAATTATCTTATCTTCACCATCATGGATAAGATAAGAATAGTTTTTATCTTCATATTCTGCAATTACTTTATTCCTTCCCTCAATATTATGAAACGTCGGAATATCAATTGAACTAACAGGAACATTTATTTTCTTAAGGTCGCCATTTACCATTTCATTTTCTATGGTTGTTAGATATTGATTATCTCCAACTTTAATAAACAATTCTCCTAAGATACCTTCGTATATTGGATATTTTATTTCTTTTGAGAACTTAATATTCAATTTTTTGTAAATGAATATTAGTGTAATAACAAGCGTTATAAATAAAAATATTTTCTTAAGCATAATGCTATTTGTCGTTTAGTATTTTGAATAATTGTATATGAGCTGGCATGTATTTGATTTTACCCTCTTGCGGTTCTTTGTACTTGTTGTGCCGTTAGAGACTGCATTTGAGTTATTGTTCCAAATTGTTAAACTTAAAACAGCGAGGGAAAAATTCATTCAGCGAAATTCATTTGGTATTGGAGGTACATATCTTTTATTTTTAAAAAAAACAGTATCATCTTTCAATGACTTTATTAACTTTTCTCTGTGAGAATCGCTTAAATAAGCACTGTTTGAAATTTCTTTAATTACCCAATAATATTCAGATTTTGTATTAATATAGGCAATAAATCCAACATCTTTTAGATAATAACTGTAACCATTACAATCCTTTTCATCAAGAAAATTTTCTAAATATCTATACACTGTATATTCATTATTCTCAATTTTAAACATTTTTTTTGCTTCAAAAACACTATTATTTGTCAGATAAGGTGTAAAGAAAGTTGATTGAACTTTTGATTTAACCATCTTATTTTCTTTAACCTCATGAGTCATTATGTTAGTGCTTTTATTTAAAAGAAAAAGTTGAGCGTCGGTTGTATTAATCACGAAATTGGTGTCTTTTCTTTTATCATTTGAGATATGAATTTCATAATTAACTCCTTTTTTTTTAATCATAATTGTATCAGAATATTTTAAGGTAGTCCCGTCAAACCTATAATATTCTGTAATCATCTTTACATCATTATTTCTTGAAATCAAATAATAAATAAACAGACCACTAATCAACAAAATCCCACATACGATTAAATATTTGTTTTGCTGAATCTTCTTTACATGGTCCATATTGATTGTTTAGTTTTTGTAAGAGTTCAGCGAGGGCTAACAAGAATATAAAAGACGTATTAATAATTTATTACCAGCCTTCCACTTTATCCATCCATTATATTTCTTTCCTGAACTACAAGGGTAATCACATATTTCAGCACATTCTATTTTCACCCAATCACCAACTATTTCACTTATGACAAAAATATAGTCTTCGCCACTATTTTCATATCCTAATGATTTTGAGTTATCAAGCATTTTTGCCCTAATAGGATTAATTTTTACATTAAAATCAATCATACATCCGACTATGTGTTTTTTCCACGATTCAACTTTAAAAATATGAGTGCTTAATTTAATTTTCTTTTTTTTGCTATGCTCTTTGTTGATAAATATTTCAGCAACATCATTGGTTAAACTTGCATATTCAAACTGAATAATTGACTGGTCAGGAAAAAACTCTTTAGGAAAAAACTGATATTGACTCTTGAATGAATTATCGTTTGCAAACTCATTAAGTGAAAAGTGTTTACCCTGAATAATTATTTTATCTAAAGACAAGTTAAGGGTTGCATAAACTGTATTGTCCTCATTCAATATCTCAAAATCTTTTTTCAAATTAATGTCCGTAGGGTTAAAGCTAAGTACGCCTTTGGATTGAAAAAATAATTCAAGTGAATCTATTTGCTGCTCGCTTAAAACTGACTGACTACTTTTTGTTTGCTCTGGGGCATTATCTGAACTTTTAGTATTGCCACAAGTGCAAACACTAAAAACAATTAGAATTTGGACGATAAATGTTAATCTAAAAATCATGGCTTATGAGGGAATATATATCAAATTGGGTTTGAATTTGTGTATATGAAAATGGTTATTGTGGCAGACAGGAATCCCTAGCTATTCCAAGTTCTTAAACTTCCTACAACCGATTTTTAACATATTGATTATTAACAAATTACCAATACACTTTCACTTTCAAATATAAAGCTATCGGTTGTTTGACTTTTGTGCAAAAATCTTTTTTTGTGGGTCGCTTGAAACAGCAAGGGAAAAAACACTTAGACCAGTGGGGGGAACGCTTCGCTTAAACAACGACCAGAGGGAGTCTTTAAAATATTAATACATCAGTGAGGCATAATAAATTAACCACCATTTCCCATTTATTTGTTTGAATTGTCTTACATCCATGTCTCCTGTACCTTCTAAATATATTTCCTCTTGGACTGTATTTCCTTTATTTTCAATTTTTTTATTATATCCAAAATCACCCTGATTTTTCAATGTTTTAAGGAAATGCCATCCCGATTTTTTCCAAAAAAACTTATTGTTTTTTATGAAGATTCTATCGTTTTCAAAATTTTTATATTTAAGTTTCCCTAAATCTTCATAATCAGAGTCAGTACCTTCCAACGGAAATCTAACCCTACTAAACTGAAATGTGCTATCAGAATAGAATTTCTTATAAAAATCATCAAAAGTCTCTGCTACATTTTCTGCATATTTTTGACTACTATCTTGAGAGATTACATTCGTATCTACATTTTTTTTCTCCTTTGTATTACATGAGAATATAAATATCGTAGTAGCAATGATAAGAATTTTCAGATTCATATTAAAATAAGTTATTTTTAAATATTATTAGTTTTTTGTTGCTCCTGTAATTGGTGCTGATGTACTCTTGGGTGGCTCTGGCGTTTGGACTTATTCAGGTGTTGTGTTTTGAAAAAAATATAAAGGGATACCCGGTGTCCCCTAGCTGTTTCAAGTTTAACAACTTGGAACTCCCAGTAAAAAGCAGTCTCCGACTGCGACTAGACGCAAGCCCTAGTTATAACTTTGTATTTGAGTGCAGTCAAAGACTGCATTTATTTATGGGTCTAAGTGAAAAAACACTTAGACCAGCGAGGGCAGCCAAATACTGCATTTATTTGTGGGTCTAAGTGAAAAAAAAACACTTAGACCAGTGAGGGGGCATGAGTTGTTGGTGAAATAACACCAACAACGGCGAAAACGGATGAAATTTGGTATAAATACTTGCAACTACTACAATAATACTATTTTTTGCATTCTAGCACCACCACTGTATATATACAGAATATTATTAATCAAACTGCTTGGTCGTACATAATTTGCTTCTTCTAACTTTTTGATTTTCCAAGTTGTACCTTTATCCAAACTATAAAGTAAATCATATTCAACAAATGCTCCCTTGATATTACCAATAAATCCTACTATTGCTTTGTCGTTAGATTGTAAATAGTCAATAATGGAGTAGTTTTTAAATTTCTGAATAACTTTCGATTGCTTTGTGTTCGGCTCATAGCTTATTAATGAAATCTCATTTTCATCCCTTAGCGTATTGCCAGCAATTAGTATCTTACTCTCATCTTGTTTTACAATACTTTCAGGAGTTATAGAAAGTTTAATTTCTTTATGTTCTCCATCAATACTACCAAAATATGAAGTTTCATAGGCAGAAAAAACTGCGTATGATTTGTTTTTTATATTTAATCCCTGTGTGGCATAATCTTTAATACTAAGACTATCTAACTTTTGATTTTTATCTAATGAATATAAATTTATTAAACCTCTATTATTTGTAAAAAATACAGTATGCTCATCATCCCAAATTGCAGACACTACAGGCTGAGTGTTCAAAATATTTTTGATTACTCCACTTTCAATCTCAAAACAGGTAATGTTATATTTGAAATATTCTCGCTCATCACTTCTTAATATGTAAACTCTATTATTAACATGAGTAGCTATTGCAGCATAATTATAATTTAAAATGGAATCTATTTTAACCCAACTTTTACCTCCATCAATAGTTTTATAAATACTTGCCTCGTCTGTTGATTTGGGATAAAAATCTGGATTATTCATTTGTTCTTCAGTAACATTGTCCCAATCTGAATAGGTTTTATTATTAAAGGAATACCCCTCTTTTTCTGTTTTAAAATACAGATATTCAGGGTGCCCTTCAAATCCGTTGCATTTAATCATAGTTGATTCATCTCTACAACCAAATAAGAGCAAAAACATACTGTTTAATAGTATCAATTTTTTCATTATTCTTTATTTTACGGTTGGAATATTTCGTATTAGTAAAACTCTTGCTATTCCAAGTTGTAAAACTTGAAACAGCGAGGTTAAACATGGCATCTAAAAATTTGATATATATGTTCAACTTTTTTAGGACAAGACATTTTCTTGCAAAGAACAACCTTTTTGATTCCCTAAAGTATCATATTATGCTTTAAGATAAAAAAATGCAAACAGTTATCTGCTACAAAACTTATTAAACGGTATGCTCTTTTCTGAAAAGTGCAGTAAAAAAAATAGCCCTTGTCGGCACGGGGCTAACAAGGGCTACTTTTATCTGTGATAAAATCACTCATGCACTCAATAACTGAGCCATTGTTTTAAGCGATAAAAAATACCTACGACTAAAACAATGATACAAACTTTTAGGTAGGGAATCATTGCCATTGAAACAGGGTCTGCTATGCTTTCTCTTTTGATACCGATGCCAATTAAAGCCCAAATGACGGCCATTCCGTAAAAGATATTGTTACGAACCACTACCACAAAAAGGGCAATGGCTGTGCCAATGATAATCATGGTGATTGTCCAATGAAATTCGGATATTCCCCAAGCTTGCCAATGAATACCTACCAACAAAGCGGTGATATTGGCAATCGTCGCAATGGAAATCCAACCCAAGTATATCCCAAAAGGAGCATGAACGAGCCATTTTTCTTGGGTGTTGAACTTTGCATTTCCGATACCAATGGCAATGCTTTGGTGAAGTAGCGTAGCCAGTAAACAAAGCATAACCAACACCGATAAGCCCATCAATTGCCAATGCCAAGCAAAAAGCCAAGCGATGTTGAGCAAACAGCTTTGTACAAAATAGTTGCCTAAACGTAACACCCAAGGAAATACTTTTGCACTTACCGTTTTACTAAAAAGTGCCACTACTTGTATGCCCATAAATACCAATAACCAAGTATAAATGACACCCCAAATGGAAAATGTAACGCCTGCTGGCACAAATAAATTAGGATACATATCTGATAATTGTCCGGGGGTATGTCCGTTCAAAGGCAGAGAATTGGCTAAAGTATTCATTACCAACACAGCGATAAAGGCTATTAAATTGATAATAATAAGCAACTTTGGATTTTTCATTTGATATTGGGTTGCAATGCTAATGGCACAAAAAAGATGGCGTATGTTATAAACTTGCCCTGTCCTTGCTTTGTTTATGACGTACCCATCTTTTTTGCTTTAGTGATATGTTTTAATAACAATCCGAACGAATTTGTTGGTGTGCTTGGAAGTAGCTGAGTGATTGATTTAGCTCTTGTTGGCATATATTTTCTAAAATCACCATCACATCTTTTTGCATAGCCAGCGAGCCACAAAGCATGATTACGCCTCCTTTCTTTAATAATTGGGCTACTTTCTGGGCATCTTTTGCTACCAAATCGCCAACGTATTGTTTGCTTTCTTCTCTTGAAAAGGCAAGAGCGTAGCTGCTTATTTTTTGTGGATTGTCGATATTTTCTACTTGAGATTGGTACAAAGACCAAGATTTTTTATCCCTAAAACCTGCGTATAAATGACAAGGTACTAGCTTTTTATTTTGCTGAATCATGCCTAAAAATGGTGCAATGCCCGTGCCATTGCAAATCATCATGACTTCAGGGGCTTTTTTAGGGAAATGAAAATGACTGTTGCTTATAATTTTTGCTTGAATTTTTTCATTGACTGTCAAGTTATGCAAATAACTAGAGCCTAGTCCATTCGGATGTAACCTGACGCTCAATTGCATTTCTTTTTTACCTGTAATACCTATAGAATACAATCGTTCTCGGTGGTCGTTGGCTGGATAAATCGCCAATAAATCGCCAGATTTTACTTTGGTGAATGTTCCTGCTTGCAATTTTACCAAGAAGGTATCATCTTCGGTATGCGCCGTATTCGATATTACCTCAAGCGTTTGTAATTTGTTTGTAGGGTTGAGGGCAACTTTCGTGGCAAGTGGCAAGCCTGTTTTTGTCGTCCAAGCTTCTGCCCAAAGAGCAAACTCTTCTGCCGATTTATCGTTGATGGTATGGATGTCTAACAAAGATTTGGCCCAAGTTTGCGTACTAAGCCAATGGTGTACTTGGTAAGCAAATTCACAAAAATCTGGATAAGCCTTTGACCCAAAGCCTACCACCGAAAATCGAACCAACTGTTGTTGGGTTATTTTATCTAGTAAAGCTTTGAAATGATGAGCATTTGAAGGTGCTTCTCCGATACCGTAAGTAGAAGTAAAAACCAATAAATGTTCAGCTTGTGGATACGCCTGAAACTGGTTAAGCGAACTGATAAATGATTTTTCGCCAAGCTTTAGCAGTTGTTGATGTACATGATTGGCAAAAGTCCAAGTACTGCCATTTTCAGACCCAACCAAAACAATAAAGCGACTTTCTTCGGCAGTAAAACGATTCTTTGTTTTGTTGCCGATACGCTTGAACGTAATCATAAAACCCGAAACAATAAAGAACACAATATTGCCAGAAGTTACCAGTAAGACCAACGCCCACAGCCAATTGGTACGGCCTGTATGTAAATCTAAACTAAGGGCGCTTAGCACCTGTGTAAACGGATAGTTTTGTTGGGCTAAAATATCGCCAGTAATCTGATTGACAGCAATTTCCTTATCTTTTAGTTGAATAGTAAAATAATCTTCGGGGTCTTCTGAAAAAGGAAATTCTATCTTTTTAACATCGGCTAACTTGATGTTTTTGAATACCTCAAAATCTTGGATGTTTTTCTTGGGGGCTTCTTTGATGATATCGAAATCTACGTCTAAACTTACTTTCGGATGAGTAAAAATTTCAAATCTTACCAATGCCAAATAAGTCCCCGTAAGGGCAATGACTAAAATGGGAATAAACGACCAACGACTCAGTACGACGTGAAAATATTGGGCAGAAGCATCGTTTGGAATACGTTTGAAAAAGTTCTTGATACCGCTTTGGCGTTGTACCAATAAAAATAACCCAGAAGTTGTAATAAGTAATAGCAAAAAAGCCGTAAGTCCTACAAAAAAGCGACCTAGTTCATGTAAAAACAAAGAACGGTGAAAAGCCGTAACCCATTCAAAAAAAGCACTTTGTGGTTTTACTTCACCTAAGAAAGCACCCGTTTGCGGATGAATATAGGCAGCATCAACGCCTTTCGGGAAATCGGTACTTTTGGCAACAATTGATTGAAATTCATCAAGTGCTATTTCGCTGATAGACGGATATTGTTTTCTCCAAACGGGCATACTTTCCGCCAAGGTAATTTGCTGTAACGATGGCTGTGCTGGTCGGTTGTATTTTTCGACTACTGGTTCAAACGATAAAATGATTCCCGAAACAGCCGCAAGGATAAGGAATATACAAGAAGATACAGCCAACACAAGATGGCTGTATCTCCAGATTGAAAGATTCATATTGGGGTGTTCAATTAGTTAGCACTAAATCTTACATATCGGATAAAGCCAGTACCTTCATTTTTGGCGGCAAGGCTTTCGGTTGTCAAAGGAATTTCTAAGTCTTTTACATAATAAGGCTTGTCTTCAACGGCACTTTCAAAACGAAGCTTGTAGTTGGCGTTCAGTTTCGATGTTTCTATTTCAAGTTCTACCACACTGCGGTCGCCACCTGTGACCGAAGCACCTGTAATAGCACTGATATTACTTGGTTTTTTGGAATAAGCCTTAAACCATTCTTTGAGGGTTTTATACCATTTTTTATCAGAACCCAACACATACAAAGTTTTGTCGTAGTTACCTTTGGCATCTACAATCGAAACCACAATATAAGCACCTTCGCCCATGTAGTTGGTCATCTGAATCATACATTTGTACTTAGTAGTAGCCGTTTGAGCCGATGAAGTAAAGGATTGAACAAGGCTTAATAAGACAACAAAAAAGCCAATTTTACAGAAATTACGCATGTTTTATTGAGTGAATTAGTGAGTTGTGAGTTCGTGAATTGTGAATGAGTGAGTTAGTGCAAAAGGATGATAGTTAACAATTTAATGCTAAGTAAGCACGCAAAATTAATTTTGCTTAGAATAAATTATAAGTTTTTGAAAATCAAAACACTAACTCACAATCTTGCATTAGCACTTAATTGGCTATCACTCTTTATTAATCACTCATTCACAATTCACTAACTCACAACTCACTCAATCACAATTTATTTTAAGAATGAAATTACTACTTTACTTTTGTTCAAAGATTCGTTTTCGCTTGCCAAGTCGAAAGCCGTTTCTTTGAAATTCGTTTGGGTATTTTTGTCTGCACCAACCGAAAGAAGATATTTTAAAATGACATCATCTTTGGCAATCATGGCAGCTTTATGCAACACCGTAATACCTTCAGCATTTTTAGCGTTGATGTCTATGCCCAATGGTTGCAGTCTTTTCAGCAAACCTATGTCGTTTTTCAAAATGGCTAAATGATACAAGGTATTGCCATTTTTTTGTGGCGTAGTAGCCAATAAACCTTTTTCTTGAAGCAATTTTAATTTGGCATCAAAATCTTCTGGTTTTGGGCCAAATCCACCTCTTCCTTCGCTGCTTGGGTACGATTGAATTAAGTACGCCAATAAGTTTTCCCCTTTGGTATTCAAGATTTTAGCCTCAGCACCTTTATCCAACAAAAACTTTACCACTTCTGGCGAATTACCTCGAACGGCTGCTGTAAGGGCTGTTTCACCTTTGGCGTTTGCTTGGTTGATATTAGTTGATTTAGATAAAAGAAGTTCCAATACAGGCAAATCTTTGTTTGAACCAGCCGCATATATCAAGGGCGTATTGCCTTCTTCATCAGCTTGATTTGGATTCACACCTTTGGCCAAAAAGTGTTCGATAATTTCTTTTTGGTTGGGTTTACGTACAAGAAAATGCAACACGTTTTCGCCACTTTTAGTATTGGCTGTAGGTTTTACACCAAGGCTTTCTAGGTATTCAAAAAATTCTAAAGAAGCACCTGCCCCTCTGCGTCCGCCTTGGGCAGCCATCAAAATAGCATTGTCCGAAGCACTCACGCCTTTTTGTTGTAATGCTTTTAAAATATTGATATTGCCCCCTCTAACAGCATAACTGAAAATATTGTTACCACTTTTATCAGTGCTTTTAAGGTCTAATCCTTTAGAAACAAGGTAGTTGGTAAGCGTTAGGTCTTTGTCGGTCGCAACAGCCAAAAGTAAAATATTCGCTCCTTCTTTGTTTACATCCTTCAAACTAGCTCCTGCTTTCAAAAACAACTCTATTCCTTGTACGGTGAGTTGACCACTCATCGCTGCAAAAGCCATGGCTGTTACACCGTTTTCATCTGGAATATTTGCTTTTGCTCCTTTGGCTACCAAAGCTTCCATTACTTCAACATTGCCACGGTTGGCAGCCCAATGCAAATAAGTGCGTTCTTCGTGAGTAAATCGGTTGACCTCTACGCCTGGTTGCGACAACAAGAATTTAATCGTTTCGTTAGGAGCCCCCGAATTAATGGCAAGCACAATGGCATCCATTGTCATGCGGTTAAACTCCAAAGGATTATTTCCTTTCTCAACTTCTGCTTTTACGCTTTCTACACTGGGTTGATTTCTCCAAAAAGATTGCTCTAAAAGCGTGTTTTTCTGTGCTTTCGCAGCAAAGCTACAAAGAGCCAAAGCCGCAATCATCATTTTTTTCATCTCGAAATATATAAACTTAATAGAATTAAACTTTTATTACAGGGTATTAAAATTTCTTATTTTTATTTAGAATAAATACAAATATAAATAAAATAGTTCATTGTATGCCAAAAATTCATGTAAAACAACGCCATTGGGGGGAGCTATATTGTTGGCTGTGCTTAGACAAGCCCAAGATTTGATTAGTTTAATGAAGTGCAGGCAAGATTCGATACAAGGGGCAATAAAGACGATAGAAAGGCTTTTTTAATTGCTAACTTGGGGCAATTAGACTATAATCTTTCAAGTCCCAAGTCAGCAATTAGGCTAGTTTATGCCAAGGCATTTTTACAAAACTCTAGGCATTTTTTTACTTCTGCTACAGCGTTTGAGCCTTCGGGTATTTTGTATTCGAGTTCGATGGTTGCTGGAAAGCTATATTTGTTTGCTCGCATGAGTTGCAACACTTCTTTGATAGGCGTATCGCCTTGTCCCCAGGGCAAATTACCTCTACCGTTTGCTTTGCTTTGACGGTCTTTGATGTGCATACTTACAATACGTTCGTATTTTTGCTTGATGATGTCGATAGGATTGGGGTTTCCTGCGGCGACAAAATGCCCAAAGTCGAGGTTGAGTGCATTGGCTGGCGACTGGGCCAATGCGGTATCCCAGAAAGTATAAGTTTGTTGCTCGTGGCCATGATAGCCCACTTTCAAGCCAAAGCGTTCGGCGGCTTTGCCTAGTTTGAGCGTATGTGCATCGTTGCTTGGGTGTTCGAGGGTTACTTGGTTTGCTCCGAGGGCTTTGGCAGCTTTTAGTCCATATTCTATTTCGGCATCACTGTTTTGTATGCCAAAGGCATCGGGTTTGAAAGCGTAAATGCTTACGCCTGCTTTTTTGTACAGTTTACCCAATTCTTCAAATTTTTGTATAGGAGCATTCAAACGCCATTGGGCGAGTTCGGCACGGTACGCTTTCATTTTTTCATCGGCTTCGGCTAAGACTTTCTTTTCGTCGTCGCTGAGTTCTTGTTTTTCAAAACGTTTTCGCATCAATGGAAAAATAGAACGCATATCAAGCGAGTTTTTGGGTGCACCAGCATACGATTCGGCTGGATTACCCATGAGTTCAATTGCCCCAATGCCACAATCAAGTACGTATTGAAGTGTGGCTTCGGCACTTTGGTCGGGCATTTCTCTGAACGAATACGTAATTGTGCCAATTTGTACACCGTTGATAAGCGATTTGTTTTTGCCAAAATTATCAATAATGGCAGGTGTACCAAATACTTCTGAACGAGCAATAGCCGTGGCTGTCAAGAGCGTAGCAGCAGTGCCTAAAAACTGCCGACGAGAGGATATATGATTTTCCATAAATGGTATTAAATGTTTGGATAGTTTGAATACACTTTACCAAGTTGCTAAATACTTGACAATTGGCTGTACAATTTACTTTAAAATTGTTATTTTTCAAGAAAAAATTGTTTTGTAACTATCTGTACATCCACTTACTTGCTATACTTTTTGATACTAAGGAGAGTTGTGTGTAAAACAAAAATAAGGTTTACATTTGTGCTTGTGCCGTTGTGGGCTTATAGCATCGGCACGTAACTGGCTATGAACCGTAAACATTTTTTGCAATCATTCCTAACCCTTACGACGATGGGAACGCTTACGCATTTCAAATCTTTTACTGATACGCTCCCTACGCAAAGCAAGCGTATGCCCGTGTTGTTTACTTCGCATGGCAATCCGATGGACATTCCTTTATCGAAGGAAGAGCGTCCATTTTGGCAAACTTTGTATGATTTGGGTAAAAAATTACAAGCAGAATATGAAGTAAAAGCTGCTTTGGTGGTTTCGGCACATTGGTGTTCGAGAGGAACTTTTGTGAATATTTCACCAGAACAGACGCAGATTTATGATTATTATGGTTTTCCTAAGCATTATTACGACCCAAAATACCATGCACAAGGAGCACCTGAAATTGCCAAAGAAGTAACCAAAATCATTCCTTCGGTGCATGAAACCACCGAATGGGGACTCGACCACGGTGCTTGGCCCATGTTGATGCACTTGTTTCCAGAAGCCAATGTGCCTGTGTTTCAGATGAGTATTAGTTATTATGAATCGCCGAGCTACCATTATGAGCTAGGTAAGCAACTAAAATCTTTGCGAGAAAAAGGTGTGCTTATCATCGGTAGCGGTTCACTGATTCATAATTTGCAAATTCTTGGACAAAAAATGCGTACAGGCGACATGACTCCTTTTGGTTGGGAGGCAGAATATGATGCTTGGCTCAAACAACAACTCGACGAACGCAACGTAAAAAATATCATCAATTACCAAACCAGTCACCGTTTGGGCTTAATGGCGGCGCCTACTCCCGACCACTTTGTACCTGTGCTGTACAGCTTGGGCTTGATGGATACGCAAGACACCCTACAATATTTTTACGAAGGTCGTCCCAATTTGCCTGCCTTTAGCGAACGCAGCTTTATGTTGACGTAATGCTTATTTCATCAATTGCTTCAAACGAGCTTGGTAAGCTTGCCAATATTGTCGTTTGGTGTTTTCTTGCAAGAAAGAAGCTTCTATCAATTGCGTTATTTTTGGGGTAGGTTGTAGCATTTGCTCTAACATCTTATTAAAAAAACGCTCGTTGATGCCTGCCTCTTTCGCCAATATACCAAATTGTAGGGCTATTTTTCCCTGTGCCATAGCCTTGGGTAATAGCCCTTCTTCCAAAGCAAAATCTTTGTCTTCTACATGAATCCTACTGTTGAGCAAATCATAGGCCGGACTCAAGCGGTAGTCGCCTTGGGGGGTTTCTAAGAGTGAAAAATTCTTGAAATGGGCATCGCCATTAGAGAATAAATAGTTGAATAACAGTATTTTCAAAAGTTTGGGAGCTTCTATTTTGTAGGCAGGAAAATACTTTTGTATCAGTAAAAACATCGCCAAATAATTGCCTTGGTACTTGTAATGTTCGCCATGCGTTTGCGGTGTGCGACCAGCCAACGAAGCAAAATCGTCTTGTGCCAATTTGCTGCCATCGTCTTTTACATCAAAGCGTTTGGTAAGATAGGCAGCTTCGCCATTTTGAAAAAAAACAAGGGCATTTTCTGCCGTTTCTATGCCATATACTTGCCTAGCTATTTGCATGGTGAGGTGTTCGTTAGCAGGCATTTGGTCGGCTCGTTTGCCTACGCTTGGAATGGGTTTTAGAATATATGTACCTCTTTCGCCTACTTGGGCCAATCGTAGTTTGTTTTTTTCTAAAACAACCGAAAATTTTTCTTGTACGCCCGAAATAGAAATTCGCCTTCTGTTTTCTTCAAAAGCATTTTCCCAATCGTTTGCCAACGTTGGTGCATCGTAAGGTAACAAATGTGATACCTTCTTGCCTTGGAACATCCGATTGAGGCAAGCCTTGCTATAAGTCTGAAAACCAGTAGCCAACGTACCCGGACAAACTTGTATGAGGGGTGTTTTCATGATTTCATCCAATTTTCAAAACTCTTACCGCTCCAATCGTATCGAATTGGGCTGTAGTCATGAGTATGCCAAAATAATCGTCGGTATCCAGTCGATGGTGCCGACAAACATTGAGTTTGTTAGAACCTTCGGGCAGCATATTGTAAAAAAAAGGAAACAAAAAATCGGCGGTATGTACTTGTTGCGTTTTAGGCAACGTAAGGCTAATACTCGGACGATTGGGGTTTTGCATCCATTCGTCGGCATAGCGAAAAGCAAAACTGCCATCGTCTTGTTGCGTTAAAATACCCGCCAATTCATCTTTATACAAAATCTGTGCTTGTCTCATTCATTTACAATGTTTTCACTTGCAAAACAATCTCTAAACCCAAGGCATCGGCAATTTTGCATAAGGTCTGTAACGTTGGATTTCCCTTGCCACTTTCAAATTGTTTTAAGGTACGTAAACCAACGCCCGAAAGCTCCGCCAAGGTTTCTTGCGTTACTTGCATCGCTTCTCTGCGATTTTTGATAGTTTTAATGAGTGCTTCAAAGTGCATTTTATGGCTCTTTTTTTAGTAAAAATAAATATAATTATTTAAAAATACAATAAAAGTGCATTGAAAAGCACTTTGTATATGTTGTAAATTTGGTTAAAATACAACTTTTAGCTAAATTGACCACACTTATAAAGAGTCCTTTTATCACGATTTCTTCTTCTTATTTAGTTATGCTATATACATTCATGCTTTGTTTTATGCTCTATAAAACAGAGCCCACTTTACCCAAATCGGCACAAGAAATCACAAGCCAAGTTTGGTTCAAGCAAAAATATACTTCAGCCCCATTTGTAAAACCAAGCTATATAGAGGCAGATTTCAATGGCGATAAACAGGCCGATGTTGCCATTTTAATCAGAGAAAAAAAGACACAGAAAAAAGGCATCATGATTGTTCATGGCAAGACCAATGCCTATGTTGTGCTTGGAGCAGGAAATACATTTGGGGCTGGTGGTGACGATTTTTCTTGGATGGACAAATGGCAATTATACACCAATCCAACAGCCCAAGAAACGATATTTAATGAAACAACAGGCGATATAATCGGAGGAAAAACCGTTCGATTAAAGCACCCTTGCGTGCTGGTAGCGGACTACGAAGATGGAGGCTTTTTGGCTGGCGGACTGATTTATTGGAATGGTAAAAAATATACTTGGATTCATCAGGGGGAATGACCAATGTCTAATCCTGTGCATTTTTGTTTTATTTGATTTACCTTTTCCCAATATACAAACCAATCAATACCAAGCTCGTTCCGATAACGGTGTAAAGCGTAATAGGCTCGTGGGTCATAAGGTTGGAATACAAAAAGCCAAAAATTGGACAGAGAAAAAGCCAAAGCGAGGCTTTTGTGGGTTCGGCTTTGAGTAAATATAACCAAATTTGTACGGCTACAATAGAAATAGGCACGACCAACCAAAATACCGACAAATAAAACGTAAGCTCATAAGTATTGGCTTGTGCCTGATAACCTACAAGCGTAAAAGGCAACAGACAAACCCCACCGACCAATACTTGCCAACCATTGATGCTCATGCGTGTCAATTGCCAATCTACACGTTGGTAATAAACCGTGCCAATGGCGTAGCAAAGCATACTCAAAGCCAAAAGCATGACACCGCCAAGCGTGGCTTGGGCTTGTAGTAAAAGCGGATAAATAGCCGTTGCAACGCCCAAAAGCCCCAACAATAAAGCAAGCCACACTTGCCAGCTAATTTTTTGTCGCAGCCAAAGGGCATTCAGTACACTGATTAACAAGGGACAAGCGGCACTGCCCAACGTGCCAATGCCAGCCGTGACGTTTTTCATAGCAAAGACAAAGGCGGTCGGATAAATCCCCATGCTCAGGATGCCACAAATCAGCAGGGCTTTCCATTCTCCTGCTTTGGGTAGTCGCTCTTTTTTGAAGCCTAACGTGATGCCTAACATCAACAAAGCCGCAAGCAAGAATCGAGCGTTAATTAATAAAAATGGCTGGACTACCTTTATCCCCAATTTCGTTGCCATCGCCCCCGAACCCCACAAAGCGGCAAATATTAATCCTGCCAAAAGTTTTTTCATTGTTTTTGCGTATTATTTTTTTAGGCAAAGATAATACTATTCATTTGGCTATACAGCAAAATTGCCTCTGTGTGCTTTGTATAAGCATCTTTTATTAGTACAAAAAAGAATGTGATTAGTATAAATGTCTAATTTTCAAGTACGCTTGTTCAGATGCCCTACAGGTCGGTTTGTGAAATTGTTTTTATTTTATACATTTGTGTCAATCAGACACAATAAAACCTTTCATAACTATGTCTTTAACAAAAAAACTGTTGGGCATTGGGCTGTTGCTAGGCTCTTTTACGAGTATTGCCCAAAAACCTGTGCTTGAAAGTTTCCCGCTACAGGCGGTTCGTTTGCACCAAAACGATTTTCACAATGCCCAACAAGTCGATATGCAATACATATTGGCTTTGAATCCTGATAAGTTACTTGCGCCTTACCGCATAGATGCAGGTTTGCCCTTGAAAGCCGAACGCTATGGCAATTGGGAAAACTCTGGGCTTGATGGGCATATTGGAGGGCATTATTTGTCGGCCTTGGCATTGATGTACGCTTCTACGCAAAATCCTGAATTGAAGCAACGCCTCGATTATATGCTTGCCGAATTGGCGTTGTGTCAAGAAAAAAATGGCGATGGTTATGTGGGTGGTATTCCGCAAGGAAAGGTATTTTGGGGGCGTATCGCCAAAGGTGATATTGATGGCAGTGGCTTTGGTCTGAACAATACTTGGGTACCTATTTACAATATTCATAAACTTTTTGCAGGGTTGCTCGATGCCTATACCGTGGCTGGAAACCAACAAGCCTTGCCCATTTTGGTGAAATTATCCGATTGGATGATGACAACTTTTCAAAAGTTAGATGATACCCAAATCCAAAAGATTCTTCAAACCGAGCATGGTGGTATCAACGAATCTTTTGCAACGGTATATGAAATTACCCAAAATCCGAAGTATTTGGCATTTGCTCAAAAAATATCGCATAAAGCTATTCTTGAACCTTTGATGCAGGAAAAAGATAACCTAACGGGCTTGCACGCCAATACACAAATTCCGAAAGTGATTGGTTTCCAGAAAATTGCTCAATTGACCAACCAACAAGATTGGTCGAAAGCGGCTCGTTTTTTTTGGGAAAATGTCACCCAAAAACGTTCTGTTTCGTTTGGAGGCAATAGTTTCCGAGAGCATTTCAACCCAACCAACGATTTTAGTCCTATGCTAGAATCGAACCAAGGCCCCGAAACTTGTAATTCTTACAATATGCTCAAACTGAGCAAGTCCTTGTTTTTATCAGACCCACAGGCACGTTACATTGATTTTTACGAACGTACTTTATACAACCATATTCTTTCGTCACAACATCCGACCAAGGGCGGTTTTGTGTATTTTACGCCCATTCGTCCACGGCATTATCGGGTGTATTCGCAACCGCAACAGGGCTTTTGGTGCTGTGTAGGTTCGGGCATAGAAAACCACGGAAAGTACGGCGAACTGATTTATGCCCATAATGAAAAAGATATTTACGTAAACCTATTTATTGGCTCTACGCTCACGTGGCAAGCCAAAGGTTTAACCCTCAATCAACAAACCAACTTTCCCTATTCAGAAGCATCGACGATTGACTTAAAACTTAAAAAATCCGAGCGATTTACCATTTATATTCGGCATCCAAAATGGATAAAAGAACAAGCCATGCGTATCAAAATCAATGGCAAAGCCGTCAATACAACCGTCAATACAGCTTCGTATGTGGCTCTTACCCGTACTTGGCATTCGGGCGATAAAATTACGGTGCAGTTGCCTATGGAAACTACCGCTGAGGCATTGCCCGATGGCTCTTCTTGGGTTTCGTTCTTGCATGGTCCGATTGTCTTAGCCGCCCAAACCGACACCACCGATTTGAAAGGACTTTTTGCCGATGCTAGTCGCATGGGACATGAAGCGTCAGGAAAATTATATCCTTTAGACGAAGCTCCGATTTTGGTCAGTAGTAACAATGATTATTTACAAAAAATCAAACCAATTGCCAGAAAACCGCTACAGTTTACTTTAGTCAATGCACTTTATCCTGCTAAATACCAGTCTGTTACTTTACTTCCGTTCTACCAATTACATGAAGCACGTTATATGTTGTATTTTCCCGTAATGAACGCCAACCAACTGGCTACGCAAATAGAGGCAATTAAGGCAAAAGAAGCAGCGAAGCTGGCATTGGCTCAACAAACACTCGATTATATCGCTTTGGGCGAACAACAACCCGAAGCCGACCACCATTTTCAAGGAAGCCAGTCGGAAGCAGGAAACGATTTTGGGGTATTTTGGCGAAAAACTACCGCTTGGATAAGTTATCAACTTCATCATTCGGGGGTGGCTTCTCAACTTCGATTGTATGTAGAAGGTAAAAACGAACCAGCCCTAGAAATTTGGTTAAATGACACCAAGTTGAACATGGTATCAGTTCAAAAAAGTTTAGAAAAAAATCAGCTAGAAGTGAATTACACGCTTCCAGAAAACCTACAAAAAGAAACAAATTTACAAGTAAAAATAGTAGCGAAAGAAAACAAAAAAACACCTAAGTTATTTTCAATCAGATTGTTAAAATAAACTATTCAACTAAACAATGCGGATATATTTAAAACGATGAAAAAGCTCTTATTCTTTTTTTCTTTGATAAGTTTGCACCTATCGGCTCAAACGATTCAACAAGATTCTGTTTATATTTTTGCATACGCTTCAACGAAAAATGCAGGTAAAAATGGCTTAGAATTGGCTTGGAGTACCGATAAAGTACATTGGAATAAAATCGGGAATGATTATGGTTTTGTGCATTCCGATTACGGTACTTGGGGGGCACAAAAACGCATGGTTTCGCCCTATTTATGGTTGGGCAACGATGGGCTTTGGCATTGTGTATGGTCGTTGAACGAAAACGACAACGCATTGGCTCATGCGAGTTCCAAAGATTTACTTTACTGGGGTCGCCAGAGTTATCCTGTTTTTGCAGGAAGTCAAAATTGTCTATCGCCTGAGTTTCGATACAATGCTCAGAGGCAAGAATATGTTGTTTCTTGGCTGAGTGAATCGGGAAACGAACAAAAGGTTTTGGTGGCTACTACGACCGATTTTACGCATTTTTCTAAAGCAATACAAGCACCTGTGTCTTTGCGTTTGAACAAGCGAATAGAACTAAAGCTAGGAGAGCGAACCGAAACAGGTGTAGTGAGCAAGGTTTCGGCGGTGGTTGTACGTAACATTTTAGGTCATTTGGCAAATGAAGAAAAACGCCAAGCCCTGTACCGAGAAAATCTTTATACCGATACCCTCAAACTGGCCCATTTGAAGCCACTTAAAGCCAACATTAGCCTTGATTTGACGGCGAAAAAAGCCATTAGTCCGATGTTGATGGGCATTTTTTTTGAAGACTTAAACTACGCTGCCGATGGCGGACTTTATGCGGAATTAATCCAAAACCGTGATTTTGAGTATAACCTGACAGATAAAAGAGGCGAAGACAAAGCGTGGACAAGCACCAAAGCTTGGCACGTAGCAGGTAAGGCTCAATTGCGTATCGATTCTCTCCAACCGATTCATCGCAACAATGCCCACTTTGCCGTAGTCCAAACCACCCAACAAGGCGATGGCTTGGTAGCAGAAGGCTACGAGGGCATTGCTTTGAAAGCAGGAGAAAGTTATTCTTTTTCGTTTTTTGCCAAAAATATTGCCCAAAGTCAAGGAAAAATTGCCGTGCAACTGAGCGATGCGCAAGGAAAGACGTATGCTACTGGCACCGTGCTTGTAACGGGCAAAACTTGGAAGAAATATGCGATAGTATTAGCTGTTAAAGAAAGCGTAGCCAACGCTCAATTGAGCCTTTTGCCAGCTAGTGCTGGCACTTGGGCTTTTGATATGATTTCTCTTTTTCCTAAAAATACATTCAAGGGTCGTAGCAATGGTTTACGTGCCGATTTAGCCCAAGCGTTAGCCGACTTGCATCCTCGTTTTGTCCGCTTTCCGGGAGGATGTGTAGCCCACGGCAATGGTCTTGACAATATCTATCGTTGGAAGAATACCATCGAGAAATTAGAAGCACGCAAGCCTCAATTCAACTTGTGGGGCTATCACCAAAGCATGGGACTTGGCTATGGTGAATACTTTCAGTTTTGTGAAGATATTGGAGCAGAGCCACTGCCTGTACTGGCGGCTGGCGTTTGTTGCCAAAATTCGAGCGTAGGCGGGGCTGGTCAGCAAGGAGGTGTGCCTTTGGCTCAAATGGATAGTTATATTCAAGATATTTTAGATTTGATAGAATGGGCTAACGGCGATTTATCGACCAAATGGGGGAAAATTCGGGCTGCTGGCGGACATATCAAACCTTATAATCTGAAATACATTGGCATTGGTAACGAAGATTTGATTACCGATATTTTTGAAGAACGTTTTACCATGATTTATAAAGCCATCAAAGCCAAATACCCACACATTACGGTAATTGGCACGGTTGGCCCTTGGTCGGAAGGAACGGACTATGTAGAAGGATGGGCATTGGCCAACCGTTTGGGCGTACCGATGGTGGACGAACATTATTACCAATCGCCGGGCTGGTTTATGCACAACCAAGATTATTACGACAAATACGACCGCACAAAATCGAAAGTGTATTTGGGCGAATACGCTGCTCATATTGCAGGAAGAGCCAACAATGTGCATACTGCTTTGATAGAAGCCTTGCATTTGAATAGCCTCGAACGCAACGGCGATGTGGTAGCCATGTCTTCTTATGCTCCTTTGCTTGCCAAAGAAGGTCATACCCAATGGAAGCCCGATTTGATATTTTTTAATAATACCGAAGTCAAAACTACCGTTGATTATGAGGTGCAAAAACTCTACGGTGTTCATGCTGGAAGTACGTATATCAAAAGTCAAGTAAAACTCACCGATGCCGACGAGTCTGTTCAAAAACGCTTTTCGGTTTCGGTTGTAGAAGACCCTCGTACCCAAGATTTAATCCTAAAATTGGTCAATGTACTGCCTGTGGCGGTCGAAGCCAATGTACAAATCCCAACGATGGCGACTTACACTACCAAAGCAAGTAAAATTGTCCTTACAGGCAACCTGCAAGATACACAAGCAAAACCTGTGGAAAGTACGATAGAACAAACGGAAAAGGCTGTTTATCAGTTACCTGCACATTCGTTGACCATTATACGATTTAAGAAAAAATAAGATTTTAGTAAAAAATAAAAGGATAAAGCGTATGGAACGTTGAAGCATTAAGCCAATGTTCTATACGCTTTTCTTTTCAATGATGATACCCCTGTAAAGCCCTACAGTAAGGCAAGCGATAAAAATCTACAGAACAAAGAAAAAATACTATAATCCTATGCAATAATACAAGTTTACCTTTGTGACTTCATATTAATTTCTTCTTAAACAAATGATGCGATTTTGCTTGTTTTGCCAAATTTTACTTGGGGCTTATTTCGGAATAGCCCATGAGAGCTTGGCTCAGAATTATCAACTTTGGTACGACAAACCTGCCCAAAAATGGACAGATGCCTTGCCTTTGGGCAATGGGCGTATGGCGGCAATGGTATATGGTGGCGTACAGCAAGAACGTATCCAGTTTAATGAAGAATCGCTCTGGACGGGCGAGCCTCGTGACTATCATCGCCAAGAGGCGTACAAGTATTTGCCAGAAATCAGAAATTTGTTGGCGGCTGGCAAACAGCACGAAGCAGAACTTTTGGCAGAAGCCCATTTTATGGGACGCAAATCGAATGAGGGCTTGCGTGATACTTGGCTTGCTTCGTTGAAAGACTTGAGTAATATGGGCGGAAACCCTGCTGAGGCTGTGTATGACGATAGTAACTGGAAAACAATCGCTGTTCCTGCTTTCGAGGGTTGGGAATCGGTGGGCTTGGAAGGACTCGACGGGGTGGTTTGGTTCAGAACGAGCATTGATATTCCAGCGGCTTGGCTGGGCAAAGATTTGGTACTCGACCTCAATCGTATCAGGGATTATGATTTTACGTATTTCAATGGGCAATTGGTTGGAAGTGCCAATAATCCCGACCCACGAAAGTATATTGTACCAGCCAATCTGTTGAAAGCTGGTAAAAATATCCTCGCCATTCAGGTAATTAATTTTACCGATAAAGGAGGCATTATGGGCTATAAAGATACCAGTAAAAGCATTGGTGTTTATCCGCAAGGTGCAGAAAATCAGAAGATTGCTTTAAATGGACAATGGAAATACAAAATTCAAAACGACGAAGCCCCAGCCGTAGGAAAATACCAAGCCGATTATCAGCCGTTTGGGGATTTGTATTTGCGTTTTCCCGAAATCAAACAATATGATAACTACCGTCGTAGCCTAGACCTCGCCACGGCAACGGTGCAAACTTCTTTTCAATCGGGTGACGTGACTTTTGAACGCAAGTATTTTATCAGTCAGCCCGCTCAATTGATGGTCATTCAATTACGTGCCGATAAAACCCAACAAATCAGTTTTGAAGCATGGCTCAATAGTCCGCATAAAAACTACGTTTTCGAGCAAATCAACGAGAAAACTTATGCTTTGAAGGTAAAAGTCCGTAACGGAGGCATGACGGGCGAGGCTCGTTTGTGGGTGCAAATGCAAGGTGGAAAAATGTCGTTTAACAAACAATTACTCCAAATTGAAAAAGCCGACGAGGTGGTGCTGTACTTATGTGCGGCGAGTAATTTTGTCAATTACCATGACATTTCAGGAAATCCAAGTCTGCGTTGCGAAAAGATTTTTCAACAACTGCAAAACAATAAAAAAAACTACAAGGCGATTTATCAACAGCATTTAGCCGAGTACCAAGCCTATTACAAAACATTTAGCATAAAATTAGGACAAGATGCTGAAAATAAACTACCTACAGACCAGCGATTAGCCCGTTTTTCCCAAACATCTGACCCTGCTTTGGCGGCACTTTATGTGCAATACGGGCGTTATTTGCTCATTGCCAGTTCTCGTCCCAACGCACAACCAGCCAATTTACAAGGCAAATGGAACGAACTGCTCGCTCCGCCTTGGGGCAGTAAATACACCACCAATATCAATGCTCAAATGAATTATTGGCCAGCCGAAGTACTAAACCTTTCGCCCTTGCATCAGCCTTTGTTACGAATGATAGAAGAATTGGCGGAAACAGGTACAAAAACGGCTCAGGCACATTACAAAGCCAAAGGTTGGGTAGTACACCACAATACCGACCTGTGGCGAGGAACAGCCCCCATCAATGCTGCCAACCACGGCATTTGGGTGAGTGGTTCAGGATGGCTTTGTCAGCATTTATGGGAACATTATTTGTTTACACAAGACCTAAATTTTTTACGAAATAAAGCCTATCCTTTGATGAAAAAGGCGGCTGAGTTTTACGAAGACTTTTTGGTAAAAGACCCTAAAACGGGTTGGCTGATTAGTACGCCTTCCAATTCGCCCGAACAAGGAGGGTTGGTAGCTGGGCCAACGATGGACCATCAGATTATTCGTACCCTTTTCAGAAATTGCGTAGAAGCTAGTCGTATTTTAGGAACGGATAAAAATTGGCGAACGCAATTGCAAACCAAAATAACCCAAATCGCACCGAACCAAATCGGCAAATACAAGCAATTGCAAGAATGGCTCGTTGACCGTGACGATACTACCAACAAGCACCGCCATGTATCGCATTTGTGGGGCGTGCATCCGGGCAACGACATTACGTGGGATAGTTCTCCCGAAATGATGCAAGCCGCCAAACAATCGCTTTTATACCGTGGCGATGAAGGAACAGGCTGGAGTTTGGCTTGGAAAATCAATTTTTGGGCAAGGTTCAAAGATGGAAACCATGCCTTAAAAATGGTAAAAATGCTCTTGCGTCCTGCTTCTGGGGCAGGCGGTTCGTACCTCAATCTTTTCGATGCCCATCCGCCTTTTCAGATAGATGGCAATTTTGGCGGAGCGGCAGGCATTGCCGAAATGCTTGTGCAGAGCCATACGCCATACCTCGACTTGTTGCCTGCCTTGCCCGATGAATGGCAAACGGGCGAAGTAAAAGGCATCAGGGCCAGAGGTGGATTAGTCTTGAATATGACGTGGACGCAAGGGAATTTGACAGCCCTAACCATTTTTAGTCCCCAACAACAAATGTGTACGATTCGTATAAAAGGAAAAGAGAAAAAGATTCAACTGGCAAATAATCAATGGAATAAGATTGAAATTTAAGCATGAAAATAAAAACAACGATACCCCTGCTATTTATTTTTCACCTACTTCTGTGTGGGCAAAACGTGGCACAAACGAGTCATGCGTTCAAGATTGGACTGATTGATTTGATGTTGCTCAAACGTCAAAAATTAGGAGCAATAGAACTGACCAAGCAAATCGGTGCCGATGGATTAGAACTTGACATGGGCGGTTTGGGTAATCGTCCGACTTTCGATAACCAACTGGCAAACGATTCTATCAGAGCGGTATTTATCAACAAAGCCAAAGAAGCCAACATCGAAATTTTTTGTTTGGCCATGACGGGCTATTACGCTCAATCATTCTGCCAACGAGAAAACTACCAGCAATCTATTGCCGATTGTATCAAAACGATGCAAGCCATGCAAATCAAAATGGCGTTTTTGCCCTTGGGCGTGCAGTGCGATTTACGCCAAAAACCAGAGGTACGAGATTCGGTGGTCAGTCGCTTGAAAGTCGTGGGAGCAATGGCCGAAAAAGCAGGCGTGATTATCGGCATCGAAACCGCCTTGAGTGCCAAAGAAGAAGTTGCTTTACTCAAGGCGATTGGTTCGCCGACCATCAAAATTTACTTTAATTTTTCTAGTCCACTCAAAGAAGGAAGAGATTTGTACAAAGAGCTAAAAATATTAGGAAAAGACCGCATCGGTATGATTCATTGCACCAATAAAGACGGCGTTTGGTTGCAAAATGACCCTGAAATTGACATGAAAAAAGTAAAGAAAACCCTCGAAAAAATGCACTGGCAAGGGTGGTTGGTGATTGAGCGTTCGAGAGATGCTTCCAAGCCTCGTGATGTAAAAGGGAATTACGGTGCTAATACCAAGTTTTTAAAAGAGGTATTTCAGTAATTTTTTCTAAGAAATAAAAATCAATAAGTTGTTGATAAACAAAAAGATAGGTATGAAAAAGTTGAATTGTTGTATAATTATAACCTTACTTTGTATATGTTCTTCCTATGCCCAAGTGAAAACACTTGGGCTTTTAACACCCAGCAAAGCACGTCCAAGGGTAGAATATGGCATGAAATATTTGGCAAAAACGGCTCGCACCAAGGGGTATGTTTTTACAAAACCTAAAGTTCCAAATACACAAACCATTGTAGTCGGATTAGCCCAAGAGCCAACGATACAGCGCTACTTACAGCAATACCATATTGAAGCAAAAGTCGAAGCCAAAAAGGAAAGTTTTTTCATCCATAAAACAGCCAACAGCCCTTATTTATTGGTAGCCAATGACGATTCGGGCTTGTTGTATGCGTGTTTGGCTTTGGCAGATATGTTTAATGAACAACCAACCTTACCCCAAGAAATTTCCTTAAAAGATGCCCCCGAAATGGTGATGCGTGGCACTTGTGTAGGCTTACAAAAACCAACCTTATTACCCGACCGTGAGGTGTATGAATATCCTTATACGCCTGCGTCGTTTCCTTGGTTTTATGATAAAGCTCTTTGGATAAAATACTTAGACATGATGGTGAGCAATCGCTATAATACCTTGTATTTGTGGAATGGCCACCCCTTTGCTTCTTTAGTAAAACTCAAAGAATATCCGTATGCCTTAGAAGTAGATGAGGCTACATTTCAGAAAAATGAAGAAATGTTTCGCTTCCTTACCCAAGAAGCCGATAAAAGGGGTATTTGGGTAATTCAGATGTTTTATAATATCATTGTTTCTAAACCTTTCGCCGAACACCACAACATCAAAACCCAAGACCGAAACCGCCCTATTACGCCCCTGATTGCCGACTATACCCGTAAGTCAATCGCTGCGTTTGTCAGTAAATACCCCAATGTTGGCTTGCTCATTACCTTGGGCGAAGCGATGGAAGGCGTTGGACAAGACGATGTAGATTGGTTTACCAAAACGATTATTCCAGGGGTGAAAGACGGTTTACAAGCGATTGGACAAACCTATGAACCGCCCATTGTGTTGCGAGCTCACGACACCGATGCCCCAAGGGTGATGAAAGAAGCTTTGCCGATTTATAAAAACCTTTATACGATGGCAAAGTACAATGGCGAAGCCCTTACGACTTATACGCCAAGAGGCTCGTGGGCTGCCTTGCATCGAAATTTGAGTAGCATCGGCACGGTACACATCGAAAATGTGCATTTGCTTTCAAACCTCGAACCTTTTCGCTACAGTTCGCCCGATTTTATTCAAAAATCTATCGGAGCGATGCACCAAATTTATGGAGCTAATGGCCTACACTTGTACCCACAGGCTTCGTATTGGGACTGGCCTTACACCGCCGATAAAACGCCTGAACGATTGTTGCAAATCGACAGAGATGAAATGTGGTACAAAACTTGGGCAAGGTACGCTTGGCAATCGAACCGAAACCGACAAGACGAACAGCTTTATTGGCAAAAATACTTGAGCCAGCGTTTTGGCATAAGTGCAAAAGAAGCACAATGGATGCTTACGAGTTATGAAGAAACGGGCGAAATTGCTCCCAAACTCCTCAGACGCTACGGCATTACCGATGGCAACCGCCAAACGCTTATGTTAGGAATGCTCATGACGCAACTGATTAATCCTTATCGCTATGGTCTTTTTACGCTTTTGTACGAATCGGAAGCTCCCGAAGGTGAAATGCTGATAGATTATGCGGAAAAGGATTGGAAAAAGCAAAACCACGTGGGCGAAACGCCTTTGCAAATTGCCAATGAAGTTATTCAGCATGGACAAAAAGCCCAAGCAGCCATTGATAAAATTGTTGGCTCAACCTTGAATCAAGCAGAATTTAGCCGTTTCAAAAACGATGTGCATTGCTACAATGCAATGGCTCAGTTTTTTGCTGAAAAAGTGTATGCTGCTATTTCGGTTTTACGCTATAAATATTCCAACGACCTGAAAGATTTGAAAGAAGCCTTGCCTCATTTGCAAAAAAGCGTAGCCTATTACGATACCTTGGTTGGTCTGACCAAAGACAGCTATTTATACGCTAACAGTATGCAAACAAAGCAACGCAAAATACCTATGCGAGGAGCTGATGCCACGTTTATTCATTGGGAAGAAATGTTGCCTATTTATCAGAAAGAATTGACTCGTTTCCAGTTTTGTCTTGATTCTTTGCAACAATCGCCCAAGGCACAAAACAAGGTTGTTCATTATTTGAAAGCCGCAGATATTACGCTCACATCTAGCGATATACCTTATAAATCTTTGTCTGTTGGTCAATCAGTTTTTGCCGATACCACCATTCATTTACAAGCCATTGCCCCCGAAATTAGTCAGTTGAAAGCCTTGGTTTTGCCTTTCCAAGCCCAACAAAAACAAGGGACTGTTATTTCATTTTATACGGCAAAACCCGTGAAAGTATTGGTTGGGTATTTCAATGAAAAAAAGGCGATGTTTAGCACCGCCAGAAGTCCGTTTTTACCTAAACCCGAACTCGAAATTGATGCCAGTGCCAACAATTACGGACAAGCCGAGTCGAAAATTAGCAATGCCCTCTTGGCTGGCGATTTACCGCCTGTGAATATTCATACCTTTTCTTTTGGAGCAGGAAATCAAACACTTACGCTTGGTAAAGGAGCTTGTTTGATTCTAGGTTTTGTAGAAGATACGCAAACCGTACCCATCTTTGATGCCGGATTGGCAGGGAATCAGAAAAATATAGATTGGCTTTTTGAATAAGATTAAACGTTGATGAAAATGAAGAAATATTGTATTTGCTTACTAGGCTTGTGGGTTCTTTCCTTGGAAAGCTTGGGGCAACAAACACAACTGGTTTCTAAGCAAATCTTAGCAAATTATGTGCAAGAATTTAATGCTTTAGACCAAGAAGAAGCGGTGATAAATTTTGTGCCAAATGCTCAATCGTACCAATGGCTCGAAGCGAATATTCCGCTTTTTGAATGCCCTGATACGCTTTTGCAAAAGCTGTATTATTACCGTTGGTGGGCTATGCGTAAGCACCTCAAACAAACGCCCGATGGTTTTATTTTTACCGAATTTATTACCAAGGTCAGTCACGCAGGCAAGCACAATGCCATTAGTAGTGCCTTGGGGCATCATATTTATGAGGCTCGTTGGCTACGCAATCAGCAGTACCTCGACGAGTACATTCGCTTTTGGCTTTACGTTGACCCCAAGCATTCGGTGCAGCGTTTTCATGCTTTTAGCAGTTGGATTGACGATGCCGTGTATCAACGCTATTTAGTAACCAAAGACCAAGATTTTTTACAAAAAAACCTATTAACCTTGGCACAAGATTATCAAAAATGGGAAACAGAACGCCAATTGCCTAACGGCATGTTTTACCAATTTGATGTAAAAGATGCGATGGAGGAGTCGATTAGTGGTGGAAGAAAAGCCAAAAATGTACGTCCGACCATCAATAGCTATATGTACGGCAATGCCAAAGCCTTGATTGCCATGTCCAAAATTGTGGGCAATGATAGCATTCAAAAGGTGTTTTTGCCTAAAATGAATTTTTTAAAACAAATCGTGATTGATAGTCTTTGGGATAAGAAAGCTAATTTTTTTAAAGTAAAACTCGAAAAAGATGGTAGCCTTTGCGATGCTCGTGAGGCGATAGGCTTTATTCCTTGGTATTTTAATTTAGCCCCCGACACCAAGGCATTTGCCCAACAATGGAACGCCTTGCTCGACACGGCAGGCTTCAACGCTCCTTGGGGCATTACAACCGCCGAAAGACGACATCCGCTTTTTAGAACGCATGGCTCAGGACACGGCTGCGAATGGGATGGCCCTGTTTGGCCTTTTGCCACCACCCAAACACTCAAAGGCTTATCTAATTTACTCACGAATTATAAGCACCATGCCAAGCTTTCGCCACAGGTGTTTTTGGCGGAATTACAAAAATATGCTCGTTCGCACCAAATGAACGGCAAATTGTATTTGGGCGAATACCAAGATGAAAAAACAGGCGAATGGCTCAAAGGCGATAACCCTCGCAGTAAGTTTTACAACCATTCGGGCTTTGCCGATTTGATTATCAACGATTTGGTTGGAATCAAGCCACGAGCAGATAATATCCTCGAAATAAAACCTTTAATTTCCTCAAAATCATGGGATTGGTTCTGTCTGGAAAATGTGTGGTATCATGGGAAAAATGTATCTATTGTTTGGGACAAAACAGGAGAAAAATACAAAAAAGGCAAAGGATTGAGCATTTGGGTTGATGGACAAAAGCTTAAAACCAGTCCTAAACTCCAAGCTATCGTTTGTACGATGCCCTAAATAGATTTAATAACAAACCCAAAGGCACGAGGTAATCATAACTTTGTGCCTTTTTTTATGGAAAACTTTTGCCACAAGCTGTTTGAAATTCGTAAGTATTCCTTTGATAAACATAGAGAAGCCTACCAAAGTTGTTTTACCTTTGCAAAAGTATTGTAACCAACTTCAGCATGAAACTTACTACTATGTTATCCAAAAAACACGAAATGAAACGCCAATTCCAAACTAACACCCGTATTTATGTAAAAATAATTGTTATGACAATTATTTTTAGCTTGTTTGTTTTTCGTAATATTGCACAAAATATTGATAGCACGCAAAAAGCCCCAAGCTATTTTGGCACAGCCATAAGTGTAACCAACAACGGTATTTCGCTGTTACCCTCGTTTACCTTGGGCAAACCAGCACTGATTGTAGATTTGATTTTGGGTAAAGGCAAACTTAGTTTTGAGCCACAACTACGTTTTGCTTTAGAAGGAAAACCGTGGTCGTTTGTATTTTGGTGGCGTTATAAGCTTATCAAAAGCCAAAAGTTTTTTATGAATGTAGGAACGCATCCAGCCGTAGCATTCAAAACTATAAAAATAACCAACAACGGTAGCACCCAAGAAATGCAAGTGGCACAGCGGTATTTGGCCGCCGAATTTACCCCAACTTTTGTCACAGGTAAGCATAGCAGTATCGGATTGTATTATTTGACCTCACACGGATTTGAACAAGACGCAACCCAATACACCCATTTTGTATCGCTGCGAAGCAGTTTTAACCAACTCGCTTTGTACAAAGACTGGCATTTGAGTGTTGCTCCACAGTTGTATTACCTCAAAATGGACGCTACCGATGCGGTGGCATTTTCATCGAGTTTTACTTTAGCAAAAGGCCATTATCCTTTGTCTTTGTCATCAATTATCAATAAAACGATTCAAACAAGCATTCCTGGGATGAAAGACTTTATTTGGAATGTGAGCTTGGTGTACTCCTTTCATAAGCAATACACAGCTCATTAAGGATGAGGTTGCATCAATGTCAGCAGAAAAAACTTCTTAACCTTTTATAAAAATCATGGAAAAGTCAGAAACCTTAGAAGAATTATATAAACGCAAGTTCGACTGGATGCCAGTCAACTTAAAGAATGAAATTGGGCATTTCAACCTTTTTCCGCTCGAAGCCGTAGAAGAAGGCAAAACCCGTACCTTGCCTTATCGCCGCCGAGATTATTACAAAATCATGTTGGTGATAGGCGAAATTGATTTCCATTATGCCGATAGAGTTGCTACTTTAACGCAACCTTCGTTGGTGTTTTCAAACCCACAAATACCTTATAAATGTGAGCGATTGTACAACATCAAAGGTGGGCAATACTGCATTTTCGACAAAGAGTTTTTTCATCAATTTGGCAACCTGAGTCAATATACCGTATTTCAGCCCAAGGGTAATCATATTTTTGCATTAGATGCCAAGCAAGTAGCACAAGTACAGCAAATTTTTGAAAAAATGAAGGATGAACTTCATTCTTCTTACATTCATAAATACGACGTTTTACGCAATTTGGTGTTTGAGTTATTGCATTTTGCCTTAAAAATGCAACCTACCACCAGTTTTAGTATGCAGCCAGCCAATGCTTCGCAACGCATTGCAGCCCTGTTTATGGAACTACTCGAACGCCAATTTCCGATAGATGAAAATCACCCTACCATTGCCTTGCGTACTGCTTCTGATTTTGCCCGTCAGCTTAATGTACACGTCAACCATTTGAATAGGGCTGTAAAAGAAAGCACCGACAAAACCACTACACAACTGATTGCCGAAAGGATATTGCAAGAAGCCAAAATTATGCTCAAACACAGCAATTGGAATGTTTCAGAAATTGCTTACGCTCTTGGCTTTACAGAGGTGACACATTTTAATAATTTTTTCAAAAAATACGTACAATTAAGTCCAATCAAGTTTAGAAATGTGCTGTAAAACAGGTGAAAACACTAGCTCATTTTTAAAAAACAACTTCATCAAAACGCATGAATAAACCCCGTTTGCTCATTATTTTATTAGGCTTGCTTTCGGCAATTGGCCCATTTTCGATAGATACGTATTTGTCTGGTTTTCCGACCATTGCACAAGATTTACAGGTCAGTGTAGATAAAGTAGCCTATTCACTTTCAAGTTTTTTTATTGGAATTTCTCTAGGACAACTTTTATACGGCCCATTACTCGACCGTTTTGGTCGTAAAAAACCTTTGACCATCGGACTCATCATTTATGTAATAGCTTCTTTGGGTTGTGCTGTAGCACATTCGGTAGAGCAACTGATTATTTTTCGATTTTTGCAAGCCTTGGGCGGTTGCGTAGGCATGGTAGCACCAAGGGCTATTGTAAGAGATATTTTCCCGAAAGAAGAAACGGCCAAAATGTTCTCCTTGCTCATGCTTATTTTGGGTGTATCGCCCATCATAGCCCCCAGTGTAGGCAGTTATTTGATTACGCTATTGGGCTGGCATAGTGTGTTTTATGTGCAAGCAGGCATGGGCTTTTTGTTGTTGGTAGGAGTAATGACATCCTTGCCCGAAACCAAAGAAGCAGATACGACTATGTCGCTAAAACCCAAGTCTATTATCCAAACCTTCTGGCAAATTTTTTGTGTACCGCAGTTTTTTACGTATGCT
Organism: Cytophagales bacterium; assembly: GCA_013298025.1. GTDB lineage: Bacteria > Bacteroidota > Bacteroidia > Cytophagales > Spirosomataceae > Flectobacillus. The sequence goes on along the minus strand of JAAFJE010000013.1, from coordinate 79,379 downwards.
TTTGCAGGAGCAATGATTTCGGCAGGAGTATATGCTTATCTGTCGGGTTCGCCTTTTGTGTTTATGAAACTTTTTGGCGTAAGCGAACAACAATACGGCTGGATATTTGGCTTTTTGGCAGCCGGACTCATTGCGAGTAGCCAGTTGAATAATGTATTGTTGAAAAAATATAGCAGTGTACAAATCATCAAAGTAGCCCTGAGCATTCAAACACTTACGGGGTTACTCTTTTTTCTGACGAGCATGATGGATATGCTTACGTTGTACAATACCATTGGGTTTATTTTCATTTTTCTTTGCTGTCAGGGATTGAGCTACCCTAATTCATCGGCATTGGCGTTGTTTCCTTTTACAAAAGAAATTGGAGGAGCTTCGGCTTTGTTGGGTGGTTTGCAAATGTGTTTTGGCTCAATTGCGGCGGCAGTAGTGAGTATGCTCAGTAATGGCACTAGCCTTCCGATGACGGGTGTAATGGCATTTTGTGCCTTGTTGGGTTTTGGCTTATTCAGGCTCGGCAGTAAATTTATCAAGCACTTGAATACCTAGGCATTCAAGTGCTTGAGGGCTTATTTTAATACGGTAATACCTTCGCCAAATTTATACAGCGCATAAGGTGCTTGTTTGAGGTGTCCGGGTACGTCAGATAAGTTCTTTTCGACCACCTCTTGCGACAACGGAATGGTAAAAGGAAGCTTGCCACTAGGCTGAAATTTACCCGTCACAATGTCGAGTATGGCCTCTGGCGTTGTACCAAAAGTAGCCAAAAGAGCAGGATAATTGCTTAGTTCATTGATAACCCAAGGACTCGTAAAATTGATGCAAAGCGTAGTAGGTTTGCTACTTAAAAGCTTATTAACGTAGCCCACATCTATCATATTTTTAGACAATCGTAGGTCGATGGCTGCACCTGTTGAACCGAAAAGTCCAGCCGCAGCACCTGGCATGAGCCATAATACAATTTGGTCGGCTTCGTCGGGCGTACCAACAAACTCATAGCCTTCGATAGGCTTTGCTGGTTGATAGATGCGATGAGGGTTATTTTTGCCACTTTCCATATAGGTTTCAAAATAGAGCTTCGTCTTTTTGGCTATAGGCAAGCGATGGTTTTCATTTTTCAAAACTACGATAGATTTACGCAAAGCAATATCGGCAGCTTTTTGAAAATCTGGATTCCCTACTATTTTTTGGGCTTTTTCGACATCTACATAAGGGTTTTCAAACAAACCCATAGCAAAGCGTTCTCTTAAAATTCGAGCAACCGATTCGTCGATACGTTTTTCACTTACCAAGCCTTTTTGAACAGTTTCGAGTAGCAAAGCAGGGTCGGCAGAACCCGAATACAAATCGACACCAGCCTCTAAGCTTTTCTGATACCGTTGTAAAATACTGAGGTTTTCAACGCCCCAAGGCATCATTTCGATTGGTCCAGTATCGGAGTTGACAATGCCTTTAAAGCCTAGTTTTTTTCGTAATAAATTGGTAATAATCGCCTTACTGTAAGCAAAACCCACTTCTTCATAAGCGGTATTGATGGGCTTGGCATAATAAGGCATCATTGCCGAAGTACCCGCTTTGATAGCAGCTTTGAAGGGTTTAAGATGATAGTCGAACATACCACCGGGATAATGTTGGTCTTTACCAAAATCGAAATGAGGGTCTTGTCCTTCTACTTGTGGTCCACCCCCAGGAAAGTGCTTGGTTGTAAGCGCTACAGAATTGGCGTTGAGTTGCGGGCCTTGAAAGCCTACAACTACTTCATACACCATCTTTGCCGCCAAGTCGGCATCTTCGCCAAAAGTACCTTCGATGCGTTGCCAGCGTGGTTCGGTTGCCAAATCGGCCATGTATTGATAACCCTTGCGTAGCCCCACTGCCCTCCATTCTTGGGCGGCAATTTGAGCAAATTTTCGGGTTAGTTGAAAATCTCGCATCGCTGCAAGGCCAAGTTCGCCGGGCCATTTAGAAAAAGTAGTTGTACCAACACTGAGGCCTACAGAATTATCCTTCGTAATATGATTTCTAGGATTCGACGCTACCAAGGCAGGAATGCCCAAGGGTTGTGTTTCGGCAAGGGCTTGTAGGTTGTTCGACCATTCGGCAATGGTTTTGGCATCGGTATTGGCTCGTAAAATAAAATTGCGTAAATGTCTTTCTGTAATGCCCTTTGTTGTGCCAGAAGCCGACAACAACGGATAGGGGAGAGGTTTGCGACTAAACATATTGATATTTTGTACCAAGTCGTCTTCGTTGAAACCACTGCCAATAACTCCTTGTTTTTTCTGAGGTTCAAAGGCATAATCGCCTTCCATGCGTGTGGTGCTAATAAGCATCAAGCCTGTTTTTTCTTCCAAACTCATTTGACTGAGTAAGTCTTTTACCCGTGCGTCAATGGGTTTTCGCCAGTCTTCGTAAATGTCCAGTTTGTTGTTTTTGTTTAAATCTTTGAATTGTAATCCTCCGATTTGTAAAATTTTGGCAGAGCGATGCCCAAGCGTAGGCTGTTTGGGCGTTGTTTGGGCTTGTAAGTTTGTACACAAACCTAGGCTCATCGCTACACTTCCTACGGCGTATGTTAGACGATATATTAGTTGATTTTTCATTATAATATAAATTTATTATTAAATATTTTCTTGAAATATTTATACAAATCTAAGCAATCTTCAAGGGGTATTTTTCAAAAATTATTGTTATTTCTGATACTTTTTTAACATTTTTTTGAAGTTTTTGAGTAAAAAAAGAAGAAAAAAAGGCTTTTTCATCCAAATGTGTATTTTACTTTATGAAACCACAACTATTAAAAATCAATACGCCCACAGGAGCTTCGTTCAATATATTTGAACAAGGTTGTCCATTTTTTCCAACGCCTTGGCATTTTCATCCTGAAATAGAGATTGTATGGATGCAACATAGCACAGGCAAAAAATACATAGGCACAAGTATAGAAGACTTTTATCCCGACGATTTGGTCATGATTGGGTCTTATGTACCACATTTTTATAAAAATGACAGTGTCTATCTTGAAGGAAAGACGCAAGAACTGGCTAAATCGACGGTTATTCATTTTTTAGAAGATTTTATGGGAAACGATTTTTTCTTAAAACCTGAAAATCAAAAAGTTTATGAGTTATTGCAACAGGCTAAAAGGGGGATTCAATTCAGTACGCAGTTTTGTAGGAAAATACAACCACAGCTATGTGCCTTATCGAGATTGGAAGGCATGGATAGGTTGCTTATTTTTTTGTCGATACTCAACGAAATGAGCAAAGAAACCGAGGTGAAATACCTTAATTCTTATACCATTGCAGTCAATAATCCTGAAGAATCGGCACGTATCAAACGGATTTTTGCCTTTGTAATGCAGCATTTTCAACAAGAAATTCATTTGGAAGAAGTGGCATCGTTGGCCAATTTGAGTCCTTCGGCTTTTAGCAGGTATTTCAAACAAAGAACCCGACAAACGTTTAGTAGTGTATTGGCTGAAATTCGCATTGAACACGCCTGTAAGCTTATCCAAAACCCTGAAAATTCAATTGCAGATGTTTGTTTTGCCTCTGGTTTTCAGAATCTTTCAAATTTTAACCGTCATTTTAAGAAAATAAAAAAGCTAAGTCCTTTAGATTATCGACATCAGTTTGAGCAATAAAAAAGGCTACCTCAAACGAGATAGCCTTTTCCCTACATTTGTCAAAACCCTCAATTACACAATTACTTACTTTATTACTTAGTACAGATTACGCAAAGCGTAAGATATGCTATATGATACTTTTAATTTTTGGAAACATACTAAAAACGACGTTACTCGTACATAAAAATATATTAGTGGTTAGGCTGAAATTTACTACTATAGGCGAAAATAGTCCCTCTTATCTTTGTCTTGTTTTGGTATTTCTCACGTAGCACTTCTCTTTTCTGTACCTGCCCTCGACTACGTGAGAAAATCCCAAAATATTTTTATAAATGATTGCTTGCTTGGTAATGCTGTGACAGACATCGCTGCTGTTTTGTTGATACAAATTTGCATGATAAATCGTTGAAAATCTGAGGCATTCGATGAATTGTAATAAATTGTAGTTTTTTGACATATTTATACGTTAAATGGTAAATAGTAAAAAAAATAGACTGCCTTAAAGGGCAGTCTATCATATAATAAAAAGAAGGGTTAAGTATTTATTTTACTCTTTTTGCCTTTGTGGTAAACATTCCCATGAGTGTTCCCTTGAGGTTATCTTGGTCTTCTTTTTCAAGGTCGATATTAATGTTCATGCCATTGGCACTAAAGTAAACCTTGATTTTATCTGTACCATTTTCTTCGATTTTTTCTAAAGGAATCGTTTGGTTGTTCTGCATTTCAGAAGTGAGCGAGCCGACCAATTTGCCATCTTTGCGTTCGATGGTGATGGTCATCGAAACATCGCCATTAGGTGTACCAGCAACGAAGGTATTCCATGCTCCAACGAAGAAATCATTTGCCTTGTTATCAGTAGTAGTAACTGGCGTAGTGGTACTGTTTTGAGCAGCAAATTTTACTTCTGCTCCCATAACCACCATCAACGAACCACCATCAGCTTTTGGATTGCTGAATACTACATACACATCATGTAATTGATTATCGTTTACAGGTTGAGCAATAGGAATATCAAGTGATTTTGGTGTAAAGTCCATTTTATCACTTGGCTCAAGGAAAGCAGATTCACCTAACAATTTTCCTTTTGGGGTATCTAAACGAAGTTCCGCTTTTCCACCAGTGGCATTCAATTGTGGTTTAGGAGCAACGGCTGCCAAACTCAAGCTTGCTACACCATTGAGGTCGATTTGGCTGAGTTTCATATACGAACCATGTTTGGGAATAGCCAAATTGTTGCCACCAAACGACATCTTGTTGATTTCTTCATACGCATCGAAAGCGTGTGGGTCTAGTTTTGCATTTCTCAAAACAAAAGACTGTTCCGAACGCAACGAAGGCAATCCGTTAGACCCTTGGTCTTCATAAGAAGCACGTACAATATATACACCTTTGCCCTTGTCGCCTGCGGGTATTTTGGCGGTGTAAGCACCTTTTACAGGAAGTGTCTTTTCTTTCGCTTTTTCGTTAGAAAGGCTTAAAATATACTTCACCATCTCGGCAGCATCGGCAGTTGAAAGTTGGGGGTGTCCGGCCATGGCTACTTCGCCCCAAACACCGCTACCACCAGCAATAATTTTCTTGGTCAGTTTTTCTAAAGCCGAGTTGTCGCCCTTGTATTTTTTGGCAACTTCACGGTAAGCTGGGCCAATAGACTTACTTTCTTTCTTATGACAAGCCATACAGTCGCTGGCATCAATGAGTTTTTTACCTGTGGCAAAAGCAGCACTGGCATCAGCCGAGCGGTGTCCCATCGAAATCATATTTTTGTCGTAGCCTTCTGCCAAATAATCAATACTTACGGCTACTTGTTCTGGACTAATACCATTTTCGAGCGTTCCATCTTCTTTGTCTTTTACTTTGATGTCGTAATTGAACGCCTGATTAGCCGTAAAGAATGTTTTGTTGCTGTTAGGCATTTCTAGGCTCAAGGTGGGTGGTTCGTTGCCTGCGGTAACTTCCATGCTTTGACTATTGATGCCGCCTTTGCCATCGCTTACGGTAAGTGTTACTTTGTACGTACCTACTTTGGTGAGCGTTAGGTTTGCCTCTTGGGTTGCTACAATTTTATTGAAACCATTGTTTGAAGCAATTTTCCAAGTATAAGTAAGGTTATCGCCGTCAGCATCTACTGTTCCTTTGGCACTAAGTTTGAGGTTGAAAGGAACAGATCCACCCATTTGGTTGGCATTCATCACAATTTGAGGCTTGCGGTTGCCTCCATTGTATTCGATACGAATAAGGCGAGCGTCGTCGTTGGCCGTAAACCAACCTGTACCGTATTCGAGCATATACAAATCGCCATTTTGGGCAAATTCCATATCCATTGGATTACTGAATTTGTAGCTTGGCATAAAGCGTTCCATCGACTTCAAATTGCCTTCTTTGTCCATCGTCACGGCCATAATCCAGCCACGCATCCAGTCGTATTCCAAGAATTTTCCATCATAGTATTTAGGGAAAGCTCTTGTTGCCGTTTTGAAATCATCGGCATAATACACAGGCCCGGCCATTGCATTTCTACCGCCAGAACCAACCAACGGAAACTCTTTCGATTCGCCGTAAGGATACCATACAAAAGCCTTTTGTGCAGGAGGTAAAATCTCTAGCCCCGTATTGCTAGGCGAAGTGTTTTTAGGAGCGTTGGCATCCCATTTTTCTAATACTTTGTTGTTGGCAAAATCAAATTTTGCGTATGCTTTGTTGTCACCTACGAAATGAGGCCAACCGAAGTTGCCCGGTTTGCGGGCTTGTCCTACTTCGTCGTGCCCAGCTGGGCCTCTCAACGAGTCTGGTTTTGAAGCATCTGGGCCTACATCACCCCAATACAAATAGCCCGTGTGCTGGTCGATAGAAATACGGAATGGGTTGCGGTGTCCCATCGTATAAATTTCAGGACGAGTTTTAGGCGTGCCTTTGAGGAAAAGGTTTCCTTCGGGAATCGTATAAGAGCCGTCGGCTTGTGGCTTGATACGCAAGATTTTGCCACGAAGGTCGTTGGTATTGGCCGATGACTTTTGTGCATCCCAGGCTTCTCTTCCGGGGCGTTCGTCGCTTGGACTGTAGCCGTTAGAGCCATGCGGATTGGTATTGTCGCCTGTAGATAAATAGAGGTTTCCTACTTTATCCCATGCAATTGAGCCACCTGTATGGCAGCATTCTTCTCGCTGGGTATTGACACGCAAGATTTCTTTTTCTGAATCCAAAAGAATATCATCGCCTTTCATCGTAAATCTCGACAATACATTGTAAGAACCTTTTACCGACGAATAATACATATAAATCCATTGGTTTTGAGCAAACTTAGGGTCTTTGTTGAGTCCTAATAGCCCATCTTCTGCCACCGATTCTTTGCCTTCTTTGCTTACGTATTTCAAGCTAACAGGCATTTTTGCAATGGTTTTGAGTTGCTTGGTTTTGGTATTGTACAAGCGAACTTCTCCTTTTCTTTGGATAAACAACACACGGTCTTTGTCTAATAAGGTAAGCTCCATTGGCTCGTCGAGTTTTTCTTCCAAAACCACCTTTGTAAAGCGGTTTTCTTCGGGTCTGGCTTTCGAGAAATCCAAGGGTTTGGGAGCTTCGCCACCTGCGGCGTATTTGATGCCAGCCCAAAGGTGATTCAAGAAAAGTGGCTCTGCGAACGTTTCGTCGGTATGGCCCATAGCGGTATAAAACGAGCGCCCACCATCAAATTCTTGGTACCAACTCATCGGGTGATTATCGCCATTTTTACCACCGATATAACTTTTCTCATCAATTTTTACCACTACATTGATAGCAGGAGAAATGTTTTTGAAGCTATAAAATTCGTCGGTACGCTCAAAAGTATCGGGCATTCCTTGGGTAAGTTCATTTTTTTGCGTTACAAAATATTTGCCTTTTTGTACATTACTAGGACTCATCGGGTGGTCGAGAAACCACGCACCAGCCAATTTGCCATACCAAGGCCAATCATACTCGGTATCGGTAGCTGCATGAATGCCCACATAACCACCACCAGCTTGGATATAACGCTCAAAAGAGGCTTGTTGCTCGTTGTTGAGGATGTCGCCAGTAGTATTGAGAAACAAAACAGCATTGTACTTTTTTAAGTTTTGTTCGTTAAAAACACCCGCATCTTCCGTAAAACTTACGCCAAAGTTTTTTTCTTTAGCCATTTTTTCAAGGGCTTTTTTTCCCGCTTCAATAGATTGATGGCGGAAAGCGGCAGTTTTACTGAATACCAAAAGATTTAGCTTATTTTGAGCTAATAGCGTATGAGCAAAGCATACCCAAAAGGCAACTTGCCACAACAGTCGTAGTTGTTTCATAAGGTATTAATTAATTGGATAATAAGAATAAAGCAGGAATGTCGATGCCGTATTGTATAAACTAGGCTGAAATCCAAAACTTTAGGCAAATGTAGAAAATAAAATTTATTGTCTAATAAAATAGACAATAAATTTTATTTTTATTTTATCTTTGAATATTCATAATAATATGAACGGCTTTTATGAAAGATGAACCCTAATTTTGTAGAAAGATATTGATTGATTCATTATGCGAGAATTAAACACAAAAAACTTCATGCCACATCTGTCGATAGATTGTGTCATTTTTGGCTATCAGGCAAGAGAATTGAAGGTTTTGATTTCAAAATTTAATTTTAAAGGCAACTTTTACGGTTTGCCTAGTGGATTCATTTTGCATACTGAGGGTGTTGACGAAGCCGCTTATCGTATATTGAAAGAGCGTACAGGTATAGAGAATATTTACTTAGAGCAATTCAAAATTTTTGGTGAAGCCAATCGTAATAACAAAGTTGTTTTTGACTATTTGTGGCAAGATGAAGCCGAAAGAAAAAAGTTTATTGACATTTCTGGCGATGAACTACAATGGTTTAAAAGCCGCTTTATATCGTTTGGGTATTATGCTTTAGTAGATATTACGAAAGTAACGCCACAAAAAACCGACATCGACGAATCGATGACTTGGTACAGCATTCATGACTTGCCCAATTTGATTATGGATCACAAGCAAATCATTGAAAAAGCCCTTGATTCTATGCGTTTGAGCCTAGACAAAAACATCATTATTTTGAATCTATTGCCCGAAGTATTTACGATGAAAGAAGTACAAGATTTGTACGAAACCATTTTTGAGCAAACTTACGCACGCAACAATTTTCAGAAAAAAATCCTAGAACTCAACGTTTTAGAACGCCTAGAAAAGAAATACACAGGCGCACAAAACAAAGCCCCTTACTTGTATAGGTTCAAGCCCAACGGATTAGCACACGAAAGAGGATAGTAGTGTTTATTTCCTTACAAAACGACGTTGAGTCATGCACTAATTACAAGAATATTAACTTTTCCATTTCAAATAGCCCCGAAGGTTCATGAGTAAAAAGAAAATATTTCCTACGCTGATGCCCAAACTTTCCATTCTAAAAACGCCCAAATATATCCAAAGGATGTTGGCCGTAATGTAAGAAAGGAAACCAAACTTATTTTTATTTCCAATCAAGTAAACTGCCGAAAGGCTCATGGTCATGGCTATCCAGTCTAACCCGTAATATTTGATGAAAGTCTCCATTGTAGTAGTATTGTTGAAAAGTATTTTGTACAAACAAAATTACATATTGTATGATTTTATCTTGATATATGTTTTAAAATAAATATTTTGTACGATATTAGAGTATTTTTTTCGTTTTTTGTACGTAAAATATTTATTCTAAACTCATTTTTTGGAAAAAATCCGATGGAACAACTTACCAAACAAGAATTAGCCTTGCTACGCATCTTACAAAAAGAGGCAAGATTCGATGTAGAAGACTTAAAATCAAGACTTAACATGTCGAGAACGTCTGTCTATGACAAAATAAAAAAGCTCGAAAACGAAGGATATATTCAAAACTATGTAGCCCTAATCGACCGAGAAAAAGTTGGCTTAGGCATTATGGTGATAGTAACGGTTTCGCTGACCAGCCAACGGGCCGAAACGGTAGAAGCCTTTTCGGAAGAAGTAAGCAAGCTCGACGAAGTGGTAGAAGCGTATGTTACGGGTGGGCTTTTCGACTATGTATTGAAAGTAATTGTAAAAGATTTATCAGCCTATAATACATTCATTGCCAAGAAGTTGTCTGTCATACCGAGCGTAAGTAACATTAAAAGTTCTTTTGTTGTGAGTTGTATCAAGCAGTCAACCTCTCTTCCGTTTTGAGGCATCTTTAATTAGTTTTTATGTGGAAAGAAAAAGACATACCCGTATGGGATTTCGACAAAATGTTTCAGCATCATTTTGGACAAAGCTTTCAGCCACCTACACTCAATAGGTTTCATCGACTTTTTCACATCAATAAATTAGAAGATTATACCGACAAACTTCACATCCCAACAATGCCTTATCGGCGTATTGTGAACGTATGTTTTTTACTTACCAAGGGCGAACTCCGTTGTGCAAAAGCCCTTACTTCTTACCGTGTTGTACCCCATCAGTTTTTCTTTTTGCCTGCGTACCAAATCAATGTACACCAATACCTCAGTCCCGATGCCGAGGGCTATTATTTGCATTTTCATACAGAACTTTTGGCTACTTATGTTGCCACATTACCATTGACGCAGCATTTTCCATTTTTACAGTTTGCCAGCGAGCCGGTCATTGCCATTGAGCCTATTCATTTGCCTGTATTTTATGCACTGCTCATGCGTTTAGAAGAACTCCATAAGCTCGACGATGAGATTCATTTGCCTATTATAGCCTCTTATTTACACACTTTATTTTCAGAAATAAAGCCCTTTTATTTGCCTGATCAGCATAGCAAAAAAAGCATGGCAACAGTCATTGCCCAGCAATACAAAGATGCTTTGTCGAAACATATTTTTGATAAACAGCAAGTGACAGACTATGCCGATTTGTTGGCTATAAGTCCCAACCACCTGAATAAATGCGTAAAGACCGCCACGGGGCAATCGGCACAGCAATTGCTCAACGAAATGCTTTTGATGGAAGCCAAGGTTTTGCTCAAACAAACCTCTATGCCTGTCAGCGAAATTGCCGTAAAACTAACTCAGCAAGACCACAGTGCTTTTTCAAGGTTTTTTAAAACCCATACAGGCATTACGCCTAAACATTACCGTAATAGTCCGTAATTTATTTGGGATAGATTGATTTTGTACACTTTTTGATTAGGAATGTAAATTTTATGTAAATATTTAAAGATATTTTTGAATTTTAATTTTAAGCATTCTTGCAATGCCCTACACTCATTTCGCAGGCCAATTTTCCATTTTTTGTAAAACGTAATACAATTCAATAACTATGAAAAAAAGATACATCAAAGTAATGGCTTTAGTTGCCCTTGCTTTCGGTACAAGAGCCCAACAAAGTACATCACAAGCATTTATGAATCCGCCTAATGTGGCAAAACCCCGTGTTTGGTGGCATTGGATGAACGGAAATATTACAAAAGACGGTATCCAAAAAGATTTAGATTGGATGAGCCGTGTGGGTATTGGCGGTTTTCAAAACTTCGATGCCAATTTGATGACTCCTGTGGTTGTACCGAAAAAGTTGGTTTTTATGACTCCCGAATGGAAAGATGCCTTTAAGTTTACAACCGAATTGGCTGATAAAAAGGGACTCGAAATGGCGATTGCTGGTTCGCCCGGTTGGAGCGTAACCGGAGGTCCTTGGGTTGAACCCAAAGATGCTATGAAAAAAGTGGTTTGGTCGGAGGCTTTGATACAAGGAGGTAAAAAACTAAGCATTCAATTGCCCCCACTTCCCGATGTGATTGGCAAGTACCAAGGAGCAGAAACCCACGCTGGAGGGGTGATGGGTGCTTATATTGGAGAAAGACCCCATTTTGCTGCCGATGCCTTGGTGATTGCCTACAAATTGCCTTCAAATGAAAAGCATTTGCCTGACCTCAAGCCCAAAATGAGCAAAAGTGGGGGCGATTTTGATACGGCATTGTTGCTCAACCACGACATCAATCAAACTTATTTTTTGCCTCCCATGCAAGTCGGACAAGATATGTGGGTGCAATACGAATTTGATACACCTCAAACCTTCAAAGCCTTTGCCATTGGCATGAGCGAAGCAGGAGAATTGGCTGATTTCAACGGAGGGCCAACCAACCGCAGTCTCAAAGTGAGTGACGACGGTATCAATTTCAGAACTGTCGCCAAGGTATCAAACAGCACCTTACCATTTATTACTACGGCAATTCCTGCTACAACGGCTAAATATTGGCGTATTTGTTTTGAAACCCTTCCGGGCGTACTAAATCCTATTATGGCTATGATGGGCGTAACCGAACCTCCTAAGCCTGCTGGAACAAATATTTCAGAATTTGTTTTATTCAATACCGCTCGCATCGACCAAGCCGAAGATAAGGCTGGGTTTTCGCCTTGGAAAGAAGAAAATAGCTATACTCGTACCGAAAACCCCGAAGCCATTCCAACCCAAGAGGTGATTGAGTTGACCCACCTGATGAAGCCTGATGGTACGCTAGAATGGGACGTACCTGCTGGCGAATGGATGATTCAGCGTTTTGGATACTCGCTCACGGGTCGTCAAAATCACCCTGCTTCGCCAGAAGCAACAGGGTTAGAAGTGGACAAATTGGATAAAGAGGCTGTGAAAAAGTATATTAATACCTACCTCGATATGTACAAAGATGCCACGGGTGGCATGATGGGTGCAAAAGGATTACAATACATGGTTCTGGATAGCTACGAAGCAGGCCATATTACTTGGACTAAAACAATGCCCGAGGAGTTTAAGAAACGGCGTGGTTATGATGTAAAACCTTGGATGCCTGTGCTAACGGGGAGAATTGTCCAAAGCCTAGAAGCCAGCGAAAAGTTTTTATGGGATTTTAGAAAAACTATTGGCGAAATGATTGCCGAAAACCACTACGATGTGATTGGCGAAGAACTCCACAAAAGAGGCATGAAACGCTATACCGAATCGCATGAAAATGGGCGAATTTATTTGGCCGACGGCATGGACGTAAAACGTAACGCCGATGTGCCGATGTCGGCAATGTGGACACCCGGTAGTTTGGCTGGCGGCAACGACGAAGAAGTACGCAGCGAAGCCGATATTCGTGAAGCGGCTTCGGTGGCAAATATTTATGGACAAAACATCGTGGCGGCCGAGTCGATGACTTCAATCCAACATGCGTTTGGGTGGTATCCTGAAAAACTCAAACGAACAGCCGACTTAGAATTAGCTTCTGGCTTGAATCGTTTTGTGATTCATACTTCTGTGCATCAGCCACTTGATGATAAAAAGCCTGGCTTTTCGCTAGGGCCATTCGGACAGTATTTCACTCGTCAAGAAACTTGGGCAGAAGCAGGAGCTAAAGCATGGATGACCTATTTGGGTAGAAGTAGTTATATGCTACAACAAGGCAAAAACATCGCCGATGTGCTGTATTTGTATGGCGAAAACACCAATATTACATGGGTTTGTCGGGAAAAATTACCTGCTATCCCCGCAGGTTTCGAGTTCGATTTTGTCAATGCAACCGCTCTACAAAATGCCATTGAAGCACAAAAAGGAAAATTAGTGGCCAAAAGTGGCAATACGTATCAGGTATTGATGCTAGACGAATCGACGCAATGGATGACGTTGAGTTTATTGAAAAGAATCAAAACACTGGTGGACGCTGGCGTAAAGGTAGTTGGAAATAAACCCACACAATCGCCAAGTTTGGCCGACGACAACACGGTTTTTCAAGCCCTGGCAAACGACATTTGGAACAACGCCAACGTTACAACCTTCGATAAACTTGCCCTACAGCCCGACGTGCTTATCAGCAATGCTACGAGTAAAATTCTTTTCCGCCACCGCCAAACAGCCGAACAAGATATTTATTGGCTTAATAGTAGAAGTGAGCAAGCCAACGAAGCAAGCATAAGTTTCAGAATCACAGGAAAAACACCCGAATTGTGGAATCCTGTTACGGGAAAATCAGCAAAAGTTTCCTTCCAAATCAAGGGCGGTAGAACCATCGTTTCGTTGAAATTTGATGCTTGGGACGCATTTTTCATTGTATTCAAAGACAAGGCTACAAGCAATAGTTATACCGTACCAGAGAAAAAAGAAACGGTGCTGAGTATCATTGAAAGTCCTTGGAAAGTACGTTTTGGCGATAAAACCACAACTTTTGATAAACTCAGTTCTTGGTCAGACAACACGGATGAAGCCATTAAGTATTTTTCGGGAACAGCCATTTACAGTAATACATTTACCCTCAACAGTACGACATTGAAAAGTGCAGTTACGCTTGATTTAGGTGAGGTTAAGAACATGGCAGAGGTATTGATTAATGGTAAAAATGTGGGAGTCGTTTGGAAAAAACCATTTAAAATAGACATTTCAGAAGCCATCAAAGCAGGCGAAAATACGATTGAAGTAAAAGTGACCAACCTTTGGGTAAACCGACTTATCGGCGATGCTCAACCCAATGCAACAAACAAAACAACTTTTACGACCATGCCATTTTACAAAGCTGATAGCCCTTTGTTGCCTTCGGGGTTATTAGGCAAAGTGCAATTGTATGTAGGGCAATAATCCCATCAGACAAACCAAATGTTGTACGCAATCTTGGCTAGTCTTTTCTTGGAAAGACTGGCTAAGATTGTATAATAGCTTGTCAATATTTTGGGCAAAGGCTCTTGAACATTCCTATACATTTGTATAATTTTTTTGGAAAACATTATTTTACAAATATAGAGGAATGATTTACGCAAGAGTCTATTGTATTATTTTTACCTTTCTCCTAAGCTTCAATTTAAGTCTTGCCCAGCGTAAAGACATCCTTTTGTCGGATAATTGGCAAAGTATCGCCAACGATACCAACCAGCAAGCATACCAAGGTTTTGAACAAAAAAATTTTGCCACCAATCACTGGAAAAACGTAGCCATTCCGCATACATGGGATACCTACGAAGGCTACCGCCGTCTATCGCATGGCAATAGGCATGGATATGCTTGGTACAGAAAAACCTTTCGCTATGCCGATGCGAAAGGAAACCAACGCTTTTTCTTACGCTTTGAAGGGGTTGGTTCTTATGCTACCGTATGGCTCAATGGCAAGCAAGTGGGCTATCATGCAGGTGGGCGAACGTCGTTTGAAATAGATATAACCGATGTCTTGTTAGATAAAAATAGAGCTAATTTATTGGCAGTCAGAGCCGACCACCCCACCAATATTCAAGACTTGCCTTGGGTTTGTGGGGGCTGCTCAACCGAGCGAGGTTTTTCGGAAGGCTCGCAACCAATGGGTATTTTTAGACCTGTACATTTGCTTGTGACAAATGAGCTAAGACTTGCTCCTTATGGCGTACATCTTTGGAACGATACCACTGTTACCACTCAGCAAGCCCATGTTTTTGTAGAAAGTACACTGCAAAATTATACCGCTCAAAGACGAACGATACAACTCATTTACGAACTAAAAGATGCACAACAGCACCTTGTACAGCGTTTGAGCAAAATCATCAACCTCGATGCTCATAGCCAGCAAACGCTTCGTCAAGATACCATCGTTGTGCAAAATCCGAAGCTATGGTCGCTCGAAAATCCTTATTTGTACAATCTTTACACAAGTATCCTCGATAATGGAAAAATCATAGATAAACAAATAACGTCTTATGGCATTCGTTGGATAAGTTGGCCCATTGGGAAGCAAGGAACAAAACAATTTTTACTCAACGGTAAACCTGTGTTTATCAATGGCATTGCCGAATACGAGCATTTACTAGGCACAAGTCATGCGTTTGATGAGGCTCAAATCAAAACCCGTGTAGCAATGGTAAAAGCGGCAGGTTTTAATGCTTTCCGAGATGCTCATCAGCCACATAACTTGCGTTATCAAACGTATTGGGACAAAGAAGGAATTTTATGGTGGCCACAAATGGCCGCTCATATTTGGTACGATACGCCAGCTTTTAGGACTCATTTTAAACAATTGTTGAAAGATTGGGTCATCGAACGCCACAATAGCCCTTCGATTGTCCTTTGGGGTTTAGAAAACGAAAGTACCTTACCCGAAGATTTTGCCAAAGAATGCAGCGATTTGATTCGACAACTCGACCCAACGGCTTCGAGCCAACGAAAAATTACGACTTGCAATGGTGGCAAAGGTACAGATTGGGATGTTCCGCAAAACTGGACAGGCACGTATGGTGGCGACCCACAGCAGTATGGCGATGATTTAGAACGGCAAGTATTGGTGGGCGAATATGGTGCTTGGCGTTCGTTAGATGCCCATCAAATGCCACAAAAAGCCGTACCTTCTAATGTTTTTACAGAAGAATCAATGACCAACCTCATGGAATTGAAAGTAAAATTAGCCGAGGCACATAAAAAAAATACAACAGGTCATTTCTTTTGGCTGCTCAATTCGCATGATAATCCGGGAAGAGTACAAAATGGTGAAGCTTCTCGTGAACTCGAACGCCTTGGGCCTGTCAACTACAAAGGTTTATTTACGCCTTGGGACGAGCCGCTTGATGTATTTTATATGTTTAGGGCTAATTATGCCTCGCCTCTTATCTCACCTATGGTGTATATCGCTTCGCATACCTGGCCCAATCGTTTGACCAAAGCCAGTGCCAACGCATCGGTGACGGTGTATGCCAATTGTGATGAAGTAGAGCTTTTCAACGACATCAATCATCTTTCTTTAGGAAGGAAAAAAAGGGCAGGAATTGGCACACATTTTACTTGGGATAATGTAGCCATTAGGTATAATGTACTGTATGCGGTGGGGTATTGGCAGGGTAAAAAGGTGGCAGAAGACTATGTTTCTCTTCCGCTTTTACCTAACGCTCCGCATGAACAAGCAATAGAATACCCAACAAATACAAAGCAAAAGCATGAACCCAAAGCCACAAAAGGACTAAAATATTTGTATAGGGTCAATTGTGGGGGCGAACAATATACCGACCACGAGGGCAATATTTGGCTGGCAGACCAAGCCAAAACGGCAACGAATACGTGGGGAAGCCGTTCGTGGTCGCAACATTTTACGGGAGTCAATCCCTTTTTTGTAAGTCAACGGCGTACTTTCGACCCTATCAAAGGCACAACCGACGATGCTCTTTTTCAAACCTTTCGCTTTGGTCGTGACCAATTGCAATACGAATTTGAGCTACCCAATGGAAGCTATCAAGTAGAATTGTATTTTATCGAACCCTGGTATGGCACCGGAGGCGGCTTAGATTGTACAGGTTGGCGTTTGTTTGATGTGGCTATTAATGCCAAAACAGTGTTCAAAAATATAGATATTTGGAAAGAAGTAGGACACGATGTTTTATTGAAAAAAGTGGTAACGGTGTCGGTTACGGACGGGAAAATGTGCATTCAATTTCCACGAATTGCTTCTGGACAAGCCCTTATTTCAGCCATTGCCATTGCCCCAAAAGGCAATGCCCAAGCTGATGCTCCTGCCGTAAAGTCAAGTTATCCATTTACAACACACCAAGTTTATCCGATTCAATCATGGATAGATATAGGTAAAAAACTCATAGGAACAAACGAAACTATCTGCCAACTTCCGCCTTCATTATTTGGCACTTATTTTTTACCAAGAAAGCCAACGTTGATAGACACCCTACGAGCAGAAGCAGCTATAGATGTTTATTTTTGTACAGATTCATTGTTGAATATCAATAATTTAGGCAAAAATATAGACGATATAAATGCTTGGCTAGAAACAACCAAGCAACGCTATAAGGTTTATAAAAAGACCTTGACCAAGGGCGAAAAACTACCTTTACCCACAGGTAATTATTATGTTATGGTAGCTTGGGCAAGCGGTCTTACACCTCCTTTTGACCTAAAGGCTAGTCAGGTGTATAAGGCTACAGAAGCTTCTTTTGAAGGGGAAGGAATAGGCATTGTACCACTGATGGGAAAAGACCGTTTGGGTATTACAGCCCAAGGCAAGCAAGGCATAACATGGAAAATCAAAACAGGTGTTGCAGATATTTACGCACTTACCTTGAAATATCATAATGCCAGTACGCATGACCAAACGCTTTTATTGACCTTATCTTTACAAGACGGAACGTTGATTAAGCAAGAAAAAATCACACTGAACCCTTCAAAATCAGGTAAATGGAGCTATTTTAGTACCACATCAGGCACGATGATTAATGCAGGAACATACAGCGTACACTTACAAATTACTTCGGAAAAAGACCTCTATTTTGATAACTTAGAAATTCAGTAAACTGGATAATATTGTATAATATCATAAAAAAATACTATATAATAAGACTTCTAAATTAACCTACTTTTGTATTGAAATAAAACCTAAACTATGAAATGAAAACTAAGCGAAACGACGTTTAGTTAAGTAAAAACTTGAATTCATGACAAACTTACCCTTCGTTGATTTGGCCATTATTGGGTTGTATCTTATGGGAATGATTGCCGTTGGAATGTATTTTTCTCGTGCCAACCGCAATGCCGACCAATTTACCAAAGCATCAGGCAAAATTCCTGGTTGGGCTATTGGGGCATCCATCTATGCTACTTTTTTGAGTAGTAATACCTTTTTAGGAGTGCCAGGCAAGGCGTTTGGAGGTAACTGGAACGCCTTTGTATTCAGCTTGTCGATGCCCTTGGCGGCTTGGGTAGCCTCTAAATATTTTATCCCATTTTACCGACAAACAGGCGAGATTTCGGCTTATACCAATTTAGAAAAACGCTTTGGTACTTGGGCAAGAACATACGCCGTGGTGTGTTTTTTACTTACCCAATTGGCTCGTATGGGTTCGATTTTTTTTGGAATAGCCCTTAGTTTACAAGCACTTACGGGATTTTCTATGCAAATGATTATGCTTGTGATGGGTGTTTGTATCATTATTTATACTGTGCTTGGCGGAATTGAGGCCGTAATTTGGACAGAAGTAGTGCAGGCGTTTATCAAAACATTAGGGGCATTATTGATTCTGTACTTGGTCATAAGCGAAGTGCCAGAGGGCTTTACCCAAGTAATAACCATAGGAAAAGTTTACGATAAATTTAGCCTAGGAAGTTTTACACTTAATTTTACAGATTCTACTTTTTGGGTAGTGCTATGTTATGGCTTTTTTATGAATCTGAATAATTTTGGTATGGACCAAAATTATGTACAAAGGTATCACACAACCACTTCTATACAACAAGCCCGTAAATCGCTTTGGCTGTGCGTATGGATGTACATTCCTGCTTCGTGGCTGTTTTTTGTTATAGGTACAAGTTTATTTGCCTATTATCAATTGCACCCCGACTGGACTGAAGCAATTCAATACCAAGTGGCTTCCGAAAAATTGCCACTAGGAAACGCACAAGCAATTCGAGCTTTGGCTAGTACCTTACAGCCAAGCGATTATGGCGACAAAGTGATGCCACATTTTATGGTGCATAAAATACCCGTAGGACTGATGGGGCTATTGGTATCGGCCTTGCTTTCGGCAGCGATGAGTACGATTAGTTCGGGAATGAATGCCTCGGCAACTGTTTTTGTGGTGGACATTTACCAAAGATTTTGGGTAAAAGAACAAACTGAAAAACAGCATTTGAAATTATTACACTTGATGACAGTAGTATTTGGGCTGTTGGGTCTGTTGTCGGGCGTGGCAATGATTGGCGTAAAAAGCATCTTAGATATTTGGTGGCAATTGTCGGGCATCTTTGCTGCTGGTATGTTAGGGCTATTTTTGTTGGGGCTAGTAAGTCGCCAGACGCATAACCATGAAGCTTGGATTGCAACAACGATTGGTATTTTAGTCATTATTTGGATGACTTTTTCGGCTGTAATTCCTGATGAAATAGCGTATTTACGCAGTCCTTTTCATAAAAATATGATTATTGTAGTAGGTACATTGAGCATATTTTTGGTAGGGATATTCCTTACAAAAGTACGGCAAAAAGCCCCTATCGAAGCGATACAAGAATAATAAAAGACAAAGCAGGCCTTTAACCTAATCAATAATGAACCAACCCAAAAAAGGATTTATCCCAGTAATGCTTACGCCCTTTGATGAAAGTGGCAGCATTGATTTTGATGGACTCACACAACTCACCGAGCTGTATATCGAAGCAGGTGCCAGTGGACTGTTTGCCAATTGTTTGTCGAGCGAAATGTTTGAGCTAAGTGAACAAGAACGTTTACAGACAATTCGCCATATTGTTGAGGTAAGCAAGGGTGCTGTACCAGTAGTGGCGACGGGGTCGTTTGGAAAAAGCCTCGACCAACAAGCTGATTTTATCAAAAAAGTACATGACCTTGGCACAGAAGCCGTAATTTTATTGGCGAATCAACTAGCCGATGAAGCCGAATCGGAAAGTGTCTTTAATGAGCGTGTCTTTCGCTTGCTCGACCTTACCGAACAGATTCCTGTGGGTTTTTACGAATGTCCCGTTCCTTACAAGCGGTTGATTAGTCCAGCACAATTGGCATTATTTACAGAAACGGGGCGAGTGATTTATCACAAAGATACCTGCTTAGATTTGAACCAAGTAAAAGAAAAAATTGCTGCCGTACAGCAAACCAATTTTGGTTTATACGATGCCTATATGGTTCATGCGGTAGCCTCCCTAGAAGCAGGTTCAGCGGGCTTGTCGTGCATCCAAGGCAATTATTTTCCCGAACTAATCGTTTGGTTATGTGATAATTACAATAACGAATCTGTAAAAGAAGAAGTAGCGTTAGTGCAGCAATTTTTTGTTGAAAATATGGACGTCATGCACCATACTTACCCAACGGTATCGAAGTATTTTCTCCAAAAAAGAGGGCTACCGATTTCGGCATTTACACGCAGAGTCGTGGGCAATTTTACCGTCAGCCATGCCAAAGATATGGATAAACTATTTGAAACATACACACAATTGCACGAAGAAATAGCACTAAAGACTATAGTTTGTTAATTAATTGGGGCAAAATCCCCCTTACCAGCAAGTATTTTATGCCTAGGTGAGGGGTGATTTTTATTTTTTATGGTATTTACGCTTGTATTCTAATGGCGTAATTCCTGTGACTTTTTTGAAATGTCTGTAAAAATTAGACACATTATTAAAGCCGCAGTCAAAGCAAATAACCTCTGTCGGTAGCTTATCTTCAACCAATGCCCTACACGCATGACTAATGCGAATTTCTATCAGAAAATCATAATACGTTTTCTTGGTCATTAGCTTAAAATACCGACAAAACGACGTGACACTCAAATGGCTAATGGCGGCAATTTCTTCTAAGGTAATATCCTTTTTATAATTAGATAAAGTATAGTTACATACCTTGTTGAGGCGTAAAGTATCCGATTCGTTCGACTGGTAAAAGGCTTGTCCTCTTGCAATAGATTCGTATTCGTCGCTTTCGGCTAAGGTATGTAAAATAGCAAGCAGAATAGCAATACGGTCGAGGTTTTTGGCTTGAGCGATTTGCTTCATCAGCACGGTAAGTTTCTCGTGGGTTTTGCCCAAAATCACCATGCCACTTTTGGCTTTTTCATATAGTTTGGGTAGCAAATACGCTTCGGGCAGTCCGAGCAAATATTTACCAAAGCAATCGGGTAAGAACTGAATCACCACCGCTTCAACACTTAGGTTATTTCCCTGCTGAAAATACTCTTCTTTACAACGCCAGGTATGGGGCAAATTTTCGCCCACAAGCACGATTTCACCATGCGAAAAGTTGCTGATATTATCACCGATAAAACGCACCCCTTCGCCTCGAATAATGTAGTGTAATTCGAGCTCGGGGTGATAATGCCAGATACCGCCAAAATTAGGACGAACATCATGGCGAATACTGAAGGAACTCTCCAGCTTGACAGGAACTTTCTGAAAAAGGGGCTTCATAGTTGAAGTGGGTACAAAATTGTATTATTTCTTTAATTCTATTATCTCTCAAAAACATACCAAACTAGGTAAAAAAGCAAGGCTTTGTGGTTCTGATTTCAAATATAACGATTCCTATTTATTTTATGACAATATCCTACACTAAGTTGGTAAAAAAATGTATAAAAATTGGCATTTGAATAGTGAAATTTGTATCAAATATTTACTCAGCCTTTTTAAAAGTAAAAGAATAGTACTATTCATTATTATTAATTTACCATGAAAAAAGCTATAAAAAGTAATAAATGAGTAAAGTGTTTTTATTTAATTAATTGAAAATAAGGATATTAAATAATATTTTGATTTACTGTTTAATATCTAAACCTATTTATAAAAAATGATATTTGCCTAATGAATGCAAAAATGCAAAAAACTATCATATTAGCTGTAGGCTATTGAGCGGATTTAGGCAAAAAATCATAAATAAGTACGCTATTGTCTGAAAGGCGTAGCATTTTAGCATAAAATTTCATAGATGATAACTTGTAGAGAAAAGAGAATGTCACAGAAAGCCCAAAAGATTACCTTTTTTATTTGCTTATGTATAGGCCTAACTTTGCGTAGTATAGCACAAACTGCGGAAGAAAAAGAAGCAGCATACACGAAAGTTATCACCGCAAGAGCCGATAAAATAGTACAAAAACTGTCTATCACTAAGCCCGAAGACCTTACCCAAGTACGTGATTTAATTGCCAATCAGTATCGTCAACTTAATACACTTTACGATGCTCAAAAGGCAAAAGTACAAAGCTATAAATCTGACAATCAATTGACAAAAGCAAGTGTCGATTCGTTGATTAAAGTTTCGTCAGAAGCATTGCAAGCAGAAGTAGCCATGTTGCATAAAAGCTATTTGAAAAGTTTGAAGAAATACCTCAACAAAGCAGATCTAGCACAAGTAAAAGATGGCATGACTTACGGTGTATTACCGATTACATACAAAGGCTATTTAGAGATGTTGCCTGATTTGACCAACAAGCAAAAAAAGCAAATCCTAGCTTATTTGACCGAAGCCCGAGAATACGCCATGGATGCCGAGTCGTCAGATAAGAAGCATACGTGGTTTGGCAAATACAAAGGACGCATCAACAATTACCTTTCTGCGGAAGGCATAGACATGAAGCAAGCCAGCAAAGCTTGGGAAGAACGCATCAAAGCTGCTGCTGAAGCAACCAAGAAAAGTAAAGAGTAATCATTTATAGGCAAACGGAAGTATATGTACGTTTTTTACGTATGTATAGGAGCGTATTTTTGTACAGCAAAATAAATATAACTAAACCAATAAAATAAATCAAAAAACACAGACGAATAACTAAGCGATTATCAAACAGTTTAAAATTTAATGAAAAGAATATGAAATTTATTTTACCATCAAAACACGCTTACAGTAAAGGCTCTAAAATAGCCTATACTTTATTGCTGGCAACTCATCTGATGATGGGAAGTGCATTGTTGTTGCCGTGGCAGGCTATGGCTGATGCTGGCAAGATGAGAAATTCAAGTAAAGCAGCCCACAATGTTTCGGGTTTTGTAAAAGATGCAGAAGGTGCGCCATTGGCTGGCGTTGCCATTCGGGTTAAAAATAGCCGTGGGGGTACTTCTACAAAATCAGACGGTTCATATAAAATTGAATTACCAACTGGAAATGAAACACTTATCTTCTCTTTCATCGGTTTCAAATCACAAGAAGTAAGTGTAAGTGGTCGTAGCATCATTAATGTACAATTGGCTTCAGACAACACAGCATTAGAAGAGGTTGTATTTGTCGGATATGGTCAGCAGAAAAAAATTCACTTGACAGGTGCTGTAGCGACAATTGATATGAAAGCCATCGAAGATATTCCTGTGGGTAGTTTGTCGGCAGCTTTAGCCGCACAACAGCCAGGCGTAGGGGTTTCAAGTGGCTTTAGCCGACCAGGTGATAATGCTCAAATCACGATTCGTAACCCAATATTGTTATCGAAAGATGGGGGTTCTTTGCGTCCATTGTATGTGATTGATAACATTGTACGTACAGAAGATGACTTCAACACACTAGACCAATCGGAAGTAGAAAGCATTTCGATATTGAAAGATGCGGCGGCAGCCATTTACGGGATGCGTGGGGCGTATGGCGTTGTAGTAGTGACAACCAAAAGAGGTAAAACTGGAGCACCTAAAGTTTCTTATAGTACTTCTTATGGAACATCGAATGCTCAATTGCCTAATATGATGAATGGGTATCAATTAGCTACTTATACCAACGATTATAATTTCATGGGAGGTAAAAAAGCAACTGATGCCAACTCTGTGATATACACCCAAGATGAACTTGACTATTTTAAGGCTAATAGCCAAGATTGGTTGAGCCAAGCGTGGAAATCTTCTTATGTGGCTCGTCATACCTTAAATGTAAGTGGTGGTACGGAAAAAGCCACTTATTTTGCCAGTGTTACTTATAACCAACAAAATGGTAATTTTGAAAAAATCAACTTTGACCGTTGGACATTCAGGGCAAGTGCCGATATTAAAGTAGCTAAAAACTTAAAAGTAAGTTTAGGGTTATCTTCTGATATTTCTCAAAAAGACCGCTATTTGTTAAAACAAGGAGGTTCTGATAATGAAAAAGATTACAAAGCCTTATTATATGCTGCACCATTTAAACCCGCTTATGTAGATGGCTTACCAGTACGTCTTAATACAGGAGGTACTACAACTACGGAAAATTTCCATTTCTTTGAAGCACAAAAATTAAATAATTATCTATTAGCTAAAAATAATGGTTGGAACTTAAATGCCAACATAGAGTATGATGTTCCATTTATCTCAGGTTTGAAAGCAAGATTGACGTATAATCGTAACTATGACAATAGCTTTGGAAAAGAATTTGGTACAAAATATACTTTATATGATTTTAATATGCTTGGTACAAACAAGCACATCTATGGCGGTGGTGTAAAAACTTCTGTATCAGTAAACAACAGTAACCGTATTTATTACAATCCAACTTATGCTGACACATACCAATTGAACGGTTACTTGATGTATGACAAGACCTTTGGTAAGCATAATATTTCATTTATTTCATTCTTTGAACAAGCTGAAACTTATACTGACGGTATTGTATCTTACTTAGATAACCTTGTTGATAATGCCCAAGACCATGCTGGTTATGCTTTAGGTGGCACAGCTTCAGGTGCAGGTGTTGGTACGATTTCTGAATCAGAATCAGAATCTGGTCGTTTATCGTATGCCGCTCGTTTGAATTATGCCTATGCCAATAAGTATTTGGCCGAATTGGTAGTACGCCGTGATGGTTCGACCAACTTTGCTCCACAAAACCGTTGGGGGGTATTCCCGGCTCTTTCGCTAGGTTGGGTTTTATCGGAAGAACCGTTCTTTAAGAATAATGTACGTTTTGTGGATATGTTGAAAATTCGTGCCTCTGTTGGTTTGACAGGTATGGACAATACCAAAGCTTATAACTGGCTAAAGAGCTATGATCTAATCCAAACAGGTAATGGGCCTGTATTTGGTGGTAATCTTGATAGAGCAGGTATTATACGCTTGAAAAATGCCATGCCTAACACAGATATTCACTGGGATGATGATACTAAAATTAATGCTGGTATAGATGCTGCTTTCTTCAATAACAGACTTTCTGTAACATTAGATGGTTTCTACGACCACCGTTATAATATGCTAACATCATTGACATCATCTGTTCCTCTCAACGTTGGTGCAACGTTACCATCTGAAAACTTCGCAACGGTGGATGGCTTTGGTACTGAAATCTCTGTAGGTTGGTCTAGTAAATTTACCAAAGACTGGTCTTATAAAGTAAGAGGCTTCTTCGCATGGAGCGATAACAAGCAGGTACAAGTTGATTATGACAAAGGACTTAAAGGTACATATCTTGACCCAACAGGTCAGTCAACAGATAGGGGTGTTCTTGGTCTTAAATGTGCAGGTATGTTAAGAACGCAAGAAGATGTAGATGCCTTGTTAGCTAAATATCCTAACTACACGATTTATGGCACAAAACCTGCGGTAGGTATGCTTTATTATGAGGATGTGCGTGGAGCAAAAGTAGCTAATGGAGATGGAACTTATTCTTACGCTGAACCAGATGGAATTATCAACGATAACGATAGAGTATATTTAACTAATAAATCTGATAATCACTATGGCTTTGGTTTCAACTTTGCTACAACATATCGCAAATTGTCGGTATCATTCAATATTGCAGGTTCATTTGGAGGACAAAGCTTAATAGAATCTGGGGCAAGAAACTGGGGTACATCGGCTCAAGTAGCAGCTATCACCAATTTGCCTGTTCATTTAGTTGACCACTGGACTCCAGAAAATACCAATGCGAAATACCCTAGCCCATTTTATCGTGGTCAAAACAGCTTAGACTCTGATTTTTGGTTTGTAAGTTCATTCCAATTGGCTATGAGAACTCTGAACGTATCTTATGAATTACCAGAATCAATTGCTAAAAAATTGAATGTACAAGGAGCAAGATTATACTTAGTGGCAACCAATCCACTTAATTTGTATAATCCGTATAGTTACAAATACAACTCAGGGTCGTTTGATGTGTATCCAACACTTCGCTCTTACTCGGTGGGTCTAAATTTGAGCTTCTAAATACAAGGTACTAAAGCTTTATGAATGAACTTATGAATAAAGCTTTAGTATGACAATTAGTGTTAATCATATTATTTTGACATTCAGATGAAAAAGAAACATATTATATTATCAGCACTTTGCTCAATGCTTGCTTTAGCTAGTTGCGAAAGTGTATTGGACAAAACTGATTTACAAGCGGCTTCTCCTGATCTAGTTGCTGGTGACTCAACTATTGCCAATTTAGCCTTAAACTGGATATACAACCAAAACTTGCCTGATTGGGGTGGTTATACGACTATTTCAGGTTTAGGCTCAAGTACTTATACAGAAGAGTCTTATAACCAAGGGAGTTCTGCAAACATTTATTTAGAAGGTACTGCTACCGAAACCGCTGTAACAGATTTTGGTACAGCTTTGAGTGCAACTAATAATTACGGAAAAATTAGAACCATCAACTCATTTATCTTCGACTTGAATGCTGATACGAAGATGGATAGGGGGGCTAAAAATCGTTTGATTTCTCAAGCGTATTTTTTCCGTGCATGGCGTTATTTTGAATTGGTAAAATTGTATGGTGGTGTACCCTTGGTTTTAACGCTTCAAAATGCTGTGGGTGTTGAAAACCGTGAGGCTACATTTATTCCAAGAAATACAACCACAGAGTGCTTTAACCAAATAGCAGCAGATTTAGATTCAGCCATCAAATATTTACCTGGGGTATGGCCGACACCCACTACAAACTGGGGTAGAATTACCAAGGGAGCAGCGGCGGCATTGAAGGGACGCGTGTTATTGTATGCAGCGAGCCCACAATTTAATCCAACTGATGCGGTTGAAAAATGGCAAAAGGCGTATGATGCCAACAAGCAGGCTTATGATATTTTAGTAGCTAACGGAGCGAAGTTATTTGCTGACTACGGTAAAATGTGGTTTACAGAATCAGGAAATACCGAAGCTGTATTTATTACTGGCTATAATACTTCTTCGGGCGACCAACAAAAAAGAAACAGTGGTTGGGAAGCAGCAAACAGACCTAAATATTCTACGGTATCAGGCGGTGGCTCGAATATTCCTTCTTGGGATATGGTGAAGGCTTACCCAATGAAAGATGGTAAAAAACCGGGGCAATCGACAAAATATACTTACTCTGACCAATTATTTTACAAAGACAGAGACCCTCGTTTCGAGAAAACAATTGCCTATAATGGTTGTACTTGGCCTATGAGTAATGTACCCAATAATAGATTGTGGACATACCAAGTTTCAGCTAAAACCGTTGAAAATGGTGGTAGTAACGGTAGTAACACAGGCTTTTACTGTCGTAAAGCCCTTCAAACATCAGATGTAGCTAGTTCTACTTTAGACCCATCAAGTACAATTTATTCAGGAACAGACTGGATGGAAATTCGTTTTGCCGAAGTATTGTTAAACTTAGCAGAATCGGCAGCAGGTGTTAGCAGACTTGACGAAGCTTATACACAAATCAAAGCGGTACGTGCCAGAGCTGGTATCGAAGCTGGAACGGATAACCTGTATGGCTTAAAAGCTTCTATGACCCGTGCCGAAATGTTTACGGCTGTGCTGGACGAAAGACAAATTGAATTTGCTTTTGAAGGTAAACGTTTCTGGGATTTACGTCGCTGGAAATTGTTAGAAACTGTATTGAATGGTAAAAAAGGTTCTAAGGCTGTTATTGCCTTAAAAACAACAGGTGTGCCAAGTGATTTTGCGACAACTCGTGATGGGCTAAAATTGGATGATATTTATACCAATTATTTTACGGTAACAGTTACAGCAGATGCCTTGATGACACGACCAGCTATTACTTACAAACCAGCATATTATTTCTTTGCTATTCCTACGGCGGCTATCGACAATAACCCGTTGTTGAAGCAAAATACAGGATGGACAAACGGAACATTTGACCCTCTACAATAATCGTCTGAATTTTTTTAAAGGCTACTTTCTCTTGAAAGTGGCCTTTTTTTGTATCTTTCGGTATGATAATAAGCTTATTTTACCTAGCTTTAGAGGTCGCATTACCTAGAAAAATAAAAAGGCACAACAAGAACAAAAAATAGCAAAGGTGGAAGAGTCTATTGTTTCTATTATGCTCATTTTGAGTATGTTCGCAGTCGGAGACTGCTTTTTATTGGGCGTTCCAAGTTGTTAAACTTGGAACAGCGAGGGGTCACGTTACCAAGAAGTATTAGATAACATGAAAAAATATTTAAATCAATAAAATTATGAAGCGACTATTAAGTATTTTTATGCTGGTTACTTTATTTTCTTGTAATTCTGATAAAAGAGAGAAACCATCTAATATTCCCAAAGGTGCAATTTGGAAAGGAGGAGTCGATGGCGGATGTTGGATATTGTTTAGCAAAATTTCAGAAAACGCCATAGAAGCAACCATTTTTTACGAAAATGGAGAAATCTGGGAAAAGGGTATTTTTAAGAAGCAAGGAGATTGTCAAATCTCAAAAGATATTCTTATAAAAAAAATAGATGGGTTTGATGGAGAAAGACTAAACACCAATGAAAGATGTTCGTTCAAGAAATAAACGATAAAGCCCCCTCACTGGTCTAAGTGTTTTTTCACTTAGACCCACAAATAAATGCAGGCTTTGGCTGCACTCAAATACAAAGCTATAACTAGGGCTTGCGTCTGGTCGCAGTCGGAGACTGCTTTTTATTGGGCGTTCCAAGTTGTTAAACTTGGAACAGCGAGGGTTACTTTCAGACGAATAAATAATAAACTGTGATAAAGTCTAATAAAAAATAAAATCATGATAATTTTTTTTAAAAAATATAGTTGGATAATAGCTATCATATGCTTTTTTTATGTTTGTGTATATCTACTGATTATTGCTCCTGAGAAAAAAAATAATGATTACTATTTGAGTACTTACAAATTTAATTTTCGAGGTAGAATAATTGCAAAAAAAGAGATTGATCATAACACTGGATATATTTGTTTAGATTTGATTAGTTCTGATATTGAAAGATTTAATCCATCAGATAGTCTTGATGATTACTTGTGTATAATTGATAACAAAAGAGCAATAGTTAAATCAACAGGCATAAATACCTTAAACATGGGAGAGATTTATGAAGAAAGAGCAGATAGCTGTTTTTTTTACTCTAAGGATAATATGCTAATAGAAAAAGGCAAAAAAATATTTATTGACTGGATTCAACCGCCAGAATCTTTTAATATGTGTAAGTAAGGCTGGTTCTTTACTTAAAGTAGACTTGGAAGGCTGATAATTTCAAGTTCACAGGGAAAGAATAATTTTCGCCGTTGTTGGTGAAAAAACACCAACAACTCATGCGTCAGCAACACACCAAGTATGAAGTACGCCATAAACAAGCGGTACAGATAGGGCTTGCGTCGGGGCGTTGGTGAGGTCAAATACAGGCTATGTAACAGGCACCAGCACGGGTAAATACCGCTATTACTACAACTTAGCCGACGATGCCAACGCCACCCAAGTACAAACCAACGACTACACCGCTTTTGGCGTAGCCATTAGTAGCGATGTAAGCAAAAACAAGTATCTTTATAACGGCAAAGAGCTACAAGACGGCACCAACTGGCTAGATTACGGGGCTAGAATGTATTACCCTGAGTTGGGGAGATGGATGGCGGTGGATCCGTTGGCGGAGAAAATGAGAAGATGGTCGCCATATAACTACGCCTTTGATAATCCTTTGAGGTTTATTGACCCTGATGGGATGGCAGCAATGAGTCCAATATACGTTGCTGGAAAGTATATGGGTACGGATAATCAAGGTTTTAAAGGTGAACCAATATTGTTGAGTAGCCAACAGTATGCTAATCTTTCTATAACACAAAAAGACCAAATTAGTGATGGTAAAATGTCACATTCTGATGCATTAAAGATTGGCACAACACTTGGTAAAAAAATAGATCAATTAGCGAACTCAAAAGTCGGGTCTAATGGTTTTGCTAATGTAACCCCAGAAGTTAAGGAAATTAATAGTGTCATTAACCATGTTGTTTCAAAAACAAAGGGTATAGATGGTTATGGGCTTGAAATAGTCCACAATGGCTCTGTATCCTCAGTTTATGATAATTTTCAACAAACTGAAAGGGTTTATGGCGAAGCTAATGATGGTAAGACTGATTATGCCTTTGCTAATAGAATGCCCAGCGGAAATACCATCACATATAATTTACAGTCTTGGGGTAGTGGAAAAGAAATAGTTGGACAGAAACATAACCCTACAGTTGCAAATTTACAAAACACTTATGTCCATGAAGCTGGAGGCCACCTAAAAAATGGTTGGGGTATGCCTAATAATGAACACGCAAAGGTGATTAGATTTCAGATGAATCATCAAACTTGGCAACAAACATCTCCTGCTCACCAACAATGGTTTAAAGAAAAACTCAGAGAGTATGAAAAAAATTAAAGGTATTTTAATATCAACTTTTTCTTTGTTGCTGCTGCTTTGGAATTGTAATAAAAATAGAAGTGTAGCAATAGCACCTTACTATGACAAAGCGAATATGTTAGAACTAGAAGTGGACAGTATTATGTTTCCTCCCGAAATACTTATGTTTCCTATCCGCTTGAAATTTACCAACAAGACGAATAAAAAAATAGCAATGTTATTTAAGCCTGATGTAAATAAGAAATTTAACAAGAACATGATATTGATTTCTTCGGATAATGACACCATTCGGTTTATGTTTTTAGACAGTCTAATAACTTTTAATGAATACAGCAAAACATCGTTTACAGTAAGTGGAATGTACGCTTCAAATCAATTGTTTGGAAAAGGAGGTTTTGAGGTTTTAAAAAAGAATTTGCAAAAAGGAAAGTTAATTTATAGGGGCAATACAGTTTCAGACGAGTCAATTAAAATTACTGAGCAATCATCACGAAAAAGCTCCAAGGCATTATTACAAATAGATACCTTATTTATCCCCTATCGTTTAGAAGCAAGTACCCAAAAAACAGATTTTGTATATTCATTTTTACAAGGCTCGTTCGCTCTAGTGACTAAAAAAATTGATAATAAGCAATAACCCCTCGCTGGTCTAAGTGTTTTTTCCCTCGCTGTTTCAAGTTTAACAACTTGAAACAACAAATCAAATGCAGTCTCTGACTGCCCAACAAGAACAAGAAACAGCAAAAATGGAAGAGTCTATTGTTTCTATTATGCTCAGTTTGAGCAATGTCGCAGTCGGAGACTGCTTTTTATTGGGCGTTCCAAGTTGTTAAACTTGGAACAGCGAGGGGCATGAAACGTGATCCAAAAACAAAAGAAATTGTTGATGGTAAAACTTTATACACTAGAACTCAATTTGATTTAGATGATAAAGGAGGTGATGATTTTAAAGGAATTGGAGAAACTGATATGACTACAGTTGTTCACGAAACAAGACATCAATATGACCATGACATTGATAATATGGGCGATAATTCTGAAGATAATAACCAAAATGATCCTGCTGAAATTAGGGCAGTTCACTTAGAAAATAAAGCACGAGATATTGAAGGATTAAAGCACAGAACAAAATATGGTGGTAAAATAGATCCAAAAAAATTACAAAATCCTCCTAACAATAAAATGCCTGAATAATGAGAAGAGTATATTTTATTTTAATCTTTTTTATTTTGTTGTCAAATTGTGGTAAAAAGCAAAAGCCAATACAAGAAATAATATCACCAGAAGAAGCTTCAATAATAGAGAAATCATTAAGTAGAATACCTCCAAGTTCAACAGAATCATTTACTCCTATTTATGTTGTTGATGAAGATGGGTATTTACATATAACCGATTATAATTATTTAAAATCTTTATATGATTTAGAATATTCCGTAAAATATAAATCTTTTAGTTTTTTTATATACAACATTGTAAATCATAAAATTAAATTGAAGATAGTAGATTTCAATAGCAAATCATCAAAATGTAGAATAGTGCAAAATATTTTCAAAATATATAGAATAGATAATATTGAGGGTTTAATTGATAAATATTGTTTTTATGATAAGAAAAAAAACAGATTACTTCTCAAAAAAGAAAATCTTTCAGCATGTGAAATAGAAACAATATCTTATTATTTTTTTATCAATAGGTATAAAAAAGTTTTAAATGATTATTCAAATAGAATTTACTTTATTAAACGTTAAATTATTGCGTCAGCAACATAACAAGTATAAAGTACCCCTCGCTGGTCTAAGTGTTTTTTCACTTAGACCTACAAATAAATGCAGTCTTTGGTTGCACTCAAATACAAAGCTTTACTTCGTCGTATAAACAAGCGGTACAGCTAGGGCTTGCGTCGGGTCGTTGGTTAAGCGGAGTGTTACTTGTACCAACAAACAGGTACAAACCCTCGCAGTTGCTCACTTCGAGGGAGAGTCAAATGCAGTATTGGGTTGCTATGCAATTGGAA
This sequence comes from Cytophagales bacterium, assembly GCA_013298025.1. Taxonomy (GTDB): domain Bacteria; phylum Bacteroidota; class Bacteroidia; order Cytophagales; family Spirosomataceae; genus Flectobacillus. Next base: position 46,818 of record JAAFJE010000013.1, on the reverse strand, counting down.
ATATCCAGATAGTAACAGACAATGAGCAGGAGGATACACTCCCTCGCTGTTTCAAGTTTAACAACTTGGAACAACAAATCAAATGCAGTCTCTGACTGCCCAACAAGAACAAGAAACAGCAAAAATGGAAGAGTCTATTGTTTCTATTACGCTCATTTTGAGCATGGTCGCAGTCGGAAAATGCTTTATTATTGGGCGTTCCTAGTTGTTAAACTTGAAACAGCGGGGGGTGGAACAAAAACATATACCATAGCAACGGTTAGAAAAAATAACTAAAATCGAATAAATTCTAATATCATGATCAAAAAAATAATTATCCTAAGTTTTTTTTGTGGAATATCATCTTCTTATGGACAACAAAGTTTTAATTCTTTTTATAGTTTATTTCCAAAACAAACTATTTTTCCATTTGATTATCAATTTTCATTAGAAAAAGAGAAAAATATTAATCCAAAAATAGTTTTTAGTATTCTACCAAATGAAAAAGTAGAAAAGAAAGATGTAGATTATCGAGCGAGTATAGGGATAACTTTAAAAAATTTAAGAGTTGTACTGCTCACTAAAATTTTTTTGGATGGGGACAGCACCAATAATATGGAAGCTACTCGTACATTCTTGTGTGTATTTTCAGAAACAGGAAAGTTAATAGACAAAAGACAAATATTTAGAAATGCAGAAGATGAAGAAAATAAAGTTAAAATAATAAAAGAAAATCTTATTCTTGTAGAAACTCAAAAACACCAAATCAATTTAAAAACAGGTCAGATAGTTTCGACAAAAAAATATAGATATAATTACCTAATAGACGTTACAGGTAAAATAAAGCCCTCAAATTGAGTGCTTTGCGGCAGAAACGCACCAATTATCCGTTGATTTCTATGACAAAACAGGGAAAAGTTATCGAAATTTCCCCTCGCTGGTCTAAGTGTTTTTTCACTTAGATTCTAGCTGTTTCAAGTTTAACAACTTGGAACAGCGAGGGGGGACCTAAATAATTACAAAAAATAAACATGAAACTAATCAACAGATATTATTTCTACATATTAAACAGATTGGGGATATTATTTCCAATTTGGATAGTTTGCTTTATTTTTAATTTAAAATATATTGCTTTTATTGGCTTCATATATGCAATTGCAGGCAGTATTTATTATTTTATATCTCATAGAGACTTTGTTATTGATAGCAATAAAATAACTCTAATTTCTTCAAAAACTGAGAATTATTACTTTAACGAAATCGTAAAAATAATTTTTATCGATAAGTATTTTTTGTTTTTTTCAATACAAAAAATCAAAATAGAATTTTCAGATGGAAGTAAAAAAATCATTAACTGTGATGGACTAAATTCTGATGATGAATGTGTTGATTCATTTTATGAAGCATACCAGTACTTAAAATCTTTGTTTAAAAACACGGTAATAAGTAGTCGTTAATAAATCAACGACGTTTTTTACCGTTGATTTCTATGACAAAAACAAACAAACTAAATGAAATTAGCCATTTTAGTACAACTCATAACTATTTTTTCAATTTATGGTCAAGACAAAAGTTTTGAACAAGTGGCATTAGACTACTATACTCAAAATATACACCATAAAGAATATTCTAAGAGCGAAAAGTATCTTTTAAATAATTCGATACAATCAAGAAAGTCGAGCTTTTGGTATAGAGTTTGTTTTGAAGATTATAAAAAAGTAGAAAAAGCCGAGATTTTAGCAGTAAATCCTCAGCCACAGAATTTGCGTTTGGAGAGTAATGTGTTTGCTTTTTTAAAGTCAAGGAGGCGTACTAAGAAGAGCGTCATCTTTGTGAATCAAGCAGATTTAAGCCCCACAAAGACTATTTTTGTTGAAATCGCAGTATTGAATCAACGGACAGGCAAGCATTATTATATAGAGTTAACCCCTCAAAAAGAACCATTGAGATGGTGTAAAACAGAAGTGATATTTTAATGATAAAGCCCGCTCCTTGGGCTTTTTGCATTACTCTAACTCATCCAGCAGTTCTTTCAATTCCTTCTCAGAAATATTATCTTTCACTTGCTTATCGTAAATGGTAAGCAAGATAACTTCCTCATTATCGGTAATAGTGTAGGTAATAATTCTAGCTCCACCGCTTTTGCCTTTCCCTTTGCTTTTGATGGCAAGCCTTATTTTGTAGCAATCTTGCCCTAATGGCATGCCAAGCGTTGGATTTTCTTGAAGTTCTTCGCCCAATGTAGCCAGTTCTTGCCTGAGCGAGGCATATTTTTTAAGTAATGGCTTGGCATCACGCTCAAAACTTCGGGCAAGTCTTACGTTATACATCCGCCAAAAATTCGGTCAAGGTTCTTAACTTTATTTTACCTTCACGATGTAGCTTGGCATCTTGCAAACCCTCTTTTATTCTGGCTTTTAATGCTGCTTTACTCATAATGGGTTCATCTGCGTCAATAATCATCGAAGCTAATTTAATCCTGTCTTCGGGGGACAACTGCCTTGCCAATTCTACCAACTGGCTAAGTGTCAACTGAATGTTGGTACTAAAATTTAGTGTTGTTTCCATTACTTATGTTTAGCTTTAAAATCACGAATAAGGGCATCAATGACCATAAAAATCTGTTTACGGTCAGTATCAGGCATTTTAGAAACTTCCTGCACACGGTCGAGTGTGGACTTATCTAACACGAAATCAGAATTACCCACCAAATAATCAAGCGATACTTGCAAAGCATCGGCTAATTTAGTTGCAACATAATACTCTGATTAGAACTTGTATCTAATATATTACACAAATATACACAACATAAAATGTCTATTCAAATCAAAAATTAGCTGAGAGTGTAAAACAAATCTTGTACATTTGAAACATATTTGTTCTGTAAAAATATACTGCATACTTACCTACTCAATAGCTCATTCAACTTCTGTTCAAATGCAACGCCATTACAGTTCCAAGCATTGATTCGTGGCACTTCCCATTTATTTACTTTTCCAGCTAAAGCCTCATGCTGGGTTGTAAAGCCCATATCCAGCTTCATTTTTTCAACGGCCTTTAAAGTTTCCTGATTGTACCCTCCATGTGGATAGGCAACAGAGCAAGGTTGCACACCTGTAACTTCCCTGATAAAATGTGAATTTTGCTGAAATTCATGCAACTGCTGCTCATAAGTAAGGTAAGGCAAATAAGGATGCGATACGGTATGAATGCCTACAGTAAAAAGCTCGTCTGAGCATATTTGTTTCAGTTGGGTGGTTGACATGGTCAAATTGCTTTCATCGGTGCTGTCATTTCCCGACCAAGTTCTTAAATCGTCGAGTAATCTTTCTTTTTCATGATAGTACTTGATAATAACATTATAAAGCTGATAAAAGAAATCCTGTAACGATAAAGCGTCTGGGTGATTGCTGTTGGGTTTAATGTACCAAGTGTATGGCTGAGGAATATGTAAACACAACTCATGGGGTAATACTGGTGTTTCAAATATAATTCGGGTTAATACATCCCACCAAAACTCTTTTTTTTGCCCAGTTACATTTGTACAGAAAAAAGTGGCAGGCAACTTTGCTTTTTGTAGCATTGGTGCAGCTAAATTGAAATTATCCTGATAGGCATCGTCAAATGTAAGTGCTAAAGTGTTTGGTTTGAGCTTTATCTTCTTATCAAATGCCAACTTCAAATCATGCAACGACACGACGTTATACTTCGCAAAAACAGCTAACTGTGATGCAAAATTGGCTGGTTCTACGCCAATATCCCATGGGTCACATTTCAAGTGGGCAATACGATGGTAATTAATAACAGCTACTCCTTTAAACTCCGCAGGCTTCGAATGGAAAAAGAAATACATTTGATTTTAAAGGTTGTTTAGTTGAAAATATGTCTAAAATTAATAAAGAACAGCAAAGCGTAAAATACACTAAAGCCAAAGCCCAACGATAGCGACACTCCTTTTATAGCCCTAATTTAAGAGCGGCATTATGCAACTTGATGTCATTTATGCGTGTGTAACGCTGAATCATGCTATTGGTTTTATGTTTGGTTTGTCGCATGATTTCCGAATCGTCGGCACCGTTGATTTTGGCAATGGTAATGAAGGACGCACGCATCGAATGGGCAGAATAATCTTTCCCAAAATAATGTTGAAAAATAGTATTGACCGATTTGTCACTCAGGCGTTGCGTTGTCATTTGAGCATTTTTACGAATGCGTACCCATACGGCTTCGTCAACAAAACTGCTTTCTATCCATTTCTTCAAAGTCCTGACGGGACATAAATCGGGGTCGGGGCTGTAAAAAATGGCTTTTTCTTCATGATTACCGTATTGGTTTGTCTTTGAAATTTTATTGTTAATGACCAAACCACTCTCGTTAAAACTAAGGTCTGCTACGTCTAAATTAACCAATTCCGACCGACGAAACGCTCCCGTGAAACCGATGAGTAATAAACTTTTGTTCCGAAGTGCTACAAGGTCGTTGTTATCGAGCGATTTGATGATTTGTTTGAATTGTGCCAAACTATAGGCAGGTGCTTGCTTTTGCTTGATGCCAATACTTCTTTTGATTCCTTCCAAAATCGCTTTTACTTCAAAGGCTTGGTTGGGCAATTCATAACTCGAAAGTAAATGCCATTTGCGAATGGCTGCAATTTTGCGTTGCAAGGTTGCCCATTTACAAGTATCAGCCAAAGCCGACAAATACAACACAAGGGTTTCCTTTCCACAAGGCAAAGCTTGCAATTGTTGTGTGGCACACCAATCTTGAAAAAGTCGCACGTCGGTTTGATAGGCTCGTTCGGTATTGACCGCACCTGTCAAGCCTTTGCGAAGATAGGCTTGCGTTTTTTCTTCTAAACTGACAAGTACACTTGCTTGATTGCTTACTAGAATTTCATTTTTCATTACTTCCGATAAATAAATATTATCGGAAGTAAATATATAAAAATAAACTCAGTTCAACAGTTGAACTGAGTTTATTTTTAGAAAACCTCAAAATGATATTTTCCCGAACCTATCGTACATTCGATGCCTTTGTTGCTTTTTTGAAAAGTCGTAAATTTTCGTTTCGACTCATACACTTCTTGTTTTCCTGTTTTGGGTAAGATAAGTGTCGCTTGTGTATTGGCTGGAATTTCAATATCAATTGTAAAATGTTTGTCAAGTTTCCAAGCGGTTTTTATCAAACCATAAGGCGAAATGTGACTGGCTTGGGCGTGTTTGATATGGCCAACTATTTGCGGAGCAATGATGATTTTTTTGAAAGCTGTCGCTTGCTCATCTTGTTTGATGCCAACCAAACCGCTATAAAACCATTCCATTAAATGCCCCAACATAAAATGGTTGTTTGATACCGAAGGCAAAGCCTGCCACGATTCGGTAAGTGCCGTTGCCCCTTGTGCCAACTGGTAGCCATAGCCTGCTACATCGGCACGACTATTCATCTCGAAAATCACATCTGAACGGCCTTCTTTTTCTAATACTCTCAAAACATATCTGTAGCCAATATCACCTGCTGTCAAACTGTTTTGACGTGTTTTTATGTCTTGAATAAGGTTTGCTAAAACGGCTTTTCGGTGTTGGGGTTCTACCAATTCCATGTACAAAGCCATAGCGTTGGCGGTTTGGCTTCCAGAGGCATATTGTTGATTTTCAGGATGAAAAAAGGTCTCGTTGAAAGCTTTTTTTACTTGTTGTGCTAATTGGCTATACGATTCAGCCTCTGCTGTGAGCTTGAGCTTTTTAGCTATTTCGGTCATGATTATCAAATCATGGTAATAAATCGCCGTACCCGTTACGCCCATTGGAGTCAACTGCGAAACGCCAGGTTTATTTGGGCCTAAATCGTACCAATCGCCTAAGCCTTGTGATAAAATATGTTTTTGGGCTTTTGTTGCTAAATAAGCCAAATAGGCCTTCATGCTTGGGTACGCTCTTTGCAAAGGGCGGTCGTCGCCATACCATTGATAGACATACCACGGCACCAAAATGGCACTACTGCCCCATTCGGGTGAATCACGGAACATATCGCCACCCCATTCAAATTTTACATATTCTGGCGAAATTTCGGGGACAAGTCCGTTAGCTAATTGCGACGTTTGCATATCACTAATGGCTTTTTTGAACAAATTGGGGGCATCATAACGGTAGCGAACCGAAGCTCCCATTAAATGCAATTCTTCAAGCCAACCCAATTTTTCACGATGCGGACAATCGGTAAAAACCGAAGCCATATTGCTTTTGATAGCCCAGTCGATAAGCGTATGTGTTCGGTTAAATAAGTCACTCGAACTACTAAACTGCCCAACCGTATCCGCCGCATTGCGTGTATGAAGCATGGTAATTTCCTGTAAAATAGCCTTCTGTGGTTCATTTGAAGGACTTGCCCCTTTCACCTGTACATACCGAAAACCATAATACGAAAAGCGTGCTTGCCAAGATTCGACCCCTTCGCCTTTGAGAATATAGGTAAAATAATACGGACTGCCACTGGCTTTTTGATTGACCGAGCCGTCGGCATTGAGCAACTCGGCAGGACGAAGCCGAATGGTATCGCCTTTATGTCCTTGTACCCGAATCGCAATAATTCCCGAAGCATTTTGTCCAAAATCATATACCCATTCTTTATTGGGCAATTGCTTTTGACTAATCGGATTAAACCTTTCTTTTACCTGTAAAGGTTCTGCCATTTGTATGTGAAGTTGTGGAACACCTGCCACTAATTTAACGGCTTTCCAATAAGCATCGTCAAACGCTACGCTATGCCATTGGTTTTGTTCGAGCTGGGCATTGTAATCTTCTCCGCCATAAATACTCGAAAACGTAATCGGACTTGGGCTTGTTTTCCATGTTTCGTCACTGACAATATTTTGTTCAGAACCATCGGTATAAATCATTTGCAGGCGACAAATCATTTTTGGAAAACCATACATCACCTTCAATTTGCGGTAACGTTCCTTGACTGCTGGAATATGATAAAAGCCATTGCCAAGCATTACGCCTAAAGCATTTTCTCCTTTTTGCAATAGTTTTGTTACGTCGTAGCTAACGTATAGAGCTTCTTTGTCGTATTTTGTCCAACCTGCTTCCAAGAAATTATTTCCTATTTTTTTACCATTCAAATAGGCTTCAAAATGCCCTAGCCCAGCAATAAAAATAGTTGCTCTAGCAATTGATTTCGGTTGCTGAAAAGTTTTTCTAAACAAAGGTAATACTTTGTTAAACAGCACTTTATCCTTTTTTCCATCGGTAGGAAGCGGATTTATCAATGAGTCGGCTAAAGCTTCGTCGGTAATCCATTTTGCCCCAAGCCAATCTTGGATTTGAGGCAAACCCATTTGCCAAGAAGCAATGCTACTCCAAGTAGAAACCCGTTGGTGATTGTCCCAAATTCTCACTTTCCAAAAGTACTTTTTTGTGGACAATAACGCTTTCCCTTGGTAAGCCACTTGGATAGACGCATCCGATTTCACCATACCCGAATCCCAAGTTGTGCCTTTGTTTTTTTGTAAAGCAATCGAATCTTCGGCAACCAGAATTTGATACGATTGTTGTAATGTATTCCGTTGATTACTCACAATATGCCAACTCAAATGCGGCTGTTTTTCTTCAATCCCAATCGGATTTACTTTATACTCACAACGCAAATGCTGCACTTGCAAACCCTGAGCCAAGAACAAAGTTGTATGACAAAAAGCGACAAAGAAAAACAGGTATTTCATTGAATAAGAAAACGTTAGTAATAAACAGTTTGTATTTTTTGGGTAAATAATACCCTTAATCATGTTTATAGCTGATGGTATAAGCCTTACCTTTTTCTACTGTCAGGCTATAATTTTGCCCCCCTAAATCTTTGATTGTACCTTCGGCACAGCTTGGTGCAATGGTACTTTTAAACGAAAGTGTACCAACACCATCTTGTGTACCAGTTACTTGTATTTTGGTGGTACTGCAATACATTTTCACCTCGCTTGTGGGCGTTGGCACAGTGCCTTCCATCCAATTCAAACCGCCTAATGCGGGCGTGATACTGTAGGTTGCATAGCCAGCCGTTTGCGGTTTTACGCCTAAATAATATTTGCCTAAAAGATAAATCGGACTTGCCCCCCAAGCATGGCACAAGCTTTTGCCATAAGGACGACCATACATGGCTAAATGTTCTGTTCCTTTTTTGCTAGGATTGTATTCTTCCCAGAAAGAAGTTGCTCCAAGTGCCAACATTCCACCCCAATAATCTTTCATTTCTTTCAATACATAGCTTTGCTCGCCCAAAGCACACAAGGCTTCTAGTTCGTAAAAACGCATATAAGGAGTCGTAATTTTTTGAATCGCAGGATTCAACAATACGTGCTGTTTGATGCCTTCTTGTTGACTTTTATCAAGATATTGAAAGAAAATAGCAAACATATTGGTGTAGCGTGTCACGTTGTCGGTCGGTTTTTCGGCTACTCGGCTATGCACAAAAGCGTGTTTTTCGGCATTCCAATAGTAATCAAACAACTTGGTTTTTACTTCTGCCGCCAGTTTTTGGTAACGATTGGCATTGCCTTGGTCGCCTACCAAATTGGCACATAAAGTCATAGTTTCTAGTCCACGAGCCAACAGCAATTGTTCAAAACTCACCTCGCCTTTTTTACTCAGACCTTCTGCCCAATCAATAAAAATCCAATCGCCAGCCAAGCCTTCCATCAGGCCATTTTTATTTCTTCTGGCTAAACAATAGTCCATCAACGATTGCATTCTTGGGTATAATTGTTGGATAAATGCTTTATCGCCTGTGTATTGATAATAATCATAAATCCCTAAAAACCAATAAAATGTATAATCCATAATGGTATTGATATGGCTTGTTACGGGGTCTTTTCCACGCAAAGCCCACAAAGTACGATTGACGGTTGGCGAATCGAAGAACAGGTAATAATTCATCAAATAACTTTGGTACGCATCGCCCGACCAAATCCAACGGTCACGTTTGATGCCATCAATAAAAAACTCCCGTGTATTCAGGTGCAAGGTGTATTTGGCAATGTCGTAAATCTGGTTGATTTGTGCATCTGAGCAACGAAACGTGCCTCTTTCTTTTACAGGAGCGTATTCGTAAAGCATCGAAACCGAATCGAGCGAAACGCCCTTGCTAGGAACAACATACACATAGCGAAAAGCTTTGGTAAGCGTCGGGCTGCGTGTTTTTTTGACAGATTGGTTTACCTCAAGTCTATCAAGTGTTTCACAACGAGCGGTGTCGAGGGCTTCTTCTGAAGATTCTCCATAAAAGATACTAATGATGCCTTTGCCTTTTACGCCTTTGAGCTGCACAAAACCAAAAGTCTCTTTGCCAAAATCAAGCAATAAGCCTTGCTTTTGTTTGCTGACTTTGGTGGCAAATTGTTCTTTGGTTGCCAATTTAAACTTGGAAGGAGGCATTTTAGGGTCGTTGAAATTACCCGTGCCAGCGTTGAGCCACGTCGTGCCAGATTGGTCGGAGGCTTTGCCTGTTTCGTCAATCCATTCTTTGTCTTCATACGTCACCAACCAAGAAGCATCCGAAACGATGGTTTTTCCTTGTACAAAAATGGCAGGCACTCGGTCTTGACAAAAGACTTTGAGGCTTACTTTATGTTTACCCGCAGGCACTGTAATGCTTGTTGGATAACCCTCAAAAGCCTTTCCATCAATTTTTACGTTGTATTGTCCTTCTACAAAAATCTTTACTGTTTCGGGAGCGGATAAATTAAAATCTTTATGAAAATCTATCAAATTGTAATGACTGTCTAATTTCCAAAAAGGAGGTAAAAAAGAACTTCGTTCTGTTCTGCGGTTTTGCATGGCATTGCCTAGCCAAATTTCAAAATCGCCTGGATACCAAATCCAAGTGGCTTGCTGGGCAAAACTGGCAGTGCTGCATAAAATCATGAGCCATAAACTGGCTACTTTTTGAATCATTTTTGGAATCGTAGTCAACATTGATAGAGGAATTTGAGTATGATGTTATTGAAAATCAAATATTTAAGTCATTTAGTGAATTAGTGATTGAGTGAGTTAGTGAGTTAATCTTTTCATTTTCAAATATTTATAAGCTCAGTTAACGCATAACTAAATTTAGCCTTGATTAAAACCAATTATAAGTTTTTGAAAATCAAAATACTCATTAACAATTCACAATTTTGTATGAATACTTAAAAAGTTTTTTATCCGAAAAAAAGATACAAACCAATCATCACCACAGCCAACGAAACCCACAATACCCATACTTTACGGCTAGTTTGGTACATTTCGCTGTTGTCTTCGGTGCTTACGTCAAATTTTACTGGATTGGGGTCGAACAATGAAATAAGCACAGCTACCACCAACAAAAACGCAAAAATGAAAAATGATAGCAACAAGTAATGTGGCCAAAAGGTGTATTTGTCGGGCGTTAAAATCCATAAATACACAACGCCAACGCCCAAACTAAATATTGAACCAAACGATAAAATGGCATTTACGGCTTTTTGACTGGTTTTTCGCCAAAATACGCTTAATAAAAATACGACAGACAAAGGCGGTGCAATGAAGCCCAAAACCGATTGAAAGACATCAAACAGGTTTAAACCCTTGATATTGTCGATGGCGATGGCCATTAAAATAGCAAATACGCAACCTGCTACAATGCTGATACGTCCGACTTTAATCAAAGTAGCGTTATCGGCATTTGGGTTGATTTTCTTGGCATAAACATCCATCGTAAACACGGTACTCAAAGAATTGAGCGACGAACCAATCGTTCCGACCAATACGGCAATCAACACCACAATCACAAGCCCGTTCATCCCCGAAGGAAAAAGGGTTGTCACCATAGTCATATAGGCTTCTGACGGGTCGGCGAGGTTGGGGAAAAGCACGAAGGCAATTACGCCTGTAAGGATAAACAATGGCAATGACAAGATTTTTAACCAACCGATAAAATTGACCCCCATTTGTCCTTGTTCTAAATTTTTTGCTCCCAAAACCGATTGTACCATCGCTTGGTCGGTGCAAAAAAAGGCAACTGCCGATACGGGATAACCCAACAACAAAGCGTGCCAAGGATATTTGGTATCGCTGCTTGGATGTATCAAATTCCAATAATCGGCTGGTACACTGTTGTAAAGCTGACCAATGCCACCCACTTTGATTAGTCCCAAAACCGTGAGCGTTAGCGATACGCCAATAAGCAAAATCATTTGGAAAACATTCACTTTGGCAATTGCTTTAAGACCGCCCATAAAAGCAAACAAGCCAGCAAATAGTACCAATACAATCACCGATTGCCAAAGCGGAATACCTAAGATTTGTCGTACCAAGAAGCCCCCAGAAAAAAGTCCTAACGAAAGCCAAGAAATCAAGATTTTGACCAAAGCATACCACGCCAAGATATTTTGCGTAGAGTCACCATAACGTTTACCCATAAATTCGGGCATAGTCGAAACCTTGGCTGCTAAGTATTTAGGAGCAAAAACCGTAGCTAATAAAAACAAAAACACAAAAGCGTACCATTCAAAATTTACCGCCACAATGCCCGTACTGTAGCCAATGCTCGCAAATGCCAACAGCATAGAAGGACCAACGTTTGTTCCCCACATATTGAACCCAATACTCGACCATCCAAGCGATTTTTGGGCTAGAAAAAGGGTTTCGTCGGTTTGCCTTTTTTGTCCGAAACTGGCTTGGTAGCCAATCCACAACAAGGCAATAAGGTAAGAGGCTACAATGCCGTAATCTAATAAAGTCAGTTTTTCAAGAATATGATTTTGCATCGTTAGGTTGGCTTCGGGTTATTTTTTACTGCTAAAATCAAAAAATAAGACTAATTCAATGGCTCTTTTGGGTTCTTTTTCGTAGTCATAAAAAATATGCTTCATGCTCATTGGCCCAGTGTTATCGGCTTTATTGGTCTTAGAACCGATGCTGGCAATGCCCTGCATAAAGGAAATGTCGCCACTCGGAAAATTGATGACATAATTTTGGTAAGGGTCTGTCTTGAATGCAGGTGTAAACAAGCGAAAGAAAACATCCTCGGTAGGTGTTACCACCGTGAAAGGTTGTGCATCGGTGATAAATTTACACCAATACATATTGGCATGATAGCCCTTAAATTCGGGATATACAAAAGGCACTTCGCCCGTTTCGGTATTGTTGTAATCTTTGTGCCATACCCCAAATTGGTTGCCTTTCATTCGGTTTTTCCAAACCCGATACGGACCACTGCCGAGGTATTCTACGGCTTTGATGTGCTTTTCGGGGAAAGAAAAATTTACGCCAAAAAATGAAGTAAGATACGCCGCAGGGAAATATTTCACTTGCATTTCGACCCAACCCGAAGGAAAGATTTTCCATTGAAGGGTGTTGTACGCTTTTTTACGCTCAAAAGTAGAAGCAATAATCAGCGTATCGCCTTGGTAGCTCGTCGTAAAATAGGCAAAATTGTTTGCTCCTTCTTGTACAATTGGGCCATTACTCAAAGGAATATCGCCTTTGGCATTGCTCACTTTTTGCAATAATCCTGTTTTTTGATTGAACCACAAACGCACATCTGATGCTTGCACCAACCAAAGAGAATCTTGCAAGATAATTTGTGGCTTGGCATTCCCTTTTTTATTAACCAATTGATTACTAAAGTCTTTTGGCAAATGTATTTTAAAACTCCACGTAAAAATTTCATTTTTAAACGCATCATACGCCGTTACATATAGCACGTCGTATTGTTGCCAATGGTTGGGTAAATCAAGGTGTAACGTTCCTTTTTCAAGCGGTTTTACATCAGGAGCAATGGCCGTTCCTTTGATTTCTGGGGCTTTAGTTAAGCCCAAACTTTTGAGTTTCCATGTAAAAGTACAGCGATTCAAATTGGTAAAATGGTAGCGATTTTCGAGCTTTAGTTTACCGTCAAAAGCAGGGGTAATTTCCTTGGCTTCAAATTTTACGGGACTCCACACTTCTTTGATGGTAAAATAACTGCCTTCTTTTTCTCGATATGGCCCAACAATGCCATCGGCTGCTCTGTTGCCATCGGTGTCGAGTATGCCGTTTTTATCGGTTCTTACGATACCTTGGTCAACAAAATCCCATAAAAATCCACCAGCAGAAAGCGGCGTTGCCCACATTTTTTCCCAATAATCTTCTAAACCTGCTCCATGACCGCCATCGTACATGCCATGCAAAAACTCGGTGGGCATCACAATGTGGTGTCCGTTGTCGTAGTTGCCAATACCGTAATTATAATCTCGGTAATGTTGGGTATCGAAGCCTGCAAAATCTTCCCAAGCATGAATGACGGGTCTTTTTTGTAAATCTAGTTGTGGAAAAATCGGGTCTAATTCATAGTTATGACCGCCTTCGTTGCCGTTTATCCAAAAAATAACCGAAGGGTGATTTTCGTCATGAATCATCAACTCTTCTAAACGTTTTTTGCCTGTGGGCGTATCATAATTGCCATGCCAGCCTGCCAGTTCGTCCATGACAAACAAACCCAAGGAATCGCAAACGTCTAAAAAATGGTCGTCGGGCGGATAATGCGACATCCGCACGGCGTTCATGTTCATGTCTTTCATCAACTTTACGTCGAGCAAACTGATGCTTTTACTGGTCGTTCTGCCAGCCGTTGGCCAAAAGGAATGGCGGTTAACGCCTTTGAATTTTACCTTTACACCATTGACATACACGCCATCTCTTTGCTTTACTTCTACCGTTCTGAAACCAATTCTTTGGCTTAATTGATGTATGATTTTCCCTTCTTGTTTTAAGGTAAAAACCAATTGGTAAAGCTGTGGATTTTCGGGTGTCCACGCTTGAATATTGGTATAATTTTTAGTAAAAGAAAAACTCGTTTGTCCTGCTTGTACCTTCGTTTCCCAAGGTGTTCCAAGGATTTTTCCTGCTAAATTTTGTAATACTACCGAAACTGTCGCTACTTTTTTGAGTTGCTTTAGCTGTGCATTGGCCCGAATTTGCCCTTGGGCATTGGCATCAACAGATACCCTTTGGATATGTTGTTGAGGTAAAATTTCTAAGAAAACAGGACGAAAAATACCGCCAAAAATCCAAAAATCCCCTTTGCGTTCTGCCTCATTAACCGATTGATTATCGGAATGTTTACTAACAGTTACTTCTAAAACATTGTCTTCTCCGTATTTCAATAAAGTACTGATGTCATATTTAAAAGCATAATACGCTCCTTGGTGTATTTCGCCAGCCGATTGACCATTTACTTTTACTTCGGCATCGGTCATCACGCCTTCAAACACCAGATTGATTACTTTTCCTTGTTGCTGTTTGGGTACTTGAAAATGATAGCGATACAAGCCTTTTTCTTTGCCTCGAAGGCTATCTTTATTAAATCCATAATTGTACTTTCCAAAGCCTTGCAATTCCCAGTTGGAAGGCACAGGAATGCTTGTCCATTTGCCAGCGTTACGGCCTTCGGTGCAGAAAAACTCCCAATTGACGGTATGGTCGTTTCCTGTACCCGAAAGATACATCTTTTGTGTTTTTTGTGCCTTTGCCCCCAAAAGTACCATTGCAAACAAGCAACTGAAAAAGTATTTCATGTGAATAATCAGTAAAATACGTTAGACTATAATAATTTGAATCTTATTTAATTGATACTCGAAAAGGTCGAGCAGGCAAGCCTTCTTTGTTGAAAAAATTGGGTTGAGCGGCTTCGTCCCAAGCAAAACGCACAAAGGTTGGCTGTTTAATTTGTTCAGCAAACACTTTCACGGTATTCCCTTCGATTGTGGCTTGTGCTTCTATAAATTTTCCATCGTTTCCAGCTACAGTAAAATAGGTAAGTGGTTGATTATCTTTGCTTATCAATCCTTTTCCAACGGCATCGAAATGCAATACAATGGTCTGTCCTTTGCGTGTCGCTTGCTGTAAAACTGGTCCAGTAGCGACCAAGTTTTTTTGTTTATAGTCATGTTTGAGAGCCAACAAAGCCAATCTTCGTCCGATTTCCCATTTGTACCAAGGGTGAATATTGGTCAGTGTATCTGCCAAATCGGTGGTGGTGATAAAATCGGTATGGGCTATTTTTTTGCTCACATTGGCTTGTGCCTCCCAAAAAGTAGGCAAGGTTGTTTTGTCTAAAACTACTTTCCCTTTGCTAATCGAATACAGATACGGTACTAATTGCACATAGTAAAAAGGCATTTTTTCATCTTTCCAAGCCTTACGCCAACTCGTAATCAGGGTTTCCATTTTATGGGTATATTGAACCGAATCCTTTAAAAAGCAATTACTTTCGCCTTGGTACCACAAAAAGCCTTTCATGGCAAGGGGTTCTAAAGGACGAATCATTGGCTCATAAAATTTGGCTGGCTCGCCGTCTATTTTTTGTCCTTGGAAATAAACCGATTCCTCAAAAGCTTCTTTGGCAATCCAAGGCTCGATTCTACTACCCGGAATGGCCGACGAAATCATACCAACAGGAACTTTCGTTTTGGCATAAATCTCTTTGGCAAAAAAGTACGCTACCGCCGAAAACGAACGCAAAGCCGAATCTTCGGCAACGCTCCAACCACGATGCAAGGAATCGGGCTTGACAAGCTCTTTTCTATTAACCAAAAATATTCTAATGTTTTTATTATGAGCCGTTTGTAGCTCATCCACTGGATTGGGGTCGGGTACATTTGGACGTTTCACCTTGCTATTTTTTCGCATGGTATATTCCATGTTCGATTGACCAGAACAAAGCCAAACTTCGCCAATGAGTAAGTTTTTTAGCTCAATGCTATTTTTCCCTTTGATCCACATACTTTGTGGTTGGTCGGAGGCTTTCAACGCTCCTAAATACACTTCCCAATTGCCTTGAGCATCGGCTTTGGTTTGTTTTTGTTGCTTGCCGAAAGTCACCGTAATTGATTCACCTACAGTAGCTTTACCCCAAATATGAATGGGTTTGCCTTGTTGCAAAACCATGTTATGCCCCCAAATGCGAGGCAAAATGATTTGAGCTTGAGCACATAGCGTTAATCCAACAAAAAGCCATGTGAGTATATTCTTTTTCATCTGTTTTCACTAGGTTTAGGGCTG
Organism: Cytophagales bacterium; assembly: GCA_013298025.1. Lineage (GTDB taxonomy): Bacteria > Bacteroidota > Bacteroidia > Cytophagales > Spirosomataceae > Flectobacillus. Next base: position 30,790 of record JAAFJE010000013.1, on the reverse strand, counting down.
TAACAAGCCTTTGAGTATCTTTTTTTTCACCGTAAAAATAGTGCCGTGCTTGTGTCCTTCGGGTACTTTTACTTCTTTTGAAATATCGGTAAAAGTTTTAAAATCAGTAGTTTTCACACAGCCATACGTTTTTGTTTGATAAGAATCGAAATAAATCAACCATTCATTTTTCACTTTTATCACGCTTGGGCCTTCGGTAAAAGAAGGCGTAAAAGGAGCGGAAACATCGGTAAAATTGCCTGTAACCGATGTTCCAAAAGCGACTTTAATATTACGATTAGGACGAGTATTGTCTTTCAAAACCAATACATAATCTTGTTTGGCTCGTGGTACAATCACGGCATCAATGACGCTAAACTTGGGGTCGAGAAACAAGCGAGTAGGCGTAAACGAGTCGAAATCCTTGGTTGTTGTGACGTACATCCGATGGTTATTGTCTTCGGCTTCAATGCCTTTTTCAAAACGATTGGGGATGCAAGAAGCCCAAATAATGACAAATTGCTCGCTGGCTTTGTCGTAAATTAATTCAGGAGCCCATACGTTTACGGTACTGGGTTCGTGTGCCATCACCTTGATAAAACGTTGCTCAGACCAATGAATCAAATCTTTTGAGGAAGCATATCCAAAACCCAAATCGCCCTTCCAACTGCTCGTCCAAACCAAATGAAACGTGCCATCTGGGCCTTGTGCGATAGAAGGGTCACGCATGACTTGTTGTTGGCCGATGCTTGGTTTTAGTAAAATTTTATTCAAATCTTGCCAGTGTTTGGCATCCGTACTGTACAACATCCGCAAGCCTTCATTGGCTGGCTCATGGAAAGACGTAAATAAATACACTTGTTTTTGACAAGAACAGAACAAGCAAAAAGCCAAGCAAAAAAAGAGGATATTTTTTATCATTCGAGTAGAACTTTACCTCATGGAAATGGATAAAGTTTTAAGGTTCAACATGAAAATTTTTGATATAAAAAATCGCTTCGGGGGCTTGTTCGCCAGCATTGGGTACGTCAAAATCTTGGTCGGTTGGCGTGTCGGCATTCGGAAAACGACGCACTTCGCCCGTTCTAAACACCACTTTTTTGAACGAAGCCACCGGAGCAAACAAAAGCCTTGTTCCTTTTTTCTGTCCATTGACATACATATCAAACATTCGCTTGTGGCGGTCTAGCTCAATTCTGATTTCGTAGGGTTTTCCTGCTTCATAATTCTGTACACCCGCATTGCGATAGCCAACTTTCGCCTTAATGGCACTATCGGCATCAAAAATCAAACGAGAGGCAGGCATTCCTTTTTCATCCTGAAACTCAATGTGCAACAGTCCTTTGTTGTGTTGGGCAGGAATAAGGGTAAAAGTAATCACAGGCTTGGTGCTTTCAGGAATTACACGTTCGGCTTTGGCATAATCGAAAGGGTCTTTGTCGTGCAAAGCCAAGGCTTTTGTGCCATCGGGCATGGTTTCTACTTGCACTTTTGCCCATAACGGACTATAAATATTCCAATATTGTAGGGCTTTTTCTGCTGGTAATGTTGTAAAATCTTCATGAATACTTCCCGAAACACTTGCCAAGACAGGCACAGGCACTTTGCTTACCCAAATATCTTCTTTGTTCATGCTATAAGTCAGCCAGAGGTTTCCATCGGCTGGCGTGCCATTGCCTTCTTCGATGCCACGCACATATTGCGGCCCATACGATTTATAGTTACCACCATAACGCATCGTAGCAATTTCACCATTGACCAACAGCAAATTATGGTAATGCAACCCATCATCTGATAAGGAAATACCCAAAGGCCAACGAAACTCAGAAGGGTTATAGACTGTAGCATATTTGCCATCGGAAAGGCGTTGTCCCCAGATTTTAGCATTACTATTCACAAAACCAGGAGCTCTCAGCGGATTATACAACCATGTTTTACCTTCGTCGGCACTTTCCGACGTAAGGGCGTGTTTCCACAAACCGATAACTTTGCCATTAGGTAAATGATAATAACTAAAAGCTTTTACTTCTTTTTTCAAGGGAATAAGCGGGTCGTTGCGGTCGGCTTCTTCTACCCATTGTTGCATCATCAGTGGCGTTGCCAACAACTCCTCACAAGCTTCTATCAAGCCTTTATCTTTACTTTTAGTATAAATCGGATAAATCGCTTTGCTCATATCCCAAGAACTATTCGGACGAATGAAATAAATCGGACCAAAAGAGCCATCTACATTTACTTCTCGCACCACACGCCCAATGCCTTTACCATCGTTGGGGTCGTCTTTGGCATCCATCGCAATGCCGTAATAGCCCAATACGAGTAATTTATTTTTTTTAGAAACAAAAAATCCCATGCGTTGGTGCATCACAGCATATAGGTCTTTGGCAACGCCTTCGTGTCCTTCTTTTACCCAACCATCTGGAATTTTATACGGAGGAAAAACCACCACAGGGTTTGTCCATTGATAACCATCTTTAGAAGTTTGTAAGAAAGTTTGTCCGGGTGGAATATGCTCGCCTACGGGATTACTCAAAAATTCGAGGAAATAGGTTTTGTTCCAGTAAGCCAGCATTGGAGCATGGTTGTACGTCCAGTTGTTGCCACCAGCCCAGTCTGCATGAGTACGATTGGCTCTAAACGTTTGTATATTGTGAACCCCCACCGCCGAAGGCAATTGCCCGTGATGATAATCGACATTCACCAAGGTTTTACCCACGTATTTCACCGTGTCTTGTGCATACGAAAAACGAGCGAATGCCGTAAGCCAAAGGAGTGTATAAAAGCATTTTTGTTTCATAAGTTCATGCTGTTTTCCTAACCAAATTTTTCTACCGACTGCTTAAATTCGGGGTAAATTGCCGCCGCCTGCTCGACTGACAAGCCATGTACTGCCGCTTGCCAAGCTTGTTGCAAAGCCACTACGCCAGCCGCTGCACCACTCGGATGTGCCATGATACCGCCACCAGCCATATACAGCAAATCGACGGTTTGGGTTCTACGGTAAGTTTCGGGAGCTTGTCCGCCCCATTGTCCCGACGACACCACAGGCAATAATTCATAGCCTCCAAACATCGGTTCGAGACAAGCCTTGATAGAAGTTGTAACAGAATCGTCCGACTCCCAAAACTTGTTTTGAATACCATTCACGTGCAATTGGTCAACACCAGCCAAACGCCAAAGTTTCTGATAAGCCGTAAATTCGATGCCAAGCAAGGGATGACGGGTGAGCATTCCCCAGCCGTTACGATGCCCGTGAATCGCCAAAGCCCGTTGGTCGGTGATTTTCTTTACGCCAGCAATGCCTACACTATTGATACTAAGCATAGCACACGTACCACCCGAAGCAAGAATTTTTTCGTAGCGACGCATCATTTCGTCTATTTCACCGCTAATGTTAAAGGCATACATCACTTTTTTGCCTGTTTTATCGGCATGGCGATTAATCACATCCATGATGGCATCCACTCTTTTTTCAAAAGGCGAATTGGCGGATGAACTCATCAGTTCATCGTCTTTGACAAAATCAATCCCTGCTTCTGCCAAAATCTTTACCGTTTCGGCTGTTTGCTCAGGTGTGAGTCCGATGCTCGGTTTAATAATTGTACCAATCAACGGACGATTATATACCTGTGTCAATTTTCTACAGCCTTCTATTCCAAAAGCAGGGCCTTTGTAATGGTCGGCAAAAGAAGCAGGCAATTGTATATCAAGCAATTTCAACCCTGTAAATTGACGAATTTCGTAGAGATTTCCTTGTAAAGTAGAAATCATCACAGGCAAATTATACCCAAAATTTTCTATCGACCACGAAACTTTCACCAAAGCCCTGTGGTACTGCCCTGTGGCACTACTCGCACCCGGAATAGCGGGTTCGCTCACCGTTTCTAAGAAAGTAACTTCTTCTACTTTGGCGGCAAAGCGTTGTTTTAGCTCCTCTGTTTCGCCTGGCACAGCCACAAAAGTTCCAGACGATTGTTCGCCTGCCAAGACAGCCGCCGCTTTTTCGGGGGCAAAAGGGGTTTCGATATAATATGTGGCAACAATTCTTTCCATAAAAATGTATTTAAAAATTATCGACTTAAAGGCAACCAAACGCTCATTTCAGAATGCCCACGATTGGCCCAAGCGAAATAAGGAACTAAGGTAATTTTGGTTGTTTGTGCTTGTTTTTGTACAGGTTTATACAGCGTGATCCATGTTTGAGGGGCAAAGGTTTTGGCTTGCGTTTCGAGCATCACAACATCGGCATTTACAATTTTCTGCGTTTTGGTCGTCCATTGGCTTGCCACAGGAATACTGATTTGAGCTACTTTTTGTGCTGTGGATAAATCGGTAGATTCTAAACAATACACAAGTGGCCCACGTTTGACAGCAACTTGGTTCCGGGTTTCTTCTACCAAAGGATTCGATTCGAGTAATTGCACCTCCATCGGTAAACGCAATTGAATTTCATCGCCTGATTGCCAATTTTTTTGTAACGCTAGGTATGTACCTGCTTGCACCGCTAGGTTTTGTTTTTTCCCATTAATCCACACTTCAGCCCCATCTGCCCAAGCTGGAATACGCAAATAAAAGTTGTAAGATTTACTCGTAATCTCTTTGATTTTCAAACGAATAAGTCCATTCCAAGGATAATCTGTGATTTGTTCGAGTGAAATTTTTTGTCCGTCGGGTGTTTGTGTTGACAGCGTATTGCCCCCATACAAATGCACATAAATACCATTATTGGCAAAACTATACACATAATTGCTCACCTCGGCAATGGTACGAACAACGTTGGGCGGACAACAGTTAGATTTGCTAATATACGCCTGACGACCACCAAACCAACGCAATTGGTATGGAAATGCGTCGGAAGCCGCCAACGGATTGGTATAAAAGAACTTGTTTCCTTCGAGATTGATACCCGACAAAATGCTGTTGTACAAAGCCAATTCCATCACATCGGCATATTTTGCCTCGCCCGTGAGTTGAAGCATACGCCAATTCCAGAGCAAATTACCAATATTGGCACACGTTTCGTTGTGTGCCGAATGATTAGGCAATTGGTAGGCTTTACCATAAGCTTGGTGAATTTTTTGTACGGTATCGGGCTTATAAGCCGTACCATCTGGCGAAACGCCATCGTACAACGCTCCACAAGCACCTGTAACATACATTTTGTGATTAACTACATCGTCCCAAAGTGTGTGAAGTGGCTTGAGCAAGGTAGTATCGCCCGTTTCGGCAAATACGTCGGCTACACCTGCAAACAAGTAATTAGCCCTCACAGCATGACCAATCACTTTTCGCATCTGACGAAATGGCACACGGTCAGAATTATCGTCTGTTCCTTCACTTTCGCCCCGAATCGTGATAAGTTTATTCACAAGGGTTAAATATTTGGCTTCGCCTGTGGTACGATACATTTCTACAATACCCATGTAATGCGAAGGACAAATGGCGTTGCGGGCTTGTTCGGGCGTTGCGGTATTATAAAAACCAATCAAAAAATCGGTAGCTTTTTTGGCAATGGTAAGCAACGAAGTTTTGCCTGTAGCACGATAATGCACACAAGCGGCTGTCATCAAATGGCCAAAATTATACGCCTCAAAGCTCAATTTATCATCAAACATTTTGGGCTTGCCTGTGTTTTTTTGCTCGATGATAGATTTTGTATAAATATAGCCATCGGGCATTTGAGCCTGAGCAATCACCGCAATGGCTTTGTCCATGAGCTTGTCCAATTGTGGGTCTTTGGTGCTGGCGTACATACTGGCAAGGGCTTCCAATGTTTTGTAGAAATCGCCATCATGAAAAGAAGGGCCTCGGAATCGGCCTTTTTTCAACCCTGCGGCTACTTCAAAATTGTGAAAAGCATGACAAGCAACGGTATCGGTATAACGCTCCCAAAGGGTTGGTACCATTGTTTTTTGACAAACCTCAAAACGATTCGCCCAAAAGCCTTTGGTCCAAGCTACTGCTCCCATATCGACACTTTTGAGGAGAGAAAATTTGCTTTTTTGCGTATTGGTAAGTGCTTTATCTTGTGCAACTAAAGGCTTGACAGCGAGCATACAAAGCCCTAAGCAAAGATAGTGGAAGACAACTTTCAACATGATGATGGTTTAAATAGTATAAAATCTTATCATTAGCTTAACAAAGGTACTAGCTTACATAAGTTTTTTTTTGTACCATTTTCTCAAAGTATTATACCATTTTACCTTTACTATTCCCAATAAAATCTTGGAACTAGGCTAATTTCTTTTCTACAATACAGGTATTAATGAATATTTTATCAAAAACGATAGAGCATGATAGGGATTTGTAAAATGATAATATTGTACTGATTTTAAAAACATTGTGGGCTATTTTGAGTATTTTTGGCAGGATACGGGTTTTAACAGCAACAAATAACCGTATTTGAGCTAAATCTTTCTATGAAAAAATCTTTTCTTTTATGGCTTTGCCTTTCTCTCAACCACCTTTTGTTGGGACAAAATCCTGCTGGTCACGATGTATCAGTTTATGACCTTACATGGCAAAGTCCAAGCAAAAATGCAGGCGGATCGATGCCTTGTGGCGGTGGCGATATTGGCTTGAATGTATGGGTAGAAAATGGCGATATGCTTTTTTACATAGCCCGCAGTGGCACTTTCGACCATAACAATACCTTATTAAAACTGGGTAGAGTTCGGGTAAAACTTTCGCCCAATCCATTCGATAAAGGTGATTTTTTTCAACAAAGTTTGCATTTAAAAGAAGGAAGTGTTGTCATTCATGGCAAAAAAGGGACATTACAAGCAAAAATAACACTTTGGGTGGACGTTTTTAAACCTGTGATTCATGTCAATGTCGAGGCAAATCAGGCGGTAGCGGTGGAAAGTCGTTATGAAAGTTGGCGTTACCAAGACCGCATTACCAAAGGAAAAGAAAACAATGCCAATTCCTACAAATGGGCACCCCAAGGCATTGTAAAAACCTTGGCAGATACTATCAGTTGGCAAAACAAAGGCTTGGTTTTTTGTCATGAAAACCAAGATCGCCCTTCTGTTTTTGACGTAACCGTACACCAACAAGGACTAGATAGCGTTAAGCATCTTTTGTATAATCCACTTAAAAACCTGAGTTTTGGCGGTGTAATTTTGGGTAATGCTTGGCAAATGACAGGTACGCAAACAGGCAAATACCTTGATACCGATTACAAAGCTTGGATTTTACACAGCAAAAAAGTCCAAAAACAACATGAATTGACCCTTGTGTTGCATACACAAACTGTTCCGAATTATACCGAATGGCTTGCTGGATTGTACAAAAGCATCGCCCAATTAGACCCGACCAAAGATGTCCAAGCTACCCAAGATTGGTGGCATCGTTTTTGGGAAAAAAGCTTTATCAGTTTTCCGCAAGGCACGCCACATTGGTTTATGGCACGCAATTATCAGCTATTCCGTTATCAATTGGCTTGCAATGCCACAGGAACATATCCGACTAAATTTAATGGTGGTTTGTTTACCGTCGATGCTTCCTTGACCGACTCAACACTCAAATTTACGCCCGATTTCAGAAACTGGGGCGGCGGTACGCACACCGCACAAAACCAAAGGTTGGTGTATTGGCCTATGCTCAAAAGTGGAGATATTGATATGATGAAGCCGCAATTTGATTTCTACCTTCGTTTACTCCAAAATGCCGAACTCAGGACATCTACTTACTGGCAACACAAAGGAGCGTGTTTTACCGAACAACTCGAAAATTTTGGCTTGCCCAATCCTGCCGAATATGGTTGGAAACGACCTGTAGGCTTCGACAAAGGACTTGAATACAACGCTTGGCTCGAATACGAATGGGACACCGTTTTGGAATTTTGCCAAATGATTTTAGAAACAGAACGCTACCAAGGAAAAGACATCAGTGCTTATATACCATTGATAGAAAGCTGTTTACAATTTTTTAACGAACATTATCAGTATTTAGCCAAGAAACGAGGAAGCAAGGCTTTAGATGCCAATAAGCAGTTGATTTTGTTTCCAAGCTCAGGAGCAGAAACCTATAAAATGGCGTATAATTCAACCTCAACCATAGCCTCTTTACAAACCGTTTTGCAAACCTTACTTGGCTCGAAATATATACAACCCGACAAAAAAGCCAGTTGGGAAGCCATGCTCCAACGCATTCCGCCGATTCGGTTTAGAAGTTTTGGTGGAAAAACAACCATTGCTCCAGCCTACCTGTGGGAACGCATCAACAACGTAGAGTCGCCTCAGCTTTACCCTGTTTTTCCGTGGGGAATGTATGGGATTGGCAAAGCAGGACTCGATACCGCCATTCAGACGTACCAATTAGATACAGACGCACTCAAGTTTAGAAGTCATATTGGCTGGAAACAAGACAATATTTTTGCGGCTCGCTTAGGACTGACAGCCGAAGCTTTTCGACTTACCAGCCTCAAATTACAAGATGCGCCACGGCGATTTCCGACCTTTTGGGGACCTGGCTACGACTGGACACCCGACCACAATTGGGGCGGTTCTGGCATGATTGGTTTGCAAGAAATGTTGATGCAAACAGTAGGAGAAAAAATTTATTTACTTCCTGCTTGGGATAAAAGTAAAAACGTACATTTTAAACTCTTTGCCCCTATGCAAACGACGGTAGAATTAGATTGGAAAAATGGGCAAGTACAATCGTTGATTGTCATACCTAAAGCCAGAGAAAAGGATATTGTTTGGTAATATTTATAAGGTTGTAAACTAAAATAATGATTTACAACCTTACACTAAATTCATCATTTATTCCCACCAAGTAGGCAGGTTTTCTTTTGTTCCAAAAATTTTCGCTAAAGTATAAGCCGACAACTCTTTTTTCTTCAACTGTTTGCTCCAAGTAGCTCTTTTTGAAGGATTTGCTCCTGTGCCAGTGGATTGGTATTCGGCATATAAAACCGTTTTTTCATTCTCAGGATTTCCCCAATTATGCCAACCAACAGGTAAAATATGACCACCCATGTCGGTACGAATAAATACCGTTTTGCAATATGGTCGCCAAGGTCGCCCTAAATACACTTTTTTGGCAGAAGAATCAGCTACCAATTTGCAATCGAAAAATACAAATCCATACGGCTGATATGCTGGCGTTGCAACGGCAGTAACATAGGAATCAGACAAACTTTTGAGCACACAAGATTGAAACACAGCGATGGCTTTACCAAATAAAAAATCGACTGTACCTTCTATTTGACAATGCACATAATACTGGCGACTGCCTTCTTTTGCGGCATACAAGGTGTCTTGATTACCTAAAATCAAACAGTTTTTACATACAAACCTATCACCTTCTACATGCAACGCCACCGCTTGTCCGACACGCCCCGAAGCATTTTGAATGGTAAGGTTTTCGATGATAATGTCCGGGGCATCAACCAAAAATGTATAAGAATTGTAGGTACTAAACTGCGTTTTACCCACGGCATCTTTTTGGTTGTTGAGGTACGATTTTCCTGAATAATCGGCATTGGTAATGACTACACCTGCACGACTTTCGCCGACCAAATGCAAGTTTGGTTTATTGGCAGGAATCACTATTTTTTCGTGATACGTACCATTTTTGATAAACAAGACAACCCGCTCTTGCGAATGGTCACGAAAAGCCATAATCGCTTCTTGAATCGTCTTAAAATCGCCTGTACCATCTTGAGCTACAGTAAATTTAACAGGATATTTTGCCGTATTTTGGGCAAAAGCATCCACCAATCCCACCAATAAAAGCAGGATAATCCCTATTTTTTTCATGATAAAAAGTGATGATGTTTTGTAAAAAACGTGCCGAAAGAAAGACTTTGACAAAGCCAATACTTTGTCAAAGTCAACCTATGTTATTCTGCAATAGCAAATTCTTTTGCTCCATTTTTCCATTCAGCCTTTTGTTGGGCTTGGCTCAATTTAGTATGTAGAATTTGGATATTTTGGCTACGCTCGCCCGTAAAAGAGAAGAATTTTTTCGCAGGATTTCCCAACGTAATGCCATCAAATACCAACGACTGGCTATTGTTTACGTCAATCACGGGATCGGTTTTGGCAGCATGCAGATGCACATTTTTCAAATTTACTACCGAAACGTCGGTGAGTTCAACCCCCACTTCGGCTTGTAAAGTAGCGTTTTCAATCGTAATGTTTTGGATAGGCATTTCGGGCAAGCCACGAATAAAAATCCCTTTTTCAGCACCTTGACAAACGATATTTTCAAATTTCATATTTCTAAAAACGGGCGTACCTTCATTCACTACCGGACGCTCATCTCTTGGGGTATCTGTAGCAAATTTTACAAAATAGTACATATCAAAGAAAATCGCCTCTTGTGCTATATCTTTCATATAAATATTTTTTGCATAAATATTTTCAACAACACCCCCACGCCCACGTACCGATTTGAAACGAAGACCTTTATCGGTTCCCATAAAAGTACAATCATACACAAAAATATTGCGAGCTCCCCCACTCATTTCACTTCCTACCACAAAACCACCGTGACCATTATACACCACATTATTGCGAATTACGCCATTTTCTGTTGGCATACCTCTTTTGCGTCCTTCCTCATCTTTACCCGACTTAATACAAATGGCATCGTCGCCCACATCGAGCGTACAACCTTCTACCAAGAAGTTTTTGCACGACTCAATATCCATGCCATCGCCATTGTGGGCATATTCTGGGTTTTTGACTGTTAGGTTTCTAAAAGTTACATTTTCCGACATGAGTGGATGCAAGCACCAAGCAGGCGAATTTTGGAAAGTGACCCCTTCGAGCAATACATTTTTACATTGACTAATTACGACCAAATTAGGGCGAAGGAAGTCTTTCATATCAGCAAAATCTTCGGGCTTTTTGCCATTGATAAGCAACATACTTTTGCCTTCTACGCTGGCTTTTTTAAACTGCTCGCTTGGATACCACGTTTTGCCATCGTCTTTCAATACACCTCCCGAAGCTAATTTTTCTTTCCATTGGCCTTCGGTCAACTGCGATTTATTAACGGCACGCCAAACATCGCCATTGCCATCGACAATCCCTTTTCCTGTAATTGCTACATTTTCAACACCTTTAGCCGAAATAGGCGACTGGTTGCGTGCAGCACTTTTTCCTTCGTAGCTTCCTTCGACCAAAGCATACTGCGATTTGTCGGTTGTAAACAACAACGTAGCGGCTTGTTGCAAATGCAAGTTTACATTACTTTGTAAAACAATAGGCCCCGTCAGCCAAAGCCCCTTGGGAACAAGCACAACGCCACCGCCTTTTTTGCTACAAGCTACAATAGCCTCGTTGATAATTTTAGTATTGAGCGTAATACCATCGGGTTTAGCTCCTTTAGTAAGAATATTGATGGTATCTTTCTTAAAGGAAGGCTGAACCACCTTGGGCAGGTTGTCCCAAGTATAAACGGAGGCTTTTTGTGCCTTGAGCGAAAAAGTAGATAAAGCCAAGCCAGTGGCTACCCACCCTACAAGTGTGCATTTCATGAATAATACAATTTAATTTAACGATTTAGCTATAATTTATTCAATATGATAAGGTAGCTTAAAAAAAGGCCATAAAAGTTTGAGGCAGAACACTGCCAGCACTTTTATTTGATACGGAGATGATATATTGCTATGGGAGAGCCTCAAACCGCAAGCACCTAAACTTGCGTTTGATGTCCCGAAATTGTCACAATCATACGAAGCGAACAAGTAAAGTTTTTCTTTTTTTTATGCAAACGTTGCCGGCAACGTTACCAAACCACTCAAACTATTACTGTTGATGGGTTTTTATCATCATTTTACAAACACTGTACATCATAACATTAGCAATACAGCATGCCACATACACTAAAAAGCCTAAAACACTTAATATAACGTCTCTGTACAATGTATAAAATACTCAAAGTAACAATACTTAATTAATTATCAACTACTTAATAACACTATCATAAAAATCTTCCTAGAAACGACCTCAAAATGGGAAGTTTTATACAGCAACTTATCACAACGACTAACTCAGAATAGCCTTTTGCGAGGGTTGTTTTTATACAGTTTATGGCAGCTTAATACTTCCTTTATTTTGGTTGATAATAGAGTATCTCTAAAATTTATCAAAAAATTTCAAATAATTGTACAAAAACAATTTTTAAAAAAATTTATTTTGAAAATAAATTACTGAAAAACAATGATTTATTGAGTTTTTTTTATATTTTCAAATTGTGCTAAACAACGAAAACTCTTCTTTTTACCGCTTTTATTTACTTAACTTAATCAACAACATTATGAAACAAATCGTACTGCTATTCTCGGTATTATTCCTCTCTATTACAACTAGCTTGGCTCAACAACACAGTATTGTAGGTAAAATTACGGATGCCAAAGATAACACGCCATTAGTAGGAGCTTCTGTTATCATTAAAGGAACACAAAAGGGTACAACTGCTAATGCTGATGGCCGTTTTACTATTACAGCACAACCCAACGACATCCTAGTGATTTCATTTATTGGCTTTGCTACACAACAAATCAAAGTTGGCAATCAAACAAGCATCGACATCCCCCTACAACTTGATGGGAAGGATTTAGGCGAAGTGGTGGTTATTGGTTCTCGCTCTAACCAAGCTCGTACCAATATCGAAACGCCTGTACCTGTCGATGTTATTACCAGTAAAGAGATTATGGCAACAGGTCGTACCGATTTGTCCCAAATTTTAAGTTTCATTGCTCCGTCTGTCAACTCTAATAGACAAACAGGTGGCGATGGTACAGCCCACATCAACCCATTAGCCTTGCGTGGTGTTGCACCCGACCAAACACTCATTTTGGTGAATGGCAAACGCCGACATGCCAGTGCTTTGGTAAACGTATTGGGTACACCGTCACAGGGAGCAGCTTCTACCGACCTCGATGCCATTCCTGTTTCGGCTATTGAAAGAATAGAAGTATTGCGTGATGGTGCGGCAGCACAGTATGGCTCTGATGCCATTGCAGGCGTTGTGAACGTTGTGTTAAAATCAAGTGTAAATCAAGGACAGATTTCAATGACGGCTGGTGGTTACAACACAAGCTATACCACAACCGACGACACTAATCCTCGTAATTATAAAAGAAGAGATGGCTTTACGTTATTGACGGGTGTAAACTATGGTTTTAAAATTGGAGAAAAAGGCTTTTTAAACATTTCAGGACAAATCAATAACCGTGAAGCAACCAATCGTTCAGGCTTTTTTGAATACAACAACCGCCTTACGAAAGCCCGTTTGTATTGGTTTCCGTATGCTACTGGCACAGATGTGGCTACTATAGATGCCAAAGAGCAATCGGTTGACCGCACCGCATCGAGCCGAAGTGGTAATGGCCAACAAGACAACGCTAGTTTGTTTGTCAACGCTTCTATTCCATTGAGTCCAACACTTGATTTATATGCCTTCGGAGGTATGTCGTCTAAATACAGCGTAAACCCCAACAACTCTTATCGTTTCCCTAATGGTACGACTACCATCAATAGTATTTCGAGCCGTTACTTCCCCACAATTTACCCTAATGGCTTCTTGGGCGAAAACGTGGCACGCTTAATTGACGGGTCGTTTACGGTAGGTATCAAAGGTAAAACCAATGGCTGGGACATCGACTTTAGCAACACTACAGGTAATAACCGCATTGATTATACCATTCAAAATACTATCAATGCTTCAATGGGAACGTCGAGTCCTACTAAATTTTACAGTGGTGCATTGGTATTTAAACAAAATACAACCAACCTAGGACTTACCCGTCGCTTTGAAAGCACAGCCATTAAGGCTTATAACGTAGCTTTTGGAGCAGAATATCGTTTAGAAAACTATCAAATCATTGCTGGAGAAGAAAAATCTTATAAAAACTATGGCGATACAACTTATGTAACTACGGTTGGAGGAAAAACTAAAGCAGCTCGTCCTGCTGGTGCTCAAGTATTTCCAGGTTATCAACCCTCAGACGAACAAAACCAGTTCCGTCATAGCATTGGCTTATATGGTGATGTAGAAGCAGAAGTTTCTAATCGTTTACTTCTAACAGGTGCTTTGCGTTATGAAAAATACAGCGACTTTGGCGACCAATTAACGTGGAAAACATCAGGTTTGGCAAAATTGGTTGAAAGTGGTACTGGTTTCTTACAAAACTTATCGCTCAGAGGGGCTGTAAGTACAGGCTTTAGAGCTCCTTCTTTATCGCAAAAATACTATTCTGCCACTACGTCGATTCCTCAAGCCGATGGTAGCTTGATTCTATCTTTAGTTTCTAATAATGACAACAACGTAACCAAAGCGTTTGGTATTCCTCTCCTAAAACCTGAAACGTCAACTAACTACAGTTTGGGTATTACCAGCCGTTTAGCAAAACATTTTACAGCAACCATCGATGCTTACCAAATAGATATTAAAAATCGTATTGCTCTTACAGGTACTTTCGACTTTAACTCCATCAACAGCAGTGACCCAATCGTAAAAGGAGCAGCACAATTGGTAAAAAGTTTGTTGGTTAATTATCCAGACGTAAATGCTGCACAGTTTTTTGCTAACGCCATTGACACACGCACCAGAGGTTTAGACATCGTATTGGCTTACCGCAATCGTGTAGGCACAGGAACATTAAACTTGTCTTTATCAGGCAACTTTACGCATACAGAAGTACAGGCAGTACACGTACCTTCTGGCTTAACCACCAGTGCTTCCGACGAAGTACGTCAGTATTTATCTGAAAGAATTTTCTTCGACCGTCAGCAACGTGGTCGTTACGAGTCGGGAACACCACAAAATAAGTTTGTATTCTTAGCAGGCTATACTTACGGTAGATTTACGCCAACAGTAGTAATGACTCGTTTTGGTGAATATACTTTCTTTACCACACAAAGTAACCTCAACAGTGCTACAGGAAGTAGAGACCAAGTGTTTTCGCCTAAAACAACAACAGATTTCTCTCTTAATATCATGTTGAATAAGGCAACAAACTTAACGTTGGGTTCAAACAATATTTTTGATGTGTATCCTGACCAATTGGCTGCCGTAAACAACCAAACAGGTACAACACCTTGGGGTACTACAGGTGGACAACAATTTGGATTTAATGGTGCATTCTACTATGCAAAAATCAATTTGAATTTCTAGGTATCAACCGTAGGTCACAAAACGGCACAACCCAAATAGGTTGTGCCGTTTTTTTGCTATTCATAAACGAATTGTTTTTATTATATAGCGACTAACAGCTTCGGCTTTGTTTAAAACCATCAAATGCCCTCCGTTTTTTAACGAACAATTGGCTGTGACAAAACGAACAGGTAGTAACCAATCTGTTGTTCCATGAATGTGATAACAGCGAGGTAAAACAGCATAATGTTGCCAAGAAACTAAAGCATCAATAGCCCACCTGAGAAAAGTAATAGAAGTGTCGTTGAGGATTTGTCCTAATAATTGCTCGTCGGTATTATTTTCTACACCAAAAAAGTAGTTGGTAAACCAAGTCTGCTTTTTTAATAACGATGTAGGAACAAGCTTATGTAAATTTAATACTCCAATCCAGCGATAATACAAAGGCAATTCTCGACAAGTCTTAACAGACGAAATCAATATAACTTTCTCATAATCTAGCAACTTTGCGACCTCTACAGCCATTACCCCTCCAAACGAAAGTCCTATTAAAATTGGTTTTTCATCCTGTATTTGTACTAAGAGCCTTTGAGCATAAGAGGCAATGGACTCATTATGTAAGGGTTCTATCCATTGTATAAAGCACGGTGTATGCTCTCCAAAATTTATCTTTTGAAAAACCCTTTCATCAGCACCTAATCCACTAAAAACATATACATTGGGAGTCATTCTTTATGATAGATTAGCGATTAATTGCTGCAACAACGTTAGTCCTTCTTCCCATAAACCTAAATCCGACTGTGCATTGATATGACCTTTTGCTCCTACATTAACCCATGTACTTTTCCAGTGATTAGCAAAAAAAATTGCTCTTTCAAGACTGATAAAAGGGTCGTTTTCACTTGCTATAACCATAGATGGAAAAGGTAAAGGTGCTAAAGGCATTGGTGCAAAATTTCTTACAACATCGGGCGTATGTTCTGGCGAATCTACATCAGCAGGAGCAACCAATAAAGCTGCTTTTACTAAACCCGTATCGTACTTAGCTGCCCAATGTGCTACCAACGAAACAGCCAAACTATGGGCTACCAATACCACAGGTGCATGTGCCTTGATACATTCATCTAAGGTAATTAACCAATCAGACAACATAGGCGTTTCCCATTCTTGTTGTGCTACTCTTACACTATCTACAATATGTTGATGCCAATAACTTTGCCAATGTTGCGTTCCAGAATTACCCAAGCCCGGTATAATAATAATCTTAGTCATTGTTTTGCCTTTTGACAGTCTATTAAGTCTGTATAATAAATCTTATAAACAAATATATTTATTTTTGACTAAAAAACTAACAGCCTATAGCAGTCTTAGCAAAAGTTCAGTACGCATATTAGAGGCAAAAGATTTATAGCATATACATATAATGGAAGTATCATGTTCAAACAGTTGAACATATAGGTCAAATTTTTGGATGCCATGTTTAACTTTTTAAACAGGTAGTTTTATTCCTCATCAAGGCTTGGTATAGCTTTGAATCAGGAGTGTTTTACCAAGTAGTCCAGATGGTTCTAAGTTACGTCCTTCTAGTCGATAAGGGGCTGTTGTAAAACTGAATCGTTGTGCTTCGGGCAAACGGTGGTCGCCTATCAAACGATTCGCCCACGTATTACTTACTTCTATTACCAAGTTATTTTTGCCTTGTTGTAAGGCTTCTGTAATATCAACCCTATACGGGGCTGTCCATGTTATACCACAATCTTTTCCATTAAGCTTTACATGGGCCATATTGGCAACTTCGCCAGTGTAGAGGAAATAACGTTTATTTTTTTGTACTGTTTTCTCAAAAGAAAGTGTCATCTGATAAGTGGCTGTACCAGCATAGTATTTAATCAACGTATCGCTATGCAAACGCCAATCTTGTCCCATAGCAAATGTTTGGACCTTTACAGGGCCTCTGCGAGTAGTATCGAAACTTACTTGCCAAGGTTGTTGTAGCTCTTGTTCGGTTTGCCATACGCCCATTGCACTTTTCTTTGATAAGGTCTTCGAGGCTATCACAAATACCGATGCAAACGCTGGCAAGTTGAGTTCTAGTTCGGTACGTCCTTTCTTCACGATAGCATTTACAGGCATGAGTTCGTCGGTTACGGCATCATACAGTTGTACATTGGGTGCATTGATGCGTAAAGAAACTTGCAATTTTCTACTATATGCTTCTTGGTTTGCTATAAAGTATAGGTCTTTTGTTGCGGTTTTTCGGTGTGTCCAAGCAATGTTTGCAGCTTCTTGTTTAGCTGTATCCCTAGCCATAAAATCGGGTTCAATACCCAAAGTACTTAATGAAGAAGCCAAATAAGGAGCTTTGACAACCAGACCTTTACCTAATTTTTTGACAAATACAACCGCCGAATCAGTCTGCCTTTTTTCGTATTTTCCATCCCATAATTGTGCTAAATAATACTTAAATTTTTTATCTGTTATATGGGTAAATGAATGCTGTGGTTTTGCTGCCAACAATACTGTAGCACCATTATTGACTAATTTCCACAAAGTACGCACCGTAGCAGGATGAATCGCTGAGGCATTAGGATTACTCGCCGACGTTCCCGACACCACCATCAAACCATAAGCATTGGTTGATGCAAACTGCACCTGTTTGCCTTTATTTTTAGCAAGCGACCAAAGGGCATCTGCTGTAAAAGAATCATATTGATAACCGTGCAGGGCATTGACCCACTGAGCAGGGTCGGTTATATTGGCGGCGTTGGTTACACCCACAGGCATTTGTCGCATCGGAAGTCCTTCGTTTGCCAATCGTTTTTGTTCTGCTGCTACTTTGGCTTTTCCCAATAAACCATCTAATGTACCTAGCAATTTTTCAGGCAACAAGGCTCTTCTTGGAATATCGTCACCTGTAAATACAGCTATATCGGCTACAGGATGCCCTTGTTGTAATAACCATTGACAACGTTCGGCATATTGTACCCATGCTTTGGCTGGTTTCCACCAAGTTTGGTCACGCTGGAAATACAAGCCAACGCCATCGAGGGTCATACCGGGTTGTCGGTCAAGCCAAGGATTATGGGTAAAAACATGGTAAACCAATTTGTTGATGCCTAGGGCATAGTTGCGGTCTTGCAGCGGTTTGAGCATGGCTGGATGTTCGTTCCACATCATCCTAACGGTTGTAAAACTTTCTGCTTGTACCACATTTTTACCATAAATATGAGCCGCCGCAATGGCATCAAGCATATCGTTGGGCTTATCGTGTGTTGGACTGTTCAACCAAAACTCACCCATAGGCAAATCGACCAAACGATAATGAGCCAGTCCGTCGCTCACCATTGTAGGAGCAATACTTTCAGCCGAAAATTGTAGTCCTTTGGCTTTGGTAATGGCAGCAAGTGTACCATAAAATTGTTCTACAACCAATTCGGCGATGGTTTGACGCATATCGTACAATACTTGCTCGGTTGCATGGCGGTTTTCTACAGGTACACCCGTGAGTAGCAACAAATACGGTCGTAAATCATAGCCTCTTTTGGTTTTGAACCATGTTTCAAAAAGCGGTGTCCAGTTCTGGCTTCCACATTCCCAACTATCGACATGGAAAACCTTTAATACTTCATTGCTCAAGGTTTCTCCCAATTGGCGTTGGGCTTCGCCAAACCAATGTTCAAATTGTAACTTCACAGCTTCGGGATTAAACTTATCGCATTCAAGCCCTTTTGCTCCGCCACCTGTAGCATTGGTATGCCCTGTAGAAGTATGCCCTATGCGTACAATTGTCCAGTTGCCTTGTGGGGCTTTCCATTGCAAACGACCTGTTTTATCGACAAAGGCAGAAATATCTATGACTTTTTCTAAAGAAATACACAGGCTATCAGGCAATTGCAAGGAATCGCTTTGTGGACTAATCCGCCAAATTTCCCCTGTTTTGCTTTCATAATGCTGAATATGAGGTTCGGAAGAAAGGTGTACATTGAACAACTTCAAACTTTGTTTCCATTTGGCTGCGTCTAAATCTTCGGCACCAGGTTCAGAGCCTTTTTTATCATATACCAACCTAAAATAAGGGGCTGTTGTAGCTGGAATCGTATGGGTTACATCGGCATCGGTGTCTTGCCAGCCATGTCGGGGAGGAATTAAACGGGTAATATTCCGAAAATGAATGCCATCGTCACTGGCTTGTACCCACAAGCGATGTGCTTGATAATTATTGCCGCCTGTTTTTATTTCGATGGTTCTGCAAGTAAAAGGTTTTTCAAAACTGTATTGAATCCATGTACTATCATCTGTTTTAAAACTGGTTTTATTTCCTTCTTTCACCAATGCTTGTGCGTCGAGGTTGGTTTTGCTAGTGGTTATCATAGGTGTAATAGTACGAGTTGAGGCTTGCCAATGCACAGGACTTGGATAAGCCAAAACGGCAATATCTTGGTAATAATTTTCTTTACTTGTAGGCTGAGGTAATACTGCCGAAATATTTTTTCCTCCTTCGATACTCGTTTTGCTAAACACCACTTTTTGCATAGATAAAGCAGGCGTAATCCAAGGCCCACCTGCCAAGGCAAAACCATCACTTACGTGCATTCCCATTGTCAGATGTAATCGCTTGGCTTCTTGCATCGAAAACTTTACCATATCCCACCATTCAGGCGTTAGCTGATTAACACTTGGCTGAAATGCAGGCGGATTGGTGGGTCCTTTGATAGGCATTACATACGCCCCTCCTATGCCCGCTTCTTTCATGGCTTCTAAATCGGCGGTAATACCTGCTTTAGACACAGCCCCTTGCATCCAATACCAAAATACCCACGGTTTGGCTTGTTGTCTTTGTTGTTGATTGATGGGGAAAATTTGCTCTAAATGCTTGCTTTGGGCTGTTGCAAACAAAGGAACATAGAGTGTTAAAACAAGAACGAACAGTTTTTTCGACATGGGTAATAACTTTAATGCGAGGAATGATGATTAAATCTTTTACTTCTTACTTTCCAACACAAGCGTTTGGGGTAATAAACCTTCGGCAGTTGCTGTTAGCTGAATCGTTCCCGTTTGTTCGGTTGTTCGTAAAATGGCTAAACACAAACCATTATAAGCATGACGATAAGGCATTTTGAACGATTCCATACTTGCTTGATAACCATTATCAACTCCTGCCAACGTAGCTGCACCTGTTACTTGAAAATTGATAAGATGATTGGCTTCTGGCACAAGGTTTCCTTGTTCATCGGTTACTTTAACGGTAACAAAGGCTAAATCTTCGCCATCGGCATTCAAGATTTTTCTGTCTGCTTCCAAAACAATTTGGTAGGCTTTTCCTGCCGTTTGTATGGTTTTACGCAACACAACTTGTCCTGCTTTTCTCGAAACAGCTTGTAATGTACCTGCCTGAAAAGGCACTTTCCATGCTACGTGGATGGCATCTTTTTCTTTTTTACGAATACCCAACGACTGCTCGTTCAAAAATAATTCTACTTCATCAGCTTCGTTATAATAGCACCACACATCTACGCTTTGTCCTTTAGTCCAATTCCAATGCGGTAACAAATGAAGTACGGGCTGTATTGTCCATTCGCTTTGATACATATAATACACATCTTTAGGAAAGCCTGCCAAATCAATAATGCCAAAATAAGAGCTACGAGCAGGCCAAGGATACGGATGCGGTTCGCCTAAATAATCGAACCCACTCCAAACAAACAAGCCAGCTATAAAAGGTGATTTTTTTACCGCCTTCCATGATTCTTCGTGTGTTGTGCCCCAATAAGCGGCTACATTATCATACGCCGTTACGGCCAAGGCAGCATTTCCTTCTACCAAAGGACTTTTGGCTGTTTTGGGCCATAATTGAATACTATCTTTGGGCATATCGTAACGTCCACGAGTAGCCAGTGCCGATGCCGTTTCTGTTGCCAAGAGCACTTGTTGCGGAAAACGTTGGGGCAACAAAGGGTAATCTTCATGCTTGTAATTAAAACCCAATAAGTCTAAGGCTTTGGATTGATAGATAAAGTTTTTGTTGGGTTCATTCTCTGTCAATGCCGAAATAATAGGCCGTGTATTGTCCCATTTTCTTACAAGTTGAGCCAACTCTTTTGCAATGCTTGTTCCTGTGCTATCAAATTGCTCCCTGATTTCATTGCCAATACTCCATACAAAAATCGACGGGTGATTACGGTCACGTTTGACCATTGCCTCTAGGTCTTGTTGGTGCCATTGTTCCCAAAAAAGCCCATAATCTTTTTTAGACTTTTTCTTTTTCCACATATCAAAAGCTTCGTCCATGACAATAAAGCCCATTTTATCGCATAAATCCAATAGTTCTGGAGCTGGCGGATTATGCGACATCCTGATGGCATTGCAACCCATTTGTTTTAAAAGCGTTAATTGGCGTTCCATAGCACGCACATTGACAGCAGCCCCTAATGCCCCTAAATCGTGGTGATTGCATACGCCTAAAATTTTGGTGGGTTGTTCGTTGAGGATAAAACCTTTTTGGGCATCAAAACGAAAGCTTCTGATACCAACAGTTGTATCATATACATCTAGTAATTGCTCGGCTTGCCATACTTCGGTTTTTAGGCGATACAGCGAAGGCTTGGCTAAAGTCCATAACGAAGGTTTGACAACCGTCATGTTTTGCATAACAACAATACCCGTATCGGGTAGCAAAAGACGGCTTTCGCTACGTTTTACCTCCTGATTTTGAGCATCGTATAAAATAGAACGTAAGACAACAGGCTGGACTTGTCGACTTGCATTATGCA
Organism: Cytophagales bacterium; assembly: GCA_013298025.1. Lineage (GTDB taxonomy): Bacteria > Bacteroidota > Bacteroidia > Cytophagales > Spirosomataceae > Flectobacillus. Next base: position 8,921 of record JAAFJE010000013.1, on the reverse strand, counting down.
AACGGGTTTGTACAGAAACCAAGGCTTGTTGGGCATTTACTTTGGGCGTTGTAACAAACGTTCCCCAGTGGTCAACGGCAATAGCATTGGTACAAACCAAGCGTACATAACGATAAATACCCGAACCCGAATACCAACGAGAATTGGGCTGCTGGCTATTGTCAACTCTTACGGCAATCACATTATCTTCGCCAAAGCGAATCCATTGACTGAGTTCGTAGCGAAAAGAATTATATCCGAAAGGGCGTTTTCCGACCGAATGCCCATTAATCCAGACTTCGCTATCCCGATAAATACCATCAAATTCGATATAGATTTTCTTTGTTGCATAATCTTTCGGTACGGTAAGATGCTTACGATACCAAGCAATTCCTGTAGGCAAAGCACCTCCTTGGGTAGTAGTGAGGTGGTTTTCGGCAAAAACACCTTCTATACTCCAATCGTGCGGCAGGTTTAGTTTACGCCATTGGGCATCATCAAATATAACAGCAGAAGCCTGTATGTTGTCTCCTAAAAAAAAAAGCCAATCTTTGTGCAAGGCTTGCACGATTCGGGCAGCCGATTGTGCCTGCAATGATAGGCTACCAGCCAATAAAGCAAAGGCCAACAAATACTTTTTAAGCATAGTTTATCAAAAAGAAGTAAACAGAAAAAGAATAGCTTTACCACCAACACTATTCTTATGGTACAAAAGTACAGGCTTATTTTGCCTATTTTTTGTAATATTTTCACATAAGATTATACCATTTTGCCTTGTCATGTAAAGTACCTCACAAGCCATAACCCTATTGTGCAAGCGTGTACGAATAGCCGTAAAAATCATTTTACTGTGGGGTTCTATAGGGTTTCAAGCATTGTTAATATACTACAAAAAAGGCATAAAGACCTATCTTGTACATCTTCATGGCTAATAGCCCATTTGATTCGATTAGATTTGTTTTAGCAAAATCATTCTTGAAATAGTACAAAGACAAAATCCTATAATTTATTGAGAAAATTGTATATCATGGCTTTTATGAATCCTCGTAATTTTGACTCACTGTAGGAACTTATCAAAATCAATTCCCAAGTAAATCCATTTAAAAGGTACATTTTTGAAGTACTTCTATTGATAACATGAAAAAAATACTTTTATCCTTGTATGTCTTAGTAGGCTTGTTGGCAGGACAATTCAACGCCAAAGGACAATACCCCACCATTCCAGAAAATATTCAAAAAGCCAGTGATTCATTATTAAAAGAAACGTGGAGATTATCTGATATTGCTTGGCAAAAAGCATGGCCCATTATTCAATATGATGCCAAACATGGCAAACCTTATATTCCTTGGGCGGCTCGCCCGATTGATTTACCACAAGCCGAAATCCCTGCTTTTCCAGGGGCAGAAGGCGGTGGAGCATTTTCGTTTGGCGGTCGTGGTGGCAAAGTAATTGTTGTAACAAACCTCGAAGACAGCGGACCAGGCTCATTCAGAGATGCCTGCGAGCAAGGTGGAGCAAGAATTGTTGTATTTAATGTAGCAGGTATTATTCGTTTGAAACGACCACTTATCATCAGAGCACCGTACATTACCATTGCAGGGCAAACCGCCCCCGGCGACGGTGTATGTATTGCTGGCGAATCGGTATGGATTAATACCCACGACGTAGTTGTTCGCTATATGCGTTTTAGAAGAGGAGAAACCAATGTTGGGCGTAGAGATGATTCTATCGGAGGCAATCCTATTGGAAATATCATGATAGACCACGTATCGGCAAGCTGGGGTTTAGATGAAAATATGTCGATGTATCGCCACATGTACAACGACAGCACAGGCAAGATTGAAGATAAGCTTCCAACGGTTAATATTACGATTCAAAACTCTATTTTTTCCGAAGCTTTAGACACGTGGAACCACGCATTTGGTAGCACCCTCGGAGGCGAAAATTGTACATTCATGCGCAACCTTTGGGCCGACAACGCAGGGCGTAACCCTTCGATTGGTTGGTATGGCATTTTCAATTTTACCAACAACGTTGTATTCAACTGGGTACACCGCTCTATTGACGGAGGCGACTACCGTGCAATGTACAATATTATCAATAACTATTTTAAACCTGGACCACTTACGCCTAAAGATTCGCCGATTGGCTACCGTATTTTGAAACCCGAATCAGGCAGAAGTAAACTCAAATATCTTACCTTCGGAAGAGCGTATGTGAGTGGTAATATTATGGAAGGAAACGACCGTATCACTAAAAACAACTGGGATGGCGGTGTACAAGTAGAGAACCTTCCTAACGCTGGGCAATACCTCGACTCTATTCGTTGGACAAAACCATTGCCTATGCCTAAGCTCAGTATTTTACCTACAGAAAAAGCATATAGCTATGTGTTGACCAATGCAGGAGCAAACTTGCCTAAAAGAGATGCCGTTGATACCCGTGTCATTGCACAAGTTAAAACAGGAAAGATTACTTATAAAGAAGATGTACAACTCCCTACATCGCAATTTAAGCACCGTCGTTTACCTATTGATTCCTACAAAAATGGCATCATCACCGACATCAACCAAGTGGGCGGCTATCCGATATATCAAGGTACGCCTTACAAAGACAGTGACAACGATGGAATGCCCGATGCTTGGGAAACAAGTCATGGCTTGAATCCGAAAGATGCCACAGATGCCAGCAAAGACCGTGACAAAGATGGCTATACCAATATAGAAGAGTTTTTGAATAGCGTAGTTGATATTAAGACGGTAAAACCATTATAACTTTTGTGTAAAGCTCATGCCGAGAAAGTTTCTTTCATTTCTTTCGTTCTTATTCATTTCAGGGTTTGCGATGGCTCAACAAAAGCCACGCAAACCTTTGCCACCCATCTATGTTGATGCCACAGGAAAACTGGCTTATACACCCGACACGCAGGGCAATCGTATGCCAGATTTTTCTTATTGTGGCTACATGGCAGGGGCATTGCCCTTGCCTATTGGTACGATACAAGTAATAGTACCATGCCAGAAAGGCGACGCCACCGCTCGCATTCAGGCAGCACTAGACTACGTAGCAACCTTACCAGTCGATGCCACAGGTATCAGAGGCGTAGTATTACTCGAAAAAGGAACTTACAACCTAGAGGGAAGTCTTTTTATGCGTAACTCAGGTGTAATTCTCAGAGGAGCAGGAATGGCAGACAATGGGACAAAGCTGGTAGCGTCGCTTGATAACCGTGACACATTCATTTATGTAAAAGGAAAATATGACCGCATAGTTTCTACACCTTTTGCTATTACATCTAGTTATGTGCCTGTCAATGCCCAAACCTTTGAGGTAGCCGACAAGCATAACCTAAACATAGGTGATAAAATCATTATTCGTCGCCCTTCAACCCAAGCATGGATTGATACGTTAGGCACAAATCATTTTGGGGGGGGAGTCACTGCACTGGGATGGAAACCCAATCAACGAGAACTTTTTTGGGACAGAACCATCACAGCTATTCAAGGCAATACCATCAGCATTGATGCCCCTATTACTACGGCACTAGATGCCCATTTTGGCGGTGGTAGCGTCGCTTCGTATCAATGGAACGGACGCATACAACAAGTAGGTATTGAAAACCTTTCGTTAATTGCCCTTTATAATACCCAAAACCCCAAAGATGAAGACCACCGTTGGATAGGCATTAGCCTCGAAAATGTACAAGATGCTTGGGTAAGACAAGTATCGTTTAAGCATTTTGCATCATCGGCAGTATTTGTGCAAGCGACAGCCAAAAGAGTTACGGTAGAAGATTGTATTGCCACCGAACCTATTTCAGAAATAGGAGGACAACGCCGTTTAACCTTTTTTACCACAGGACAACAAACACTTTTCCAACGCCTATATGCCGAACAAAGCTATCATGCTTTTGCGGTAGGGTATTGTGCCGCAGGACCCAATGCTTTTGTACAATGCGAAGCTTCACAAGCTTATAGCTACAGTGGTGCTATCGACAGTTGGGCTTCGGGCGTATTGTTTGATATTGTAAACATAGACGGCAATGCTTTGCGATTTGCCAATATAGGACAAGATGGACAAGGCGCGGGCTGGACAGCCGCCAACAGTGTTTTTTGGCAATGTGCCGCCGCAAGAGTAGAATGTTTTCGACCTCCTACGGCACAAAACTGGGCTTTGGGTACGTGGGCACAGTTTGCGGGTGATGGCTATTGGGATATGTCAAATGAACATATCAAACCTCGGAGTTTGTATTATGCCCAATTGGCCGACAGACTAGGTACGCTTCCAAACAACCGTGTGTATTTGATGCCCACCGAAACAGAGGCATCGAGCAGCCCTAAAGTAGAAGTAGCGTTGGCTCTCACACAAGCGTCTGTTAGCCCTGCTGCAACCTTACAAAGTTATATCCTAGAAGCCTCTCAAAGAACATCTTTGCCAACCACCGCACCAGTCAAAAGTATTGATAAGATTGGAGTGCCTAGCCAAAAGCCTCTTGCCAAACAAGCACCTTTGCAAGTAGTAAATGGATGGCTCACCCGTGACAAAACTATCCAAACAGGTCGTCGCCAAGAAGTTCCGTGGTGGTCGGGTAGTGCCAGACCTTATGCCTTGGCACAGGCAAAACCGCATATCACACGCTTTGTGCCTGGCCAAACAGGCTGGGGACTTACAGACGACCTCGACAGTCTAACCGATTGGATGCAAGCCAATCATGTTCGTATTTTAGACCATAATTATGGCCTTTGGTACGATAGAAGACGTGACGACCACGAGAGAATCAGACGCATGGATGGCGAGGTGTGGCCGCCATTTTATGAATTACCTTTTGCCCGAAGTGGCAAAGAAAGTGCTTGGGATGGACTAAGTAAATACGATTTGACCCAGTATAATCGCTGGTATTGGTTGCGGTTGAAACAATTTGCCAACCTAGCCGACCAAAAAGCCTTGGTATTGTTTCATCAAAACTATTTCCAACACAACATCATCGAAGCAGGAGCACATTATGCCGATTTCCCTTGGCGACCTGCCAATAACGTCAATCAAACAGGCTTTCCCGAACCTGTGCCTTATGCTGGCGACAAACGGATTTTCATGGCTGAACAATTCTATGACATTCAACATCCCATTAGAAGGCAAATTCATGAGGCATACATCAGGCAATGCCTAGATAATTTTGTCAATAATGGCAGTGTGATACAATTAATCAGTGCTGAATATACGGGACCGTTGCATTTTGTGCAGTTTTGGTTAGATGTAATCAGTCGTTGGGAAAAAGAAAAAGGTAAAAACGTCTTGGTTGCCCTTAGTACCACCAAAGATGTACAAGATGCCATTTTAGCCGATAAAACCAGAAAGCAAATCATCGACCTCGTAGATATTCGCTACTGGCATTATCAAGCCGATGGTAAAACCTACGAACCCAAAGGCGGACAAAACCTTGCTCCAAGACAACACGCTCGTTTGCTCAATCCCAAACGCTCATCGTTTGAACAAGTATATCGGGCTGTATATGAATACCGCAAGCAATATCCCGACAAAGCCATTACTTACAATGCCGATGGCTTCGATAGTCATGGTTGGGCTGTACTGATGGCTGGAGGTTCGCTGGCAAATATTCCTCCAAACCTCCCTACTGCTTTGTACCAACAAGTGGCGAAGATGATGCCTTTGGCCAATACGGAAACAGGGCAATATGTACTCGCCGCATCGGGCAAGGCTTATCTTGTTTATCAAGAACAAAAGAAGGCTATCCAACTTGATTTAAGTCACGAGCAAGGCACGTTTAGTCTTACTTGGATAAATGCCAAAGATGGTAAAGCACTCATAAACAATACCTTAATCCAAGGAGGTCAATCTATAAGCATTCCTGTACCAAGTGCTGAAACCAATATTGCTTGGTTACAAAAACAATAAAATTATGTTGAAAAAAATAGGATTCGTCATCTTTTTCTTGGGTATATTTTCGACAAATTATGCCCAACTTTCTTCCTTAAAAGTAACGCCTAATCAGCGTTATCTTAGTACAACCGATGGAAAACCCTTCTTTTGGCTAGGCGATACGGGCTGGCTTTTATTCACCAAGCTCACTCGTGAAGAAGCCGTACAATACCTAGAAGACCGTCGGCAAAAAGGTTTCAATGTGATTCAAGTCATGGGCTTGCATACCCTAAATGCTGTCAATTTGTATGGCGATTCGGCATTGGTCAACCACAACATTGCTCGACCACTTACCACCACGGGCAATCGTCCAGAAGTTGCCCAAGAATACGATTTTTGGGACCACATTGACTACGTAATTGACCAAGCAGCAGCACGGGGAATCTATATTGCTTTTGTACCAATGTGGGGTGGGAATGTCAAAAATAAAGCCGTTACGCCCGAACGAGCCAAAGTGTATGCTACATTTTTAGCCAAAAGATTTCTTACCAAAAGCAATATCATTTGGTTGAATGGAGGAGATATAAAAGGCAGTGAAGGGTTGGCAGTTTGGCAAATATTTGGTAAAACTATCCGACAAATTGATACCAAACACCTCATGACCTATCATCCTCGTGGACGCACCTCTTCTTCCGAATGGTTTCACCAACAAACGTGGCTCGACTTCAACATGGTGCAATCGGGGCATCGTACCTATGCACAAGATACGTCTAAAAATGAACAATGGCATTATGGCGAAGACAATTGGCGTTATATTCAGGCCGACTACCAACGAACGCCTACCAAGCCTGTCATAGATGGCGAGCCGTCTTACGAAGGGATTCCTCATGGTTTGCATGACGAAACACAACCCCGTTGGACAGCCGACGAAGTACGCCGCTACGGGTATTGGTCGGTATTTGCAGGAGCGTTTGGTTATACTTATGGACAAAATGCCGTTATGCAAATGCACCGCCAAAAAGGAGAAGAAACTTCGTTTGGGCCATTAGAGTTTTGGCACGAAGGCATGAAAGCGCAAGGGTCTTTTCAGATGCAATACCTCAAAAATTTACTTTTATCAAAACCATTCTTTGAACGCAAACCTGCTCAATTTTTAATACAAGACCAAGGCAAAAAATATGATTACCTCTTGGCAACAGCAGGGAAAAAATATGCTTTTGTTTATACCTATACAGGACGTACTTTTAGTATAAAAATGAGTCATCTCACTGGTAATCAAGCTAAAGTATCTTGGTATAATCCTCGTAATGGTACTTATACATTGATTGGAACATTTCCTACAAAAGGCGTGCAAACATTCGACCCACCAGCCGAAACCAAAGCAGGCAATGATTGGGTATTGGTTTTAGAAAATCAATAGTTTAGCTAAAAGTTTTAACATTTATTCAAACGTATCAACTTTCTTTTAATCCATACATGAACCCGTCTTATTGCTTGGCTTTTTATGGAGACGACTTTACTGGCTCGACCGATGCTTTGGCTTTTTTGGAAGAAGCGGGCATCAAAACCATACTGTTTTTTGAACCACCTACACTTGATATTTTACAAAAATATCCTCATATACAAGCCTTTGGAGTAGCTGGTATGAGCAGGGCGATGTCGCCCGAACAAATGCAAAAGCAACTAAATAATGATTTTGCACAACTTTGTCAATTGCCCGTCAAGCACATCCATTACAAGGTTTGTTCGACCTTCGATTCTGCTCCACATATCGGCAATATTGGCGTAGCCATCGAAATAGGATTAGCCGTTTTTCAACATCGCTTTGTGCCAATTGTGGTCACGGCACCAGCCTTGGGTAGGTATGTTTTATTTGGTAATCTTTTTGCACGCATGGGCATTGGCAGCCAAGGCGAAATGTATCGCCTCGACCGCCATCCGTCTATGCAAAAGCACCCCATTACACCCGCCAATGAAGCCGATTTACGTTTGCATTTAGGCAAACAAACTTCTTTGTCTATTGGCTTATTGGATATTCTTCAGGTTGCTCAACCCTTAGATATTCTTCAAAATAAATTAAAACAACTCCTTGATAATCAAGATAAAATTGTTTTTATAGATGCTTTAAACGAAGATAATCTGACGCATATTGGGGGCTTTTTGGAACAACAAATTGAACCTCATAAACCTTTCTTTTCGGTCGGTTCTTCGGGCGTGGAAGTAGCCTTGAGTAATCATTGGCAAAAACAGGGACTTTTCAATCCGCCAACAGCCTGGCAAACAAGCACCTCGGTAGATACCCTGCTGGTAATTTCGGGCAGTTGCTCTCCTGTGACAAGCCAACAAATTGCTTGGGCTTGCGACAATGGTTTTGAAAGCATTTCACTTGATACAGAGCAGCTTACCAACGAACTTGCCTATTGGCAGCCTTATGCTCAACAAGCCATTGCTTGTATTGAAAAAGGAAGAAGCGTAATTATACACAGCAGTCCTACTACTAACCATAATCTAGGGGAAGCAATTCCTGCCCATTTGATAGGCTACGTACTAGGCATGATAGCCAAAGCCACTATTGAGGCTACTCGCCTCAAACGCCTACTCATTGCCGGAGGCGATACCTCTAGTTATGCCGCCAGAGCTTTGGGCATTGAAGCCATCGAAATGCTTCATCCGCTTTTTGCTGGTGCTCCACTTTGTAGGGCTATTTCGTCGAATGATGCCATCAATGGTTTAGAAGTCAATGTCAAAGGTGGACAAGTAGGCAGCGAAAGCTACTTTGGTATTGTGGCACAAGGCGGTAGCCATACGTAATAATCACAATTGTGAGTTAGGGAGTTGTGAATTGTGAGTCAGTGAATGTCCTTGCCTAAAATAGGTTGCCCTGATTTTTAAACAAGTTAAAGTAATCAAAATTGTAAAATAGTTTGATTTGGGTTGGTGTTTTTTGAATAATCACAAGTCCAAATCGGTAAATTAGGTTTGTTTTCATTGTTTAGTTCTTTGATGTACTGTTCAAACGCAAAAGGTGTTAGTCCTTTCAGGGCTGCGTGTGGTCTTTGATAGT